>NZ_CAIY01000028.1 GCF_000350105.1 Richelia intracellularis HH01
ACCTTTTATAAAAAATATGTTCACGATTATCAAGTCTTACTAAATATCCACGATTATCAAGTCTTACTATAAATTCCAACGTAGCAAAACCTGAATAGTTGGGAAGTTTAGATAATTACTGATTTAGGTAATGCGGGTATTTTAGAATTCATAACTTTAGTTGTTAGTATTTAGTTAAGGGAATAGGGGATGTTGTTGTGAATTTTCAGCGCCTAATATCTATATTAAATAATTTCTGGAGTCAGCATGGTTGCTTGATAGGCCAATCCTATGACATGGAGAAGGGTGCAGCGACCAAAAATCCACATACCTTTCTAAGGGTATTAGGGCCTGAACCTTGGTCCGTTGCCTATGTAGAACCATGTCGTCGCCCTACAGATGGACGTTATGGGGAAAATCCAAATCGTTTCCAACACTATTATCAGTACCAAGTACTTATTAAGCCATCATTAGAGAATATTCAAGAAATTTACTTAGATTCTTTACGAGCTTTGGATATTTATCCCGAAGACCATGATGTACGATTTGTAGAAGATAATTGGGAAGATGCAACTGTAGGTGCTTGGGGAGCAGGTTGGGAAGTATGGTTGGATGGGATGGAAGTGACTCAATTTACCTATTTTCAGCAATGTGGGGGCATTGATTGTCATCCGGTATCTGTTGAAATTACCTATGGGCTGGAAAGATTAGCAATGTATTTACAAGGTGTGGAAACAATTACGAAAATTAAGTGGACAGATCATATTAACTATGGAGATATACATCTCCAAGGTGAAATAGAACAATGTACTTACAATTTTGAGGCTTCTAACCCAGAGATGTTGCAGAGGCTATTTGAGATCTACGAAAAAGAAGCATCGCAGTTGGCTGAAAAAGGTTTGGTATTGCCGAGCCTAGATTATATACTCAAATGCTCCCACACTTTTAATCTTCTGGATGCAAGAGGTGTGGTTTCTGTAACAGAGAGGACGCGTTACATTACAAAGATTCGGTACTTATCAAGGTTAATAGCACAAGTCCATTTGGAGCAGCGAGAAAAGTTAGGGTTTCCTCTTATGCGAAAGCAGCAATAGCATCAGTTTATTAATTGTAGTACTCAGCTTTATTGAAAAAAAGGTAATAAGGATAATTTAAAATGTAGGGATTGCTTTTAAATGTATGTTAACGGGGAAAGTTTATTAGTTAAAAATACTAAGGAAACGTTAGATATGGGTTTTATACCTAGTATATTTAATGTTTTTTGAGGTTCATGAAAAATTAGGACTATTATGTAGTATTTGTGTTATGTGGTATTTGGGGTTTCTCAACCCTGCTAGTACGACTTGGCTGTATAGACCTTATATCTAAAATTGTGTATTTGTTTTACCTATATCATATATATTTTGTATTTCTATTATTTTTTTAACATGGTCTGGGATCGTCAGATATTTCTACCAAACCTCTTGAACCATCAACTCGTACCCATTGTTCGTCTTTAAGGAAAGAGGTAGCATTATGAACGTTCATAACTGCAGGAATACCATACTCCCTAGCAATGATTGCACCGTGAGATAATCTTCCACCAACTTCTGCAATCAGCCCTCCTACTTGTCCTAAGAGGAGTGTCCATCCAGAGTCTGTATAAGGTACTACCAAAATTGTTTCTTGGTTAACTTCTGGTAAAAATTCGAGGTTGCGTAGGACTTTAATACGTCCTTCTACTTGCCCATGGCTAGCAGGAATACCTTGTAAAATTTGACTGGAGTAAAAAGATGAAGGAGCAATGGGTACTGATGGGGAATTACCATATACCAATAATGGTACAGTCTGGACTTGGCTATCTTGTTCCCTCTTTGATCGTCTAACCCTAATTTTACTTTGCAACCCCTGAACTAGTTCTAAGTCATTACATTCTATCAATAATCTGATTTCTGCAAGTTCCAAAAAAAATATATCTCCTTGCTCTGATAAAACCCCAGATTCTAACCAGAATTGCTCTAGTGCAATAAATGACCAACGTAATTCAGCTAGAAGTCTAGAATAAGTTTCTGTAACTTTCCCTTTCAGATTTACTCGTTTTTGTACAAAACCATTACTTGTTTTTACACAAGACTCTTGATTAGGAGCGCTAGAATATCTCTGAATTATCTGCATAAATAGTTGTTTTACTGAGCAAGGATCTTCTTTCCAGGTGGGAATAGCAATATCTGTTCCCACTTCACTCAAGTAACCATATTTTTGCAACCACTGTTCAAACTCAGCCAGAACTTCCTGTCCTTTCACAGAAAGAGCCAAATCTTCAAATAAGGTTTCTGGATCAAACTCCGGGAACATGACCTTAGCAGATGCAGCTAATATATTTAGGCTTTTTAATGCAGATATTTCTGGGGTGAAACTATTGTCGATTTCACTATCCTTGACCCTAAATAACATCTGCCTTAATGAGGCACTAATAGGTGCAAAAATACTGTAATAAGTAGCATGATGTAATAAATCTAGAATGGAATCAATTCTATATAAAATATCCTGGGGTTCAAGTATATCTATGGACTCTTCTGCCAATTGAGATAGTCCAGGGGCAAAGTATTTTTTCTCATCCCTTTGAAAATCTCTTAACAGGGTTAATTCCTTGCCGAATAGTCGTAGTAATCCAGAAAGGTTTTGCAATGTAGAAGTGAGATGTGGTTTACTCAATTTTGTTCCTCTAGTCAGAAATTCCAGGCTTTCTGGTGGTAATCCCATACGCCTGAAAATAGCTCCTAGTAAAGAGGCATTAAAATATGCTCTGGAATAATGTAAGATAGCTGTCTGATTGAAATCTAAACCAGAAGAGCTTCTACCTAGAACAAGGGTAAAAATTTCCCCCCAAACGCCACAAGTCAAAGGTCGGTTAATTGACCAAGTCAGTGGATGAATAATACCAGGTATAACCTCTGCAGCAATTTTCCTTGTCCAAATGGGTAACAAGGTACTTATAGGACGGGCTTGTAAAACCCATAGGGTTTGACCATCAAAACTCCACTCAACATCTTGGGGAATACCATGATACTTATCTTCTAGATGACGAGCCAGGTAAGCAACTTGTTTAATTAAAACTGCTGGAATTTTGCCCTCTCCTTCTAATTGCACAAAGGAAAAGTTTGCTGTATCCACTACGAAAGCGCGGTATTGCTCTGGGGTAACTTTTCCTTCAACCAAATCATTAGGATTTCCCGAGAGGGCTTCTATTACGACAGCATCCCCTTGTTGAGTCATGGGATCGCGGCTAAATGCCACTCCGGAAAAGACTCCCCGAATTTGTTGCTGAATCAACACTGCCATAGCAGTTTCTTTCAATCTGAGGGATTGACGATACTGAACTGCATTAGGATTTTCATAAGACAATTTAACTCTGGAAATTGCTTCTTTTAATCTCTGTCTAGTGGTGGCATTCAAAATAGTTTCATACTGTCCTGCACCAGAAGCTTGTTCTGAATCTTCACCAATTGCAGAGGATCTAACAACTAAAGGGGATAATTCTGAGGGATAAAGAGTTTCTATCAGAATTTCTGGATCATCATAGGGTGAGAGAACCCAACCTTGGGGAACAGGATAACCCCAGCGCCTAATTTCCGACAGTCTTGCCGCCTTATGCCCTACCCTTGATTCATCCAATTTATCATCTAGGGATAGAAGCTTATAATCGCCACGAAAGAACTTTAATGCTGCCTGGGACTCCTGCTCTGCTTCTCCTATAGAAAGTTCAAAATCGTCTGGAATCTGGCTATAAATCCAGCCTAACAATCCCGCCAGGATAACTGCTGCCATAATTCTTGGCATATCCTCAACATGTAGAAGCAATTCAATGATGGGAAATAGAAGCAACACACCATACTTTGCTATTTGGCGATCACGGACTATTATAAAGCTAATACTTGCTAGTAAAAATACAAATGTTGCTGCCAAGGGGTCATGAACCATAAAGCCCCACACTACATTAGTTGTACCAGCACCTCTTCCCACTACATATCTGCCTATCACTAGGGCAATTAGGGCAATTAACTCCCAAGAAGTACCTTGACCAAAAAACGCACGGGCAATTAGAACAACCCCAATTCCCTTAGAGGCCTCTGACAAAATTGCTGCAATTCCTGCTAGTGTGCCACCATGATAGAATGCAGCTGATACGCTGATATTACCAGTACCAATATGTACCAACTGCTTACCTGTTAAAGCCTTTACTATCCAGGAAACAAGTGGTAATGCGCCCAATACCGGGCTGACAATCAAAATAATTAGGTAACCCCAAGGTTCTAGCATATCTGATTCGGGATTCTAGATTTACATTTTGAAAATCTACAATCTAACATTTTCTATTGCCCATTGGCACATGTTAGGCTCGCGATTTCCCTAATACTATCTGTGTAGATAGTATTAGGGAAAGAATAATTAATAAGATAAAATACAACTAGTTAATTAACTACGTAGGCTGATTGTAATGCCCAAATAACTAGGGACGAGATTGAGCCCAACAATAGTAGAGTTGAGATGATAACTAGGGTGGGAGAATCTGCACCCTGGAATTTCATAATTCCCCTATTAAGATCAGACATATTTACTAGTCTTTTTATGTAAATGTGTGAATTATTCTAAACTTGATTGTATTACCTTAGGTCTTATTCTGCAGAAAATTTCCAATTGTATTTGTTTATAATTTACAAAACTTTATCTAAAATCCTAGGGTATCTAGTATAGGAATATAAAAAATGAAAATGTTCCTTTAATTATTTTTATTTATTAGTTATAAATTCTATAAAGATTTGTACATGATTTATACATTATGTTGGAGCATTAATGACAAAAGACAAAGTATATTCGCATATAAGAATATAGAAAGATAAGATTCAAGAAAAATACTGCGCTCAGGTGTGTACAGGTTCCTTCTACAGAACTGAATTATTGCAAAATGAACCATGTGATTTTATAAGTGTATATACACTAGTAAACTTATTAATGACTGGGAAATGAGTCAGATTATTTAAAATTTTATCCGCTAGGCGTAGGCAAAATTTAATTATACATGTTCGATACCATTGCCGTAACTACTAGTATTGTAGCCAATAACAAATAATTTTCAAAACTTATTAGTTATGATTCCATTATTATAGGAAGTTGAGAAAACCAGATACTGTGATTATGATCTCATAAGATTATAATTAGCTCAGGACATTTGCTCAGACTTAAAAAATCATTTATTAAAATTTATTAGTATTAAGTAAATACTGTGAATATAGCATAATACACTGTAATAGTAATTTGTAAATACAAGTAAAAATATTGAGGAAATAGCTTGTATACAAGCAACATCATAATATAATGACTATCGGAAAACTATTTCTGAAATAATTGCAAGTGGGCAATATATAATGTTGCTAATTAATATTCAAAATATCAAAGATTTAAAAAAAACAAAAAGTAATTTCACGCGGCTTATAAAAAGACATTTGATTCCAAAACGTGCTATATATATTTCTAATTGCTATATAGAGAATTGTTAATAATTAATTTTCCGGCCCTTAGTTTTTAATAGAAATGTCTGTATTCAACTTTTGTAGTGCTAGGAATTTAAGAGAATGAAGACTTAAAGTATTTTACAACGTTTTAACCATCGATTAAATTATTGATTTAATCGATGGTTAAAACGGAAAATTAATTATAAATTGCTATTATATTTGAGAATTTTTTTAAGGTAATATTTTAATAATTTTAAAACTACTATATAGGCTATTAGCAATAAATCAGGCAGAGCAGGACTAGTTGACATTAAATACTAGAAGAAAATTTCTGTTTGCTTTAGCTATATCATTGTGCAGCTACACTTCCCAGGATTAACCTGTTACACCTCTAATAAAGCAAAATTTCGATCTCCCAAAAATAATAACTGAGATATTATAATGCAATATAGCTACTTTTTCTTTATAATTAGATTCTTAGAATGAAGTTTAAATATTATTAATACTTAACAATAAATATTTAGCAGGTCATGAAATTTTTGACAAAGTATCCGGAATTATCAAACTATTTAAGTATAAGTTTTATAGGAATCACAGATAATTAGTATTATGTGTGCTAGAAGACCAGGAAAAAACAAATTTGGTAAAGTAAATTACTGACTTGTATTTTCCTAGTAATGAATAACTTTTTACTGATGACTATAATATATATATAAAATATGCCCTCCATATTTGAATCTAAAAGTAAGTATAGTTAACTAAAAATGCTAGATATTTGCTGGTACAATTGTCTAGAATATTACCATACATAATGAGTTTACTTTTGAAGAGGCTATGGTAAAGGCTAGATTTACAAGCATATATCCACTCATTTAAAATTTACACTCTCGATATACGAGACTAATCAAAATTATGGTAATTAGCCTATATGGAGGTCAATAAAATATTAATTACCCACACTCTAATTAATCAAAGGAGAATATGAATTTTGGATAAAGCAACGAATTCTATAGTAAGAAAATTTGCTAGATAATTATAAAATAACTTGATTTATCTAATTTGAAATATACTAGTGCTTAACATCAATTATCGAACATTTTCAAGGTAAAAATGTTAATGAGTTAATACATATTTTTATATATTAACCTTTAAGTAAATATCTAAGTAATATAATTTAATTATATTACTTAGATATTTAGTAATCTATATGTTTAATTCTAATTTTTACAGAATTTGATATTTATAGGAATACCAAATTAGCCTATTTTTTTCCATAAATATACTTAAAAATATAAACCATCAAAACTTTGTGAAATTTATTTTACGAAGGGAATTATGAATGAAATCTCTTAACAATAAAATATTGACTAAATTTATTAAAGCTTCAAAAAAACTAATCATAATTATTTATGAATTGAAGTACAAATACCATAACTCGTACAAAGCTTAGAATATTTAAGAAAAGCAGTAATTCTATTGAGTTTACAAGAATTATTTACAAATCAAAATTTTATAATGAGATGTAAATAAACTCAATAGAATTACTGCTAGATGCTAATTATTTATTAGCATCTCATTACAAAATTAAACTAGGTATAATTTCAAGCAGTTGAATTAATATCAAGATTTTTCTCAGTAAGTTTATACTAATTTCAGTTTGCATAAAGCTCATATCATAATGCAATCTTCTGCATAGTTTTAAAATCTTTATAGTGTCAGGCAAAAGTATCAAAACTTTTATGCATTCTATAAAATAATAGTAATATCAACAGGTGACATAAAGAGAAAATACTTGTATAAATATAAATGTTGTTAACAGTGACTAACAATATTTACATGTAAACTACTTGAGAAAATTAGTATACGGGTTTATTTTTATCGTGGCTATCACTTATTAAACATTAGTAGTTAAAGATATTTAAAGGGGATAAGACTGCATCTAACAATAGCTAATCTATGAATACTTTATTTAGATTGTGCAAAATAGTGTAAGTGCTTTTTAGATAAAGTAAAAAAATTGTATAATTGCTATTGTAATAACTTATTTATTAAGGATTTGTAGGTTAGTATAGCTACAAATATTAATAAAAATACATAGTAAATCAGCCAAAAAATACTTACTAGAAGTCTGATTTTATTTGATATATCAAATCATGGAAAAATAATTGTATCTTATACAGTTAAATCCCTGATTAGCTTACGGAAAAATTATTTTTGCTGGGCCTCAGATATACAAAAATATTCAGTTTTTGGTGTCATTTACATCATAGCTACTAATATGGTTAGTAAAATAGATAAAAGTACTGACTATCCTATAAATAAATTACTAATATTAAATACTTAATATTAGTATTATGAATCATTAAAAGTATTATGAATCATTAAAAGTATTTTTAGGATAAAGACTATATATTTTATTTTATTATCTCATTATAAATAGTAAATTATTTTGATTTACTTTAATAATTTTAGTATAGATAATAAAAATGGTTGATATTGCTCATCTAATCATAGCCAAAATAAATAAGATTGTAGAGAAAGAATCATTCTTGTTAGCTTATACATCATAAAAGTGAAAATTAGCTTTGGTAAATTCATAATTAATGAATTGAACATAAAATTAATTACTTTAATAAGTTCTGGTAATTATTTTATTAAATTAATAGAATGGAGGTAATATTAAGCATGTAAATTAGAGGCTATAAAAATATAATCTACTATCCTATAGAAGATATTTACCGGATATTTATAATGATTAAATCGATGATTTTATTATCATTAAATTCTAGCTATTCACAAGAATTTTTAGTGATGATAGATAGCTAAAGCCTAAGATTATCATGTAAATATTTTTATGGTATTAATAGAATATTTTTCGCATTAACAAAGTAAGTAATATTTATGTAAATAAAACTTACTACTTACTTTAAATCTATAAATCGTCCGATTAGTCTATTGCTTTTAAATAAAACCCTAATTATGCATCAAAATAATTCTGGAAGAAATAGCAATGTATCTAAATCCATTCAACCCGAGCAATTTGACCAATTAGTTGAAGCTATTTTGGCTGGAAAGTATTCTTGGGCTTGCGTATTGATATTGCGTTTTGCTGGATATAACCCTTTACACTATATTCCTTATCGAACTTATAATCGCTTACTCAAAGAGCATTCACGTCCGACAAAAATACAACAGACGCAATTAGAGAAACTCAAACAATCTACAGATTCCAGCTCTAATCAAAATTTTACTGGTGGTTGCATGCATAAAATAAAAGATATTTCCTACTTAGAAACAATTAGTAATAAAAATAATAATGAAGTCAGTAGTGACTATTTAGATAAATGGCTATCGGCCCAAGTTAGTGAATATTAATCTATAAAGCATGAAATACAAGCAACAGAAATAAAATGTTTACCTTTGATTTAGAATTAGCTAAAATTTCAACAAGTATTTTGATATTTTTTATTGATCAATATATGGTAATCACAAACCATTAATAATGTACTATAAATTTGAATTTTCCAGGAAATATTCCAAATCTAAAAAATAGATTTTATCATCATATAAAGTGAAATCCAGCATATATTGGGAAGGAATATACGCAACAACAAAAGTACAAATTCTTTTGAAAAGAGAAAGACTCTCTAGGTAGGATTTAAGAATAATTAGTGACCACAAACCTCACCCGGAAATATGGACTACTAATTCTCGAGAGTGATTCTGTTGGCGATGTTCCCAAATATAGATTCCCTGCCAAGTTCCAAGAACTAAATGGCCATTATTAATGGGAATATTTTCTGAGGTATGAGTAATAGCAGTGCGGATATGAGCTGGCATATCATCAGACCCCTCTGCACTATGTCTATAATTAGACAATTCTGGTACCAGCTGTGACATAAATTTAGCTAAGTCTAATAAAACATCTGGATCAGCATTTTCTTGTATAATCAAACTTGCCGATGTATGACGTAAAAACAATGTACAAATCCCTTTTATTACTCCAGATTCAGTAACTACTGTAGTAATTTCGGAGGTTGCATTATATAATGAATTACCTGTAGTAGGAATTTTAAGTAGTTTTTGGTAGTGAGTCACATCCGATTCCGATTACATTAATTACTAGCTATTTTTAGAAAATTTGCTCTTGATTAAAACACTTGGTTAACATACTTGGGGTTTTTAGTTCATGACTCTATAAACATAATTTATTTAGTGAATCCTAATTCAAATTTGCCGTTAAATATAACTTCTATATTATAGTATTAGTGATTACAAGCTATCATCTTTGTTTATTCATTTCCCGATTAATATCTTTCCCCTATTTTTGAAAATCTTACCAGCATATCAAATCACCACTATAAATATAATCATAGATTATAGGCTGTTCATAACTTTTACAGTGTTTGTTTAGGATATTTTTAAAGGACTACTTTGCACTTATCATAAATTATTTTGGATTTGAAAATCTTATAAATTTTAAATACAACCTTTGTTGAGCAGAATAGTACCAACAATCAGAAGAGAAAGATTGCAAATATAGTCATATTAGCCTTGTAGAAAGAGGAATAGATTTTTCCATTAAAGTCAATTAGATTATGATTTTTGGATAGTAAGTCGGGATTAAAAGTTGAGTTCACCACATATGAGTTTAAGCATATGTGGTTTCTAGGAGTTACCTTCCCTATAAATAATATAAATTTACGATGCTTGAGATATAGTCACAATGTTTTTAGTTACCAGATCAATTTTTTTGTTAATACATCCAAAAATAATCAATGGTGAATGCCTTCCCAGGAGATTGCCTATGTTTATACCTATGTTTGGTTTAAACCCTACAGTTACCTTAAAAGTAGTTTATTTAAACTCTAAAACTTTGTCTTAAAAGTCTTCAATCCATTAATCAAAATTTTTGATTAATTTTTTATACAAGTGATTATACTTCTAGCAACTATCTCATGACCATCCTTAGCAATTGGTTCTGACTTACATGGTGGTATGAGAGGTTTGTGAAGGAAATCCCAGCTTCCATTAAATAAATCCTCTGGGGTAATAATTTGATGATGACTATAATTTACAATACCTTCTAGTAGAAATGCAGCCTCAGCAAAACTGCCATCTGTTATTGAAGCAATTGGAATCCCCAGTTTTATAGCTTCTGCAAAGGTACTAAACCCTGGCCTAGAAACAAGCCTACCACATACAGGCATTAAATCGACAGGACGCCACTTGGGATCATTTATTTTAATTAGGTTTGGTAAATCTGGAGCTGATTTATCAAAAGTAATGAATTTCCAGCCAAAAAAACGTCTTATGTTACTGTAAGGTATGGATTTTAAGCCAAAACTGCCAAAGGTAAACAAAATAGTTTTTTCTGGAGGAGTATCAATTCCCCAAATAGAACGGATATCCTCTTCTGTATAACGAGGGGAACTACTTATTAAGCCAACATCGGTGATATTTGGAAAGATGGACATGTCTTCATGGAAGGGAAGGCGAAACAAACGACTACTCTGGGAATAACATTCATCAACCCAGTCAGCAATTTCTAGGAATTCTCCACCCCAATCTCGGTAAATTAGGTTCCACCCAAAGTTACCCATCATCCAGCAGGGAACATCAGCTACTCTCGCAATTTTGGAAACCAAGAAGGGGATATCTGCAAGAATAAGGTTGACACGATTTTGACGAATAAAGTTAGCTTCTGAGGAGATAATTGAGTTTTGATTTTGACGAATCTCCAATAGCTTTTCCAGATTAACTTGCCTATTCATAGCTAGACAATCTGCTTGTACCACACCCAAATCAAAAGCACGAGGACGATGAATAAAGTATCCGTCAATATAGCTTTCTAACAACCATCTAGGGGTTGTTGTAGCTATAATAACTAAAATCTCCGGGCATAGTTTTTTTATAGTGTTAGCAACTACAGCAGTGCGTGTTGTATGACCAAATCCATGATTGCTAATGGCAATGTAAATGATTGGTCTTTCTATGTTAGATGTTAAATTGTTTTTTTTGTATACCATTGGATTGCTTGTAAGAACCTCTATGTAGTTCCTGACATTAATTTTTAGAGGTTGTAGGAGTGGAAATAATTTTACTCCCTGTTAGGAAGTAGTAAGCAGTAGGACAAATGCTCAACGATAATGGTTATGAATGAAAAATCTATAATTTAAGTTGAAATTCTATAAAATAATTTACTTTTAAAGTAAACTCCATACTAATATCAAATGCAAGGTTACATAATCGATTAATATTGATTTTTACAAATGAGTACTTATTTTACATTTTTCTTCAAGGAAAAATGTAAAATACTTATCCAAATACCACTAAAAAGAGTAGATTATTATTCTTTTAGATGATGAAGCACTAGCATAGTTCCATAAGTAGGTTTATTATACAGAGATATTGAATTATTAAACTTTGATTTAATATTAGAGTGTCCTAAAAGCAATTTAGTATTGCATATGATTAGAGGGTATTAAACAGTTGGGATTTTAAGGTTATTTGTATTTTGTCTTGCAAGATATAGTTATTAATTCCTCTCCTATGATTTTCTTTCTCTCTCAATCCAACCTATTACTCCCTCAATAAGTTTATCTACTTCTGACTTTGAGGTAAAGTAGTGAACACATGCGCGAATGGAATTAGGTTTTATAATATAACGGCAAAAAACTTTGCATTCAGACTCTAAAAATCTCACTAGTTGACTACTTGTATATGTCTTACTATGACTAATTTGAAACGAGACTAAACCACTTTCTGGAGGAGTTGTCCGTAAACACTGAACTTGGGGAATTTCAGCAAGCCGATACCACAGATACTCTGAATTTGCACATATCTGATGGTAGCGTTCTGTTGAAGTACCCCATTGTTTATGGATATTAATTGCTTCTCGGAGGCCTGGATAAAGAGAATAGCTAGATGTTGCTACTTCATAACGTTGTCCATCTTTTTGCCAGCTAATGGGTTCTTCTTGAAAATTGGCAATTATACTGCGCCACCCGATAAAAGTCGGTCTGAGTCTTTCCCCAGATTCTGCCTTTATGTATAACCCTCCTATTCCCTCCGGACCACATAACCACTTATGACCTGTAAATGCATAAAAATCAACTCCAGATGAATGTAAATCTAGGGGTAACATACCCATGGACTGGGCAGCATCTACTAACAATAGAGTTTTATTAATATTACAAATATCTGCAATTTCATTTATAGGCAAAAGTTGACCAGTATTCCATAATACATGGCTTAATACTAACAAACGGGTATTGGGGCGTAAGTTTTGTTGAATTATAGTAACTGCATTATCATTGTTCAAAGTAGGTATTAGCGAACAGGTATTTATATCTACCTTAAACCTATGGCTAATTTCTTGGGATATTGCTACTACTCCAGGATGTTCACAATCCGATATTAGCAAATGGTCACCAGCTTGCCAATCTATTCCCCACATGATGATGTTGCAACCCATTGTCACATTTTCTGTAATAGTGACCGTATTTTCAGTGACATTTAACTCTGATGCAACAGCTATTCGCAAGGCTTTTCTCTCTGAATCAATCCAGGTTTTCGCTTCAGATCCAAAGGGCCCAGTACTTTGTATATATTCTTGTGCTTGGCTAATAGTATTCATTGCTATTTTGGGCAACGTACCTTGGCCACCATAATTAAAGTAGTTTTTATTGGCTAAGGCTGGAAACTCTTGGCGGTAATTTTCTAATTGAATCATTTACTTTTACTATCTTGAACTTGGACTTTCTTCAGGTAAGCTATGTTAGGGTTTATGATTACTTATATCTGAATCGTTTATAACCTTTACCTTCTTATTGTCCTGATGCAGAAATTGGTTACTAAAGGCACATTCCACATTTTAGTTCATAAATAAGAGCGGAGAAATATCCGATTCCAAATACAAGTGGCAAATCATATTACTTGTATCGAATATAACTATTAGAAATTTGACAATCAAAATAAGTTTTTATACCAATATATTTTTAAGTGGAAAGCTTATAAAAATCATAGATAGAACTGAAGATTCTCGAACAGCTAAGAAGCAAAACAACACCAGTGTAACAACAAAAAATAATTCTGTTTCAAACATAATAGTCAAGAGTAAAGATTCCAAGAGAATGCCATATAGCTATAAAGATAAGTTACTTCCCGGAGTATACTTTTCCTATGTGAAAATAATAGTGCATGACAGACAACCCTAGTGAAGAGAAATTAATTACCTAGTGGCAATTTTACATAAGTAAATTTATATATTATTACAAATTTACTTATGTAAAATTGCTAGTCTGATTTTTTGGTGATAAATATCTAAGATATTCATAGACCTTGATGATTATTGTACAAACTAAGTTAAATGAGACTTTTGTATTAAAATCACCCAATGAGCTAGATTTTCAAATGGGTACAAGTGTATTCTAAGATTTCATAATCGGGATTACTCTAAAACATTTTTTAAATTCATAGAGTTGTCTTGTCTAAATTTCTATATCAGAATAATCGTAAGCTCATAGTCTATGAAAGTTTTCGAGAAATCAGGATATTTTGAAAAAGATTCAGGTTTTCTTTCTCCTCCATTACAATATTTAGCTCTATTTGTCTTAAATTTTCCCAAGCAAGAATGTAAATTTATTTTTAACTTAAAGGAATGCTTATTAATGCTGAACTGCTGCTACAATACCAACGTTGTAAGCGCCGGCCTTTTTTAGATATCCATAGCAAAAAAAACTGGGTAAGCCCTAGGAATGATTTACTTTACAAGTTGCAACAAGATAAGGCTACTCATCAAAAGAGTGTATTATCCAAGTTTGACTACAAATATCCACAATACCCCCGAAAGAATTTGTATTTAGCTCATAAGGCAACTGTGGAGTTAATGCATCAGGGGGTGGAATATATTCATAAGGGAGTTATAACAACAAACTATACCTCGAATTCTACCCTGATCAGCCATCCTCATCTCTTAATTAAACAACCTGGTAAATCCCAATTTGGCAGCTGGTACTACGCCCCAGCTAGTATTGAGTTGGGCAGGCGCCCCAAACAAGAATACCAAGTGGCAGTTGCTTTTCATGCTTATATTTTGATGAAGCTACAGGAATCGGAAGTTGATTCTGGGTGGTTAATACTAAGAGGTAAGGAAGGTTACTACCCAGTAGACCTAGGAAAGTGGACCCCTCAAATGGAGGCAATTTTAGTCGAGTTTATTAACTCTCTTCAACAAGATGATGCACCAGAAATGTTTATTTCTAGACAGAGGTGTAATTTTTGCCATTGGTATAGTGATTGTTATGCGATCGCGAAATCTCAACAGCATTTGTCATTGTTGCCTGGAATTACTCCACCCCGTTATACACAACTCCAGGAATTAAGCATCACCACACTACAAACCCTTGCTGATGCAAATCCCAATGTCTTGGGAAATCTAGTTGGTTTTGACTATCAAGCAGCAACAAAGCTAATAGTGCAAGCCCAATCAACTATTAAATGTCGTCCAACACTTTTATCATTCAATCACGACAAGCTAAATAAGCTCAAGTTTTACCATACTATAGAGCTTTACTTTGATATTGAAGCACAGCCAGACTTAAATTTAAATTACCTCCTAGGTGTTTTAGTTGTTGATAAACAGAATCACACCGAAAAATTTTATTCTTTTTTTGCTGAAACACCAGAAGATGAGGAATCAGTGTGGCAGAATTTCTTAGACTTAGTTTGGCAATATCCACAAGCGCCAATTTACCACTTTTGTGTGTACGAATGTGATACTATTAAGCGCCTAAGTAAGACTTATAAAACACCCCAAGAAGACATATACCCAGTTTTAAATAGATTGGTAGATATATATGAATATCTAATTCAAAACGTCACATTACCTGTGGAAAGTTACGCATTAAAAGCAGTTGCTCGTTGGTTAGGATTTAAATGGCATAATCCAGAAGCAAGTGGGGCCAAGTGTATTTACTGGTATGATGAGTGGTTAAAAACAGGAAACCGTACATTGATAAAGACAATCCAACTCTATAATGAAGATGATTGTAGAGCAACTTATAGCGTTAAAGAGTGGTTATTCAAGTTTTTTCAGGAGCAATCTCCTGATTTTCCATCTTCTTTACAAATTATTCCATCAGAGCACTCCTAAGTAGGTATAAAGAGACCCTCTGTCTTTCCGCTATTTTCAAATATAGATTTACTATGCTAATTTGCGCTATCAGTAATAGCTATCTATGAAAATAATCAGAAGCACTAAGTGCATACCAAAATTTATTTATTTTTTGATTTCGATTATAGTAACTTGTACTTTATTAATTAGAATATTAGCAGTTTGTATACCTATATCTGCTGCGGAAGCGGATAGTATTAGATTTATAGGGAGTGCAACATTACCCACAGGCTTAGGCTTCAAGGGAACTGAATTGGGGGGATTATCAGGAATTACTTATGATGCGAATAACGACCTTTACTATGCTATATCAGATGACCGTAGCGAGAAATATCCGGCTCGTTTCTATACCTTAAAAATTGATCTTTCCCAGGGTCATCTCGTAGACAAAGGTGTTAGACCAGTTGGAGTAACTACACTTTTAAATATTAAAGGCCAAAGCTTTTACAAGCGTACAATTGATGCGGAAGGTATTGCCCTTACTAAAAATGAAAACATATATATTTCTTCAGAAGGAAATGTTGAACAGTCAATTCAACCCTTCATTAAAAAATTTTCCCTTGCGTCTGGCAATGAAATAAACTCGCTACCGATCCCAAACAAATTTTTAGTTAGCAGTAATAGGAAACAAGGTGTTCGTAATAACCTTGCCTTTGAAAGCTTAACTATTACTCCCAACCAAAAATACTTATTCACAGCTAGTGAAAATGCTCTTATTCTAGATGGTACAAAAGCCAAGCCAGGAGTTAGTACTCCTTGTCGAATTCTACAATATAACCTAATTAACCAACAGCCAGAGAAAGAATTTCTGTATCAAACTGAACCAGTAAAATCAATACTAAATATATCCCATCTTTTTACCAGTGGATTGTCAGATTTATTAGCTATTAGTGATAGTGGAGATTTTCTTAGTATAGAACGCTCTCTAATAGGATTAGGCTTTTCCGTTAGAATCTACAAATTTTCCTTGGAGGGAGCCACCGATATTAGTAATGTTTATAGCCTCTTAAAATCAAGCTCCCAAATAATAAAGCCTGTAAAAAAAGAATTGTTACTCGATTTAAGAAAACTCAATATACCTCTAGACAATATTGAGGGTTTAACTTTAGGTCCTAATTTATCTAAAGGAGATAGAACATTAATTCTCATTAGTGATAATAATTTTCAAACCATACAAAAAACTCAAATCTTAGCCTTTAGATTGAGAGTATAACTACTTATACTTCAATAATTACTAAGTTTATGTTAAATTATCTAGTCTCTACATAAGTAAGTGTATATACTAGTTTAACCTAGTATTAATAGTAATATCTTTATATTCAGTTACGTGTAATCTCTCATACATATGTATAAATAAATGTGTTACACAGGGTCTGCAAACTAAGTTATGTTTGCGGACCATTTTTCATTTTTTGTAAAAAATATAGATAGGTTATTGTTGTGATTGTTACCAAAAAATAATCTCTAATTACTAAACATAAATTCTAATTGCTAGTCATGAAGATTTTAAAAACTAGTATTCATAAAACTATAATGCAAGAGAATGAATCAGACAATTATGTTGGAACTGTTTTAAATAACCGCTACTTAATTAGAGATTTAATTGGCAAAGGTGGCATGGGTAAAGTCTACATTGCTGAAGATGTAGCTAAAGGTGGAATGCCAGTAGCAGTCAAGGTCCTATACATGAGCATATTTAATCAACAAATATCACAGCGTTTTGCCAGGGAAATTTTTATAGGTTCTCAACTGGGACGCAAGAGCCAACATATTGTGCGTTTATTGAGTTATGGCATTACTGAAGAATATATCCCCTTTTATGTAATGGAGTATCTTCAGGGCAAAAATTTAAAACAAATGCTGAAGAATAAACCTTTAACGATTAAACAATTTTTAGATATATGCATCCAAATCTGTTTAGGCTTAGAATGTGCCCATAAAGGAGTAAAGCTTAAAGGAAAAATTATCCCAATTATCCACAGAGATATTAAACCAGAAAATATATTTTTTTCTGAAGATGGTAAGTTTGGTTCTACTGTCAAAATTCTTGATTTTGGTATTGCTAAATTTATGACAGAACGTACTGGGATTAAATTATCTGAATCTTTTATAGGCAGTTTACCTTATTGTTCACCAGAATATATGGAAGGGCGTAAAGTATTAGACGGACGTTCTGATATTTATAGTTTGGGTATAATTATGTTTGAGATGTTAACTGGCAAACATCCTTTTTCGCCGGGAGTACAATCTTTTGAAAATTGGTATCAGGTACATCACTTTCAAATACCCCCTGATATTAAGGAAATTAATCCTGATGTCAAAGTTCCTGAGGAGCTGAAGAATTTAATCAAGCATTGCTTATCAAAAGAAGTAGATTTTCGTCCTCAAAATGTTACTAGTATTTTAAATACATTAAATGAAATTAAGCAGACTATTAATATACCTACGGAAAGTATATTAGCGAAGCAACAAGAATCAGTGAAATTAATTTCAGCAGTTTCATTAACTGCAAAAGAATGCTGGCATCAGACATGGCCAGATAGTAAACCAAAAGGAGTCATTGCTTTCCCTTGTCTTCTAAATACTCAACAAGGTTTATTTCCAACTTTCTGGGCAATGTTACCTCGTAAGGAAATTACTACTTTCCTTAATACTACTTCAACACTTACAGAGTTTATATCTAAGATGAATATATATCCTATGATTTTATGGGGCATTATTCTCTATAAGGAAGACTCTACATTTCATCGTTGCTTATCTTATTACCTGGACTTAAATACAAATAGTAATAAGATTGATAGGATTATTCATAAGTTATCAGAAATTGGCTATTATCACCTATTACTATTTTCATTGGAAGAGCCTCAGGAATGCTCCCATGTCATTACTATACATTTAAATATAAATCAACGGAAAGAGCTATTATTCTACTTAGAAAATAGGCATACATATAATGTATTAATGTCAAAAGAGCAGGTGAAAACTAAGTTAAAATCTCAGTATGAGCAATTGCGGGTTAGGTTAATTAATAACATCATTAACAGGAACAAGAGTAAAAAGAATAAACTTCAAAATATCATATCTTTAATTAAATCTAAGATATGATATTTTTCAATATGAAACCGAGTATTATGTATTTAAATTATTGTAGATCAGACAAAAATTATTGGTCTGTAATTATCAGATTAGTGAGAAGTATATTGGAGCTTTAATTGAAACTTGGATAGTTTTATATTTTCTTGCCACTAATCCTTTTTAATACTGCTACTCTCAGGTGATATCTTCTCATTTTTGCTATAACCTCAGCAGTACTATATATTATAATCCTTGTAAGATTATCAATTAAACTACTATCAAATTTATTACCAATATAAATGAAGGCAATAATCTTATTTAATAAGAACTCACAGAATGGTTAGTATCTCTTTTATGTAAGGCCTCCATTTATGAGTTCCTAGCTTCTTCAAAACCTCAGCTTTATGAAGGAAGCACAAATCTTCAAAGCAATTAGATTGCTAGTTAAGAGCTTTTATTTATAGTAGATTTATAATAGTTTGAATATTCAATAGCCATGACTATAAATTATTTTCTATAACCCTCTATTATTAAAGTTTGAAACATCTATTGATATCTTTATAAACCCCTATTAGCCATCATATAACTAAGATCAATTGCGGAGTAAATAACTATCCATTTTTTTTAAATCCTATCCCCTTAGCAGAGTAATTTATAGATAAAGAATTAACCATTTACTTCAATAGTAAATCAAAAAATAGAATGGTTTTATTAATAATAGAATTTAACATCTTAATGCGAATTATATCTTACGTGATTATAAAAACTTACTTATAGTATTAACATGTATATAACTTTCATTTTCTATTTGTTTTTATTGATGTGGAAGAGTGAATATCTTCTAATGTTACTTCGGATTGATTATCCATTATTGGTTTAACAACCTGTAAAATTGCCTCCTGAATAAATGCTTGAATGAATTCATTCCGATGATTGAGTTGAAACTGATGTTGAACCATTTCTACCATACCCCCATCACCCCAATCTTGATCATTGCGGAAATATTCAATAAAACTTTTACCAGCTATTCTAGTTAAATAGGCAGTTGTTGTCCCTTGAATTGCCCTCCCAACAATTAAGGTACTAGCATTGATTTGCAAGGCTGTAGTAAGGAGTTGCAGTGCTCCCTTAACAATCCCCAAACTGGTAATAGTTTTTGTTAGGGATAAGGCTAGTTCTTTACCCCTTTCCATATTTAATTCACAACCATAAATTCTGCCGATTTCAACTACCATCTGTGCATTTACTGCTGCAGTTGCAAGCAAATCCACCATAGGCAAAGGGGTGACTGCAACTACTCCTGCACTAATCCATTGGAAACGTCCGACTATTTTTTCTGCTTCGCGAAAACGCTGCAAGTCAATTAGTTTTCTAACCTCCTCGCCCAATTTTAGAGATTGCAACAAAATATTATCAGCAACTAAATTTTCTCCCTCTGCCCTTAAAATCTCTGCCATAAGCCGCAATAATGGCAGAATATCTGCCTCTGATTGAAATACTTCCCCATTGTCCAACTCTACTACTTGGGGACTAGCCGCTATCGCCACTACATTATTAGCGGGAATTAGATCATTTACCCGTTGCCTTAGACTTTTTAAAATGGCTTTTTGATCCTCATACGTATACAAATCAGTTTTGTTAAAAACTAAAATCAAACGTTTACCAATAGAGGCTAATGTTTGCAGAGGTTTATATTCAGAGTAGCGTAAATCATTATCTACCACAAACAACAATAAATCTGCTTCTGTAGCTAGTTTCCTTGCAAGCTGTTCCCTTTCAGTTCCCACTACTCCTACTTCCATAATTCCGGGGGTATCTATAATCAAAATCTTTCTTTCTAGACCCTTTAATTGCAAACGATATATTCCTCCAACTACAGTAGTCCCCATTGGGGCATTAACTTTACCCACCATTTTTCCCATAACTGCATTTACTAAGGAAGTTTTTCCTGCACTTCCTGTACCAAATACAACCACTTGAATCTCACCTTGTACCAAATTGGCTTCAATTTCTTGGGATTTACTAAGTATTGCTTGGCGGGTAATCTCATCTTGAATTTCGCATAACTCCTGACGTAAAGCTTTTAGATTCAAAGAAGCTGCTTCTGATTTTCCTGCAGGTATTTTAATTTGTTTACGAGCACGATGGAAAGGTAAATCACCTCTATTTAGCCTTAAAAGATAGTATACAAAGACTATTATTAAACCCCCAATTAGAATGATTAATAAAAATAGCAATAAGTTTCCCAATAAGGGAGAATAGGATAATTGCCAGTGTAGCCGGGATAGAGAATCAATTAGCCATAGACTTAACCCTATGATTAAGATTAGACCAAAGATAAGGGTAGAGAAACGCAACAGAGTCATTGAAACAAACACAAATTTAAAGTGAGTCGATTGTTTTGTATCTTAGAACCTTAGTAAATGGCAAAGTATGACGGAACTTGATTTTGAAGATTTTATTTTTTTATATTTTGTCTATCTAAATTACAATTGAGGTGGTTAGCATTTTATTTATTTTAAGTTGTCAGTAACATTATTCAAATTACTTAGCTACTTTTGCTATTCAAATAGTACACTCATTTGAGTGTAGCTATTTCAAGGTGTTTCGCACTCAATTTAATTGATATTATTATTTGTCCCATAAAATGCTAACTACCTACACTAGGAATTTTTGAAAATAAAGTAGTACAAGTAATTCAAAATTCCACTTTAACTGTATTGGATTTTATAAAAATGCTTGATTTGCCTATTTGAATGGTTATATATATAAATGACTTCAGATGAAGCAAATTTTTGGCAGCAACTCAGAATAACACTGCAATAATATTTACATTATACTTGGTGGTAATCATATGAACAAGGTTAATTAATATCTGTGATTTACTACCCTAGTAGTCTTGTACCCTTTTTTTCTTAGGGATACGATAGAAGAAGATATAGTTACCTGTCAAATGGAATGGTGAAGCCTATATGGGATTTGTTTATACCAAAGTAGAACCAGGGTCTAGACCCCATTCGTGTCTTAGAAGTTCTTGGTAAGTTGCTTCTCTAATAAGCATCTGTTCATAGAGCTTGATCAGGAAGTCTTTTGCTTGTTCATGACTCATTTGCTGTACTTGAACGGCAAATGAACTGATGCTAAATTGTTGCTCAAGGGAGAGTTTGGTATTACTCATGGAATCAACTCCAAAAACAATAAAATATTTGGATGTAATTTAGTTGAAGTTATAGTTTGCGTTTCCAGGAAAGTGAAGCTAAAACCCTAGTATTAGCTTCCTAAGACTATAGACAATGGTTCTGTAAATTAATTATCTTGGACATTTCATGTGGGGACCATTTTAATCCAGACTCAACTAATGTTATCTCCGCACAACTGGAGTCTGATATTGGGAGCCATTAATAATCAATAAAAACTACAGAGCTTTAGCAAAGAAGTATATTGGCTAACCCTGAGAATATGAAATATTTTAATAACCTCTGATGAATAACATATACTCCACTTAAATATAAATAAATAGGGAGCTAAAATATTTTTATCAACTTGCATATAGGAAAAAAGCTCAGGCTGAACAAAATACTAATTACCCCAAACACAATGCTAAGTATGCCTGTGTTTCCCTTAAACAATTATACTTAGGTTTAGGAAAAAATACCATTATAGATAAATAAATCCATGTGGCGTTTAGTAATTCTAAGGTTTTTGCGACTAGGCTATAAATATCTTTTGGGAAAAGAATTCTTATAAAAAATCATGTAGTATGGTGTGATGAGCAACCCCACACACCACCAAGTTATTCCTCAAAATTGATAATAACCACTGTAATATTATCTCGACCACCTTCCTTTTTTGCCCCATCAACTAGAAACATAGCAGCTTTTTCTAATAAAGAGTTTTCCCTAAGACAAGCAGCTATTTCCTCATCTACTAGTTCCTCTGTCAAGCCATCACTGCATAATAAGAGATAATCGCTCTTTTCTATCTCTAAGGGTTGGATATCTATTTCCATCAAGTCTTCTCTACCTAAGCAGCGGGATAACACATGCCGGAAAGGATGAGTCCGTGCTTCCTCAGGAGAAATATCACCCATTTTTAGAGCACGTGCGACCCAAGTATGGTCTTGAGTAATTTGCTGTAATTGTTTGTCTCGAAAGCGGTAAAGTCGGGAATCTCCCACATAGGCAAGGTAGGGAGATTCTCCCTCACGTATCATGAATACAACTACAGTTGTACCCATATCAGCACACTCCGGGTGCTTCCTCTGGCCTTCGAGGATAGATTCATTAGCCTGAAAACAGGCTTCTTGGAGTAATTCCTGTCCAGATCTTAAAGAATACCAATTGTTAAGCAAATATTGTCGAATTTCTCTGGTTGCAATCTGGCTAGCTTCTTCCCCTCCTGCATGTCCTCCCATACCATCAGCTATGATGAAAAATCGACCTTCTGGATCAGTATGGTAAGAGTCTTGGTTGCTTGAACGAACTAGTCCCGGATCGCTCAAACCAGTAAAACTAATTTTCATAAATTGATTTCAAAATGATTAATACATACGGTCGTAACGATCTAAGCGCAAAAGTAGCCTAATGAGCAACCATGATACAGTTGCGGCAATCAAAACGGCAAATATCGCTAACCATATATAATCTTCGAGCAGCAAAATCGTGGCAGAAAGAGTGAAACCACTGATAATTACCGAGTAAGTCATGCTGAGTTGAACATTACTTTGACGGCGTAGTAAACGTTCCGTTTCAATGGAACGGAATCGCAAACGTACATCTCCTTTTTCTAAACGTTCAAGTGTATCCTCTAATCTTCTTGGTAATCCCAAGGCTGTGTTGCTGACTTGTACAGCCTGGCGACTTAATTCATTGAGAAAAGTGTTTCCCTGTGAATCATTCATATTTGTCATAAGCTGAATTGCATAGGGTTGGGCAACTTCCATAAAGTTAAATTCGGGATCTAAACCCTTTCCTACACCCTCTAAAGTTGAGAAGGCACGCATCACAAAAGTAAAGGTTGCAGGAAACCTAAAAGGCTTATCATAGGCGATTTCATATAAATCGTCACTAATGGCTCTTATAGAATGGGCTTCAAAGGGTTCATCCATGAAGTTATCCAACATGTATTGTATAGAACGTCGTACTGGTCCCATATCTTCCACTGGGGCCAAAGCACCTAGATTGATTAGAGAAGTGACTACACGCTCACTATTTTTTTGGGCAATACCAAATAAAGTTTCCATTAATCCTTCCCTGACATTGGATTTAATTTGCCCCATCATGCCAAAGTCATAAAATATCAATGCTCCTTCAGGACTAACAGCGATGTTACCGGGATGTGGATCAGCATGGAAAAAACCATTATTTAATAATTGTTGCAGATAAGCTTGAGCACCTAGACGTGCTAGCACCTTGCGATCCAAACCAGCTGCTTCCAAAGCTGCATACTGGCTGATTTTAATCCCAGGCACATATTCTAAAGTCAACACCTTAGAAGAAGTATAACGCCAATAAACCCGGGGAACTTTAACCCAATCTTCATCACGAAAATTACGGCGAAAAGTATCTGCATTTCGCCCTTCTTTGAGATAGTCAATTTCTTCCCAAAGAATACGGCAACACTCCTCATAAATCCCAAGCCAATCCCGACCCTTGCCCCATGCTGGATGTTTTTGGAAATAATATGTAATACCCTTGAGAATTTGTAAATCAATTTCAAATAGCCTTTTTAAGCCGGGACGTTGCACCTTAACAACTACAGTTTCTCCTGTATGTAAAACTGCTTTGTGTACTTGTCCCAAGCTGGCAGCAGCTAAGGGAACTGGTTCAAAGTTGCGAAATACTTGGTTAATTGTCCGATCCAGTTCTTGCTCAACAATTGCTTCTGCCTGTTCATAACCAAACGCTGGAACTCTATCTTGGAGTTTACTTAATTCTTCCACATACTCACCGGCAAAGATATCAGCACGTGTGGAAAATAATTGCCCAACCTTAATAAAGGTTGGACCTAATTCTAGTAGTTTATTACGAATCCAAATTGCTTGTTCTTTACGTCTGGCAGTATAGTTGGCTTCTGTTATTCCACCAGAATAACTCCATGATTTTTTGTTTAACCATAGTTTGAATATTAAGATCAAAACAAATGACCAAATGTCTACAAAGCGCCGTTTACCAGAGTAATTTTCACGATTCCAACGGTATGCCTTGTCCGTATAACCATTTTCCATATGTGTTGCTTACCGCTGGTGATTGAATGAGCTGCTAGGAAGGAAAAACACGCTATTTCAAATTACCGAAAATAGTACTGTGCAATAGTCCCCAGGAAGTATTGTCACAAGGTAATTGCCAGACAAGAACCAGTAGAGTAGATCATCCTGTTGACTGATTTGATGAAGCCAAGATTTGGATAGATTACACCGAACAAACTCACTTCCTGAGACAATGCTAAATGCACAGTAAGAATGAGTACCCTGCCATCTTTTCCTATTTAAATTTAACTACGGTAATTTTGTAGTTCTGTTCTTAAAAGAGCAATTTCTGCTCTTAGCTCATCAATTGTGGTTTGCACATCAGGGGTTTCTAAATCTGATTGGGTTGTTAGGCCAGCATTAGCAATATCACTATTAGCTGAACAATTAGCCCGTTCCATAACATCTTCAGCAAAACGGTTGAATTGCTCTTTTAACTCGGCATCCAATTTGCCTATTTCGCTCAAGGTATCAGTGACAGCATGTTCTAGACGTTCATTAATAACCTCAGCCACTGCTCTGCCAACTAAAAATGCTTGTACTAGAGAGTTACCCATAAATTTTTGTTACTTTAAGCTGCAAAAAAATTATAACTTGACCTCCTACTTTAAAGTTGTTGGGAAATAAACAGCAGTCCAGGCCTAAGTTATATAACTTATTTGTCTGTGAGACTTATCCCATGCTAGCAAAATTAAGTATTAAGTGTTCTGTTCATCAAAGTCCTAACTTCGGCCACACCTAATCAAAAATATTCTGTTTTACCTAGTTCACAAATTTCAAGCCCACCTATTCTGAGACCAGAATATTAACCAAATATTTTTTAGAATCAAAAAAACAAATTAATAATACTGTATAAGTTTATTTTGAATAACCCCGAACTTCAAAATTGTAATAACAGTCATCTTTTTTACCTGATTATATAAAACTCAGTTATATTCATGTAACATGCCTGCAAGACAATAATAAATATAAATTTGGCTCGTAGACATGTAGTTTTATCATCCAAAATTGATGGTTGTATTGGCAATAACCAAAGCTTTTTTACTCTTATAAAAGAAGAATTTTATATTTTATATAAAAATAAGTTAAATATATAAATATTAATTAAATTCTGAGATATTTTTATCATGACAGATATTTTTACTAAAAAAGAAAATTTAATTGATTGAGATAATAACTTTGATAACTAATCTTTTAAACCATTGATTTTATTTATGAATATCATTGAGAATACATTTTTTTGATATCGTAGCCAGTACACAATCTACAGTAGACAGATGAACTTTCCAAATACTAGTTTTTATTCTTAGGCTCAATTCAGTATAAAAATAACTTGTACTAGTTTTACAAGTACTACAGGGAGTTAAATAAGCTACAAATCAATGAATTTAAATAGTCAATCTTAACAATAAATACAGATAATTTAATTAGAATACATTACCAACAGACTAAGTATTATCAAACAATCTGTGGATATTTTTTCAAAAATATAAAATACTAAATAATGGAGTTATTTTCATAAGAAGAATAATTTTATTCTAAATTAATTTGGTTATTAATAGCTCTTCATTAATTATATTAATTAGGTGAAAATTAAACATACTTATTATCCCCAGATATAATGAATCTATAAGTAACTATTGGTTATAGGTAAATTGCTAATATATTAGCTAGTCTAATTTTAGACAGATTGCCCATAATCCTATTCTAAATTACCTGATAGTGAAGTTGCTAGATTTATCATTTAATACTATTAATTAACCATTAAATGTTGGAATTCTTTATGAGCTAACTATCGATATCAAAATTCAAGTACATATCTTATTTGTTAGTATAATTTTTACAAGTGTAAATAAAATCAAATATAAATTCCATCTAATTAAAAATTATCTTAAAATATTAACTGCAATGACCGGAAATAATATATAGCATATCTTGCATACTAAATTAATATCTTGTTTGTCTACTTAATAACCGAGCAAACTCATAAAGTAATCATAAAAAAATAAGAAGAAGGTTCAATAACAAATTTTACGCAACTGCTCCCATATTTTGGGGATATAAAAATTTGGTATAGTATCCTATTAATTCTTTTCCCTTTCCTTATCGGGTTCCAATTTTTGTAAATGGCCATGCAAAGTTGTCAGAGTTTCTGCTAATTGACTAAGGCCGTTTTCCAAAGATTGCTTTCGACCTAATAGTTGACGTAATTTCTGATAACGAGCAAGTGCCATACTTACGCTAGGCACTTGCTCTGTAGGACAGGGACGAGACCAAACTTTCCCTGCAGAATCTAAGGCACATAAACGGTAGCACGTACGGGATAGCTGATAAGAAATTTTTTCTTGATCAGCACAAATTTCCTCTACATAGTTCATTAACCGCTCTACTTCCCCATGACGTAATGTTGCCATTCCCTGGGTTTCTGATTCCCTTTTATATGATTCCAACCAACCATTAACAATTGGCCCCTCCAAATAAATGTCCTGTATTTGTCGAACAATTATTTGGAGTTCTTCTTGCCATTGGGCAATATCCGTCTGAATTTCTCTTAATAAATTTATTGCCAAAGCCGGATTTACCCCATAGTGATAATTCTTAAAACTAGGATGTTTAAATTTGAGACGATTAGAAAATTCTCTTTCCCGAGCTCGCGCTGGGAATGTCTGTACGGAAATATGCTTAACAAAAAAATCTGAATCAGCCCCTTCCTCTTCCTTTGATGATGAAGGGGCTGATGTTTCCGGTAATTGTGTCTTGACGCTAATCCGGAATGATAGAGGCCGTCTTGGATGATTGCCAGTTTTGGATGCAGAGACACGTTCTAAATCATATAAAGTTGCCTCAATACGTTTTAAGCTTACTTTCATAAAAATATACCCACAGTTTGCACGACCTGATGGTGTTTAATAATGCGCTAATGACTACAGGATGAATGATGCAAGATTGCAAGATTATAGATGCCATAGGTACTTGTCATAATAGGGGGTAAAACCCCTCTATGTGAAGTAGGGCTTAGCCTACTGTTATTATAATAACTTCCTAAAAAATACCTGAAAAGTATTTTCCATTTCCTAATTAACTAAGATAATTCTAATATCGTTTGTATTTCATGTGCTCGTATTAGCCTGTTCAGAAAGTAATGTTGTAAGCAGCAATTCTACTTACAAGTGTCAAAAAATCATGATGTTAAAATTCCTAATTCATGTTGAGGGAAAACTATGAGTCAGATTATCCTAGTAACTGGGCCTGCCCGCTCAGGTAAAAGTGAATGGGCTGAAACCTTGGCTACTGAAACACAACTTCATGTAGTATATGTTGCGACAGGAAACCAAGATGTTAATGATACAGAATGGCAAAAACGTATTCAGAATCATCAATTGCGTCGTCCTCCTAATTGGCTGACACTAGAGGTTCCTCGTAATTTGTCACATGTTATTGCAGATGCACATCCTCATAGTTGTATATTGGTTGACTCTTTAGGAACTTGGGTTGCAAATTATCTAGATATGAATGAAGAAACTTGGTCTAACATTGCACAAGAATTATTGGAAACAGTGGGAATAATAGCTGCCAAGATAATTTTTGTTGCAGAAGAAACTGGTTGGGGTGTTATTCCTGCTTATCCTTTAGGTAGAATTTTTCGTGATCGTTTAGGTAATTTAGTACGTCAATTGAGTGTTATTTCTGATACTGCTTATCTTGTGACGGGGGGATATGTCCTTAATCTTGGAAGATTAGGCTTCCCATTACCTATAGTTCAAGAGGACACAAATTAAAATGATTTGTTACCTTATTAATATATAGCTATCAAATTAATATATAGCTTAGGCATCGATGTCATACTATCAGAATTTATGTATGGTGCTACGTACAATTCAAAAGCAAGAAGCAAAACTATTATTCTATTGGCTTAATATTTATTTTAGACTTTAATTCTTTTGTTTAATACAACCAAACAGAAACATATAATAGTAGGAAGAATACAGATGGTTGGTATTTTTGCCCTCTTATTAAAGGTATGTTCCATTATCTTTACTATAGTACTCTAAAAGATTTTTAAGCAATACTTGGGGTCAGGTAAAACATATGCCAGCTTGATTTTGATTACCATTCTGTATATTAAGATCAATTTAAACAGTAAAGTGGAGAAATAGAAAATAAATATGTGCTAAGAATTTTATATTCGTAGGAATTCATTTGGCCAAAATAAAAAAATATAAATAAGGAAAGATGAAACAATTACGAGTTTTGATGGGACATATGGACATAAAAAAATAATTGGGAGGGATTTTGCAAGCTTTGTGGATGAGAAACATATAAGAACCCATATAATATAGCCAATTTATCTAAGAATCACATGACACAATAAAACGCAAGAGATACTCTCAAGAAAACTAGCATCAGTTTCAGTTGGCCTACTACCAAATTAGACTATTCGGCACTACAAAACACAAGGTAATTTTTCAGTGTATCTTTCTTGTCTAGTCTTTTATGATAGGTAAATTACTTTGGCAGTTTTCTGCTATCTATGACGATGTCTTCTTAAAAGGCTGAAGAGTGAGACATTATTTGAAATAGGCATTACTATTAAACCTGATATGGACAGTAAAGAATTTAATGATTTTATTTAATTATTTTGTTTATTAAAAATAAACCTACTAGAAATATTGATGTGAAATGGTACAATTGAATTTATTGTACATTGTGATCGACCCAAACACTTATCTATAAGTCTTTAATTGGATACTAAAATTCGCTTGAATACACGTACGTTGAGGCCAGTCTATTTATTTTGTAAGTTAATTTTATAAAGGTAAAATATGTTAGATAAGTCATGGGATCAACTGCTTATTAAAGCTTTATTTTTAATTCCAAGTTAGTTGTTTAAAATCCTAATCGTAGGAGATACAATTGTACTATGGCTAGTAAACAAGAAGTTAAAAAATATCTTGCCCATTGGTTCCAGCTGGGTATGGTTGTAGTGCCAAGTCGGGGTGGTATTACCTTATCACCCAAAATTGTAATTGCTGGTGGAAAATATAGTAAGGAATTTGAACAGTGTTGGCAACAAGTAATTTCTTCCCCTAGAACAAAAGATTATTACTTGGAAGGAACTGATCAAACTATTAACGAATTACTAACACCTGCTTGGGAAATAGTTGAATGCTCACGCTGCAATATGCCTATTGCAATGCATAGTAAGGGAATGCCTACAGAAATATGTCCTTGCCATTATTTGAAAACCTGGCCTAATACAGACGTCCCCTCACCAAGATGTCCTGTTGATAGTCGAGTTCATCTCCAGTATATCTGTAATCGATTAGTAACTAAAATAATGTAGACACAAGTTAATGAACTTAGTAAAGCTGAGGATGATAGGAAACTCCAACAAAAAAGGGTGGAATGCTAGGTGATTTGAAATCATACATATATATATTATTAACCAAGGAAAACGACAGCTTGGCAGGTTTGTTACTGTTATCAAGTGTATACTCTAAGCCCTTAGGTGCCCATGAATTTCCACAGTGCACATGAATGCGACCATACAAGTTCAAAAAAGTTAATATTATGTCAATAGAATTAGGAAAACTAAATTCTAATACTAGATAATTACACAGCACAGTAAAATTGATCAAGCTGGGTCGATACAATAAAATAGTTATTACTTATCCTTATATTTGATTTAGATATATTCTAATGACTCAAATAAGATATTCACTCTACTATTGTTTCCTAGAGGATGTTTTATCAGATATGGAATTACTGCTAAGAGCTTGTAAAATTCCTTTTCCAATTAATCCAATTGCTCTTCCCATTACTTTAGTTAAAATAAATATGATGCCTTTACCTAAAAATGATACTAGTGACTGTAAAAGAGGAGCAATTGCATCCTTAAACTCAAGTACTAAGGTGAAAGATAGAGGAATGCCTGTTAGTTGTGATAACTCATGGTTCCGGTGTGCGTAAACTGATGTCCTTGCAATTCCACGATGTGTAAATACAAATATTTGGAACCGACTTTCAAAAATTTCTTGGGGCTCTTGAATATAATTTCTCACTCGATATTTCCAGGATAGTTCATTTCTAAACTTTTCCATTACCCTGGTAGAGTCTAATCTTCGATCATAGTATTTATCTTTAATATACTTCACATCAGCTAATCTATTGAGTACAGGTTGAATAATACTGTTTCCTACTTGAATCAATAGATTTTCTATCAACATTGAGCCTCGTTCTTTTGCTTCACTACTGTATGCAGGATACAAATAATTATCTACAGTCAATTCTTCCTGAAATATCAAATAGACAAATAAATCTTTGACAAGAGGGATTTTACCAATTATTTCTTTTTGAACGGTTTCCCTATCGCGCATAATCCAATCCACTATTTCTATATCTCTACCATTTCTATTTACTTTAGTAAATTTTCCAAAAAAATCTTTAGTGACTGTTTCCCACAAGTCCATTAGACTATCTATAACTACTTCAGATAATTGGTGAATATTTAAAGAAGAGTCCCTTAAATCATCAAGAGAATCGACTAATCTGTGTAGAATTAGGTATAGCAATTCCTGCTTCTTATCATCCCTTAAGATGTCTATTTCTAAGGGTATGTCTGTGAGATTTTGTAAACTGAATTGTAGCTTGTTGACTACAGATGTAAATAATTCGGATTGAATGGCTTTAGGACTTAGTAAGGGTGGTGCAGTTAGAGATTTTTGTGATGACCTAAAAGGGATAGTTTCTCCTATAGTGGAAAAACTTGCACCCATTGTAGATATCTGTTGCTTATTTTCCTGAAAAGACGTTAATAAGAATTGTACCAGTTTACCAGCTACGATTAATTCTCGTTGTCTCCCTACCAAAATAGCCCTTTCTAAGATAGGAAGTCCAGGTAATTGTAATTTTTCCGTTATACCCACTAATGTAAAGTTAATGTAACTCATAGATGACAGTCTAAGATTACGCTTTAACCTGGCTATAAGGGGTAGTTTTATATCATTGGTTGCCTTTGGTTCTTCAGATATATCAATTTCTTCCATCCAATAGTTATCACCTGCTATAACCTTCCCCATAGCGATAACCAAATCAGGAATTGGAGTACTTTTGGGGCAGTAGCCATCGACACCTGATTTTTTTGCTGCTAATAACCAACCTACATCTTTTATAGCACTGAAAAGAAACAAAGGTAGATTGGGATACTGGGCTTTTAATTGCTTACATAGAAGTAAACCCAAATATTGGCTGGAGCGTGATCGACCATTACCCAATTCCATAACTACCAAGTTGACTTGAGTAGGATCTGTTTGTGATAGTTCAGTTAGTATTTGAAGTGTAGCAGTGTCAGATTCAACTGTAGCAATAATATGAACTTGGATATATTCTGCCAAAGCTGTCTGTAATCCAAGCCGAAAAATAGGATCTTGTTCAATTAAAAGTAATTTTATTGGGTGATTGCCCGTGGGAACCTCCTTAGGGGGAAAATTCATAGCTTGTTTAAAAACACTATCGCTATATTACCCATCCGACTTGTACATTGCATCTAAGAAATACATAAAAATAATACATACTAACCCCTATTATAAGCTCATGGAAGAAATTTGACATAGGTTTAAGACTGCATATATGTCTTGAGCTCTTTCTATATGCTTTTGATTCTTATGGGAGAAATCAAAGGTAATAACTACCGAAAGTTGTAAACAACAGCACTATTTACGATGAACCTAGATATTCAAAATTAGTTGGGAGAATATCAATTTTGGGTACTTCCATTGTAATACCATCTAATCATGTCATCATATCATTGGAACTCCAAAATAATTGAGTATGTCTTTTTTCGCTTGTACTTGAGTATATATTAGGTTATAACAGTCACAAAAATTTATATGTATGAGGTTATGGCTGCAGATTCAACTCCATGACCTCTCATGCTAGTAAATTGAACATTATTACTGGGAAATAGTACGAAGTAAATGATATATTACCGGGATTTAGTTCTTTTTTTTCAAATATCAGTTTGAAAAATAGTCTTGCAACGTTATCTTCAATAAACGTTTATTCTAAGTTATGATTTTACGGGCGCGATATGATACATAGTTTTTGAATGCAATATCAACACAGTTATAAAGTTATTAACATTTATTCTAATATTGCTTTATTTTATGACTAGGCATGTACTACCAAGTTCAAATTAATGTAAATTAGGAAAAGATTAGAGAAGATATTAGATTTTACAATCCATTGTTATATTTCACCTAATTCAAAAAGTCTATTATATAAAAATATAATTTAGGAAATCTTCTTCTACATGTTTTGCTTACTCATAAAATAAGCAAAACATGTAGAAGAAGATTTCTATGGAACAAGTTGTTCAACATAATCTCCTCTAGCTTGTGTTTTCCCTAAGGATAGAAGTGGCGAAAATCCTCATCCTTTTGACTTAATTCCACCCAATCCACAGGTAGAGATTTTAATTTCTGTACCAAGCGGTTACAAGCCGGACGCTCTGTAGCAAAATGTCCAGCATCAACCAAAATCAAGCCCGCATCCCGACTTTCTTGAAATTGGTGAAATTTACAATCAGAAGTCAAATATAACTGAGCACTTGTTTTGGCAGCTTCGGAAATGAAGCTTGCTCCTGAGCCACCTAAGACGGCTACCCTAGAAATTTTCTGTTGTAAATCGGTAGTGGGAGAAAATAGTAGTTTAGAAGTATGAAGTTTGGAGTGTATTTTAATTAATAATTCCTGGAATGTCATACTGTGGGGTAAGTCTCCTACACGACCATAACCCAAATCTTCTTGGGTTGGTATTATAGGTACACTACCTTGTAAGGATAAAATTTGTCCCAGCACATCTGATGTACCATCTATAACCTTATCAAAATTAGTATGTGCAGTATAAATACTGATTTTATGAGCAAAAGCTAACCGTGATATTTCCGTTAATAGATTTCCACTGCATAGTGATTTGATAGGATGTAAAATCAGGGGATGATGGGCAAAAATTAAGTTGATTGGTACACCATATTTTTGGATAGCAATTGCTTCATTCATTACTGCTAAAGTCGGTGTAAGACATACTAATACACGTGCTTCTAACTGTAATACCCCCGTTTCAATTTGCCAGCCACAGTTATCCCAATCTTCCTGCCAAGCAGGACTGACCCATGACTCAAACCAGGTAATTAGATCGACGACTTTCATATTTTTTATTTATCCATCAAAGTGGCAATCACCTAAATAGAATATACTGCAAGTGTTCATTTATAAAAAATGACTAACTCTAAGTGATTGTAAAAATAGAATTTCTGAAAGCTAGTATATATGCTTAATCAATTAAAATACCAATAAGACAACGAACAAAAAAATTCAGCCATATACCCATAATAAAAATGTGAGAAGTTTTGATAAAATAGGTTTTCTTAACGATCAAATTTGACAGATATTCTCAGACAAATGACTATGTGAAAAACACAATAGAAAATACAATAGGTTTACCGGAGAACACAAAAAAATAGAAAGTTAATAGGTACAATTATAAATGTGGAGAGTTTATTAAAAATCAGGGTGATTAGCTGGTATAAATAACCAACACTCACGACCCCAGATAATAAATATGAGTAACAGGCATATAAGTCCCAATCCAAATTATTATTAAGTCAATATATTAAGACTCTATTGACTGCTTAACTTCTAAAAACAAACTCTTTTATCTTATTCCAAGATATTTCTCAAAGCTTGATTAAGTTATAAGTTTGTGTTCAGGTAAAGAATAGAATCAAGTTAATTACTGAATAATGATAATTAAAATTATAAAGGGATGGTATTATCATAAGTCCAAATCAGGTATCTTATTACACTGGATTTAAATATTCCAACTAATACCATTATACAGGAGTATGAAAACTAAATGGTTTTAATGATTTGGAGTACTTTGTTCCTAAGTAAGATTCTAATAAGAAATATTACTTATCTAATAGCTAATATTATATCGGACTTATCTACTGGAATAACACCAGATGTTGGTTTTTCCCAAACTTGCTGGTAGTCTGCCTCGTTTACATCTCCGATTAACACTCCACTCTGTGTTATTATTAATTCTTTGCATATATAATTATGCCAGTTATGGTGAGATGATGTTTGATTATCTAAATCATTTCTTATCTTGGGTAAATTGCTCTTTGTAGTTCTATTACTCTGCCTGATGCTTGATTTATAGTTTTTCTACACCAAATTATTTACTCCACTATTGACTCTATTCATAACTAAATAACTATAATACCCGAATGTACTAACTGCAGAGTTAAATACTACTTCTGGTCTTTTGTAATTAATAGAAGTGTATGATTCTCACTTCTATCTTGTCATTTTAATTTTCGAGTTTTTAGCTTGTAACTATAAATGCATTAACCAAGAATAAGTTGTGTGGCTATACACTCCTAACTCGTCTATATTTGCGGCAAAATATGCAAATATTATGTATGAAGGCTTTAAACTCCAAATTCTAACATCCGACCTCTCACTTCTGTATTTATCTTGCCCTTCGCATATGCTACTTGACCACAAACAATAGTGTATATAGGCCATCCAGTCAGTTCCCAACCTTCGAAGGGACTCCAGCCACATTTGGTCAATAAGTCTTGGCGCAATACTTTACGGTAAGTATTTAAATCTACTAATACCAAATCTGCATCATATCCAGGAGTTATAGCCCCTTTGTTTTTAATAGAATATGCTTTTGCAGGAGCAGTAGACATCCAATTAGCTACTTGAGCTACAGTACAACTTCCCTTCATTGCTGCAGTTAACATCAAGGTTAGAGAGGTTTCAACTCCTGGCATACCTGAGGGTGATTTAGGATATCTCTGGGATTTTTCTTGTAGGGTATGGGGCGCATGATCTGTCGCGATAAAGTCAATTACCCCATCTAGCAGGGATTGCCATAATACTTGATTATCATAAGGCAATCTTAAGGGGGGATTCATCTGTGCCAAAGTTCCTATGTTTGCATACTGATCAGTATTTAAGAATAAATGTTGGGGTGTCACTTCTGCTGTTACATAGTCAGGTTTATCTTTACGCAGCAGCTCTGCCTCATCACATGTAGACATATGTAAGATATGCAATCGGCGTTTATATTTTTTAGATAGTCTTAATGCTAATTGTGTTGCTGATAATGCTGCTTGATTGTCTTGAATTTGAGAGTGAATTGCCGGATCCTGAATATTGGCAAATTCGCACCGTTTTTGGTTGATCCTAGTTTGATCCTCCGCGTGAACAGCAATCAAGCGATCCCCTTTAGAAAAAACCGATTCCAAAATTTCTTCATTATCTACTAACAAATCTCCAGACATAGAACCCATGAAAATTTTAATGCCAGGGGTCGGGTTTACCTTAAGTAATTCTTCTGTATTTTCTCCCGTTGCCCCAATAAAAAAGCCATAATTTACCAAGCACTTACTTGCAGCTCTTTTCAGTTTATCATTTAGGGCTTCCTGGTTAATTGTTGGGGGACGAGTATTAGGCATTTCTAGAAATGAAGTTATACCCCCCTTTACACAAGCACAAGTGGCAGTGAATAAATCTTCTTTGTGTTCCAAGCCAGGTTCCCGAAAGTGAACTTGAGGATCTATTACCCCTGGCAATAAAGTCAACCCAGTTGCATCAATTTCTGTAGCTGATTTTGTCATTGAAATTCTTGATGCAACTTCCACAATTGAGTGATCATAAGTTAGTACATCTCCAACTATAGATTCACCATTAGGCAACAGAATATGAGCATGGCGAATTAGCAAACTACTATGTAATGACATGAAGTTAATTGTTATATAAGTGGCATCAGGAAAATTTTCAGGGAAAATAATAAAAATACTAGTTTATTTCATGTTTATGGCGGAAAGTACTCCATCCTAATTTAGATGGCTTTGTCTATTAAATATGAAGAATTATATTCTTTAGTAAACTGGTTATATATTTATTTTTTCTCTAGTAAACATCCATTTTAATAGGTTATACTTAATTATCTTAAATATTCAGACAATTTTTGTAAAGTGCGACAAAAAACTTGTTATCATATACATAGTTTTTTAAGATTCTTGTGGGTCTATTTTCTGGTAATTATAGATCTCAAAATTGAGGCCAATGCAATAATCTGATTTGTAGTCTTTAGTATTATTAATTGATGTTAGAATCATAAGAATTTATTTGATAAATCACTAGAATTTTCCCTATAGCCTAAAATAGGTGATTGATTTTTTCAAATATTGGTTGAAATTGCTTTTAACCAATATTCATGTAATGTAAATGGTTATTTTGGAAACTTTAGATTGTTAAAGTCTTGATGAAAGTTAAAATATTTACTAAAGATGTTACAAAGAAAAACTAGCTATATTATCATCAAGTCAATTAATAAAACAAACAATAAGTTGAAGAGCAATGACTGATAAAAATTTAGCTACTGAGGTTAAAATCGAGGTGATCATATGGTAAGTCGATATGACCAGCTTACTTAAATAACTGTATACTATGGTTTTATACTTATATTTGTTTATTGCAAAATCAGATGTCTGATAATAAATATATCACCCAGCTAAATAACTCCTGGATAGGAGAACTTGTTAGGACTATCGGATTAAGTGTTATCCTTGCTCTTGGTATTCGTACATTTGTTGCTGAAGCACGGTGGATTCCTTCTGGTTCTATGGAGCCAACCCTACATGGAACACCCAATCAGTGGGAAGCAGATAAAATTATTGTTGATAAGCTCAGCTATAAATTTACTAAGCCACAGCGAGGAGATATTGTAGTTTTTTCTCCTACCCAAGAGTTAAAGAATGAAAATTACCAAGATGCATTCATCAAACGTGTAGTTGCTCTACCTGGAGAAACAGTAGAACTGAGAGAAGGCAAAGTTTATATCAACAAACAGCCATTAAGAGAAAATAGTCGTGCTTTACCTGAACAATTTACCTCAGTAGAAGTCTGCACTTCAGGACAGCGACCACCTTTTCTTTCCAGACCAAAAACAATTCCCCTCGATTCATACTTAGTCCTCGGAGATAACCGTGGTAGTAGTTATGATAGCCGTTGTTGGGGGGTAGTACCTAATAGGAATATTATTGGCCGTGCTGTAATACGTTTTTGGCCCCTTAGTAATATAGGTAGTATTGATAAAGCACCTGTTTATTCGAGATAAATTGAAAATTTATGATTATCACTATATTGATACTGATTAGTATACTCATAAAGATATCCTTCTTTTATCATCAAAATTACTCAGCATCTCAAGCAAAAAAGTCAAAAATATGAGGCTTACCAGTGTTTAAGCAAATAAAACTAATTTTATTTAATACTTAAAAAAATTATAAATGGACTTACAAAATCCTTTTGTTTCTATATAATTATTGGCAATCATAATCATAAAACCATGAAAGTATATTGAGAGCTGATATATAGGGAGAAAGACAGTGATAATATGAAAATTAGCTATGCCACCCACCTGAAATCATGATCTTTACATAAAGATAATTTGAGTTGTAGGGTAAGTATTATATCAATAATATTATATATATAATTCAGATGCCTGAGAATATATGCTATACAGCATACCTTACACCTTGAGTTTAGACTAGAAAAATAAAGAGGAGAATGTAAGGTGGTAGTTCGCTTTTAGGATGACTTTGATTACAGGATTTCCAATTAGTTGATATTAATAATTGGAAAAGACTTTTAGATAGAAGAAAACCAATATTTATTTTTACATTTGGAGATATTTTTTTCGTTTAACATTACTGGATGATTAACACACACATAAAATGAAAATTTCTACATATTTACATATGACATTTTAACGTGCTCTTAGTTTAATTTTCTGTGTATACTCAGGACTACCGGTAGGAATAGAAGCTATTAAATTTTGCGTATATGCTTGCTGGGGTTGGCAGTAAACTTCCTCAGCAACTCCCTGTTCAACAATTCTCCCATGATTCATAACCAAAATACGGTCGCTCATGTGTTTTACTACACTCAAGTCATGGGAAATAAAGATATATGTTAGTCCAAATTCTGTTTGTAACTCTTTCAACAAATTCAAGACTTGTGCTTGTACTGATACATCCAATGCAGATACTGACTCATCACAAATAATAAATTTAGGATTCAATGCTAAAGAACGTGCAATACTAATTCGTTGCTTTTCTCCCCCAGAAAATTCATGAGGGTAGTTTTTCATTAATTCTGCATTTAAACCCACCCGTTCTAATAAAAAAGCAGCCATTTCCTTCCTTGCTTTTTTCGTTTTACCAATAGAGTGAATTAAAAATGGTTCTGTAACTATATCGCCCACATTTAACCTTGGGTTTAAAGAAGTAAAAGGATTTTGGAAAATAATTTGCATTTCCCTACGCAGATTCTTTAAGGATTTTCCTTTTAACTGGTTAATATATTTTCCTTCAAAGATAATTTGTCCTGCTATGGGTTCAAGTAATCCGAGCAAAGTTCTTCCAATCGTAGTCTTACCACAACCAGATTCGCCAACTAACCCCAAGGTTTCTCCTTGCTTAACATCAAAGGAAACACCGTTAACTGCGATATGATAGCGTGTAATTTTTCCAAATATTCCTCGTACAGGAAAACCTACCTTCAAGTCCCGCACCTCTAATAAAGCTGGTTGTTGCCTAAGATATGTTAATCGTTGTTCTCTTTCTTTAGGAGTTACTTGTAATGGAAAGGCTGGTAATTTTGCCTTGATTAAGACTTCTCCAGTATCCGATTTTTCCACACTCATATAGTCAAATACAGTAAGCAATTTTTTCGGGTGACTATCAAGAGTAGGCCGGCAGGCAATCAGACCCATGGTATAAGGATGTTGAGGACTGGTGAAAACCTCCCTAGCATTGCCATATTCAACAATTTTTCCCTTGTACATTACTGCTACCCTGTCAGCTACCTCAGTAATCAGTCCCAAGTCATGGGTAATAAAAATTATCCCTATTTCTCGTTTTTGTTGCAACTCACGCATTAAATTTATAATTGAGGCTTGTACTGTTACATCCAAAGCAGTGGTAGGTTCATCTGCAATTAGTAATAGGGGATTGCAAGCAATTGCCATAGCAATCATAACACGTTGCAATTGACCTCCAGAAAGTTGATGAGGATATCTTCCCAAAAGTTCAGCTTTGTGAGTATTAACTAATTTTGTTAGATTTGTTTTATCTTGTGGAGAAATACCAGTATTGATGTAATATTGTTCTAAGATCTCATCGCTAGGTAGTAATTTTACCTCTTGCAAACCTTTTATCACCTGATGTTTTGCTTGCTCTGCAGTTATGTTCTTATGGCGTAAAATTACTTCCAATAACTGAAAACCAATAGTATAAACAGGATTTAGGGAATTCATAGGTTCCTGAAAAATCATGGCAATATCATTACCACGATATAGTTGCATCTCCTCCGTAGATAATTCTAACAGGTCTATTGATCCACCATTTTTCTGGGAATAAAATAAAATCTCCCCATGACTGATTCTTCCTGGAGACCGTATTAATTTCATGATTGCTAAGGATGTAACAGACTTGCCACTTCCCGACTCGCCAACTATACCTAGTATTTCTCCACGGTTTAATTGAAAATCAATACCATTGACAGCTGTAAAAGTATTGTCGCCATCAGCGAATTCTACCTTCAGATTGCGAACATCTAGAATAGTTTTTTTCATATTTGATTGATTTTGCATATGTTATAGATTGACACCACTGGTACACTCCCTGGGCATATACCACTAATGAATGATAAGTCTCTCAGACATCAAGGTCACTTGAGGTTTCTAAGATTCTAGCGAAGAAAAATTTTGTTATAAAATTTTATTCTGTTGATTAGATGTATTAAATTTCAAACTTCTATAAAATGTTCAATTTTTGGCATAGCTCTATTAACTTAAGTATGGATATTATTAATGAAAATAAGGAGAATTTAAATTATGGTGAAGATAATTTCCAAAATAATACATTCCTAGATATTTTATAGTTAACAAATCCAATTTAAAATTTTATAGCACACAAATCTTATCTTCATAAAATACATATGGGAGCATATATATCGCCCCCAAAATCCCATAATATAGTTTTCCCCTTATTACAAAGGACGATAAACACGATAATTAATGTTAGGAAAAATATTATCTATATATTCTACCTTTTCTAGCCAACCACTGTCGATTTTATCGGTTTTTATATCCTCATATAATTTGTTAAATCGCATTAAATGTGACCGAGTTCTTCTTATAGCATAGGGAACCATAGTCTTTGTGCGCATAATAAATGCCCAGTCAGAAGATTGTGCTAAAAGTAACTCTCGTGTTGCCTGGTTGAAAGCCTTTTCTTCCAAAATATCTGAGGCTTCTCTAGAAGAAATTTCAATCATCCGCTCTGCAGCCTTATGTAAATGTGGGTAAATCCACGCATTTGTCTCATTTAACCAATACTCATGGAATCCTCTATATCCCCAACTTGACTGAGAAGGACGACAAACTTGTTGGGTGGTATTGTCACGCAAGTAGTCTGCCAAGTGGGTCAAATTATATAAATCTTGGTCATACCAAGATTTACGAAACAGATAATCAAGGAACCAAGGACCTTCATACCACCAGTGCCCAAATAATTCAGCATCATAGGGAGATACAACAATTGGTGGGCGTTGCATTACTCCCTGGAGATGTTCTACTTGACACTTCCGATTGTACATAAAGTCTTCTGCATGCTCTGAAGCTTTTTTTCTTGCCCAATAGGGGTCATACAAAGCTTTATCTGATAGACCTAAGTCCCTACTAGTGATTTTATGATACTTAATGCCTATGTTTTTCCGTTGTCCATTAGGCATAATATAGGGTTTAATATAGTTATATTCTGCTTCCCAACCTAAATCTTTATAAAATTCTCTATATTCAGGTGTACCAGGGTAACCTACCTCAGACGACCAAACCTGTTGGGAGGACTCATGATCTCTGCCAAAAGCAGCTACACCAGTTTCAGTAAAAATAGGGGTATAGGTTCCAAATCTAGGACGAGGACGAGCACATAGAATGCCATGTCCATCAGTGAGAAAATAGCGCAAACCAGCATCAGCTAACATTCTTTCCAAGCCTTCATAGTAAGCGCATTCTGGCAACCAAATTCCTCTAGGCAGATTTCCAAATGTTTCTTCATAGTGCTCGCATGCTACCTGAATTTGTGCCCATACAGCCTGTGGGTACATCTTCATTAATGGTAGATAAGCGTGAGTCGCACCACATGTGATAATTTCTAAATTATTGGAGTCTTGAAATCTTTTAAAAGCTGTAACTAAGTCTCTGTGATACCTGTCCCATGTTTTTCTGGTGTTACTGAAGCTGGAAACATAGTGTTCAGCTAAATACTTTAGATGACCATGGTGGGTATTATGTTCAACTTCTAACTCTGCTAACTCCTCCAATTTGGCTAAGTGTTGACTGTAACGTTCTTGCAATAGTGGATCGCGCAGCATTGATACCAAAGGTGGTGTCATACTCATGGTAATTTTGAAGTCTATGCCGTCCCTTTTTAATCCTTCAAATACTTGCAGTAAAGGTATATAAGTTTCTGTAATTGCTTCATAAAGCCATTCTTCCTCCAATACATAATTACTTTCTGGATGACGAACAAAAGGTAGATGAGCATGGAGTACAAGAGCGACGTAGCCTATAGCCATAGTGATTCCAAATTGTTAAGTAATTAAAGTTAAGTGTCGGATAGTATCAGATATAAATTAATAATATTTTAAGACCTTCTTGTGATTGTGACTGAAAATCCTTTAACACACAAATTCTATATTTTATATTATCTATCTTAATTGCTGGAGTTTAGAGTTGATTATCGAGATTTTAGGTTTATAATAAACTTACTTAAAAGTAACAATAGCTTCAAATCATGATATTAAAAATCATAGAGTATATGACATATTTAGTGGATGCTTGTTTATTTCAGTTTAAATTACTTATCACTAAAACAAACTCTTCAAAAGCTGTGTAATCATATGATTTATTGTTTGGGAATTTACTAGTAATGTTGCCTTTATCTATAGTCTAGTAGCTTATACATGGTTTTATATAATGTTTATTATTTTTAATAAGTAAATAATTATGCTAATAGCATTATTATAATGAAGAGTTTAGTAACACAAAAATCTCCTTATGTTTTGGTCAATAAAGAATTGCCCTAGACCACACTCTTATATACCATAAATAAACTAAAAGCAAACCTAAATAGACAATATTCTGATTAGCAAAATACTTTGATTTTATTGGATAAATAAAATCATTAGGATAATTTTGTTGTGTCATTAAAATATTAAAATTTCAAAATATTGGTGACCAATAGGTTTATCCTTATTTTCTATATTTTACCTATATATTCTTCTATTTCGATAATTCAATAATCACAATTTTTATCTATTATTTGAAAAATTCTTAATCAAAAGATACCTATGTAAATGATTTTTTGCTAGGGATAATACATAGATTTATTAAATATAAAATCTTTTAAGAAATTGCTACTATTGAAAAATAAATATCTCAGTTTATGTACTTTAAGCAGTAATTATAGAAATAATTATAAAATGTCAAGTACAATCAACTATACATTTACTTCAAAGTTTTGAAAATTACTAATTTTTTAGTTAGACCCTTATAGTACTTAGTTCACACACAAATCTAACACTTAAAAATATTATATATTTTGAAATAATTGCTATTTTTATAGCTTTAATATAAAAATTTTCATACAGCTTGCTCATTGCCAAAAGCTCTTTTATATTAGTATTCCTACACAAAGCATATAAAACTTTCCTCATCAACTAAATACAAACTTTTAACTTGCAGCTATCTAGTTTAGCCTCAGTGTTCGATTCAAATATGACTTCATATTGCCGATATATCAGGTTGACGGGGAAAAATTTACTTATCTCTCTGGCAATTATAGTATCTGCTACATATATAAAAGTTAATACTGGGGAATATTCATTAAATTTCTAAAATATGTTTGACTTTTAAAGAACATTTTGGATAGCCATTGAAAATTAAAATTTTTGATGAGTAAACTTGTAATTAATTAGTTACGATTTCTTCATCAAATCAATTCTTAAGCTTTGGTGATTCTAGTAAATAAAGATTCATATTTGGCATTTAATGTTGGTTCTAAACAATGGATAAACTCACTTTTCTGAAATATCTGATCATTTAAACTAATCTCCCTTAATGATTTTTGAATTTCATCTGATTTTATGTAATTAGGGATAGGAGAATTAGTTTTTGTTAATAGTGCGATTTGTTTGGCATTTTCTGCTTGCCAACAAAAGTTAATCCACTGATGTATAGCCTTTTTATTTATGTTGGCTGACACTCCTGTATATGGACAAGCCCACATATCAGCCCATAATGCTGTTCCAGATTTGGGAATTACTGCTGCTAGAGTTGTGTTACGAGCTATCGCTCTTAGTATGTCACTAGACCAGCCTACTGCCAGCCAAGTATCTTTCATTAGTAGTGCTTCTAAATACTTGTCAGAACTATAGAATTTTACTTGTTGATGTAGCGAATGCAACAGAGGTTCTAATTCTGTTATAAACTCTAAATCCTCATAATTGTAAGATTTACCTAGCCTTTTTAACACCAAACCAATTACTTCCCTGGGATGGTCTAATATGGAAATTCTATCCCGCAATTCCTCACGCCATAAATCACCCCAATCTTGTGGTTCCCAACCTAATCTATCAAACTTGTCTCTACGATAAACAATCATGGTAGTCCCCCAACGGTAAGGTGCTGCCCAAATCTGGCCCTGACGATCTAAATCACCTTGCTGGTTGCGCATAACTAATCGTTGCCATTCTTTTGGTAAATGGTGCCAATTGGGAATTTGTTCTCTATCCAACGGCTGAATTAAACCTTGCTTAATTGCTATATCTAACCAGTAATTCCCTAGCGTAACGACATCAGCTACTTTATTTGATTTTGATGGCCAAAATAGTGGAGGATTATTCAATCCTTTTCGTGTATTATTTTTTGATAGCTGCTGCCAATCTATTAATTCCTGAAATATTGTTTGCAACTGTTCTACAGGAGAAAATTCCAATTGAATATTTTGCTTTAAGCTCTGACTAAATTTATTAATAAGGTGGGCAGGAATAGAATTTTTCAATAGATTTACTGTGAATTGCGTCTTTTGCTTACTGCTACATCCAACCGCCAATTGTAATGTAGCTAAAGTTAAAACACTTTGCAAGAAATATCTGCGATTCATTAAGTTTATAAGTCTCTCACTATTATAATCATAACTATTTAAATTTATTTTTTCGAAAATTATAATATGGTAATCATCATTTAGGTTTATATATAGAAATTTTGCTCTTATGGATAAATGTAAGATGCGATATCATAATTGGTTCTCATACTACTATTAAATTACCTATGAAAACAACAGAACAAATCCAAAATTAATTCCTCATGGAGAGTATTATCACTAATTTTTATTATGTTAATTTAATTTCATTTAGATTAGGTTGCCCATATTTCTGTAAATCCCAGCTCCCAATTCTATATTGGCTTATTAACTAACTTTCAACTTCAAATCATGTTGATAATAGGGGCATTGATTTTCCAATATTATACTTTATTCATTTTATATCTATATAAAAACTAATGCTATAACTGTAACTATAGTTGTAAAATACCTAGATTTTTTTGATCTTATAAATCATTTGTTGGAAACATTTACTATTGAGTAGCCAGATTTTCACTTATTTAAAGATAAGTGATTTATTGATAACGGACTAAGTCAAGCTATGAGATTAGACTACCCAATATTAATTTATTAACCTATTGATATGAGTGAATTATATTCCCATAGACTAATGACATTATTTTTTACTTATACTTACTTTAGTTTATAAAGTTTATAACTCCTACACCTAGCTCAATTTACCATTAAATTTGATACTCTTGATTTATAAGGTAGCAAGCATATAAATTGATTTTTATCATTGTTAATCTTACTCGATATTATTATCATTTTTGTATAGTTTCGATTAGAAAATAATTAATAAATTGCCAAAAATTAAAAAAACATAAGTATCTTTAGTATTGTCTAAAGATTGAATAATATATACAAGTAAGATTAATTCGTAAAAAAGAGCATAGCAATGGAGTCATTACATAATCAAATATTAAGTTTGAATACTAAGATTGATGCTGTTTATCGGGTAATAGAGAAATTAGATAGAAAATTTTCTCATGCTTTAGCAGACTCTTCTTTAGTGGATAAAGTAGAAATTACAGATATCCCTGGAAACAATATGAAGATAGAAGGACCTCACTTCCAAGCAAGTTTAAATTTGCACCCAGAGATGGGACATAAAGATATTTTGCTTGATGGGATGTATCCGGAGAGTAATATACAAGTAGGAGAACAGCAAATAACCCAAGAAATTCAGATGCAAAGGCTAACAGCCCAGTTAACAGCTGCTTACAACCGCATAGCAGCTTTGGAAGAACAATTGCTGCTTAAGAGAATTAGCTCTTGAAGAAGAGTAAAGATAAATTTACGTTTTGGTTAGTTTCTTTAAATAAATAAAAAGTAACATGGTGGTCATAAAAATTTAAAAAGGTTCAATTTTCAATGGAGACTAATAATAACATCTGTACATAAACACTAAAAAAACAATATTAATCTATTCAATATCTCCAGTAAATCAGAGCCCTGGTATCTTTCAATTTGAGTGAGTTTTTTGGTACAACTCCAATTGACGTTCAACTGCTTCCAAAAGTTGACTATTTTGCCAATCATAACTGAGAGAAGCTGCGATGCAATTACCTCCTGCACCTACACCTTCTTTCACAACCCCACGTTCATAAGCTTGTAATTGTGGATATGTGGAATCAGAAAAACTCAATTGAGTGACGAACAGAGGTGGAGGATTTACACCCATTTTTTGACTGTATGCTGCAACCAGTTCTGCTAGTTCCAAAGTTCCACCAGTACAATCCTCAACAACCCAACGGGTAGTCCCCACAACAATATTAGCTGGAGTCCACAATAGGCTATGGAAATGAGTAATTGCACAGGCAAGAGAATATACTGCCAACATCTGCGTCCCACCTGCTAACATAACACTACAGCTACGACTGGCTGTAATTGCCATTCCTGCAACTACAACTTGCATGGGGTCACCAACGGCAGCAACTAATTTTAGAGGATCAAGGTTTTCAATAGCATTTTCGTAAATACTATTTAGGCCAGCTTGTACTACCTCCCATTTTTGGGAATGATTGCAAGTCATATGACTACTGTTGACTTTTCCTGCTGCTGCAATACCTAAACCAGTTAAAACTGCTAAAGCTGTTGTAGTTCCCCCCACAATACACTCCCCAATAATTAAATATCCATGATTGATTCTGCTCACTAACCTTTCTCCCCATTTTAATCCCTGGCTAAGTAAATGTTGGACATTACTTATTTCCATGGCTTTACCTCCAGTTAAGGATCTCGCTGGGAAACCACCTAAATTTATCGTTGGTACACTGGGCATCACAGGTAAGCCCGCGTTAAACAAGTACGCTGGAATCTTGAGTGATTCAACCACTGCACGAGAAATCATAACTGGAGATACTCCGGCAGCTAGGGGTGGTAAGGGGTATTGAGTTTTCTCGTTTAAGTTGCCATAGTATAAAAACTCTGCATCAGCACAAGCAGTATATTTACGGTCTTGAGGTGTGCGTCCTGCTGCAGAAATACCTGGTATTAAACCAGTAGCGGTAAAACCTAAAACACATGCAAATTGTGGTGAGCTGCCACGATTACGTTCAATCCATGTTTGACCTTGACTCAGCTGAGTGCAAATGCGAATCATCCGATTTTGAATTAGTTATAATTCTACTTATACTGATTGCAGTCGAGATAAATCAAGATATGGGTTTGGGATTATGTTAGTTCCTACATTTCCTAAAAGTATTTAAATTATCCAACAAAATACTTTGCCCCCATATATATTCAGAATTAGTAAGCTTTATTTCGCTTGGGTTCACAATGAATGATTACATATGTTTTACCTTTATTCTTCATCTAAATTTAAATTACTAATAATTTAAGAAAACTTCTAACCAATGAGGGGGACGGGAGATAGGATTACCTAAGCGGTTCAATAATAACCATGCGGCAAGGTGTACAACAAATAAATACATAAAAGTATTAAAAGCAATTATAGTCAGTGTACTAAGTTGAATCAGTAAAATACTGGGTGTTTCTAACATACCTAAACTTAGAAATGCCCATTCTAAAAAACTTGTTACCTGGTTGATCATATATACCCATAAATCTTCACCGGAAAGCAAAGACAGCAAATAGATACGGAAAAATAATCCTACAATTCCTAGTAATGTTCCCAATATAATTGAAATCAGCCAAGAAACACGATAATACCAGGTTGCACCTAATAATACCCCCATTAGTGCATATGGCATGACAAATAGTAAACTACGAATAGGTCCCATTAAAACCATTAATAATAAACCAGAAACTACTGCAGCCATCCATGCAGCTCTATTACCCCAACGAAGATAGACCAAGGCAATAGGAACAGGGAAAAATATCCGTAAAATTGGACCTAAGGGAAAGTAGAAGTCAATGAGCCAAATTAGACTGGCAGTACTTGCTAAAAAAGCAGTCTCAACCATTCTCAAAGGTTTATCTAGTTTCAACCCAGGCTTACAAAACATCTTCCCGTGTAAATTTAAATTTACACGGGAAGATGTTGCTAAATTCTCAGATAAGTCTTCTTCTGGTTCTTCTGAACTGGATTCTAAAATACTCATAACTATTATGTATTAGGGAATAGGTAAAATTAGCCTTGATTTATTATGTTAGTTTATTAGGCTAATTTATTTGTCTAAAGGTACTAATAATTTCTGATTTCAGTTAAACATAAAATCTCTGTTCATTTTTTTAAGTTTCTTCACTAAAATACTTAAAACACTTAATTCCTTAATGGTGCAGCAAATAAATTTTTATTCTGGTTTATCAATATTTATCTTCTCTCTAAGCTCATATATGGTAGCGTATCCATAATTGGTAATCAGATTTTTAAAAACCTAATATACTGATGATTGACTTGGTATTCATCATTTTGCTACAAGTTTTGATGGTCTCATTTTTAATGTGAGTTTTGTTTGCAACAAATTAAAAAAGTCTTGTAGTTATATACTGACAATTCAAGATAATGATTGAAATATTTAGATTAACAAAATAAAATTTAAGACTAATATTCCTCCATAAAATTTAACTCCCATCTAAAATCTTCTGGACCACTTACTTACCATTCAAATATATAGTATTTCTTATACATGAATTTATTTATAAGAAATGATGCAAAGAGGCTGTCGGGATAATTAGATATTCCGATGGCCTCTTTGTATATAAAATTCAGCTTATGCTAGACTGTACATTTACGGGTTTATATGTAGATATAATATTTGTAAAAGTATCGAAATTAACAAAATTATGCCAGGACTCACAAGAAAAATATAGCAATATCACCTCAAATTATATACTTGAAGATTGAAAATCTAACTTTTTACCAATGTGAGATTTTCTGATTGCTTTATATCTTCATTTTTGCTTAAATTCGTCTTAATATAATTCTGATTTAACTATTGATTAAATTACGATAGGAGAAAAATTATGATGATTTCAATTAGAAAATACCCAATAAATAATTTTATTTTCCTAAGAGGAATTTTATAATCCAATGAGAATTTTCAAATACACTTACTAACAAATCTTTTTTACCGTTATCTTATACTATATTCTCCTTAAATACAGGAGACTTAAAGCAGTTAGGTTAATGTCAAAAGCTGTTAAACAGGTATGAAATACCTGATAGTTGATAGATTTGTATGTTAACAATAGACATTCCACTTATAAATTGTAGAGTTTTCTCTAAGGTATATAAAAGTGACTTCCAGGATTAATGAAATTCAAGGACTAATTGTAGATATTGATAGTTTACTTAACAATAAAAATAATCTTTTATCTCGGCTAATATCAACTCAAGGACAAGAAGCTAAAGCTATTCTGGAAAAGATACGTGATTTTTTGGTTCGCTTGGATAGTAGTGAAACTCAGCCGGAACCGTATACTCGCTCTCCTTTAATAGCTAAATTTGCAGATAGAGAACGTTATTCAGGGGAAAAATCACTTTCCCAATATACAGAAGTTTCTGCATTATTGCAGCCATTGCACACTGAGTTACAAATGCTACTACAAGAACGAGCTAATTTAGTACAAGAAATCAAAAAATTAGAACAAAAAAGACTGCATAGTTATTCTGTAGTTCAGCAAATGGAAAATCAAGAAAAGATCATTTCTGGTTTTTTACAGGAGTTAATACATCGTATAGAAGAGAAATTATCTTTTGACCCCCCAATCAGTACTAAGGTTAATGAATTAGAAGCAGCTACTCACATTGATCAGTTACAGCATCTAGCCAACGATTTAGAAAGCCGTTTGATAGCTCTTGATGGTACAGTAAACATCGTCTTCCAAGGATTACAACGTAACATTTACACTTATCATGAATCTTTATCTCAAGCTATTGATAGAATGCACAGTAAAGGAACAGAAGGGGAACAATTATTTACAGCATTGATTGATAATTTGACTGGACTGATGCAACATAAAAATAATATGAATTCTTCTGAATTAGATGTGCTATCAGAAAGTGTTGCTGTTTCTTCATCTCTATCAACACCAAAATCTAACTTTGATGGAGAAAATTATATTTCTACAAAATTAAATGTTAATAATTCAGAATGCTTACTTAAATCAGAAGATAGTTATGACCTTTCCGTAAAAAATCATGATGTTGAAATCCAACACTATCAACCTATCTCCCTAGATTTAGAAAAAAATCAAACAAAAGAGTCTGTAGATTCTAGTAATCAGAATATAAATGCTCCTGACTTTGTTTCAAATGATGGTAGTCTTGGCAATGATTCTGTAGATGAACTATACGCCTGTTTATTTAGCACTACAACGGAAAATAAAACTAATACAGAATTAATAAAACCTTCAAAAACAACAAGTATATCTATAAGATCTTCAGAAGAGCCTCCAGAGCCAAAACTTCACTTTGGTACTTTAGAATTAGACGCTATAGCAAACAGCAGCAACTTGATGTCAGAAAAGTTGCATCAAACTCAGATGAGTAATATTTATACAGATGGAAATACTGGTAATTTCCCTGGTTTAGGTATGTGGTTTGATAAAACAGATGATAGTTTGTTGGAAAGCAATCAAATTAATAGTGCTATTCCTCAGGGAATAATCAAAAAAACGAGATATCAGATGTAAGTAAAAATATTACCTCTGATATTCCAGAAGCAACGCAGAAATCAGTCGCAGATATCTCTTCACAAATATCTTTAACTCGATCTAGTCATAATATTACTGAACTGACTAATCAGGAAAGCATCGAAACTTTAAATGATTTGTTTGTTGAAATAGAAGTTGCAGAAGATATCACCACAGAGAAATCCAGTATTCTTAAAGCAGAAATAGATGAAAGAATCCCAGCTAATACATCGGTTGAATATAACTCTCAACCCCTAATTACAAATTCAGAATCAGGTTGCTTAAAAGAATCTTCAGATCATCCAGTTTTACCTACTCTGCGGAAAGATTTATTCAAGGAAAGAGTTGATAGAAAAGTTGAGTTTCCAGAAATTTCTTTAGGTAAAGACAATTTACAGCAAGTAGCTCAGGATTTAGAGCGGTTTGATAATGAATTTAAACCTCAAGGAAACTTCAGCAGCGAACTCAGAATAACAAAACAGGCTCCAGAAATTTTTCTTGGTTCTCAAGAAAAACAAGTAGACAACCAAATAGAAGAAATAACTCCAGCCAAGGAAAAATTTACCTCATGGGAAAAAGTATCAGACCCTAAAGTTTTAAAAAATACATCAGTGGTAAATTCTACTGTAAGAAATCACAAAGCAAATTATCGACTCTCTGTTTTCAATCCAATTAACACACCAGATATCAATATTAATACAGATGATGGCATATGGTACTTGGGTCTTGATATTGGTAGTACAGGTATTTCCGCTGTGTTACTAAATCGCACTACTACAGAGATGTATCCTATTTACTGGTCATCAGAAGAAGCAATTAATTCTAATTATTCAGGAAACTCATTCCGTCTACCTGCAGAAGTTTATATTCCTAAAGGGGCAATAGAAAAGCCAAGGGGTTATGAAAATTCCTCCCCACCAGAACAACTACAAAATATATTTTCTGCTCAATTAAAACCCTATTTACAGGTAGCAATACCTTATGAGAATCAGCAACAGAAATGGGAACCATTTTTGGAAATAAACGATTACTCTACTGTACCCTTAATTTGGGTAGTACGATCACTCTCCAAATTATTACTTACCCTAAAGTCTGATTCCACCAGTACTACCCCCGGTTTAATGGCCTGTGCAGTGGGAATTAAACAACAAAGATTCCATCAGATTATTAATAATATTGCTGGGGTTATTTGTAACTGTCCTGCTAATGGCCCAGAACAATATCGCTTTAACCTCAGAGAAGCCTTAATTACAGGCGAAATTGTACAACATCCCCAACAAGTATTTTTTATAGAAGATGTGATAGCTAATTTACTGATAACATTGAATAATCCACCTGAGCAGTCAGTCAAATTAAATGCTCCTAATACTCATCATTCTGATAATCATCCTCTAGAAGGGAATACATTAATAATTAATATTGGTGCAAAGAACACAGAAATGGGGCTAACTGATGTACCCGATAATCTGCTTGAATTGAATCATGATAATTTTATTCTTCATGGTTTTGCTTACGCAGGCCAAGGAATTGAGCAGGATATTATTTCTCAATTGCTCCTACCTGAAAAATGGCGAGAACCACGTCAGACAAATATAGAAGGAATAAATAATAGCAGCAGTGATCCTTTCCACTGGAAACCATCTATTCCAGGTCTAGAAAAAGTGTGCTGGAATACTTTGAGATTAGCTGAACTTAAACTTCCCCAGCCAGGAGAACTAGATATTCCTGAAAGGATTCAGCTACAACGACGCTTAGAAAGCTCTCTTCTGGGTAAAGCACTATTGGATGCCGCTGTTGCCTTAAAATTAATTTTGCAACATCAAGAGTCTTTCGTATTGGAACTAGCTGATCAATGCTGGAAATTGCAACGTCGTGACTTAGAAAGTCAAATTTTTGTTCCCTTTATTCGTCGTCTAAACCGAGAATTGAATAAGGTACTAGTAACAGGAGGTATTCCCACGGAGGCTATCAACCAAGCGATACTTACTGGTGGGGTAGCATCAATTACCTCTGTTGCCAAGTGGTTAAGACAAAAACTACCAAATGCCAAAATAATTCAGAATTCATACTTGGGTGATGATGGTAGTCCCAAGTGTAGTTATACAGCATATGGTTTAGCACTACTGCCATTCTACCCCCAGGTATTAGACATACCCAGACAACAGTATACAGATTATTTCCTCTTTACAGAGATGTTACGTTTATTGCCAGATAATAGAAGTGTCTCTTTCAGTGAGATTATTCAACTACTTGAAAGTCGAGGGATTAACACCCGTATCTGTCAAAAAAGGTTATTAGCTTTTCTTGAAGGCGAAGTTCCAGCAGGCTTACTCCCCAGCAAGCCCGACTATAATTGGTTAGCACCTATTTCACAAGAAAATAGTTTCTATAAGCAACTTGCAAATACATCTTTATTTACAAAACAAGGTTGCTTATATTTTCCCAATTCTCAACAAATTAAATCTCTGTTGACATATCTAGGTGTTATTCAAACAAGTAATCAGCAGTCCTTAGAAGAGCCTTATACTGTTAATTTCCCCTTGGGAATTGCGGTCTAAATAGTGGAAATTATGCAGAGGAAGCATGAATTATACTCTTATAAATCCGGTAGCTAGGTCTAATGGTATCGAACATATTAGTATCAAGCAAGTTTGTAGCTTGATCCTTGTGCAGTTTTTAATTTACTAAATTTACTAAATAAATGAATTTCAAGGTGTTTGATAATATGTCTCTGGCACAAGCAAGTAAATAATTTTTTTAGAAACTTTGGTAAATTAAAAACTTACATTCAAATGTATCAAAGTCTAGAAAATCAAAAATTTACTTTTCCCATAAAAATATAAATAATTGTTAATTGACACTTGGCAGTGGCAACTTGATTTTGAGATGTCTTAGAATCTAATGTTAATGGAATAGTATAAATATATCCCAATAAAAATATTAATAGTGGTTAATTAAACCAAGTTTAAAAGAATAAATTTTGAGGATTAAATCAATCATACATGATAAGGATTATGGAATTCTTATATTCTAGAGTCAGAATATAAGAATTCAGGCTGATAAAGACTTAGCTATTAATAGCATTACAAGTAACATTTTTATGACCATATTATTTAATAATAATTAATTATCTGTCGACATAATTATATTTTTTCTATATTTTGTAAGAATTTTGATATACTTCAGCTAATGCAAAATACCCAAAGCAAATTTATCATTAATATATATTCTTTACTCAGCTTTACGCTTTAACTTAGCTTACTTTAATTAGGTATATACCATAATATATTTTTATAAATTATATACATTTAATAATTTTAGGGTGTAGGCATCGATTACCTCCTTATTCTCTTCCCTGTATTTTCCATAATATTTAGGAAATATTATGGACTGAAATTTATATATACAAAGTGCATACTTAACTGACTTTGAATAAAACATAAAATCCAAAACCAAGTCAGGTTTTGATATGCTAGAAACCAAGATTAAATGTTAATTTAAACTATGTCTACTTCTACCTCTGCACAAAATATTGCAAATTTCCCCTTAACTGCTGTAGTTGGTCAAGAAGCAATTAAGTTAGCCCTTTTACTGGCGGCAGTTGATCCGGAATTAGGGGGAGTAGTTATTGCAGGCCGTCGTGGTACTGCAAAATCAGTGATGGCAAGAGCAATTTACTCCTTAATTCCTCCCATTGAAGTTGTTTCTGGCTCCTTTAGTAATTGTGATCCCTACAATTCACAAGAATGGGATGATGAACTGCTATCCAGGTATGAAACCGCAATAGATGTACCAAAGGAAATAATTCCTGCCCCCTTTATACAAATTCCACTAGGAGTAACAGAAGATAGGCTTCTGGGTTCTGTAGATGTAGAAAAATCAGTGAGACAGGGAGAAACTATATTTCAGCCTGGATTACTTGCTGCAGCTAACCGGGGAGTTTTATATATAGATGAAATTAACCTTTTGGATAGTCAAATTAGTAATCAGTTGTTAACTATCTTAACTGAAGGACGTAACCAGGTAGAGAGAGAAGGAATTAGTTTTCAGCATGCCTGTAAACCCATATTTATTTCTACCTATAATCCTGAAGAGGGTAATGTCCAGGAGCATTTGCTAGATAGAATTGCTATTTCTCTTTCTGCAGATGGAGTATTGGGATTAGATGAACGTGTACAGGCAGTAGAAAAGGCAGTATCCTATTCCTTGTCTCCCCAAAAATTTATCCAGCAATATGAACAAGAAATAGATGCGATAAAAACCCAAATTATCTTCGCACGAGAATGGCTTAGAGAAGTTAAAGTGAGCCATGAACAAATCACATATCTAGTAGAAGAGGCAGTTCGTGGATGTGTACAAGGTCATCGGGCAGAATTGTTTGCTACTCGTGTTGCGAAAGCATCTGCTGCCTTGGATGGACGACAACAAGTTAACGCTGACGACTTGCAAAGAGCTGTTGAGTTAGTCATTGTTCCCCGTTCTAAATCAGTGCAGACACCACCTCCAGAGAGAACATCTCCTCCTCCACAAAATCAACAAGGGCCAGAAGATAATTTTGAACAAGAAAAAGAACAGGAACAGGAACAGAAAGATCAAAATGTGCCGGAACAGCAACAGGAAAATGAGACACTAAGTATTCCTGAAGAATTTGTGTTCAACCCTGAAGGTATAATCCTTGATCCAAGTGTTCTATATTTTTCCCAGATAGCACAGCGCAAAGGTAAATCAGGTAGTCGCAGCACTATTTTTTCTGATGAGAGAGGGCGCTATGTCAAACCCATGTTACCTAAAAGCAAAGTTAAACGTATTGCTGTTGATGCAACTTTAAGGGCTGCTGCACCCTATCAAAAAGCTCGTAGGCAGAAACGCACCAATAAAAAAGTCATTATTGAGCAGGAAGACATACGCTCTAAACGCTTGGTACGCAAAGCAGGATCATTAATTATATTTTTAGTAGATGCTTCTGGTTCCATGGCTCTTAACCGCATGCAATCAGCAAAGGGTGCAGTTATGCAATTATTAACAGAAGCCTACCAAAGTCGGGATCAAGTTGCATTAATTCCATTTCGGGGAGAAGAGGCAGAAGTCTTATTGCCTCCCACCCGTTCCATTGCCCTGGCAAGAAAAAGGTTAGAAACCCTACCCTGTGGAGGTGGTTCACCTCTTGCTCATGGTTTAACTCAAGCCGTACGTATTGGCTTAAATGCCCAAATTAGTGGAGATATTGGTCAAATTACCATTGTGGCAATTACTGATGGACGAGGGAACATTCCTCTATCCCGTTCTCTAGGAGAAATACAAGAAGTAGGAGAAAAGCCGGATATTAAAAGTGAATTATTAGAAATTTCTAGCAGAATTAGATCTTTAGGAATACAAATGTTGGTTATTGATACAGAAAGTAAATTTGTATCTACGGGTTTCGCCAAAGAGCTAGCCAAAACATCTGGCGGTAATTACTATTATTTACCTAAAGCTACTGATACGAATATTGCTTCCATGATAAAAGGAGTAGTCACAGACTTAAAATCTTAGATATCAGCTGATTTATTTATCTTATCAATTTAATGACCATTTAATCAGCATAAATTCAATTAAAAATAGTGACTGATTAACCTGGTTTTCCGGGCAAGTTTAACACTCCTAGGAACTAGCTGAGTTAATTTCTGTCCTTAGCTGATCAATTAAAACTGATCCCAATATAGATAGCATAGTGACTAAGAATTACTAGCAATGACTTTTGGTCTCAAAGTGCACACTTTTTTTAAATCTTGAATACCCTTCTGCAAGTAACGTGTAATAGTCATTTGACTAGTACCAATTTTTTTGGCAGCATCCTTGCGAGATAGTTCCTTGAGAAATACCATCTCCACAGCTATACGAGCTTTATCTTCCAATAGACTAATTGCACCTTGTAATTGCTGCCTTTCCTCTTCTTGTTGCCGTTGTACAGCAGTCCGAGGGCAAGTTAATGCTTCACCTAAAGTAATTTGACAATCAAGACAATGAACCACAGTAGCATCCAAACTTAAGGGTATGCGATTTTGTAAGGCCAATTTTGTTTCTTGCCATTCCTGAACAGACACATTTAATTCTGCTGCAACTTCTGTATCTTTAGGAGTACGACCAAACAATTCTGCTAATTGTTGACAAACTTTTTGTCCTTCGTTGTAAAGTTCTTGCCAGCGACGAGGTATTTTTAATAAAGTACTGCGATCACGCAAAAAGTGTAGTACCTCACCACGTATATAGGGCAAGGCAAAAGAACTAAAAGCATATCCCTGGATAGGATCAAAACGTTCAATAGCTCGAATTAGTCCAATATAGCCAATTTGCTCTAAATCCTCATAAGGCTCATTACATTGATAGCTAAACTTATGTGCTATCTTACGTACTAATCCTGTGTTTAATTTTACAATGTAATTACGAATATAAACGGATTTACTTTTATGGTATTCCAGTAGAAGTTCCATGCTATCTAAACCATCTAAGTAAACATCAGACTGACTTACCCTCATAAGACATTGCTTGAAAGAATTCTTATTTCAAAAAAGTAATTGTATAAATCAAATCAAACTTTAAACTGTTACTATTCTGCTTATTAAAGTCTTGGGATACCATTCGTTGTTTTACTGAATTTGCTATAGGTCTGGGTTTTAATGCTAGTGTTTACACGCATAAGATATATTCCGAGGGAATTTATATAATTTAAATTAGTAGTTGTAGGCAATTATGATTATCGTTGTATTAGACAAAAATTAAGATATATATCTTAAGTAAACGAATACTAATGGTAAATAGTATATTGAATATAATTAAAATTTTATTTAATATCTACTAGAGCAATTACCCTATTAATATCTAAAGATAAATAGTTCAAACTTATATACTAATAAGGTCTTAAATTCTACTAAGCCTGAAAGTACTTTATTCTATTAGCTAACCATTAAGAAATATAAGTTGTGGAAAACCACTTTGTATCTAACTCCCACCCATTTGGTAAACAAGATACATAATAAACGGTATATTGTTAGTAATTCCTCAGTAATTATATGCCTAGTACGTAAATTCAGCATAGGTTATTATGTTTTGCTTATTTCCACCATGTTATTATGAACTATAAATTAGAGCTATTTTGCCTAACCATTAACCTTTTTATTAACAGAGGAATACTTTTGTAAGGCCACCAGTAACATTCAAAGCTTTATCTAATAAAAAGCCTAAACTCTTAATTAGTAATTAGTAATTAGTAATTAGTATATATTGAGTTAGAAAACCGAATTAAAGGTAAAATCTTTATATAATAGACTTTAAATAAGAACATGGCATCATAGCTGGAATTGATTATTTTAGGTAATTTATATAAACGTGAAAATATCTTTATTATTGATTGGCAGTTTGGGTTAAACCAAGTTAGTTCCAGTTTTAAATAAAGTAAAATTGGGGAAAGTTTATGACCACAAGTTCCGCTAATCCAAATAAATAATAATAACTATGCATTGTCCTATTAAAATTCCAATATATTTGGAATGTATTGAAACTTAAATATAATATAACAAAAATATAATACCTGTATTAAAATATCAAAGCTGGTATTCATTTTTAATACTAAAAATAATCGAGATTTAAGCCAAAATTTAAGATTATAAATAAGTATCTAATAACTCTTATGATAAATATTGAAAGCAATATTTGATTTTAATAGATAAATTTATCTCTGATTCATTTACTAATAGTATTAGTTTGCCAATAAAAATCTTGTATAGTGTAACGATTGGATATTTTTATCTAAACCTAGTTACAAATAAAAAAATGCTGGGCTTTTATTGAAAGCCCAAATCTATGACTAAGAATATTTATACCTGTTAACTTTTACATGCATTCAGCAATACCAGTTAAAATTACAGCAGATATAATAATACAAATAACCCTATCCAAATTACATCTACAAAATGCCAGTATAATTCGGCAGCTTCGATTCCAAAATGTTTCTTACTACTGTAGTGCTCTTTTTTTAGTGATCGCCACAATACAGCTAAAATTGCCAGAACACCTATTGCGACATGCAGTCCGTGAAAACCGGTTAATACATAAAAAGCACTAGTATATAAATTGGTAGTTAAACCGAATTCTAAATGGCTGTACTCGTAAACTTGTCCTGCTAAGAAAACAGCACCCATGAAAGAGGTTATTATGAACCAAATTTGCATTCCTATAACATTATTTTTCTTGATAGCTGTATCTGCATTGTGGATAACAAGACTACTAGCAACCAAAATGATAGTATTAATCCCGGGAATTAGTAGTTCTCTTTCAGGAGTACCAAGAGGTGGCCATATTGGTATGGTAAAGCGGAATGCAAGATATGCTCCGAACATACCTACAAAAATCATTCCTTCCGCAATGAGAAATAAAATGAGTCCAAACATCCGAAGATCTGGATGTTCTTCATGAGCTGCTTCCTCACTATTATTGTGTTTTAAGGTAATTATTTCTGGGTCTATTATTTTGCTTTGCATAAATTTTTGAGTCAATTATTAGAACAATTGTAAATAAATGTTTATCAACTTCCTGCAATATGCTCCTGTTTTCTTCCTAACAAGGGAAAATAAACAAGAGCATAGCTCGGTTTTGTCACCTATTCACTTGGGGAGCATCCCACATCTAAAAAAATAAGTATTAGTTGATGTATCTGGGTTACTGCATTATCAAGGGCTCAAAATGTATTCACCACAAATTTAAACATTAAGGATGCTTTCTTGAAGGAGAATTTGTTGTATGCATTGTTGGGGAAAACTAGAAACTATTATTTGTAATTTATAATTGAGGACTCTTACAGTAAAAATTAAGAACTTGCTCTGGCTACTGTTTCTATTTCCGACATATTTGCTGAATTTTCCTCTACACCATAATCATAAGGACCAGTTTTTAATACTGGCTGTTCTTCAAAGTTTTCAATGGCAGGTGGAGAGTTAGTCATCCATTCTAAAGTCAAGGCCTGCCAAGGATTATTACCTGCTTTTATGCCAAACATCCAACTCCAAATCACATTGATTATGAAGGGTAATGTAGAAATTGCCAAGATATAAGAACCATAAGTGCAGATTTGGTTTAGGTCAGTGAATTTAGGATCATATTGAGCAATGCGACGGTTCATACCCATTAATCCCAATTTATGCATGGGTAAGAAGGTCATATTCAAACCCACAATTGTCAAAACGAAGTGTAGTCTACCCCAAAACTCATTTAACATTCTGCCAGTAATTTTGGGAAACCAGTGATAATAACCAGCAAAAATCCCCAATACTGCACCGCCAAATAATACATAGTGCAAGTGTGCTACTACAAAATATGTATCATGGACATGGATATCAAAGGGTACAGATGCTAACATTACTCCACTGATTCCGCCTATTACGAAAGTGCCAACAAAACCCATGGCAAAAAGCATAGCACTATTAAGACGAATTTTACCTCCCCACATAGTTGCCAACCAACTGAAAATTTTTATCCCTGTAGGTACAGCAATTATCATTGTTGCGATCATAAAAAACATCCGCAACCAGTCAGGAACACCACTTGTAAACATATGATGTGCCCATACAATTAGCCCTAAGAAACTAATTGCTAAGCTGGAATATGCGATCGCTTGATAGCCAAAGATAGGCTTACGGGAATGGACGGGAATAACCTCGGAGATTACTCCAAAGAATGGCAATATCATTATATATACTGCTGGGTGAGAATAAAACCAGAACATGTGCTGGTAAACGATGGGGTCACCACCACCAGTAGGATTAAAAAATGATGTTCCTGCAATCAAGTCAAACGATAGTAAAATTAGCGCTCCTGTTAGTACTGGGGTAGAAATCAATGCTAATGCTGAAGTTGACAACATTGCCCAGCAGAATAGAGGCATTTTGTTAAATGTCATACCAGGAATACGCATTTTTATTATGGTGACAAGAAAATTAATTGCACCCATAATAGATGATATACCTAGTAGCAAAACACTCATAATCCAAATACCTTCCCCTACTTTTCCTGTAACCAAACTTAGAGGAGGATAGGAAGTCCACCCAGCATCGGGAGAATCACCTATAATTAAGCTAGATATGAGTAATAATCCCGCAGGTGGCAAAATCCAGAAAGCTAAAGCATTAAGCTTGGGAAATGCCATATCTTTTGCCCCAATCATTAACGGGATCAAAAAATTAGCAAAACCAGCCCCTGCAGGCACAATCCACAAAAAAATCATGATTGTGGCATGTAGTGTAAATAAGCCATTATATAACTCTGGACTTACAAAGTCAGGATCTGGTGTGCGTAATTCTGTACGAACTAGATCGGCTAAAACACCACCAATACAGTAGAAGATGAAAGTCGTAACTATGTATTGAACAGCAATAACCTTATGGTCTGTATTGAAAGTAAAGTAGTCAGTCCATTTTCTTACCTCATGAGGTGAGAATTCAGGAGGACTTGAAGCTGGGGTTTCTAACTGTGCTTCTGTCATAACTATTTTAGATTTTAGATCAACAACTGATCATGTAACGACTATAAATGCGAGATATAATCTACAAATTAAATCTGGAAAATCATTATGTTTGGGTTATTAATGGCCCTAAAGTAAAGTATTTATTACTTTATAAATCCTAAACCCAAACTATCTGTCGTTAAACATCAACTCATTAACAAATTGGATGCAGTAATTTTTAGCTAATATCCATGTGTTTTGAATGGGAATTCAAAAATGTAGCTGACGATCCATTTCTACTATTAATTGCTAATGCCTGATTCAAATTCTCCTTGCTAGCTACTAACTGTTCCTGTTGCCATTTTTCAAAAGCTTCTATAGTTTCTACTACAACTTTGGTTCTCATCGCACCATGGTAGGGACCACATAGCTCTGCACAAATAAGGTCATAATCCCCTACTTTGTTAGGTGTAAATTTAAATACACTTTCCCTACCAGGAATAGCATCTTGCTTGAGACGAAATTCAGGAACCCAGAAAGCATGAATAACATCACTTGCTGTCATGTTAACTTGTACTTGCTTCCCAACTGGTAAGTGTAATTCACCTGCAGTAATCCCAGTCTTTGGGTAGGTAAAGATCCATGCATATTGCAAACCCATGATATTAACAATAACATCTGCTGGTTTCCTCTGTGCTAATGGAATTGAAATATCCATATTTGCAGTTTTAACTTGAGAAGCATCAGGTAAAGTTGCTGCAATAGCGCTCCCTGATACAGATGATTGAGAGGTCTGGGCAATTGGTGCTTGTTGTACTGAATGAGTATCAACACCACTTAAGGAGCTGTAAACATCAAAGCTATATACAGAAATACCCAAAACAATAATGGCTGGAATTACTGTCCAAAGAATTTCCAGAGGAACATTTCCTTCAATTGGTTGTCCATCTGTATCATCTCCCGCCTTACGCCTGTATTTCCAAGCACAGTAGATTAAAATACCCTCCACAAGTAGAAATATACCTGTAGAGATAGTCATCATTATGTTGAATAAACCATCTACTTCGGCTGCTTCTTCCGAAGCAGCAATAGTTAGCAGGCCGTGATTTTGACCATACCAGAGGCTGATTAAGGTCAATGCTATACCAATCAATAATGTCCAAATAGAACTGGGAATTTTCACGGTTATTTAAGAATTTAAATTACTCTACTATTTTTTATCAAACATACTTACCTAATTACCAAGTTAGTCCAGACAATTAGATATTTATGAATAGATAGGGAAATTTTTATTAATTTTTTGTTGGTGTTTCATGTACCGAAATTATTTTAATCCTTTTGATATAAGTTTATAGGGACATTGATTAAGAATATACTGCGGAGCCAAAATTAATCTATATTTGAATACGATTAAAATAAACTTAAGCCTTTCAGCTGTAAAAATTTCCCAAACCAAGGATAATTATAAAAATAAAACTAGTTAAAGCTACATCAACATATTAGGTTAGTCCCCATGTCTAAATCCGGACTATGCGCTAGGGTATAGATTGGATAATCTAAAAAATTCTTGGAATAAACATCTGAGCAGCTCAGTATGAGCAAACATAAGGTATCTTTCATGAAGGAATTGGTCCTAAAACAACAGAATGTAGAAATAAAACAACAATCACCTGAGGATAAAATTCGTCGTTTGGTGTGGGGAATGTGCTTAGCCACATTGATCCTGATGGCAATAGGCAGTGCTACACGTGTGATGAATGCTGGACTCGCTTGCCCAGATTGGCCATTATGTTATGGAGAATTAGTACCAACAGAACAAATGAATTTTCAGGTATTCCTAGAATGGTTTCACCGGTTAGATGCAGCATTAATTGGAATGAGCACAATTGCACTGCTAGGATTATCTTGGTGGTATCGTATGTCTCTACCCAAATGGTTACCTTGGTCATCAACTTTTGCTCTGTTGTTAATTATCTTCCAAGGAATTTTGGGAGGTCTCACTGTTACTCAACTGTTGCGATTTGATATTGTTACAGCCCATTTAGGAATAGCATTATTGTTCTTTGCTACCCTATTAACCATTGGTACAAACCTTACAGCCTATCAGGGTACAGGTAATGTTGGTAAGTTGCCCTGGCTTAGCATTACTGCAGCAATTTTGGTTTACCTGCAAAATATATTAGGTGCTGTAGTAGGATCTCGCTGGGCACTACACCAGTGTTTTGGAGGTTATCAGCCTTGTACTATCATGTATAGCCATATTTTGGGATTAGTACCTCCTACAGTTTTAACCCTTACTGTTGTTTATATGTCTTGGCATACACCAGCATTACATCCAGCATTACGACGCCTAGCAAATATGGCTGGTGGTTTGTTATTACTACAAATTCTTTTAGGAGTAGCTATATTTAAACTACACCTACAAGTACAACCTCTAACTGTGACTCATCAAGCCGTAGGAGCTTCTCTATTAGGTGTTTTAGTTGTATTCTCCGTCTTTGCTACACGTGATTACTTCACTATCAATAGTATGTATCAACCACATGGTACTCTGGTTAACACTAAAACAGAATAATAATCTACATCCAATCCATGATGACATAGGTACCATATTGCTCATGTTTTAGTAATGTATGCTAATAGCTAGTATTAGCTATTAGCAATAAGTAATAAGAATTTTATAGCTTCTATAAAAGTAAAAGTGAACATTACAATCGTTATTGAACAATAAGGAATTGGCAGCAGAACGATTCAAGTAGATGGGAAGTCTAATCACTATGGATTCTAAGAATTATAAAACCCATAAAAATCTTGAGATTAGCTTCTCATTATGGTAGCTCAAAATCTGAACTATTCATTAATGAATAGTTCAGATTTCAGATAAGAACTGGACTGACATTTAATCTATTGAAACATAAGGAACTAGTGCCAAGATGATCGAGACAAATGTCTCCCGCCAACATGAATCTTTTCTGGAAGTTATATACAGCTACTATCAGCTAACTAAACCTCGTATTATTCCCTTACTCCTAATTACCACAGCTGGGAGTATGTGGATTGCTGCAAATGGGGAAGTAAATCCATGGTTGTTATTAGTAACCTTAGTTGGTGGGACCTTGGCTGCTGCTAGTGCTCAAACTATTAACTGTATTTACGATAGAGATATTGATTATGACATGGAGCGTACTCGTGACCGTCCTATTCCTTCCGGTAGGATACAATCACGAGATGCCTTGATCTTTGCCATTATTTTAGCTGCCATTTCTTCTATTTTGCTGGCCGTATTTGCTAATTTGTTGGCTGCCACGTTAGCAATTTCAGGTATAGTTTTTTATGTTTTAATCTATACCCACTTCTTAAAACGTCATAGTACACAGAATATTGTTATTGGTGGGGCTGCGGGAGCAATTCCCACATTAGTTGGTTGGGCTGCAGTAACTGGTACTTTGAGCTGGACAGCATGGTTGTTATTCGCTATTGTTTTCCTCTGGACACCACCGCACTTTTGGGCTTTGGCTTTGATGATAAAAGATGATTATGCAAAAGTAGGAGTACCGATGTTACCAGTAGTTGCTGGTAGCGCACTTACTGTGCGACAGATTTGGAATTATACCCTAATCACTGTTTTTGCTTCTTTTTTACTTATATATCCTTTGCAGGAAGTAGGAGTTGTATATGTTGTAATTGCTACTTATTTGGGTAGTGTATTTATATATAGGGCTTGGAAATTATTACATCATCCTGACGATAAAACTCTTGCAAGAGGTTTATTTCTTTATTCTATTTCCTACATGATGTTGTTGTGTTTAGGAATGGTCATTGATAGCTTTCCCCTTACTCATCGTATTACCAGTATAGTTGAGTCTCAATTACACTTACTGAATTAAAACCAATTGCACTGCTTACCGGATTTTAGACTAATTCAACATTGCTAGAAAACTACCAAGCTAGAACTATTAGGTTGACTCCATCAGCTAAGAATATTTCCCTAAAGCTGTGATAACAGTCTGTAAAATACTTATATTCTTGAGTAATAAGTTACGAAGAAATTATTTGAGCATAAAATTTTTCAGCAGTTCAGTCATAGATTACTCAGTCCCAACATAAATACAGGAAATATAGCAAATCTTAAAGATCCTGAAGAATTTATGGTCCTTTATATTTGCATTTTAAGCTCTAATTATTTTTAAAAAGTAAGTTTCTTACATCTGTACAACTTAGTCTGAGCTTCAGAACTGAAACATTTTTCCCGATTTAGAAAAGTAAATAGGGAAAAATGTTAAAGTCTCGAATGAGATTAGCTGCTCATAGCATAGAAATTTAGGTATAAATCTGATTGATCAAAGCTGTAAACCTGAGAATTATTGAGAATTATATTTGACTATTACCCTGATAGACTGATACAAGAGTCTAACTAAATAAAGTTATTAAAAGAAATATATCTATACTGATATTTCTATCAAGTAAAATGATAAAAAAAAGTGACGTTAGTCACTAACAATTTGTTATAATCCTCAACTAAAGTGTTATAAACCCTGGCTAATGGCCCACAGTAAAATTTAGTTATTTTATTAAAAAGCTGCACCTGGTTAACTCAAATTTCAATGTTTACTGTTTTAATTCTGGGTGAATTAACTATCTTTATATAAATAGCAATACAATCGTACTATTTTTATAAACCCGAAAAATCGAAATGAATTTCAACAGTAATTTCATAAAGTACAGTTGCTAATATTAATAGATATTCATGAAAATTTTTGTTATTAAATATTCCTTATTCATGTTACTCAAACCAATATCTACTGACTGTCATTTACCACTATTATTTTGAGGAGTACATATCCAAGGTTGCTAACATGTCTAAGGTTCCCAAAGTTTGTTTGTTAAATTGATATTGATTTTTTTTACCACAATATCAAACTACAAATCAAATAACAGAGTGCCTTATTATATTTACCCGAATACTATCTAATAGTGAGTAATTTAGGTTTATATTAACAAATATATTTAACTACTAATAACAAACGTTTATTAGTAGTTTTTCGGTTATACAAATTTTATATGTGGGTAGTTGTAGTTACAGTGTTGAGAAAAACAAACATATATTTTATATAAGCAGACATACTTTTTGTAACTTATTTACAAATTTCATTCTGGTCAATAGCTCTGCACAAATTTGATATTATCCGAATGTGAGGCTAGATAATTAATCAAGTTTACTAGCAAATTCTTTTTCCAAAGCAAGTTGGATTAGGATATCTAACAATTCTGGAAAAGCCACTCCACTATGTGCCCATAGTTGGGGATACATACTAAAGGGGCTGAAACCCGGCAATGTATTAATTTCATTGATTAATATATCTTTTGTGTCTTCTAAATAGAAAAAATCTACCCTAGATAATCCTAATGCATTCACCGCAGCAAATGCTTGTAGTGCCATTTTCTGAACTTTTTGATTAATAATATCATCGATCTTTGCTGGAATGATTAATTGTGAATGACCATATGTGTATTTTGCTTCATAGTCATAGAATTCACTATTGTAATTAATTTCACCAATTACAGAAGCTCGTGGGTTAGCATTCCCCAATATGGCACATTCTAATTCTCGTGCAATAACTCCAGCTTCAATAATAATACGGTGATTATAGCTGGCAGCCTTATTTAAAGCGGGTTTTAATCCTTGACGTTCGTAAACTTTAGTAATTCCTACAGAAGAGCCTAAATTAGCTGGTTTAACGAAGCAGGGATACCCTAAATTTTTATCAATATCATCATATAACTTAGGAAGAATACAAGGATTAGATCCAATGTTTGATTGAGTTATTGTCATATATTTCACCTGGGGCAATCCAGCTTGAGCGAAGGCAGTTTTCATAGCTATTTTGTCCATTCCTACCGCTGAACCCAATACTCCAGAACCAACAAAAGGAACTTGCATTAAGGTAAGCAAGCCCTGAATAGTACCATCTTCCCCATTAGGACCATGGACAACAGGAAACCACACATCCATATCCGATGCAGTTGATGGAAAATTCCACACTTGAGATGATTGTGACTGCAAAGCAAAACCAGAATCCAGAACCTGTTGAGGAATTTCCCCAGTTTGCCATACACCATTCTTTTGAATATAGAAAGGTTTTACATCGTATTTATTCATATTTGACCCGCAAGTCAAAGCCTTAATTATTGCTCTAGCGGAAGTGATAGACACTTCATGCTCTCCAGAATTTCCGCCGAATAGTAATCCTACCTGCACTTTTGTCATCACCAGTATCCCTATCATTACTTAAATTCAGATAGACTAACATTATCAAATAAGGGGTAAGATGGTGAATATAGAACAGTCAAGGAAATAGAGACTGGCTGTCACAATAAAGTAAGTGAATTTATTACAATCTGAGTATACTATTTCCGTCAGTATACTCCTCAAATAATACTTATAATCTTTAACTTAAGAGTATTCCTCTCACGATTATACAAATATATGTTATCCATATAATTTGCTAACTGATATATAAATATGAGATTTAAATTTGTGCTTGAACTCTGATGTATACCTATAAAATAGATAAATATTCTGAAACTATTGGGGAAAAGAAGATATTGGAGGTTTAATCAGTATCTTAAATTATATTATCAATATTCATGGTATTCCCTTTGAACTTTAATTAATTTATATCATGAGTGCTCTTATTATTAGAGGTTAAGTTTATACTTATAACTTTAGCAAAGATTACTAGTTCTATAAAAAAAAATAATAGAGTTTGAACTGGTAAAAACCATCATTATTTTAACTTTTTAACTATCTAATTTCTCTTATTAATATGGGTTTTAGGAAGACAAGTTGAGTGTAATTCTGATAAGGTTAAATAACTAGCATTTATAATTTTATCTATGTGTTAATCTGCAGCAGATTGTTCTTTTTATGATAATTTCTATTTTACCTAGTGAATATAGGAATTATTATTACTAGTTTCACAGGAAAAATATCTGCGATCATTTACATATATCAAGAAATACTTGTAGTCTATTTTTATGTTCTTTTATAGTTCAATATATCTCTATTTCTTATTATTTTTTAGGCATTTATACTAATAATAGTTATGATGATATTGTAGTATTCAAATCTATATTTATATTGATTACATCTACTTTCCCTTATATTTTTATCACTCTGTCTGTTAATTGCTCTGAATTTTATTCATATCTTTCTATCAGTTACTAATAATTTATTCAAGGTTTTTGAACCATTTTCATACTTGTTATATATCATGGCTTATAACACTCTTTTTAAGAAAAAAATGCCTAATTACTTGAATTAACAACAGCTATTCTACCTTAGTAATTGAATTTAATAGTTAAATGACTATCTCTAATAGACAGGGAGAAATCAAAAAAAACAGGTCCTTGTAAATATTTAAGGTTATAAATACTTACGTCTATGGTTACAGCTTTAATATCGCTATTGAAATGTCTTCACTTTGGTCATTTTCTATGACCAAACTAGTAGGGCTTATTTACAATATTTTAAGGGTACTGGTAGATAGAAGATTCATGCAATACTTGCTTATTCTTCTTCAAATATAATACCAGTTAAACTAAAAGCTCGTACTTCTGTAATTCGTACATTTACGAGCTTACCTTTCAGCTCACTAATATCTCCCGTAAAGAAAGTTAAGCGGTTTCCCCTATTACGTCCTACAACCTGAGTCTTATCCTTAGGGTTTTGGTATTCCACTAAAACTTCCTCTATCCTACCCATATATCTTTGGGAACGTTCTGCAGCTTTAAGAGCAACTAAATGATTTAATCTTTGTAAGCGATCATTTTTTACTTCTTCTCTCAATTGCCCATCCCATAGTGCTGCAGGTGTGCCAGGGCGTGGTGAATATGCAGCCGTGTTTAATTGGTCAAAGCCAATATCTTCAACTAGTTTTAGAGTATTTTCAAACTGTTTCTCCGTTTCTCCAGGAAAACCGACAATAGCATCTGCACTAATTGCTGCATCTGGCATATACTCACGAATTGTATGGATAATCTGTCTATATTTATTATGGGTATAGCCTCTAGCCATATGCTTCAATACCTCATTATCCCCGGACTGAAAAGGTATATGGAAGTGTTCACAAAGTTTAGGTAATTCTACGCAAGCTTTAATTAATCTCTCAGTAAAATAACGCGGATGGCTCGTCGCAAAGCGAATACGCTCAATTCCTGGCACATCGTGAATGTAGTAAAGCAAATCAGTAAAATTATTCTTATGTCTGCCTTCCTTCGTAATTCCTGGTAAGTCTCTTCCATAAGCATCAATATTTTGTCCTAGAAGAGTTATTTCTTTATAATCCTGTCTAGCTATTTCCCATATCTCTTTCTTGATTGCTTCTGGAGTACGGGACTGTTCTAACCCACGTACACTAGGAACTACACAATATGTACAATGTTCGTTGCAGCCATAAATTACATTTACCCAAGCAGTAACTTGGCTATCCCTTCGCGGCTTGGTTATATCCTCCATGATATATATAGGTTCCGTGGCTACCACCTGATTACCATCAAATACCTGTTGTAGTAAGTCTTTTAACCTATTAATGTGTTGTGGCCCCATCACCAAATCCAATTCTGGTATACGCCTAAGTAAATCTTCCCCCTCCTGTTGACCTAAGCAACCAGCTACAACTAAAGTTAGATTTGGTTGATTATGCTTGCGCTTTACCTGTTTACCTAAATAGGAATATAGTTTTTGCTCAGCATTATTTCTAATAGTACAGGTGTTATAAAGAATTAAACTTGCTTGATTAGGATCTTCTGACCATTCAAAGCCTATATTTTCTAGGGTGCCACCCATACGTTCAGAATCAGCTTTGTTCATCTGGCAACCAAATGTAATGATATGATATCGACGGTTTGAAGTGATCATTAGCTGTTTTACTAAGTTCAGTTATAAAATATGAAAGAAACATTTTTTATCTTATTGTAAGTATAAGCAAAATTAGCTAATTTAGGAATCTACTATGCTACTCTTCATAGAGTAATATAATTTGACTGGGTTAAAATTATGAGTTCTATAAATTCCTAATAAACAAAATTTTGTAGTGTTTATAGCTATTTTTCGCAAACCAAGTAAACACAGTATTGTATGCAAATATGAACATAAAGGTTTTTAAGAAAAAGTTTAAATTTTTATTAACACACTAAATAGTACTAATAATATGGTATCAGTATATTACAAATATATTTGTATAGATAAGTGGATATTGCTATAATCCCCCTTATGCTTAATATTATTGATAAAGTTAAAAAAAGTATATTACGATAGAAGTAATCAATTATATTTATTACCCTAAAATTAACACACCCATATAAACTTAAATAAGTTTTCATTATTATTAGAGCATAAGAAATAT
>NZ_CAIY01000027.1 GCF_000350105.1 Richelia intracellularis HH01
GATTGATAAAAGAGCAAAACTGACATATATAGTCTAATCATAAATATAGTTTTTATATCTTGCGGGGAAAATTTAAATAGCAGGGTTTACATAAAAAATTTCTACATTGAGAATGATATATATACTTCCATATCTGGCCTGATTATATTAGTAGTTATAACTTCATATTTATATTAATTAGATAATATAAATATGAAGTTATAAGGGTACTTTTAAGAAAAATTTAAGTAGTAAAATATTAAAGTTATAGTACTATATTGGATTATACAAAGGCTTTTGCTCTCTGTAATAATATTATAAATATAATACTAAGAAGAAAACTATTCACCGTATTTGATCTTTTATGGCACTGCACACCTAATTTATATTAGGTAATTGAGAAAGGTATTCTGTCGGTTGATAATTTATAAAACTAATTTAGAAGCATCAATAAAAATTTTACTTAGCAGATCGTTAAATGTTAACTTTGATGACAAGCTTTTCATGAACATGTAATTATTTTTTACTATTAAATTATACTTTTAGCTTGATCATAGAATATTGGTAATTAATCTTGGGCTATTCAGTAATTAGCAAAGGCATAGCATATGCTTTTATGTTTATATATTCTTGCTATAGCTTATATCATTCTAGGTTAGATAACTAGGTTAAATAGAATAATTTATTTTATAGTTAAATAAATCAATAACTATATTATTAGTGTATAACAACAGCTATATAGAGTATATCAAGCATTCAAGTTATTAAAATTAGCGTTGATTTTTTACTTGGAAAATAAGAGTTTTTATTAGTAAAGTTGCAATATTAACCTATTTATTTAAAGGTTAAATAACCTACAGTAAAAATATCTCTTATTAGCATGAAATTATCAGCCAATTTTATCTGAATATATCGACTATACTAAAAGTAATCGACTATACTAAAAGTAGCTGAAAAATATTTTTTTATGCTATCGTAATATATTTTTAGCTAATTACTTTATACTCATTTTAATGATAATTCTTATGGTATCATTGACTTGATAAGTCATTTTTACTATTAAAATTAAATATTTATTTAAAAAAGATAGGATTTTCTTGAAAATCATGAAAAAAATTGTTAATCGATTCAAAATAATCTTCCAACATGATGTTTTTCTAGGCTTGATTGAAAAGCTTGAAGTATTTGTTTCTAAAATACTTTCTATCGCTATGGTTGTTGTAATTGCCGTAGCTATCCTTGATCTGGGTGCACATTTAGTCAAGGAATTATTTACTACTGATTATGGTCAGTTTAAGACAGTTATCTTTAATATATTTGGTTTATTTTTAAATATACTTATTGCTTTAGAAATTCTTGAAAATATTACAGCATATCTTCGCAAGCAGGTACTTCAAGTAGAATTAGTTATAGTAACTTCTCTCATAGCTATTTCCCGAAAAATTATTATCCTCGACCTAAATAAAGTAGATGGAGTTGATATTATTGGCTTGGGAATTGGGGTATTAGCTTTATCAATCAGTTATTGGATTATTAGGGCTAGTAATACAAAAATCTAATTGAATATTAAAAATATAAATATAGGTATAGATTAACCTATAGATTGTTAATCTGATTATGTGGTTTATCTGCGTAAGTATTATTCAAGTTATTATCATAAGTTATCATTAGCGTATGGGTTTGCTTAACTGGAATGGTTTTATATTCCAGGAAGCTCATATCAGGGATAGATTGAATTAATATTCCAAAATATATCCGAGTTTTATGTCAAGGAAACCTACAAATCAAAGCTGAAAAGTATATTAGCTTGGATTATAATTCAGTCCCCATTAATAGTGATTGTGTGAAAATAGGTAATACCCATTATAATTTTATTGCTTATAGTTATGTTTTACATCACCAATTATTTTGAAACTACTCTTTATATTTTTCAGGTGTTATATGATGAAGACTTATTACTATTAAGGAGTTTATCTGATTAATTTATGTGACCAAGCTATCAAGTTAATGGTTAACTCTTCAAATTTATAATAGAATTACCATAATATGGTTTTCCCTATATGTGTTGATTGTCTTTCTACCTACCATTAGAGCATCTTCTTTTATTCTATTTATTTTCTTTTATTTTATTTATTTTAGTATTTACCCTAATACAGGGATTCAATTATGTATCATTATTTAAGTGCTTGCTTGACTTAAGTTCATCTATATTATTTTTGTGTTTCTATATATTCTTTTTATCAGAAAGAATATGAACATTAAGGTTTTTGCAAAAAACTATCTTATTTCAGATAGTAAATGTAGCATAGTAATGCTAAACGCGTGAGGATATCACCCTATATTGACCTCACTTTAATTCAAAATAATATTAATCTGTCAAGCATTTAATTCCTGAAGTTAAAATATATAGAATAGATAATATTGTTGCGAATATTTATATCATAAATTTAATGTTCTAAATTCTGTTATTAGGAGTGAGTCAAGTAAAGTATCATTAAGTACCCCCAAACACAGCAACAAGTGTACATGTAATCACGTAATTTATCAGAATAGTGTTTATTAAGGCACAAAAACAGCATAGTAGTATTTTACCGCTTGATAAAAATCCTAAAGCTCCTAAGTTAAAGGATGAGGCGAATAATTAAAATTTGGTTCAATAGTTTCAGTATACTAAAATACATTTCATCGATGATATGAGGCTTGGTAGTGTGTTATACATGGTTTCTCACCAATAAACCAAAAAAAATCAATATTTACTTAGTACTCATCGACCTCTTAGTATAGAAATTTTATACTTAATGGTAGTTTGCAATAAATTCTGTCATTTTTTGTATGCTCACAAAACTTTGTATATAAAATCAAACTACCCCATAGCACTATCATTAAATTTTATTCGATAATTTCCAATGGAGCTAAGCGGGTTTGAACCGCTGACCTCTGCAATGCCATTGCAGCGCTCTACCAACTGAGCTATAACCCCAAGAATTTCGCACCCAAGCTTAACCTAACAACACTTTTGTTGTCAATATTCATTTAGTATTTAAACCCTGTTAAGGTATTTAAACATTATTAAGAAACTCGCATTAAGTACTTCATGCAATGACCCATTAAGAAGTAAACAACCATCATTGCAACAGCAGCTATAGCTACCAGTATACCCGCCAACATAAATGAAAACTCCTTATGCTCGTAAGCTTTCTCCATTAGATGGAGCGACCAAGCTACTAAAGCCACATCTATAAATAACAGTGGTACTAACATAGACTAATTAATAAAACGTAAAGCTTCTTTACTGATATTAACATCGTTTTCCGTAGCTGTCCTAAACCATGAGACTCCTGGTTCGGAACCTTAATGTCAGCTTAAGAAATGGGCCTAATTCGCAACTGTTTATCGCTCAGATACTTTTTAATTTCAGCTATAGTGATTTGTCCATAATGTAGCAAAGAAGCAAGTAAAGCAGCGTCAGCTTTACCAGTAATTAGGACTTCATAGATGTGTTGACAGTTACCAGCACCACCGGAGGCAATAACAGGGATATCTACTAACTGGGCGATTGCTTCAGTTAGTCCTATATCATAACCTGTTTGAGTACCATCAGTGTCCATACTTGTAACCAATAATTCTCCTGCCCCCCGTTTTTCAACTTCTTGTGCCCATTGAAGGGCATTTATGCCTGTATTCTCTTTCCCTCCTCGTACATAAACATCCCAACAATTTTGTTCAGGATACTTTCTGCGTTTAGCATCAATGGCAATAACCATAGATTGGCTCCCAAAACGATCACTAGCTCGATCAATTAAATCTGGGTTGTATACTGCTGCAGAGTTAATACTAACCTTGTCTGCTCCGGCACGTAATAAATCTTTAATATTTTCTAAGGATTTAATACCACCACCAACAGTAAGGGGAATAAAAACCTGTTCGGCTGTACGGTAGACTACATCAATAATAGTGTTGCGTTCCTCATCGGTGGCCGTAATGTCTAAAAATACCAACTCATCTGCCCCGGCGTTATTGTAAGCTTTAGCCAGCTCAACAGGATCACCAGCATCCCTAATGCCAGTGAAGTTAACTCCTTTTACAACTCTTCCTGCTTTTACATCTAAGCAAGGTAAGATTCTCTTAGCTAGCATAATAATTTTTCCACTCCTAAACTATCCCCGGAATTTAAATTTTAAATGTGCAAGCTCACTCTAGAAATAAAATTTTTGCATCCGTGTTCTTTCTTATAATGTGCACGGTTTGCCATTTACCAAAATCATTTTGCAATCCAACAGTTGGAACCATGGCAATCATATCCTCAAAATACCAGCCCCAAGAACCTAGTAAAAAGCCACAAGAGCAACAGGAAGGGATAAAGAGAGTTCAGATTGACAATGTTTTATCTCCACAAACTGGGAGTGAGGAACAGGGAAAACTAGAGAATTGTATTCGTCCCCAGAAGTTTATTGACTATATTGGGCAAGAGGATTTAAAGGATGTATTAGAAATTGCCATTAAAGCTGCTAGGTCTCGTAAGGATGTATTAGATCATTTGCTACTCTATGGACCTCCAGGCCTGGGCAAAACTACTATGGCAATGATTTTAGCCTCTGAGATGGAGGTAAACTATCAAATTACCAGTGCTCCCGCATTAGAACGTCCCAGGGACATTATAGGATTATTAGTCAACCTCAAATGGGGTGATATTATCTTCATCGATGAAATCCATCGTCTCTCCCGAATGACTGAAGAAATTTTATACCCAGCGATGGAAGATTATCGTTTAGATATTACTACTGGCAAGGGGTCAAGCACTAGGGTGCGGAGTATACCCTTGGCAAAATTCACATTGGTGGGGGCAACTACTAAAGTAGGAGCGATAAATTCCCCGTTACGTGACCGTTTTGGTTTAGTACAGAAGTTGCGATTCTATGAAGTAAATGAATTGAGTAAAATTGTATTACGAACCGCTCAATTGCTGAAAAGCCCACTATCAGAAGATGGGGCGATAGAAATTGCTCGTCGTTCTCGTGGTACACCAAGGATTGCAAATAGGCTACTTAGAAGAGTACGTGATTATGCAGAAGTTAAATTATTAGGGGAGATAAACCAAGATGTTGCGGCAGAGGCATTACAATTATTCCAGGTAGATCCTTGTGGTTTAGATTGGACGGACAGAAGAATGTTAAGTGTGATAATTGAACAGTTTAATGGCGGACCTGTGGGTTTAGAAACAATTGCTGCTGCCACAAGTGAAGATACACAAACCATTGAGGAAGTTTATGAGCCTTATCTAATGCAAATTGGGTATTTGGGTCGAACTTCTAGAGGCCGCATAGCAACTACTGCAGCATACCAACATTTGGGTTTTAAACCACCAAATGAGCAAATGTTATTATTATAATTAGCTTTATTTCTTATCAAGCACTACAGGAGTTGATAAATTTATACCCAACCGTTCTAACATTACTTGCCTTCCCTTCATTGCCAAACTGTCATTTAAAGTTGATAAAGATATAGGCTGTTCATATTTTAATCGTAATGCAGTTTGAATTAGCCAGTCAGCCACAAAAGGATTTTTAGATAATAGGGGACCATGGGAATAAGTAGCGATTGAATTTCTGTAAAATGCCCCTTCTGTACCGTCTTTTCCATTATTACCCACACCATATACTACTTTTCCTAGAGCTTCTGTTGTACCTAATTTGGTAAGCCCTCCATGATTTTCAAATCCTACCAGATAAGGTGTTGCGCCACCCAGCATTTCCTTGAAATCCTCAGATAATAGAGTAGCAGTAACCTCCACAACTAAATTACCAATACATCTTTGAGTATTTTTCCCAGGATGCACAGACACCAAATCTAAAATCCCTAATCCTTGAATTCTTTGTCCAATAACAGGCTCATAATAATGCCCTAAAATTTGGGGGGAACCACAGGTAAATATTCCAGGAGTCCCATTTTCAATTTTAGATCTGAGTGCATCAGCTTTTTTGCCCTGTAAATCCTGCATGACAATACCCTGCTGACGGTCTTGCGCACCACCACCAACAATCAGATCTGCCCTACAGATATCAGCAGCAGTTGCGTTCTGATCTAAGGGAATGATGTTAACCTTATAACCCCGCCACAAACTGCGCTTCTCAATAAGAATAACATTTCCTCGGTCACCATAAGTACTCATTAACTGAGGATATAACCAACCAATATTTAATTCTAATTCTTGATTATTCATGAAAGTTCTTTCTACTTCCTATCATGTTTGTAATACCTCATGCATATCCAAAACAAATGTTAATATAATTCGTTGGGGCTTAGGGTGAAAAAACTAGTCTGACAATAAGTTATTTGCTTTGTGCTACTTGCTGTTCATCATACTTTCTACTTCACAACATATTTTCATTATAACTAGAGACAAAAGCCTCAATATTTTTAGTTTTACCACATCCTCACTTACGGTAATTCCGATAAATTTTTATAAAAAATGAGACCAAAGCCAATGGATAGGATGGCTTATTATCTCTTTAGTCTTCCAGTCCCAATCCTATCTCCAATAATTTCTTGATTTATTGTATGGTGAGTATTATGGAAAATTGCTGGCATGGTCTGTTTCTTTTCCACATCTATTAATTGAGAGTATACTTTGTTATAATTTATCTGTATTAAGCTAAAAATATTATAGAGTGAGAGCAACTAAATCATTTTTTATAACAGCTATTTGTATTTTTTTCAATTTCATAAAGCGAAAATCAAGCCCAAAAACTGTAATATTTATTGTGGAATCACGGTGTAATAATACAGTTATTAAGAATAATAGGAGAATACCAAATTTAATGATTTTGAGATAAAAATCCCAAATATAGCATAGACTAATAATTTAGCTAAAAGTGGTTAATATATCCTGTGACTAAAAAAAAATAATGGTAAAGTGAGACAACATTCATAAATTTAGTATAGTTATATGAATAATAATCTTACTATTTGATAATCTAATATGCTTCTATACTAAGATATAAAATTAAGAATATGAGATTAAGTTAAATAAATCCCTGGATAAATATTTGTATTTATATCATATTTCAAAATTTAATCATTATTCGAAGTATAGCTTTTTTAAGCTATGTTTAATTAAATTAGTAATATAGATAATTCTAGTATATAAAATGGTCGGTTGGTATAGGAATTTAGAGTTTTAATTAAATAATTTTATAAAATTATTATTAATAATGTTAAATTCTTCTCTAGCATATCAATTTTTATAAAAAAACACTGACTTTTTCTATTTAAAAGTGAGTAAATATCTTTTAAAACTCAACAGTAATATATTAAGCTACAGGAGTCTAGTTCGGAGAAAGAAAGAATTGGAGAGAGTTACTAGAAAATGATTATACAAATTTGAAGATATCGTAGTAAATATATACTTGATCATATAGATTTCAATTTAAATAGATTTAGGGCTTTTGAAATATAAAGACCATGAATAAGACTAAGAGTAAAAGAATAAAAAACTAAATTTGATTTAATTGAGTCAATTTTGTAATATTGCCTTTGCTCGAGTTAAAGATTATAGTGCGATGAGTATGAGTAGATTTTTATCTTCAATTGAATAGAGAAATATGAAGATTATTTGATGCTCACAGTAACTATAGATAGTTGGAATTTTGACTAATAGCTGATAAAAATAAAATAAGCTACACACATATAATGGGGTTGTGAGATTTTAGCATAAATTATGATTTATAGTACAAAAGAGCAAACCTAATATAAGTAACAAAACTCAAAGACTAAAATTATCTCCCTGAAAACTATATAAAAATTTAAGTTACACAAAAAAATTATCAAATAAGGCTATATTACTAATATTTTATAGTAGTATTTTCTAATTTTATCCCTTCTATATTCTAGAACTGCTCAATTTTGCTACGTTTGACTTGTGTTGTTATCTTTAGTACAATCTGATACCTGTAGTTGAAAATAATTGGTTCTTTGAGTCATTGTTGTAAGATTATTATGATTGTAGGTTTATGGTTTAAGCTAATCCAATTCATGCTATCAAGGGTTATAGTAATTGCGTTAGTAAGAATTAAAACACAAGTACCAAACCAAATGATTTGTTGCAAAATTGTCTTGTAGGGGATTGACTTTCAATTCTAGGGAGAGAATAAGTCTAACTACATTACTTAATGATGTATAACTCTGTATATATTACGTAAGAAATAAGCCCATCAAAAAAACAAAATCTTACCTAAATAGCCTTTATACCTTCCTTACGAGATGGAATAGGAAGTATATGGGAGAGGGAGTGATTCACCAAATCCCATCTTTCTGAGCCGCCTGGAATACGCTAAGTAAAAGTCTGCTTTTCTACTGTGTCCTCATTCAGAGTAAATCTGCAGGGTTAGCTGAATGTAATTTTCCCATAGCAATTACTCCTGAAATAAAACACATGAGCGATGTTAAAACCAATACTATTAACGCACGTTCTACAGTCATATAAATTGGTAGCATGGTAGCAACCGCAGTTATTTGATAAAGCCCTATGGTAAGTATAAACCCTGGTATATAGCCCAAAACTGCTAAGAATAAGGCCTCTTGAGATAAAATCCCTAGTAGAAGACTATTACTATATCCAATTGCCTTTAAGGTGACATACTCAGTTAAGTGGGCAGAAATATCTGAGTATAGTATTTGATAGACAATTACAATTCCTACTATAAGGGAAACTAAAACCCCCAAACTAAAAATAAATCCAATGGGAGTAGTCTGTGACCAATACCTTTCTTCCATCTCTATAAAGGCTTTTTTAGTCAGAATCATCACGTCTGCTGGCAAGCTATCTCTAAGACTATGTGCAATTAACTCTACATTTGTATTTGGTTTTAGCTGAACTAAACCTACTTCTATTTTATCTAAATTCCGATATGGAAATAAACTTAGGAAAGTAGAATCGCTAGTAATTACATTTCCATAAGCAGCAAAAGAAACTCCCAAGGCAAACAAACCACTTACTCTAACTGTAGTATTATTTAACTCAGCTTCTACTACACCTTGTTTCTGAAATGAAGATGTGATCGGGCCAAATTCTGGTAGGGAAGTACGGTCAAATAAAATATGATTAATACTTTGTAATTTGTGTAAATTCCTACTTACTTCCGGAAATAAAAATGTGCGATTTGCTGGGTTAACTCCAAATGTCAGAATTCTTTGACTGCGTTTAGTTTCAGGATTTGTCCAAGTTCCTAGAGAAACATGAAGTGGAGTTACAGATTCTACGCCTGCAAATCCTCTTGCTTGATACAATCTCTGACGGGGAAAACTTTGAACATAATATAAAGTTTCAAAATGGGCATTAACTATAAATAAATCCGCATGTAAATTCCGATGGGGGGAAGTGGAACTTTCAAATAAGGCACTTTCAAAACCAACATTAGCAAAAACTAAAATATCTGCAAAAGCAATACCTGCTAAGGCTACTAGGAGACGGACTTTCTCCTTCATTAATTGTTGCCATATCAGTGGGATTTTACGCAGCCATTTCCGTAACATTTAACAAGAGACTCCTATGACTGGTTATAAAATATCAATAGAGGTCAGATTTACGGTAATAGAGGTTGGAATAAATAGATATTTATTCCAACTAGTTTTCAGATTTGGGCGATCTGACTACATTTATATAATTAGCAATCAATATGTTTTCAATAAAAAAATAATGCTTGAGATGCTCCATTTAACACAAACATATCATTCCTATTGCAAATGGATAAATGAATGACATCTAGAAATTTGGATTGGTATTTGAATTATGATAAATCACTTTGATTGTTAGCTTCCATACAGTTTTAAGCACTCATTTTTATCGTGAACTAATCTATTAACTTACTAAATCGTTATTTATTAAATCAAATCTTTTAACTTATAAATGATAAATTAGTTACTAATTAATGAAAGCTTCACCCACTATACAAATTTGTTTTGATCACTAAAATAGTTTTGAAAAATCAACCTTATATACATACAAGAGTATTATGAATCTTTAAAATAATAGTTATTAAACTGCTCCAAACACTGATTTTTTATTCCTATAGACATCTATACTAGATTAGTAATTGATTATTAGTTTTTCATATATCTCGAGAATATATAATAAGTAATTAATCTAAATGTAATCTTTATTCTAAAATCAACTTTTGAAAAATAGGTTCATTGGAAATATCATCAAAGTCAATATCAGTTTTTGCTTGTTCTTGATACTTAGGGTTTAAATTAATAGCTTGCTGCAAATTTTTGATGGCTAAATCAATCTCATGTTGGAGAGAATAACAAACTGCTTTATTATAAAAAGCACTGGAATAATCGGGTTTAATTTCTAAAGCTTGATCAAAGGAAACTATTGCATCCTCATCATAACCTAACATTACTAACACATAGCCACGACGATTCCATGCCTTATAGGCTGTGGGTTTGAGTTTCACGACTTCATCAAAAGAAATAATCGCTTGCTCATATTCTCCCAATTCCTCTAGTGCCATAGCCCTATTGAGCCATGCGGTAGCATCATCTGACTTATATTGTATAGCCTTATCAAAGGATTGGAATGCCTCTTTATGATGACGTAAGTTACCGAATGCCACCCCCAAATCGCACCAAGCCTGATAGTAATCCGGTTTAATTTTAATGGCCTGATGATAGGCTACAATAGCTTTTTTATATTGCTTTAGCTTACCTAGAGTGATACCTTTATATAACCAAAGTATGGGATTATCTGATTGGACTTTGATAGCTTTTTCATAAATTGTAATCGCTTCTTCATACTGTTTTTTACCTAAAAGTAACTCCCCTTGCTTAAGATAATTATTGACTTCCGATGCATTACTCAATTCATTTTTACTGTAATTTGTAGGTATTATTTCTGGATCGGATGTATTCGCAGACTTGAGGTTATCTTCTTCAGAGATTATAGCAGGCATCTCAGATGTATCCTCCAATGCAATTTTTAGCCCACATTCTTTGTTATCAACCAGAGCATCATTTTCATCTCTCTTCTCAAATAAAGAATCATTTTCAATATTTGTTGATATAGTTTTTTTACTAACTTGTACTAGTATTTGCTCTCTATATTCTTCCACATGATTTTGCCATTCTTTAAATTGTGAAACAAAACCTGCTTCGATTTTTTCCATTCTTTTGACTATTTTTACTTTCTGTGACTGAATGTATAATTTTAATTCTGAGAACTGCGATTGAAACTCAGAGCTAGATTTCTCTAAATCATCAATAATATATTCTTTCTTTATCTGGGCTTCTGCCAATAATTTTTGCATCTCCACAGATAGCTCTGGTTGCAATTTCTCTAAACTGTTGATAACTCTTTGTTTTTCCTGTAGCGCATCTGTACTCAAGTCAATCAACTGGGATTTAGCTTTTGCAAAAGACTCTGATAAATCATCTAATTCTTGCTGTTGTCTGCTTTCTAATTTTTGACGTAATCCTAACAATTGAGAATTAAGGTCTGGTGTTAACCCCTTAATTTGTGTTATTACAACTTGTTGTTCCAATTCTACTTCTTGTCGTAAGTTTGCTAGATTAGATGTAAATTCAACTACAGATTGTAGTAAATCACCCAATATTTTTTCCTGTTGCTGTTCTAACTCTAATTTCAATTCTGATAATTGGTTTGCGAATGCTGGTTTCAATTCCATCAATTCTTCTAGTACATTCTGCTTTTCATTTTGAGTCTCACTATATAAGGCTTCTAACTGTGATTTTATCTGGTCATTAAATTGGGGAAAAAATGTTGATAATTGCTTCTCCTTTTTTTGTGCACTTAACTTTAATTCTGATAGTTCTGCTATAAATTCTACTTGTAACTGTACTAATCTTTCCAAAATATTTTGCTTCTCAGATTGCACCTCCACATAAATATTAGAAAATTGATTGATTAATTCTTGATTTGATGAGTTTATATCTTCCCAAAGTTGCTGACACTGTTGCTTACAATTCATTTGTAAGTCAGATATATGCTGTTGTGTATCTGTTAATAATTGAGCAGAATTTTCAACTACACTATCTTTTTGTTGCTCTATATGTAAATAGAAATTCTCAACATGATTACCTACTTCTAATTCCAAATTGGCTATTTCTGTGTCTGTTTCCTTCGCCTGTGCTTCCAATTCAAGCAATAACTTTTTCTGCGCATCTATAACATCAGAACTAACTACAGCTAAATTTTCCTTTTCTCTGTTGATCTGATGCTGTAATGTTCCTATTTGTGTGGTTAACTCGCTAGTAATATTATTTGCTCGTCTAATACTTTTTTCCGCAGTATCCTTAACCATAGTTAACTGGGATTGTAAATCTTCTAAATCCTGGATTTGTTTAATTGCTCTGTCAACTATTTCCCTAATCACAGCTCGTCGCAAAAACCAAAATAGACCCACTAGTGTGATGGGAAATAAGGTTACAACAACTAGACTTAAACCCAGTAAAACCCTTGTACTGGAAAAAGTACGCTCTACTTCCGACTTAACTTTTGACTGAATTTGTAAATCCATGGACAGCTCTGCCGGTAATGCTTCTGCAGATTTAAGAGAATGATTAGAAAAACCACTAATAGAAAGCAGCAAAGAAGAGAACACCACAGTGACTTGTAGTACTAAGGTGTTAATGAATTGATGCTTTCTTTTCATAACATTCATTCCTAACCACTGGTTGTTTTGAGCATTAGCCTGTACACTTTCAATTTAGCAAAACAGAATAAATTTGCCGCATGGATTAAACGTAAATTTTGCCATTGGGTAACTATGTTAATCATACCAGTTGCTCTAAAGATATTATGGAGATGAATTTTATCTCTTTAGAGGTAACAGCAAAATTTATCAATGCTCCAATCAACTAGGAAGAAAGCATTTTGAGCTGATAACATGCTCCCTACTTACACACATTAGTTCTTATTTACATAAATTACCTTTTTAAAATCAAGTAGTACAGATGACCATTACCACCAGTAATTCCAGCACGTCTACCAGCTAAATTACCATTACCCATAAAGTAATCTACTCGACCTGGAGTCTTAATTGCACTACCAGTGTCTTGATCTAGAACAAAACGACTTACACGTCTAGTTTCCAGATTGCCATGACTTGTAGGATAAGGGAAAAAAGCATTGATTATTGCTAATGCTCCTGGAGGCATGAGAGATTTATCTGTGGCAATAGAACGTTCTGGAGTTACAGGTACACCAATATTGCCATGGGGAAGTCTGCCATTAGTTTCTTTAAAAAAGATAAAACGTTTCCAACGGGGAAAATAATTGTTCATTTCCTTAGGATTGCTTTTAAAGAAAGAAATTACATTGGGTAGTGCCAACTTGTTTAAGGGTAGTTTGCCATCTTTTGCCAATTCTCTACTAATACTGGTCCAAGGATAATCTGTACCACCAGCATAACCCACAGAGGTTTTTGTCCCATCGTTTAAATTCAAAGTGGCAGAACCTTGAATATGAACCATATAAGCATCTAGACGATCACGTAACCAAAATAACTCTAAACCACTTAAACAACTTTTTTTACCTAATAAGGCATCCTCACCTTCTAACTCTACCCTACTAGGATGGGGTGTGGTCCATTGGTCAAAGTTTTTTGGTAGTCTATACAGGGGATATTTATATTCAGTAGTACGTATCCTGCTGGCTTCATATACTGGGGAGTAATAAGCAGTAAATTTGACAGTACCCTTACCGTCGTTACCTACTGACTGATAAACATCAAATTCTTGGCGTACAGCATCCTGTAATTGAGCTGCCGATCTGGAGTTGACTACCAACTGACGAAAGCGCACCAAACTACGAATAACTTGGTCACGTGTAATTGTTTCTACTGGATAATTGTTATACGCCTGAGTAGCTGTGGGCGTTTTCAAATAGTTCAGACTATGATCTATCGCATTTACTAAAGACCAACGATCACCCACTTCGCCTCCACTTTTACTCCTCTGGAAAATCTGATAATCCCAACCCAGACAGGCCTGACGTGGCTGACAATTTGGGTTTAATGTTAATAATTTGAGTGGGGGAAATATCTTAACTACTTTCGGCTCCACTGGTGGTATTAACTGGGGTTTAGCCGCAGTTAATACAGGAGACTTCTGGATAACCCATGTTAACACTAAAAAAACAGGCTGGGTTATCATCATAAACAAACAAAAAGATAGTAAACTAAGTTTTTTTTCATATCTTATGTGAGTTTTTATACATGAGAGATACATTAGGGATAAACATTAATAATATTCGGATGGATAAAATCCTAGGTTAATAAACTATCAAATACTCTCCCTAAATCCTTTTAAGGAGTACACTAACAACCTAATCATAAGTTCACTTTGGAAGTGAGGTGCCAGTATAATTTATATTATTTAAAGTCTCTCATTATGAGGGAGATGTATATTTCCCTCATAACTGTACTATTATTTAAATATTAGTTTACCAACTGCTGCTTAAACTCATAAATGTACGGGTGAAATAACTACTATACAAATACCCAGACTATTTTTAATAAAATTACTTTGGATTAAAAAGAGCAAGTTTCTGACTAATATAGAGGAAAGTTTACGTGTTTTCTATAGTACAGTACTTGTTTTCAGATAAGCATATTCCTATAATAATTCATAATTTTGCTAACCTATTAAAAATAGTTACTATAGTTTTTTATAAATTAAGTTCATTGCCCAATACAATTGTAGAAATTATAAGAAGTCTATATATATAGACTTCTTATATCGTAGAAAACACCAAATAAAAAGCGTTAGTTTAATATACCAAATATTCTATAAAATTTTATGCGTGGATATTAAAACTGCAAGTGATTTTAAGTGAGTTTCTTTAAAGCCTAAAAAATCTCTAGCCATAATTTATGCAATGCCAACCCTTATCTTTATCCTGAATTACTAATTAAATGAATAATTTAAACCGTACAAGTTGATTTTCAATTGTTTGGGTTAAGGCTTTTGATAATTCTTTGGCGCTCTGGAAGCGGATAACTTGTGAAGATTTCCATTCAAAGGGATACTCACCATTCAATTCCAACCGCTCCATTTGTGCTAGGACTATTTGCTCTGTACGCTTACTCTCAATGGCATAACCTATTTCTACACAAACATGAGGGCTAGGAATCAAAGTAACATTTTTTTGTTGCTGAATTTTAGTAATAGGTGTGGTGTCAGCAATAAATAATAAACTTCTGCGAATTTTCCTCATCATAGTTGATGATAAACGCAAAGCATCTTCCTTAGGACGATAGGATTCTACAAATGTTAAAGGCCAACGTGATCGCTCGTTCAATTTATTTATACTTGTTTGCAATTCCTTCCGAAGAGAATCACTAGCTTCTGCATACTCCAATTGGGAAGAAAAAAATATTGTTGGTTCTAACTGTGCTAATAGTGTTTGCTTAGTGAAATAAATCTCATGGCTGATTAAGTCAAGGTTAGCTACGCAATAACTACCACTACCCTCAACATAAAACTCGATATCTTCACCCTCCAAGTAACGTCTAAACCAGGTGGATTGTTTTACCTCTTTACTATCTTCTAAAAAGTCCGCTCGTAATCCTGACTTCAATAAACTTTTCTTACTGATTCGAAGATCTGGGGGACGCTTCTCTAACTCCTTAATTGGCTCATATTTCTGTAAATACCATGTCCTGAGAGCAATGATTGACATAAGATAGTGCTCAAATTATCTCATATTAGTTAACTTATGATGAGTCTACGCCCAGATGTTGTTTATACGACAGCAACATCCAGGCTTTACTAGCTAAATTGTTCCCTCTTAGAGTTATACTTTAGCCAATAATGTAATCTAAATCAACTTTACAGAATAAATAGCAGTAACACTAAGATTTTCCTCTGAACTCTGAAATGAGATGACTAATAACCCCAGAGAGTAAGTATTACTTTCTACCTACAAGACAAAAAAGTAAGCTGAACAGTACCTCATAACTCTCAAATGGAACCAAATTTACCACCATATTTGTTTACAGGTGAAGTGTTGTTAGTTGCCATTTTTTGAAATACTATTCTCGATTGCTTCTCGTAATACTTATAACCAGGTGAAGTCAGCTCCCATCGTTGATTTCTACTCTTTATTTGCACAAATTGAAATACATAGTTATCATGTTCAAACCCTATTACACTTTTGACAGTACTGGGTTTGTGGAGACAACATGTTTATTTAATCCTAATGCTTGAGGGTTAATTCCCATGGCAAGAGCAATTAATTGGGGTAAGTGTAGTATTGGCAATTCCAACTGTTGGCCAATAACTTGTGAGATTTCCGGTTGACGAGAGTCAAGATTTAGGTGGCAGAGAGGGCAGGGAGTAACAATACAATCAGCACCGGCTGCTATTGCCTCTTGGATATGCATGCCAGCCATCTGAAAAGACTCGGTCGTAGCATAACTGGAAAGAGGCCAACCACAGCATTTAGTTCTTCCTTCGTAATAAATAGGAGTAGCACCGACAGCCCGAAATATATCTTCCATGGCTTCTGGATAGAATATATTTTTTTCCGAAACAGATTTTTGCCCCCGAAGTAAGTAACAGCCATAGAAGGCAGCACATTTAAGACCCGTTAATTTCTTGCTGACTTTCTGTTGAATTGCCTCCAAACTATAATCTTGGACCAATGCATACAACAAATGTTTAACGTCTGTCTTTCCTCGATAAGGTAAACAACCTTCTTCTTGTAGCAAGTTATTTACCTTTTTCAAATATTCAGGTTGTTGATTTTGGGCAGATTTTAGCCGCTCATCTACATGACCAATAACGCCTTGGCAGGTACTACAATGGGTCAGTAAAGGCAAGTTTAACGCTTCTGCCAAAGCAATATTGCGAGCATTTACTGTATCTTCTAGTAGTTGGGAATCCTCTTTGAAAGTTCCAGATCCACAGCAAGAAGCTTTTTTAAGTTCTATCAGTTCGATATCTAAAGCTTGAGCCAAGGAAACAGTTGACATGTGAAGTTCTCCACAAGCACCCTGGGCAACGCAACCAGGGAAATAGGCATACTTTAGTTTTGGGGATTGCATATGATTAAAACTACGACATGACATTTACTAGCATATTTGCATATACATTAACTTATTTACTGTCCATTAATCTGTTGCTGGAGGGCAAAGCAGACAAAATTTTCCTCTTTCACCTTGATACTTGACGTTGTATGGTTGAGATTGGCCATTTCTAAATAAGAATGGGTGAAAAATTTTATTGGAGAAAATTTATTGACTATGTACGGACGATCCCCCTTGACGATAAGATGTATATGCTCAGAACCATATCACTCTTAAAAAGCCAATAATAGCAACTGGTTGAGGTATTTTAATTTATGAGCCAAGAAGACATTTTAAATAAGGTACAAAGCATCGTCTCCGAACAATTGAGTGTTGATGCCGCAGAAGTAAAGCCAGATGCTAACTTCGCTAATGATCTGGGAGCCGATTCCTTAGATACAGTTGAACTAGTAATGGCTTTGGAAGAAGAATTTGATATCGAAATTCCTGATGAGGATGCAGAAAAAATTACCACTGTGCAACAAGCTGTGGATTATATCAATCACAAGGTCGCTGCATCAGCTTAAAAGTGAATTTAGGACTGGGATTGGGAAATATGTATGAGCTTTTCTATACATCCATATCCTAGTTCCAAAACCTTAAGTTTCTGTTTTGTTTTGCTTTGCTTTGCTTGCATCTAAAGCCACCATTAATTGAGTCATGACAGATTTCAAACGTAAACGCGTTGTTGTAACTGGTGTTGGCGCGATTACGCCTATTGGTAATACACCAACAGAATATTGGGAAGGATTAATCAGTGGGCGCAATGGAATTGGTGAAATTACCAGATTCGACGCCTCCAAACATGCCTGCCGAATTGCAGGCGAGGTAAAAAAATTCGATCCCTGTGACTATATGGATCGAAAAGAAGCCAAACGGATGGATCGCTTTTCCCAATTTGGTGTATCAGCAGCAAAACAGGCTTTGGCGGATGCACAATTAGTAATTGATGACTTAAATGCCGAACACATTGGTGTAATCATCGGCTCTGGTGTCGGTGGTATTAAGGTCATGGAAGACCAACAGGCAGTTTATCTTCACCGTGGACCAGATCGTTGTAGTCCTTTTATGATTCCCATGATGATTGCTAATATGGCAGCTGGGTTAACAGCAATTCATACAGGAGCAAAAGGGCCTAATTCCTGTGTTGTTACAGCTTGTGCTGCGGGCTCTAATGCCATTGGTGATGCTTTTCGCATTATCCAGGGGGGATATGCCCAAGCAGTAATTTGTGGTGGGTGTGAAGCTGCAATTACACCCTTATCTGTAGCGGGTTTTGCTGCAGCACGAGCTCTTTCCTTCCGTAATGATGATCCAACCCATGCCTGCCGTCCTTTCGATGTAGATCGTGATGGTTTTGTCATGGGGGAAGGATCGGGAATTTTAATTCTGGAAGATTTAGATTACGCTCTAAGTAGGGGTGCAAGGATTTATGGGGAAATAGTTGGTTATGCCATAACCTGTGATGCTTATCACATTACATCTCCTGTACCCGGTGGATTGGGAGCTGCCAGGGCAATGAGTTTAGCATTGAAAGACGGGAGAATATCTCCAGAGCAGGTCAGTTATATAAATGCTCATGGTACTAGTACCCCAGCCAATGACTCTACAGAAACGGCAGCAATTAAAAAGGTATTGAAAAAACAAGCTTATAAAGTAGCGATAAGCTCTACTAAGTCAATGACTGGTCATTTATTAGGTGGTTCTGGAGGAATTGAAGCAGTGGCCACTATACTGGCAATTGCTAATGATAGAATTCCACCAACCATAAACTTGGAAAATCCTGATCCTAAGTGTGATTTAGATTATGTGTCGAATAATAGCCGTACCCAGGTAGTTAATGTGGCAATGTCTAATTCTTTTGGTTTTGGTGGTCATAATGTCACTCTGGTATTCAAAAAATATATCTAGTGCAAGCAGTAAAATGATTAAAAAGAAGAAGATCGGAGGTAAGAAAAAATATATTTCAGTGTTCCCACTTTATAGCTGCTTCAACCCACTTGTACTAGATAAAAAAGATTAAAGATAATAAGGTAAAGGGAAGAAAATCTGAATATCAAATCAAAAATACATCGGAAATATTATCTATATCACCCCGACTATTGCCTTACTCTCCACCTTTTTCAATACAATTGGTAACTCAAAATTTAGTGTTGAGTATACTAAATTCTGGTAAATTAAAAGTATTTGCTGCTGTTACTTCATTGAATTTATTTAGGGAAACATACAATAGTAGCCAACTGGTGAACATCCAAAATTCGGATTTTCACTGCTTGCAGGGCAACAAGTACCAGTGGGATGATGAGAGGTGGGGAAAATCTATAAAATCACCCCACCCCAACAACAAAAGCTCAAAGAGTGCTAATAACCTGTCGTTACAAACAATCTGATTGATTATGGCTGTTGCAACCCAATCCCTTGAAGAATTGTGTATTAATTCAATTCGTTTTTTGGCAGTCGATGCCGTAGAAAAAGCAAAATCTGGTCATCCAGGATTACCAATGGGCGCAGCACCAATGGCATTTGTGCTGTGGGATAGGTTCATGCGGTTTAACCCCAAAAACCCAAAGTGGTTTAATCGTGATCGCTTTGTCCTATCTGCAGGGCATGGCTGTATGTTACAGTATGCCCTGCTCTACCTGACTGGTTATGACAGTGTAACCATAGAAGATATTAAGCAATTTCGCCAATGGGGCTCTAAAACTCCAGGGCACCCGGAAAATTTTGAGACAGAAGGTGTAGAAGTCACTACCGGACCCTTAGGGCAAGGTGTTGCGAATGGGGTAGGCTTGGCAATGGCTGAAGCACACCTGGCAGCTAAGTTTAATAGACCAGATATCACAATAGTTGACCACTATACTTATGTGATTTTAGGTGATGGTTGCAACATGGAAGGTGTAGCAGCTGAAGCTTGCTCTTTGGCAGGACATCTGGGATTAGGTAAGCTAATTGCTCTTTACGATGATAATCATATTTCCATTGATGGTTCCACTGATATTGCCTTCACTGAAAATGTAAGTGGGCGATTTGAATCTTATGGTTGGCATGTACTGCATGTTGAAAATGGTAATGCCGATTTGGATGCAATCTCTAAAGCTATTGAAAGTGCCAAGTCTGTTACTGATAAGCCTACTATGATTAAGGTGACAACTACCATTGGTTATGGTGCTCCTAATAAGCAAAACACTGCTGGAATTCATGGTGCAGCTTTAGGTGCTGATGAAGTGGCAGCCACCCGTAGTAACTTAGGTTGGGAATATGAGCCTTTCCATCTACCTCAAGATGCTGTAAATCATATGCGGAAGGCAGTTGAGCGTGGTGCAGTATTAGAAACAGAATGGGATAAACTGTTTGCTGACTACAGCAAACAGTACCCTCAAGAAGCAGCAGAATTCAAGCGTTATGTTAGCGGAAAGTTACCTGATGGTTGGGAGAAGGTATTAACCTCCTACACTGCAGAAGACAAAGGACTAGCCACCCGCAAATATTCTGAAGCTTGCTTAAACAAATTAGCCCCCATCTTGCCTGAGTTGATAGGTGGTTCTGCTGATTTAACCCACTCTAATCTAACTGAGATTAAGGGCTTTGGGAACTTTCAGAAAGGGCAATACCAAAATCGTAATGTCCACTTTGGCGTACGAGAACATGGTATGGGTGCAATATGTAATGGCATGGCACTCCATGGTTCAGGGCTAATTCCCTATGGTGCAACATTCTTAATTTTTACTGATTACATGCGGGCTGCTATTCGTTTATCTGCCCTTTCCCAAACAGGTACTATTTGGGTGATGACTCATGATTCAATCGGGCAAGGGGAAGATGGTCCTACCCATCAACCTATAGAAACACTAGCTTCACTAAGGGCAATTCCTAACCTAACAGTGATTCGTCCTGCAGATGGCACTGAATGTTCTGGGGCCTACAAGGTTGCGATAAATAGATCAAAACAAAATTCACCTACTTTACTAGCATTGTCCCGTCAAGCTCTTCCTAACTTGACTCCCACTTCTATTGAAGGGGTAACGAAGGGTGCATACACAGTTGTAGATTGTCAAGGAGTACCTGAACTAATTTTTATTGGTACTGGTTCTGAGTTGAATCTCTGCGTGGCTGCAGCTGAGAAGCTTCTAGGGGAAGGGAAGAAAGTGCGTGTGGTTTCTATGCCTTCTTGGGAGCTTTTTGAGGAGCAGGACGGGGCTTATAAGGAGTTTATATTACCTAAAGTTGTTACTAAACGTTTATCAGTAGAAGCAGGTGCAAGCTTTGGCTGGCACAAGTATGTTGGCACTGAAGGTGATACAGTAAGTATCGACCAGTTTGGTGCTTCTGCCCCCGGTGTTTTTTGCATGGAGAAATTTGGTTTTAGCATTGATAATATATTGGCTAAAGCTAAGGCTTTATTAGATTAAAACTAATTTTCGTTGGACTTTAGCAGTAAACGTGGTCAATTTATCAATTAGGAAAAGGATGATTGGCTTTTTGGGTGAGCTTTGAGTTCACCTTTTTTATCAACTGAGTACTGAATGAATTCCTCACTTGGGCCCTGATTGATATCAATAAATTAAGCTAACAAGACTATAGTATTTCCCTCGATTAACAAAGCTTTCATAAACTACATATCATTGACCCGCTTTACTTTAATCTACTCAGATCAAATGACTGGCGAGTATATCTTTACTATTTGCTATAGTAAATTTTTTTGTTTTTATAGGCACTTAAGAAGTCACTTCTAAGATATAGATCAAAATATCTTTTGATTTATAAATTGTAGATTTGAGCAGGAAATACATCAAATATAAAATTTTTTGTATAAAATTATTATTTATGGGTATTGCATAGCAGGATCTTGTATCCTCTTCTGAAAACCATATTGTTTTTGAATAGTAGTGTTATAAGTTTTACTGATGTCAGGGAATCGGAGAAATTTTTATGGAGACTAATAACTTCTTAAAATGACTTCATAAGCTCTAGGAAAATTATTATATCACTTAAAATCATACTGGTTAGATAGTGGTTTAAGCCCAAGATTTTTCACGATAGATCTTCATTGATGAATCTTTACTAATAGATTTTAAGTAGTTTTGGGTAATACACAGCTCTTGATTTCTCTTGCTCGAAAAAATGCTAGTCAAGTATATTTTTGATTTACTTGATGATATCAGCTATTAATCTGTAGCTATGAGTTATTATTTTTTAGATAATAACTTTTTTTAATTCTCTATTTTAGAGCTTTATTACCAGATTGTTTTATAAAAAGAATAAGATATAGTGAAATTAAAAAACATAAAAATCTGGAATTTGATTTCAATAGCTAAAGCTTGAGGAATATGTCTTATACTATAGCACATAGTTAAAATACAGCCAAAGATATTTTCCACTTCCTTTTATATTAATTCATTTTTATAAGTTTTTATTATATAAAAGTGTTTTTTGAGCTTTATTTTAGAGACTGATATTAACTAATTAAGGCACTCATTTTACGGCTATTTTTATTGCTCTATTGACCTACTTCAGTCGACTTTGAGTGGTTCTATATATAAATAATAATACATACAATCAATATTACAAACATGAAGTTATTATCTGAGTTATTACGGCATATTTGACTTCTAATGATTATAGAAAATGATAAAATTTACAATTACTAAAAATCATAGATACTATTATTTTTGTTGCTATTAAGATTCTATATACCATTGGAGTGAGTAAATGGGTAAAATACTATCGATGATAAGTATGTACTTCTAAGGAAAGAAACTTTATATTCTTAGTTTCGAGACTTTTCTCTTAAACTTAATGTATATTATCACTCCCAACTCTATATTTTGTTGATTTTCCACTTTAAACTAACTCATTTAAAGCCTCATTTATAGAAATGCTATATTCACTTTCAATCTTCTATATAATTTGTGAATTGATATTTATAGCTGATATAGTTTGAAGATTATTTTAACCTTTTCATTGAAAAATATGAATATATTGAATTCATTTTACCTAATTGTTGCCATAGTGTGAATAAATAAACTAGTAAGTTGATAACGATGAAATTGATTACCTTGATAATTTTATCGCTGCAAATTATCACCATAACACCCACTGCTTATGGAAATAGATGTGAAACTATTAATGCCCACAAGGTTTGTATCGTTGATCTTAAACGTAGCCCCAAAAGATACTGGAACTATCGAGTTAGTATAAGTATTGATGAAGAAAAGCAACCTGTGGAAATTTACAACTGTCGCAGTCAGTTTAAAATTCAACAGGATGGTAAGATTGTATTTTTCGAGGAGAATAGCCCTGGAAAATTCATTTGCAGAAATTTTAAATATTAATCATTAACTACGTGCACTAGTAGAGCTCGTAAAATAGTAGAAACGTTTAGTTTTTTCCCTACTACGAATGTGGCAAATATCTGAAGTTACTATTTTACTTTGGCTTTTTCTATAGTCTAGGATTATAGATATCAGCTTGGGTGAAATAATACATATGATCATATTTAGTAAGGTTAAGAGCACAATATCCACCAAGCTCATAATTAGTTGCCTCCCAGTTATTTGAGTTTTACGAGTAAATCAAACTTCCTGTTATATATCTGGATTATGAGTAGTTTTTTGTGCTTGCTTTTCCAGTAATAATAGACTAATAGCAATCTTTATCACTGCAAATTTGCTAAACAGAAAATTAATAATTGTTTGTCTATATTAATAGTTATTTATATATATGACTTCATTATAGCATAGCAAAATATAAATGTGTGGTCAGAAAATTTTGGAAATGCCTAGTTAATCCTAGTAAAAGTTAAGCATTAATGCGGATTTCTCTTGTACTATATGCCAGTTTACTGTTTCTCTGTATACATAGTTGAAGACGAAGTTATACTTCACAGAGGTGTAAGACAGAATGTTTTTGTGGAAATCAAACGAAAATATTTAGGAATGGAAATTAGAAGAACTTGTATCAAAGTACAAAACCCTAAGAATATAAATTTTACTTATTTGAGTTCCAGTTTGGATTTTGGTGCAGATGAAATTAGATAAAAATAATAGTGTCTATTGTGCTTGGCGATAATAACCTCACATTTAAGGATTTTAGAAAGCTATTAAAGCTGTAATAGGGGAGAAGATCTGTAATGTTAGAAATTAAAACCACAAAAAATTTTCCTTTGCCTATGACTGAAAGAGAACGTTTATTGCTGAAGGATTTAGTAGATTATTCGCAAGTGCATTCAATTCCAGAAATTTGGTCTGTGATAGGTGGTAGATTCGGGGATACATTAGCCTTGCTAGCCCCCCATTCTCATCCAGAAGTAATGTTTACTTATACACAATTGTATCAGCAAATTAAACTTTTTGCTGGAGGATTACAGTCATTAGAAGTTCAAGTGGGAATTTGTGTTTCTCTGATTGCCGACAATTCTCCTCGGTGGCTAATTGCTGATCAGGGGATCATCATGGCTGGAGCAGTAAATACGGTACGTAGCCCACATACTGATAGGGAAGAATTATTCTATATACTAGAAAATAGCCTGAGCACAGTCTTAGCAATACAGAATTTGCAAACCTTGGAAAAGCTGAGAGAGGGGTTAAATAATTTGCCAATTAGGCTAGTCATTTTGCTAACTGATGAAATACCTCCAGAAACAGAAACAATAACAATTATCAATTTTTCCCAACTTATAGAAATGGGGAAAAAGAATAAATTGCAAATCTTCCAGAAGAGCCGTAACGACCTTGCCACAATAATGTACACTTCTGGAACTACAGGTAAACCAAAGGGTATTATGCTCAGTCATGGCAACATGATGCACCAAGTGTCTAATTTGGGGACAATAGTGCAACCCCAGCCAGGGGATGTTATTTTAAGTATTCTCCCCACTTGGCATAGTTATGAACGTAGTGCAGAGTATTTTTTACTTGCCCAAGGTTGTACCCTAATTTATACTAGCATTCGCTTTTTCACAAGGGATTTAAAGCAATATAGGCCACATTATATGGTAGTTGTACCCCGAATACTTGAATCTATTTATGAAGCGATACAAAAGCAATTTCGGGAACAGTCAAAAATCAAGCAGCATTTGGTAAATATCTTACTGAGTTTCAGTAAAAAATATATTCAGGCAAAACACATTTCTCAAAAATTAGACTTGAATAAACTTAATCCTTCTACTAAAGAAATAATTATTGCTAACACACAAAAATTTGTCTTATTTCCTCTCCATTGGTTAGCTGACCAGTTTGTGTATAAAAAAGTAAGAGAGGTTACTGGAGGTAGAGTTAAACAAATTATCAGTGGTGGTAGTACTCTTCCTCAACATATTGATACCTTCTTTGAAATTATTGGGGTGGATATTTTAGTTGGTTATGGATTAACAGAAACCTCCCCTGTTACCCATGCACGAAGACATTGGAGCAATTTACGTGGTTCTTCTGGAAAACCTATTCCTGGTACAGAAACTAAAATTGTCCATCCGGAAAATTATCAAGCGGTAAAAACAGGTGAAAAAGGCTTGGTGCTATTGCGGGGGCCACAAGTTATGCAAGGTTATTACCAAAACTCGGTGGCAACGCATAAGGCTATAGATTCTGAAGGTTGGTTTAATAGTGGTGACTTAGGATGGTTAACAGTTAAAAATGACCTGGTATTAACCGGACGAGTGAAAGACACTATTGTATTAAGCAATGGGGAGAATATCGAACCTCAACCTATCGAAGATGCCTGTTTACAATCACCATATATTCATCAAATTATGCTTGTAGGACAAGATTACAAAAGTCTTGGTGCATTGATTGTTCCCAATTTTGATGCTTTAGAAAAATGGATGAATAGCAAAAACCTGCAATTATCTTTAGATGATGCTAGTCTTGCACAGGCAGAAGGTCAAACAATTAACCTGGAAAGTAAAATAATCCAAAGCTTATTCCGGCAAGAATTGAATCGGGAAGTGAAAAATCGTCCAGGTTATTGTCTAAATGATCTTATTGGACCCTTCAAACTGATTCCCGAGCCATTTTCTGTTGAAAATGGAACAATGACACAAACATTGAAAATTAAACGGTATGTTGTTACAGAACGTGACCGCCATACAATTAAAGCAATGTTTTCCCAAAAGTCTCAATAATGTACTAGATAAGTAACCCTAAATTTAAATATGGACATCCCCAATCAAAAATTACTGTTAAAGCGTGTTGTTAATGTCAAAGTTATCGTCACCCCTATTTGGAAAGATGAGATGCAACAACATCTACAAACTCAGATAAATCAAGTAAATCAACAGTTTCAAGAGATCGAAATGCAGGGGCAAAGAGCAATTACAGAAATTCAAAAACAAAGCGTACAACCTCCAGGGCCCCAAACAAATCAGCAAGTAAAAAATATTCAATTACAAATAAATGAGAAGAAAAATGAATTATTAGAACAAAAAAATCAATTGTTGCAAAACCTCCAACAGGTGCAGGTCTTAGAATTAGATCAGGAAGTAAATCAATTTCAGATGGAGGGACTTTTCCATGTAGAAATAGGTAATAATCTAATTAGTAAAATGCAGGTAGAAATTGTTATGCGAGACGGAATTATTGAAGAAATTCGCGGTGATATTTAGAATATTTGTATGCAAAAATACGGTTATAAAACTGCTTTACCTAATTCAGGCAACGCTAATATTTACTAAGGCAATTCAAAACTAAATTGTTTGTATATTTGCTGGAAAATAATTCAGGGTTAAAGTCAAAATTATGAAGCCCTATGGATTGGTGAAACTGATTACAGAATACCACCAAAGTAAAACTTCACAAAAATTATTAGTTAACATTTAATATCGACCACAATCATTGACCATTCTATGATGAAATAGTCCAGATTCTATCCCAAAAAAGACATTTTCAGGCATTAAATTATGCTTTATTAAGCTCCCAATTCTCATTATCTGGTATTTTGTTTAATTTAGTACTTTTAGATCTTGTATGTAGAACTATGAATATTATTATGATGCTTTTAGATTTTAAGAAATCCCAAATTAACCCTATGTATACTAATATAAGCTTACTTTAGTAAGCTACTGCTAGAGGCTTACGAGTACTTATTCGCTTTTACTAGATCAATTCAAGTTTTGTTCTTTTATATTTCAAGGTTAAAGGGTAAATGAATCAATCATAGCCCTTTTTACTTCCTCAAAGTATCTAATAAACTCCATATAAGAACTATATGACTTTCTTAGCATAAATTTAATAAGTACATCATAAATTAATAGGATGAAAACAAATATAATTTTAGCGGTTGAATATAATCAGATCCCTCTTATAGTTATTTATAGAAATGTTGAAGCTTTTTATCTGGGGATCAAATTCTCCAATATTTGTAGTTTATAAAAATAAGTATATCTTTAGATTGTCTCTATATTTTTTTCATACTTTAAATTATTTAGCTTACATTTTAAAACCTATTTTTCTTATGGGTTGTGAACATATTTAAATAGAAGAAAATATCATGATATATGAGGTTTAATGTTCAATAATATCTTGGCTGTTAGATATCGCTTAGTCCCATTTATATCTTTGTAAAAATAAGAGCCCCAGGTATTCATATCCCCACTACATATATTTTCTACTAGTTGCAAATCTCTTAACATCAGGACTATCAACTTATATTTTTTTAACTGGACTTAGATTATTCTGTGAAGATCACTATAAGTGTTATTCTCAGCTTAGCTATACTGATTTTTAAACTTAATTTTAGAGTTTAGAGAAACTTACGCAAAATAGGATTAGCAAATCAGAATCCAAATGCTTATAAAAAGTTTAGATATTTAATAGATGCTCAATTTTTGGTATTTTGATCAGGATAAAGTGACTTATTACTAATCCAAACTAATAAATAACTTTTACAATATATAACTAGCTGATATCAAAAATGCTTTTACACATTATAATAATACAAAATTCTTTAAAAATTGAATTATTGAGTATAACAGCAATCAATAAGTCATTATTTAGCTACATTTAATTTCTTTTAAGGTTAATTTAGTAATCATAAAAAAGTTGGTCTTGGCTCCACTTGAAGAGAGTGATGATTAAGATGTATTACTAGTATGTACGAGTCGGAGAATATTTTATATGCAGTATCAACACAATTATCAAATTATTCAAATATACGTCATTGTTGTTTAATCTAATTATTTAGTATAAAAAATAAATATTCAATTTCATTAAATTCATAATTCACTTAATATTTCAAGATTTTATTTTAAAAAATATTAGATATATGTAAGAGGACTACAAATAATGCACATAAACTTATAAGAATTACTAAAATATATTAAAGAAAGCATAATTTTATGTTATAGAAAAATGCACTATTTGAATTTAAGGTTAACTATGCTCTTCTTAAATATCTATATATATTTTTTCTAAATGTTATGTAACAACTTCTATTTGATATTGTGAACTTTTTAATTTAATTATTGAATAGTTTATCTAAGGTTAATAATATTGTTCAGATTATATTACTCCTATGGTAAAAAGTCTAAAACAATATAATTTTTAAGACTGCTTTACAAGCCTTTATATTTTTACATTAATCACATAAGTAGTATCAATATACTTGCAATGAAATTATTATATTTTTCAATCTCATATTGGCAATTGCATATAGGAGGGAAAATGCAATTGCCATTTGGTTAATTAAGCAGGAATAAACTTGAGTGCTACACCATTGATACAATAGCGCTGACCTGTAGGTGCAGGTCCATCGTTAAATACATGGCCGAGGTGTCCACCGCAACGACTGCAATGCACTTCTAATCGAGTCATAAATAAGGATCTATCTACAGATGTAGCAATAGCATCTTCAACAGGATTGAAAAAACTAGGCCAACCTGTACCACTATTAAACTTAGTTTCTGATGTAAATAAAGGTTGACCACATCCTGCACATAAATATGTACCTTGTTCATAGGTTTTATCCAAGATACTAGTACCTGCACCTTCAGTGCTATGTTTACGAAGGACACAAAATTGTTCTGGGGTCAAACTAGAACGCCATTCTTCTTCTGTTTTAGTAACTTCGAAGCTTTTATTAGAAGTTGCCATAAATTTTGAATCTCCTAGCTAAATAATCTAATAGCTATACTTTACCGAAAAGAACTGTACCTACTTCTAAAAAATTGTTTTCATGATATTAATTTATGGTCAATTACCCAAACTAGATTCAAATTGCCCATCTATACAAACAGATGGGAAGAGCACAAAGTAAAAGATACATAGCAATAATTTATATTTTACTTACTTTAGCAAAAGTTTATTGATCGACAGTGTGATAATTCCAATATAAACTCTGTAACTTTGCTAAGTCAGTGGTCTTAGTTTTTGGACATTACCATAAACCGATGAATAATGATAAAAAAGTCGTTGTTTAAAAGTTAGGGTTTTGACATATTAGGATAGGCGAGTAATTAATTTCGGTAAAATCAAGTCTAACTAATTTTTTTTAATGGACTCTATACTAGGAGAACATAAAGTAAAATAATAGCAAGAAGCTAAGATATATTAGGAAAAAAATGAATCAATGCAGTTTTTAAGCCAAGGTTGGTAGTTTTTCCTATGAATATTTTTTCTGCTTTTTAACTAGGAGATGTTACTAGTCAGTTTAGGGATATTGTACATAGTAGTTGTATATATATGAATTTCTTATAAATCTACTCAGTAGTTAATCATATTATTGTACAGCTATTTTTATAAATAAATTTGGAGCAATGTTCTCCTGGTGTAAATGATTGTCCTAAATTTAATAGGAACTCATAATAATTCTAATTTTTAACCTAAAGAATATGATACTAGTATTGTAATTGTGAGTCACAGATTAAATGTTTCCGTAATAGAAAGTTTTGATAATGCCCACTTCAATAAATATCCCTTAGAAAGACGATATTCGTAAATATTAAGTCATTTCAAATATCCTCATAAAAGAAGCTGATTTTTCCAGTCGAAGTTAATTAAGATGGTTTTTGCTAATTTTTTCTTAATACAGTCATTGAATTTTAGACTTTTGCTTAACAAAATTGGTATGATTATGAAATATGGGTTATGAGTCAAGGTTGGTAATACTAGAAAATAATTTTTGGCTCTCTAGCTTTAAGTATTCTTCTTTTATTGTCTCTTATACCTTAACCTAAATAGATAATCCTGAAAGTCTAAATTTAATACTATTCATTAGTAAAATGCCTCTGAAACAGAGTATTATCTGTGCAGTAAGTTTTACAACCATCTACATTCTAAGTCCATAAGCCTTTATAATGGCAACTTTATTCATATAGTAATATAAAATCTTATAAAGGTATTTTTATACTTTCTTTTCTACTTAGAAAGTACCAGGTTCAATTATAGTTGTTTATATATAAATTCTTCACTCTGGATATTGGAAGTATTATATAAATGAAATTATTTCCTATATACCTGATAGTAGCTAAAAGTATAAAAAGCCATTTACTAGCTTTTATAAAAGAAATTTAGGTTTATCTTTAAACATGTTTCTCCTTGACCTATTATTGTTTTGGCAGGAACCTCTACCACAAATAAAATATTTCCTGCAATGAGTAGAATATATTCACAATTAATATCCCAAGATAAAACAGATCTGCATTTCAAATGTGGACATATATTGCGTATTAATATATCCCTGCACATGCTAATATTGCACAACTCTACTTATGATTTTGGAGTTGGTACTAAATTATGTATATTCATAATCGATAGTAACTGGTTTTACCCCAATCCTCTTTTTTTATTTTGTAAAATCTGATATTAATTACTAGAATTAGGTTAGGGTATATCCTAGGTTAGATTTATGAAGATTAACTAATTTATATCAGCATTAGAAAATATCACTGCTCATCATTGATCTAAATGAGATTTATCTAAGTTGTTCTTTCAATCAACTAATGAAATTCTACAGCTTAACTGCTCAACGTATTAGGATAAATATTTATAAAGTTAGGAAATGAAAATTTTTAACCCCATAATTTTTATCTGATACTTTTAAAACATTTACAATTTATATATATGTGAATCTGAAGATTCAAATTTAAGTTAGATTTTGTATTTATTTATGTATTAACAACATGGGAGGTTAAGATAATTAGCCACTCTACTTCTGACAAAATAAAATCTGAAACGAGTAATTTATTAGGCTATCCATAAAAAAATAACAACCTGATCATAGTCAATACATTATCCAATCCTCCAATCTATACCTAAATATTTATAATAAATCAAGCAGTTGATATGAGACTTTAACTCAACTCAGCTTAAGGTCATTTTTACTTGGAGAGACTGATTAATCTTGAGTAAGCTTAATCACCCAGGTTTTAGAGCAAATAATTATGTTAAGAACCTTAGCAGAAAAAAATCGTTGTATTAACTCAATTATCAGAAAAATTTTCTATAAATTTGTACTAGTGGTGTAGTAATTTGAAGTTGTATCTTACTTATTAATAAGCTAATCAGACTTTGTCAAAAATACACAAGCAGATTACCCTTTAAATATCCCACTTCATGAGCCCTGATATTAGAGAATATTTTGTATAGATTAAGAGTAACGAAGTACCAAATCAATCTTTACTCTTACCGGTTACTGTAGGATCGACTAGGAAAAGTGTTAAGTCTGCTGTCTATAAATGAAATTTTTATTATAAGGAAGTATCAATTCATAAGACTTTCCTGATGGCAAATAAGCACTTGTAAATACAACACGGATTTACTGTCAAAACCAAATACTATCACTAGGTTGTTTGATACTAGTAATAGTATTCCTTGTACTTAAACTTTTAATATATTTATTAATAGAATAATTTAAGTATTTATAGCTGAACTCCGCCAAGCTTCTGAAAAATCAGGATACCATAAACCAGGTAGCCACCAGGGAAATTGCTTTGGAATAAATTACTATGGAAGCCCCACAACAGGCCAGTAATAATATAAGCGCATCCTAATTTATCAGTTTTATAGTCGAAAATTAACTAAACTATAGCTATACAAAAACTTGACCAGCCATAAGATATTATCAACCCAAAATTATGTTTGGTACATCATAAGCATTTACCCAAGACATTTTGGGTGGCAGGGCATTCGCTGCCAATTATGGAGCTGTTACCAATCACCACCCAAGTGTTGAGAAAAGTAACTGCTAGCTTTGGAAGTATTTATTTTGCTTCTCCCCTAGAAATTCTACCCCAATACTCAATTATAGTTTTGCCACTAGGGCAAAGTCAAGGGCAACATGTTGCTCCTTAGCAAAAACAACTCTTTATGCCGACAGAATATCTTGGAAAATGCAGTCAATTGAATATTGAGGCATTCCGAGAAGGCAGACACCCAGATTAACCGCAACATGTTTTTATAGTCAAACAGAATAGTCGAGCATGAGAATAAAGTGGGTACTACTTAATTATGCCAACTCTTTCTTAACAGAGCAGGAACAAAAACTAATTTCCCAACGGGAATTTGTTAGTATTCGTTAATACCTGCCCATAATAAATTCTAGCCGACTCGACTAATCGATTCAGCTGGCAGGCAAATTAGATTATCCCCCTGAGTAAGGATTAAGCCACGTTGACGCAGTTTACCCATCAACCGTGTGACAGTTACACGAGTAGAACCTATAGCACTGCCAATTTGGGCATGGGTAAGAGGAAATGGTAAACAATAACCACGAATCACATCAGGGTCGGTTTCGCTCATTGCTGGCTCTCCATATTCTTCAATCAACAATGTGAGGAATCCCAAAAGACGATCAATTGTACGCCTTTGCCCTAAAGCACTCAACCACAGTAATTTACGCTGATGCTGATAGCGGAAAGCATCCATTACTTCCCGACGGAAATGAGGCCAGTTATCCAAATCATGCCAGTACATCCACAACACCGCAGTTTGATCCACATGGGCATAAGACTGAAGTGTGAATGGTGACTGAGCAACTATTTCAAATGGTTGTCCTGCACCAACGAAACCCAAGAAAGCTTCTTCTGGGGTCCTGTTGATGCGTCTAGATGTTAATTGACTTGCTGTGGCACTAACTTGAGCTGTTCCCACCATCCGAATCGCACCCCTCTGCACCAAATATAGCAATCCAGGTCTGGCTGGAATGCGCTCATCTTTGCTAAAGGTACGACAACGGTAGTGTTCTTGAGCCCAATCGATAATCCGTTGCCAAGTCAGAAATGGACGTGAAGCCTCAGAAAAGGAGGATGGAGATTGCATAATTAACAAAGAGCGTTCGGCTGAAGACAAAGACATCATAAAAAAGGGTGCAAGGAGTGTCTTTGTGTTGGCGTGTTGGCTTAACGCCATTAAACAGCGCCAGCCATCAAAAAGGTAGGAAGTAATTTTTCCCTACTCTTTTGTTATACTCTTAACTGTACAATGTTGTGTAGTATTCTTTACCTCTTGTTCAACTAATTTCACGAAATTATTATTTTTCTACTTTGAAAATAAAGTTATGTCCACGGACATATGACTAAAAACAAGTAATCTGAGCTACTTGCCACCATGAACGTAATTCTTTGTGCATAAAAAGCTACTGGTTCCTAAATACACAGCAATTAGACAGCTTATATCCATTCAAATACGGATATCTCTAAATGTATATGCTGGTAAAAGCAAAAATTTACATATGAATCTTGCTCATATACATCTACACAAAGTTAGAAATAAAGGTAAGATATCTTACGCAACTTCAGTAGCCTTTATCTTGTCAAAACTTTGTAATATGAGGGCTACTGAAGTTGCTGAAGGGATAGGAGAAAACTTATCCACTAAATTGGGGGGCCAGTTTTTTGTTAATGTCAATCCCTCAGGATTGATTAAAATATTGGTCAGCGACCAGTTTATTGCAAATTGGTTAGATAGTTTAATAAGTTCAAGTTCTGAGAATGATTTAACTATTGATTCTGCTGGTCTTGCATACTATTCTCCAACTCTATTTACCGCCCAATATTGCCATGCCCGCTGTTGTTCTTTACTACGCTTAGGAGAGCGGGAGAGACTGATTAGGCCATGCAGAGCCACCCAGAGTTCACTTTGGTTGGATGAAGATGAAAAAATTCGCTGTGATCACCAAACAACAAGTTGTTTAATTTCTGAGTTGGTACAAATAGTAGATTGGTTATATGACGACTGGGAAAGCTCTCAAGATATAGGTAAATCTAATAGGAAAATAAATTGGGAGAAGAATATAGTAGGTTTAGTTAATACTTTTACAGCTTTCTGGGCTGATTGTCGTATTCTAGGTACGACAATCAGCCCAGAATTAGCACAAATGAGGTTTAATCTGATTTTTGCAACTAAGTTAGTTTTAGAGTTCCTATTATTAAATCATTTGGGTATAGCTGCTCCTAAATCAATTTAAAGGCAAGCCAAAAGTTTAGAAGTTGGACCATTGATAAAATTAAACAAGTATTTTCAAATTATTTTAAGAGATAAAAACCCTTAAAAGGAAAATAAAAAATGAAGTATGCTTATACCATTGTCTAAAAGTTAATCAAGATGAAATTTTTACTAATTAACTTCCATGGTTTTAGATTTTTATCACATACAAAAATAATTCTAAAAGTTTGGAAGAGTTATTAAACTTACGATTATCTTATAACTTTCTCTCCAAACTATGTATATTGCGTATAGATTATTAGCTTAATACGGTAATATAGATAGCATATTTTACAAAAAAATAAGTGATATTTGCTTTAATTTCATCTAGTAAAGGGCTTCTGCAATTCATTAATTTATCCATCTAGGCTAAGCCGTCTACCTCTAAGACTTTCAAGGGCAAGTATACCTTTGCCAAACATGCAATTTAGTCATGGCGACGCAATTATACAATAAATGCCTTGAGTAGAAATACCTTATGTTAGTTATCGGGGTAGATACAGGATGCACTCTTGGAAATGGATTTGTATAAATTTATTATTATGAGTAATTTTTTTCCTAAAAAAGGCTTAAGTCTGACTAATTGTATAAATTATAGTGGTTCCTGGGAAGTCTTAATTTTCATTCATGTATAACCGGAATTTATCAGTTGCAGCATTCAAGTAGATGTCAGTGAAAAGAAAATATAGAGCGAAAATTTGGGTTACCCTACGCCCTTCAATACTAGATCCAGCTGGTGTTGCAGTGCAGTCGGGTCTGAAATATCTGGGATATGATAATGTAGAGCAGTTACGCATTGGCAAGTATATTGAATTGTTGATAAATGCCAAGGATGATAGAATGGCAAATCAGCAGTTAAATGATATATGCAACCGAATGCTGGCAAATCCAGTCATTGAAAATTATCGTTTTGAGATAATTGAAGTAGAATCCCAAACTGGGGCCTTTTAATTTTGTATTACCACTTTCCATAACTATTTCTAGGAATACCTACTGAAGTCTAAATGATTAGTATTACTAATTTACAAGGAAAAGTTAAAAATGATATTTGGAGTGGTTGTTTTTCCCGGTTCTAATTGTGATCGTGATGTTGCCTATGTAACCCGAGATATAATGGGTCAACCAACTCGCATGATTTGGCATCAAGAGACTGATATTACTGAGATTGATGTAATTGTGCTTCCTGGAGGTTTTAGCTATGGGGACTATTTACGTTGTGGTGCAATCGCTCGTTTTTCTCCAATAATGCAACAAGTTATAGAACATGCTAATCAAGGCAAGTTAGTTATTGGTATTTGCAATGGTTTTCAAGTATTGACCGAGGCTCATTTACTACCAGGCATACTAGTGAAAAATCGTGACACGCATTTTATTTGTGATCGTCTTCCACTAAAAGTGGAACGAAATGATTTACCTTGGACTCAATTGTATGCTCAGGATGAGATAATTACTTTGCCGGTCGCCCATGGAGAAGGGCAATTTTTTGCTAGTGAACAAACCTTGACAGAAATTGAGGGAAATAACCAAGTATTATTTCGTTATGTTGGTAACAATCCTAATGGTTCTCAAAATCGTATTGCTGGTATCTGTAATCGTCAGGGTAATGTCTTAGGAATGATGCCTCACCCAGAAAGGTCTGCTGATAATCTTGTGGGTGGCACCTATGGTTTGAAATTATTTCAGGGCTTATTAGAGTCAGTTACCATTAGAACTTAGAGGTTTCCTAACCGGAAGAAGACAAGGAACAGAAGTGAATAACATTTACTTATCTTGTGGGAACTAGTTGTGGGAAAATTTATTGGAGATAAAAAAACTATGCCAATCATCTCATCTTTATGATAGGGGGAATTATAGCAAGGTATAAAACTTCTCTGGTGCTTTTTTAAAAAACTTATACTAATCAGTTATTTGATATTATCCCAATAAGCAAAACAAAAGGATAATCTGCCATCTAAATAATTTTTGAGCAATGGCAAGCAATTGGTTTGTTCAAACCTCAAACCCGCTTATATAATCCAATGACGAAAATTCATAGTCCATTTCATTAGTTATGAAGGGTTTTTCGTCAAAGCCACTTATCTGTCCTGGCACTTATTAGGCAAAGAATTATGTTCACATCCTCTGTCATACGGACAAGTCTTCAGATAAAACACTTTATGCTAATCATTCCAACAAAATGTGGGAAAATTTATTCATGAATGGCTAAACGCTGACTATGCGCCTGCGTCTGCCTGGTTTAGCTGCAGAATTAAATTGTTGGAGACCAGGTTCAAATGAAACTAATAAATTTTTGATGAATTGATTAGTTTTCCCTCTTGTTTACACAGAGGGTGACTGCATTTACAAACAAGGTAATCACTTATCAGGAAATCTTAAATTAATTTATTCCTCTGAGGCTTGTAATCCTGTGCTTATATCTGAATCTAACTTGAGAATTAATACTCCCAAAGGTGGTAAACAGAAATCTAGGGAATATGGTAGATTGTGAAATGGCCAATTATCAGTCCATTTACCGCCCAAGTTACCCATATTAGCACCACCATAATGACGGGCATCACTATTGAAAACCTCACTGTAAAAGCCTGGTTTGGGTACACCAATACGGTAGTGTGAATGGGGCTGAGGTGTAAAGTTACATACAACAATTACAAAACTGTCATCGTCCTTGCTTCTACGGATAAAGGACACTACACTGTGGCTATTATCGCTGCAATCAATCCACTCAAAACCTTCCTTTACAAAGTCTTGGGAGTATAGAGCTGGCTCGCTATGATAGAGATGATTCAAATCAGTGAAAAATCTTTTTAATTGCTCATGTGAATCATGTTGCAATAAATGTGAATCTAAATCACTCCAAACATTCCACTCATTCCATTGCCCAAACTCCATACCCATAAACATGGTTTTCTTTCCAGGATGTGTAAACATATAAGCAAATAAGCATCGCACATTAGCAAACTTTTGCCACTTATCCCCAGGCATTTTACCAATGATATTACTCTTACCATGTACTACCTCATCATGAGAAAGAGCTAACATGAAGTTTTCGCTATGATGGTACCACATACTAAAGGTAATGTTGTTGTGATGGAATTGACGAAACCAGGGATCCATGCTGAAGTAGTCCAACACATCATGCATCCAACCCATATTCCACTTTAAGTTAAAACCTAAACCACCAGTATAAGTAGGCCAGGATACCATAGGCCAAGATGTAGAGTCTTCCGCGATGGAAAGGATACCGGGAAAATAACTAAATATAAGGTGGTTAAACTGACGCAAAAACTCTACTGCCTCTAAGTTTTCTCTACCACCATATTTGTTAGGTAGCCATTCCCCTTCCTTACGACAGTAGTCTAGATAAAGCATGGAGGCTACAGCATCAACCCGAATACCATCAATATGATATTTATCAAACCAGAAGAGGGCATTAGATATCAAGAAATTACGTACCTCATGGCGGGAATAATTGAATACTAAAGTTCCCCATTCCTTGTGCTCTCCTTTACGGGGGTCTGCATGTTCATACAGATGAGTACCGTCAAAAAAGGCTAAACCATGCCCATCTTTGGGGAAATGGCCAGGAACCCAATCTATAATTACCCCAATGTTTTGTTGGTGACATTGGTCAATGAAATACATAAACTCTTCAGGACTACCATAACGTGATGTAGGAGCAAAGTAGCCTGTAACTTGATAACCCCAGGAACCGTCAAAAGGATGTTCTGCAATAGGTAGGAGTTCAACGTGAGTATATCCCATTTCCTTAACATAGGGAATGAGCTTATCTACAAATTCCGGATAAGTAAGAAAACGAGCTGCAGTATTTAATTCAGAAACTGGTACGACTGTCTCCACTCCTTCATTAGGCAATTTAGATCTCTTGTCACTGCTAGCATTAGCATGTAACCAGGAACCTAAATGAAGCTCGTAAACAGAAATAGGTTGTGTAAGAGGGTCAGTATGACGGCGTTTTTCCATCCACTGATCATCCTGCCAGGAGTAAGAATTTAAGTTACTAACTATAGATGCTGTTTTTGGTCGTACTTCTTGTTGAAAGCCGTAGGGATCTGATTTTTCGTAAATATGACCTTTATTATTTTTGATTTCGTACTTGTAATGTTCTCCTATACCAAGAGAAGGAATAAATAGTTCCCAAATCCCTGTCGCTCCCCTACGCATTTGGTGTTTGCGCCCATCCCACTGATTGAAATTACCTAGTATGGAAACATTGCGTGCATTAGGTGCCCAAACAGCAAAATAAACTCCTTTTATATTATCTATTTCAAGGGGGTGTGCTCCTAGTTTTTCATAAATGCGATGGTGATTACCTTCGCTAAACAAGTGTAAATCAAATTCTGTCAAACGACCTGGACGGAAAGCATAGGGGTCATAAATAACTCGTTCTTGTTGCCCTTCCTTAATTCGTAATTGATAATTATTAATCTCTTTAGTTTCAATAGTACATTCAAAAAAGTGAGGATTATGAATAGCTTGCATTGGATATTCTTGGCGATCCTCTGGTAAAACTACCCATGTTGCAGTAGCATTTGGTAGGTAAGCCCTAACTGCCCAGACAGTTTTATCATTCTCTTTTAAGAGATGGGAACCAAGAATTTCAAAAGGATCGTGGTGCTGATTCCAAACAATACGATTGACCTGCTCAGAATCAATTGTGGTTATAGACATATAGAGACCTACATTATATTAAAGTGATTAAGTAAATTTGGTTTTCCTAATCATGTTGATACTTGTACAATTGATATATAGTATCCAATATCTATTTACAAAATTCGTGATTTTCGCAATCCTAACTCTATTAAGGTTTATAAGAAATTATTAGGCCATGTTCAGCAATGATTTGAAAAAATAAAATGGAAGAAAATATGTATTCCATACAAAACAAATGTTGCCAGAATCGTATTGAATTCTCTTCTAGACAACTTTGAATAATTAGCGGTAGCTGGGTAAGGGAATAGTTGGTTAATTGTAATAAAAGTAATATCCATGTGTTAAGGGTTCAAAACTGGCAAGTTTATTTCCACATTTGAATACAATACCAAAACTGAAAACATCAAGATTCAAATTTAAGAGGTTATTGGTAAGAGTATGTAAAACATAGTTAACTATTGTTTTCATAAGCTTGGTCTATAGTTGTTAAACAAAGTTATTGATAGCAATAGAAGCTGCTCAGAAAAGAGCGTAGTTTTGAAAACTTTTGCTATATTGCATTTATTTCCCTATTAATACCTATTGAGATAATTCCGATGTTTGAGTTCTGCCGGAAATACTACAAATAAAACTATAAATTATACATTTGGCATTCTACTAATTTAACTAGCTATTTTATAGAATTGAGTCTTAAACTTATTCAATATTACCAAAAACTTATACAGGTGAAAAATATTTCATTAACTCGGCCAGTGAAAATTATTCCTATACTGTAATAGTCTGTAGAAAAATTATTTTGAGCTGTTACTAGGAGACAACTACACATCTGTAAAACTTTATTAAATCTTTTAGTACGGAATCACTCAAACTCCATAAAATACAAGACTAAATACTAGGGTGATGTTGTATTTAGTCTGGTATTTAGTCTGATAATTAACGTATTTGAATTATTGGATAATTTGGCTTTAAAATTGATCTGAGTAACTCTAAAAAATCCCTATTATCAAGTCATATTTCATTTTATATCCCTTATTAGGATAAACTGTTTAGTTATCTTATTAGACTTTCGGATTATCAAAAAAATGCGCATCAATACTTAGATAAGCGTGGAATTATTCAGTTACAAAAATGCATTTTGCTGACATTTTTCCTCTTGCCAATAACGTATTATATATCTAGGAAAGGAAATATTCTAATTAATAATTTCCGCAAGCGCAATAAAAAATAGTTTCCCGAACCTTTGTATCAAGTTTGGGTGTTGGTGCTATTTGCAATGTGGATTGTAATTCTGCATACTCAGCAGGTGTGAGGAGTTCACCATCAACAGGTGATCTTGCAGAAGTAATGATTTCTGTCCGTAATATTTCTTCGGGGGTATCAGCTATAGGTGGTAATGCCACAGCAAATTTTCCGAGAATTATCATTAATGCACAGACAATAGTTATATTTATATAGGTAATGTATTTGGTTGGTATCACCATGATTAGAGATTAAAAATCGCAGGTAATTACTCAATAGGACTACCTGCGAATAATTTATGAATAGATTTATTTGAGAATTTTAAAACGGCTTCATTCTAACCAGTCTGCAAATTACATTTCCATCGAATATTTAGTGGGAAGCAGTTGCAAATACTACTTTTACACCAAATATATTTAGGAAATTAGGGGCTATTAGTGGTGTCAGTATCAGGAGCGGGCTTACCAGTATCAGCAGGTTCGCTAGTTTTTTCAGGGCTAGGACTTTTTGTATTCTTAGGAGTGTTGGTATTCTCACAAGCTCCCAAGGCAACAGCCACAGTCAATGCGAGTGCAAAGCCTAATATTCTAATTTTCATAACTCCTCTTTCACCTTATAAAATGGGAAAATGTTTAGTCTGTTGAATAAGATACCTTAATTTACTGCTTTTTCTAAAGTATTTCAACTCTCATTTTTTTGAGCATTCTTTTCAGTTCAGCTTTTGAGGAGTTGGTCATAATATACACATATTAGGATTAAGAAGGGTGAAAACTCTATAAAATAATTATCAATTTACTAAAGTTAATGGATTATCCAGAAACATTATAGAAATTGAGACATCACTTATCTATGTTTGTTTGTTCCTTATTATAGCTGTTCATAAAAATTATTGTTACATATACAGGATATATTATCCCCAAGTTTATGACTTGTACTTGGTAAATAATACCAAACATTATTAAGCCTTAGTAGGCTTGATATCAAGCATTTGTTAGCTCTTATATTTAACCTTTATACTTAACATCAAAATAATTATGACTGCTCAACAACATTTCAATCCCATAATAGGGTTTAGTAAACGGAGGAAGAACTTTATGCCATTGAATAATAAAAAGTCAGATAATCTACCATCTTATTCAGAATATGCCCATAGTGGTTATTCTCATAGCCAAGCATTATCAGCTTCTAGACCACATAATTTAAGTGGAAAAAGCCGAATCATCAAACCACCAGGGCCAAAACTACGGTCATCCAGAATCAAGTCCCAAATTCTAGAAAATAATTACCCAGAAATTGCATCTCTTCCTCAAGTATCCTCCTCTCAAACAGCAACTCCTTCATGGTTAATACACCTGTACACTCTATATCATTGTTCTTATGCAATTACTTTTTTATTAGCAGTAATAGTTCTCGTAATTTATGGTTGGACTGTACATTCTCAAAAACTTTGGGGCCAAAGTTACCGCAAAATACAAAAGTTACAACGGGATGAACGACAGTTAATGAAAACTAACGAGGTGCTAAAGAATAAAATGGCTCAAGAGTCGGAAAAGCCTAATATAGGACTTTTTTCTCCCACTACTAATAAGACAATTTTTCTGCCGAAAGAACTATGGGAGCAAAAACAAACTTTAGATGACAATAGTAAACCTACCCAGACCCAGAATCAGCCTAGAGCCCCATTCTCATTAGGTTATTAGCTTCATACTTTCTATAAATACAAAATATTACGTCATGATTACATGATTTAGATTATTTCTGTGGATATTGAAGAAAGTAGAAGTTGAAAAGCAGAAGGTGGGTTATTATTCCCATCTTAAAATATGTGCTGTTAAGTTTTCCTTGGTTTTTATAGGGAAGATAAGGCTAAGAGTTTTTTCTCAAAATCATTAATATTGCCTAATATTACACATAATTAAGGGGAAAATTTAGTGTAAGAACCATATAAAAAATGAAGAAGAAAAATAAAACTCTACTATCCCTTTTTCTATTTCTTCAGGGTTAGGGGCTTGGTTATATGGCTTTTCATTCCATAACCTCTAACTTATAAAACCTAAAATCAATCACAACTTGATACTTGAAAATACCTGCCAAGGTATTGATATATGCTTTTGGATGTCCATCTTGATATTGATAACTAGATCAAGAAAAAATGTGATTTTTATGCGCAAATCATCTACTAAAGCAACGAAAATTAACTTAATTGCTAAGACACTTATAGAAAAACAAAGGTCAGGATTACGTAATATACGTATTTTTTTCGATTCAGATGTTCCAGAATTAACTGCAAATATGAAGACCAGACTATTCTTAGTTTGGGGATTATTGGTTTTATCTGGATTAGGGCTGGCAGTAAATTTATATAATTTACAAATTATTAGGGGACCAGAGTTAAGAAGAAAGGCACGAAATCAACAGATGGTTGGAATACGGCCTTTTATCCCCCGTCGTCCGGTATTAGACCGCAATTTGCAAATAGTAGCAGTTGATAACCCAGTTTACGCTTTCTATGTTCATCCTAAATTATTTACAAAATCCAAGAGATATATAGCTCAGTGCTTAGCTCCAGTTCTTAACCAGGATGCTAGGGATTTAGAGAGAAAGTTTCTAAAAAAAAGAAGTGGTATTCTAATCGCGACTAATCTCCCCGAGGAAATTGCTCATCAAGTAATGAATCTACGTTTAAATGGCTTGGACCTAACAAAAAAATATGCTCGATTTTATCCACAACAGGATCTATTTGCCGAAGTTGTTGGATTTGTAAACTTAGACCGCCGGGGTCAAGCAGGAGTAGAATACAGTCAGGAGAAGTTACTGGAACGTTCAAGTGAAACTTTACGTATTAGTAGAAAAGGTAATGGTCTATTAATGCCCGATCATGCTCCCCAAGGATTTCTCCATGCCGATAGTTTACGATTACAATTAACCATAGATAGTCGTTTGCAAAGATCTGCCCGTTCTGCTTTAACAGCACAAGTGAAGAAGTTTAATGCTAAAAGGGGAGCAGTGATTGTAATGGATGCCTGGGATGGTTCAATTTTAGCAATGACTTCCCACCCAACCTACAACCCAAATGAATATTCCAAAGCAGACATATCCCTATTCAGAAATTGGACAGTAGCTGATCTATACGAACCGGGTTCTACTTTTAAGCCAATAAATGTGGCAATTGCTCTAGAAGCAGGTGCAGTTCAAGCAGATGATATTTTGAATGATTCCGGGGCTATCCGAGTGGGTAAGCATACGATTAGAAATGCTGCTCACAAGGGCTATGGCAACATCAACATAGGGGAAATTATCAAGTACTCCAGTAATGTTGGAATGGTGAAAATTATCCAGAAGTTAGATCCTTCTAATTACTTTGCTTGGTTAGAACGTATAGGATTCGGACAAAAAGTAGAAATAGATTTGCCATTTGCTGTTGCTAGCCAACTGAAAAATAAAGAGGAATTTATTAACTCTCCCATAGAACCAGCAACTACTTCCTTTGGTCAAGGGTTTTCCATTACTCCCCTACAATTAGTACAAATGCATGGTGCGTTGGCTAATGGAGGGAAATTAGTTATCCCACATGTGGTAAGAGGGCTATTTGATAGTAGAGGACAAATGCACGATGCTCCAAATTTACCAAAACCACGGCAAATTTTTTCCCCTGTTATTACCCAAAAAGTTTTGGAAATGATGGAAACTGTGGTCACTGATATTAATGGTACTGGTAAGGCTGCAAAGATACCTAGGTACAGAATAGCAGGCAAAACTGGTACAGCACAAAAAGCTAGTAAGTCTGGTGGTTACCAGAGAAATGCTAAAGTCACAAGTTTTGTGGGCATAATACCAGTAGAATTACCTCGTTATGTGGTTCTAGCTATAGTAGACGAACCTAAAGGTAAAAATGCTTATGGCGGAACAGTTGCTGCACCTATTGTTAAGTTGGTAATGGAAGCACTTATTTCCCTAGAAAAAATTCCTCCCAGCCAACCAGTTAACCAGGAAGAAGGTAAGGGTTAATTTACATGACTATCCTGGATACCGAAATTGCAGCAATACTTATTACAAGTAATCAAGATTCTTAATCAGAGGCTTTAGCCTTAAAGAATGACCCAAATTAACTACGTACAAATTCATCAAAGAGTTGGTAATTCTAACGAGTAGAATCATATTTCTTTGATGTCATTAATAACTAAGTCATTATGAAGTTTCGATCACAACAGCATTTACCCCATGATCCCAGACCTCAAAACTCAAAATCAGCAGGTAAATCTTTAGGCACTGAGAGTAATCAAAAGATTGGACTGGGGACGTTCGATGGAGTTTATACGCCCTCAATCCTAACAATTCTAGGTGTAATTATGTATTTGCGGTTTGGTTGGGTAGTAGGAAATGTTGGATTATTAGGCACTTTGGCAATAGTTACACTAGCAACATCTATTACCTTTCTGACTGCTTTATCCGTATGTGCAATTGCAACTGATAGGTTGGTGCGAGTAGGTGGTGCTTATTACATGATTAGTCGCTGTCTAGGAATTGAAGTAGGGGGAGCCGTGGGAATTTCTCTTTACTTTGCCCAAACATTATCAATTGCTTTGTACACTATTGGTTTTGCTGAAAGTGTGGTCCAAACATTTAGTAATTGGAATCAAACTTATGTAGCTTTAATTACAACCATTTTAGTAGCAATTTTAGCTTTGACTTCTGCTCAAATAGCAGTCAAGGCACAATACTTAACTATGGGAGCAATTGTTCTTTCCCTATTATGTTTATTGTGCGGTCCAAGTTTACCAGATATAAAACCCCAAGGTTGGGATATTCCTGCTAATGGAGAATCTTTTTGGGCTGTTTTTGCGGTTTTTTTCCCTGCTGTTACTGGTATCATGTCAGGCGTGAACATGTCAGGTGACTTACGCAATCCTAGCCGTTCAATTCCCATGGGAACCTTAGGTGCGGTTGGTACGGGATATGTAGTTTACATGATTGTGCCATTAATTATTGCTATGCGTGCTGATACAGCTACTCTGCTGAGTGAGCCCCTGGTCATGAAAATGATGTCACTATGGCAACCAGCAATTTTGATGGGTATGTGGGGAGCAACTCTATCAAGTGCTTTGGGAAGTATTCTAGCTGCACCAAGGGTCTTGCAGGCATTGGCAAGAGACGGGATTTTCTCTCCTTGGATGTCTTTTTTAGGAAGAGGTAGTGGCATAAATGACGAACCTCGACTGGGGACTTGGATAACTCTGAGTATAGCAATTGCTGCTGTGTTTATTGGTGACTTAAGTATTATTGCTCCTGTGCTTACAATGTTTTTCCTCACTACATACCTGGTTTTAAATATTTCTGCCAGTATAGAGGGATTCCTGGAAAGTTCTTCTTTTCGACCGAGTTTTAAAGTCCCTTGGATATTATCCTTATTGGGAGCAATTGGTTGTTTATGGGTAATGTTATTAATTAATTCGGTTGCTACGGTAATTGTAGGTATAGTTGTCCTAGTTATATATTTTTTACTGAAAAAAAGAGAACTTACTACAACTTGGGGAGATGTACGTCGGGGAATTTGGATGGCATTGCTACGTGAAGGTATTCATCAAATTGACAGTGCAGAAGACAGAAAAAATTGGCGGCCGAATGTATTGGTATTTTCGGGCTCTCCTAGTAAACGCTGGTCTTTAATTCAACTAGCAAATGCTCTGACTCATAAACGAGGGTTTATTACTGTCTCCAGCGTATTACCCAGTGGTTCTAGAGATTTGGCACGGCAAAGCGATTTGGAGAATGTAATCAGGGAGCATCTAAAAAAGCAACAAGTACAAGCGTTGGTAAGGGTTGTAACTGCGCCAGATCCCTTCAAGGGAATGTTACAATTGGTAGAAGCCTATGGATTAGGAAATCTTGTACCCAACACCATTTTACTCGGGGACAGCGAAGATATAACCAGACGTGACAGCTATTGCAATATGATTGCTCAACTTCACTATGCTAAGCGTAGTGTTATCATCTTACGAGAGCATCCTAAGTATGTATTTGGATCATATAGCCGCATAGATGTATGGTGGGGTGGAATGCAGGCTAATGGTAGTTTAATGTTATTATTGGCACACCTTCTTCGTTGTACCATTGAGTGGCGCAATGCGAAAATTTATCTGAATTTAGTTGTTCCTAATGAATCCGGGGCACAAGATGCTAAGTCAAATCTAAATAACATGTTAACTGAATTAAGGATATCGGCCATACCATCAGTAATAGTTGCTAATAACCGCACCTTTGAAAGAATTTTAAGTGATTCATCTTCTGACGCAGATATTATTTTCTTAGGCATGGCAGCTTCCACAGGTAAGAATTTTATAGAATATTATGAACAAATACATGCCCGTACATCTGGTCTTCCTACAATTATTTATGTTATGGCAGCAGCAGATTTTGCATTTGGATCAGTCTTAACAGGAGGTGGTATATAAACTATAACTAGCTTCTATAAGGTCAATTAAATTGATAGTGAGTGTTTTGAACTTATCCAAGCTAACAACATATATGAATGTATGATGAACCAAGGGGTTTTATACAAAGAGAAAATGTAACTTAATCTACTCTGCACAAACTTATCAACTAAAGTAGGTTAACCGTATTGTTAAAATAATTAATAGCCTAATTATAGAGATAAATTAAAATTTATTTGATTAGACCACACATAAGTTACCAAACAAACTTAGTAATGTTCTAGTTTTTATAATATTCTCAACTGCTCTGAAAACGATTATGATTGGTAAAAGTTCATCAGTTATATAGGAGAACTAAGCAATTTGTTTTACATAAGTCATATTCAATTCTTAAGATACTGTTTGGTTTGTAGTGTTGGAATTTCTGCTATTGTTAGCAAGGTTGTCTTTCCTTTTGAAACAATAGGAATTTAGAGATTACATTTACCTTCTCAATTCAGGGATGGGAGGTAACAATTAGAAATAAAATATATCAGGAACTTATTTCAAGTTAAAACCTATTATTAATAATCTTTTTGCCTCATAGAATGAAATCTTGAAGTCCCCTATTATAAGACAATAATTATTACTATTTATAGGCTTGAGCCGTTATGTATATTTTTGTTTAAACTTTTGAATATGAATTAAGGGCAGCAAAAATATTGAGGTTTTAGTTGAAGTTTTTAAGATATGTTATTATCACGGAAAAGTGAATAATTAAATACCTTGCACTTTTCTCTAAAAGTGCAAGGTATTTAAGTCAAGAAGTAGAAGTGATTTCAGACAGCTCAAATTATTAGTTTTAAAGCCAATATACTAAAATGCATTTATTTTGTAATGGTTAATCTATACTGCCAATCTAAATAGCTCCGGTGGTAGTAGGTAATTAAAGACTACTAAAATAAACTCCTAGATTTGAGGAACATATTTTAGGCAAACTAATTCACCGGTGTAGAATATTATAAAAATCAATGTTTGCAATTCAACACAGGTTTCTTCAAAACTCCTCTTTTGTATTTCCCATACATACTGACATGATAAGCATTTTCAAACCAATACACTTAATCTTGTACGCTATTTACCTAAGCAGTTGGGAATACCTTCACAACCCCCAGGAATCGTACCCCTGGTTTTTTCACCACCCCAAGAACAACAATAATAACGGGCATTCTCCGACATTCTTCTTACACCACTAAAGTCTGCATTTTCCACCACTGCACCTGTATACTCACCCGTTTGATAATTTGGTATTTCAGTTTTATTACGCGGAGAAGCTGTTTTTGGGGATCCATAGAATAGATGAGTGCCATTAATATCACTACCTTTCAGATTAGTTTCATACAAAATGGTCCGGGAAAGATTTGCCCTAACTAGGTCACAATAACTAAGATTTGCCCGTACAAGATTGGCATCACTTAAATCAGTCCACCGCAAATCTGTTTCTGATAAATCTGCACCTGCTAACATAACACCTAAATCAATTACTTTTACTCCCCTGACTCTGTCTTCTGCATAACCACCAGTACCATCAAGAATTGCTCTTCCCAAATGTCCATCACGTTTTAGAGGTGTTAGCAACTTAGAACGGGAGAGAAATCTTAGAATTTTTGATTTGCCACTACTGTTAACACTACTGAGAATAGCGGAAGTACGTCCTTCCGCTAATAGACGCTCCTGAGGCAAATCTTCTAATAATCCTCCCTCATCTAAAATTAGATCAGATATACCTTGGAAGTAAGAATCAATAGTTTGTTGCTGTGTAATTATATTTTGCTGGGCTGTAAGTAGATTTTGTTGAATAGTTAGATCCTTAGAAATAATATATTGTCGCCAAGCAATATAAACAGCAATAATAGCAATCAAAATTTGCCCAAAAGCACCAACCCACTCTGCTATTGTTCCAGAAGCTTCCCAATTTACCTTACGCCCCCCAATTATTAAAAGTTGACCTATGCCAGTGAATTTGAGTAATCCTATCGTACTAATTACTATCCCTATTAGTCCGAAAGTTAACATCCATTCATGGACAGATGGCCACTCCACAGCAAAATTTTTTAGCCAAGGTAACAGTATTATTAATGACAAAAGCAACGTAGCAATTATGCCAGTTATCCCCAGGAAAAAATTATCAATTATCATCCCAGTAATTATCGTTATTATTGTTATTGCTATTAATGGTAATGCTCTGGGAATAACGTTAATGAGATTTATATTTTGTCCTCGCAGTATGCTGATAGGCTCTAGAGATCCTTTTGCAGCTATCTTATCTGTAATTGGTATATTCTTACTTAAATTATCCAAATTATTTGGATGTAAATCATTTTCCGGTAAGGAGTGAGAATTAGGTTCTATATTCATGCTGTACATTTGGGGATGTTGGGAAGTAAGTCAGTTTAAGTTGAACTTCTGCAATCTCATTTGTTTGTAATATTTATTCTAGCCTGTAATCAAAATTTTTCTATTAAATGTAGGTAATTCATTTAACTTTTAATTTTTATTATTCTGAGTGTTATATAAGTTTAGCATTGTGGAGTTCATTAGAGGATATGAAAATATGATTATGCTATATTTGGGTTAGGAAAAAACAGGTATATTTCAATAGAAGTAATATTAAATATATTTTTTCATTTATTCAGAAATATAGACATATGAAAAGATTAACAGTCCTAGAATTTATCTTGCTTAAGATAAGCAGTCTTATATACTTAACTATTGAATAGAAATTCAAGCTTAATTAGGTATAGTTTCACTATAACCACATGAACTAATAAAATGGATATAGTAGTAAAATCTAAAGAGTTGATAGGAATAATAAGCCAATTAAAGAATAAAGCTTCTTAAGCCTTATTATACTTAATATTTTTCATGTATAACCAACGAGTATCTCATGTATCCTTACCAAAAAAGAGGAAAAGTATATAGAGTTTATTTACATAGTTTCTATAGTTAGCTACTTTAAAAAAGCATCTTTTATATATAATTAGTGACCTAAATATAGGTCACTAATTATATATACTAAATTTATAAGTAAAAGTAATATTGCTTATAATTTATAGCGTTCAATTATATCCCGAAATAGTCAAACATTAATATAAATATAATACACCATCATAAAATATTTTATTATTAAATAATTGATTCTAATCTTTAAGTATAGGCATGCTTTTTGAGTTGCAATAAATCTTTAAGTATTGACATTTCTAAATTAGTTATTTGTCTATAAATTAGGGATAAATAATCCCTCTATAGTTTTAGGAATAAAGCTATAGTCATGCAACTATAAATGAAAGTGATTGTTTTCCCAAAAAGGATATTTGAGTATCCTATTGTTAGGTTTTTTACTTAGCTGGACTTTATATTTATTTAACATCACTAAAGGTATAGATAGTAGTTTTTATAAGATTTAGTATTGCTTGCTGATTTGAGAAAATCATTAAAAGCTTCAGCCAATAACTGATAGTTTTCTTAACTTTTTGCTATTTAAATTTACTCGGTCCTAAATATCCAGATTGAGAAATTTAAGGATGTCTAAACAAGTAAATTCACTGCTCATTATTCATGGAATAATTCCTCAATAAGAGCTCTATTTGGACTAAATTTACCCTTTCAATTACACGAAGATTTTTGGCAAGCTTTACTTAGAGAAAAACCACAAATCAGCGAGTATACTATAAGGTGTTAGCACCCCAATAATATTTCTATTTCTGTCTTCCGGGTTAATAAAACAAACCTCGCCTTATTAACTACTATTGTAGGAAAACTAGTATTTTTGGGAATCTATTATCACCTGTGGTCTTTGATATGTAATTTATTACTCTTCTGAATATGGAGAGAGGGAAGTACACCTTCTGTTTATGGAAAAGTACTAGAAAAACTAGAATCTTACTATGGAAGGGAAGATATCCGCTTGTATTTGATTGGTAACAGTTTCGGTGTAAACCTTACCCATGATTTTATGTTTGACTTATTTGCACACTATCACCACCCAGAATTTTGTGAAAAAAATTTTGTCAACCCTGGGCAAGGTTTTAAAGAGTAGCGGAGAAAAGCTCAAAAAATCAATTAAGATTAGGCTCTTCGTGTAGGAATGCTTCTCAATTACTCTTATTTGTCATCAGTAAACAAAAGCTTGTGGATAAGTTAAAGGTTAATCAGTTAAAATAGAAAATCTTTTATGGCGTAGATTACCTACTTAGTTTTTATACTTGCAGTTTATATGATGATCCTGATGAGATTTAGGAATATTAAGTAGATTATGTTCATAATTCTGGTAATTCACAGAATGGATATTAAAAAATAAGACTGCAATAAAAGAAGCAGCTGATTTGTTGCTGTCTAATGCTGTTGGAATTACAATTACACCCTAACTCAGGAGCCAATAATACCTAAATCAGAATACGGCAGAACTTGCATTAGTAAAAAACATATTCTCTTATCACTTTAACTAACTAGAGTGCTTTGCCACTATGAATGGTGGATTAGATATTTTTCAGCTAACCCTTAAGATGATACATAATAGTAGCCACTGCTCAATATATTTTTCCCTCTTAATGACTAATCCCCAAAGAAATTGAATTTAAGCTTTTCTATCTGTTTTTTAATTCCTAATAACTTTTGAATTTTATTCCTTAAGGTGTTTTACGTTTGTGTTACTATCTCTAAAATCTATCTACATATCAAAATACAAAATTTATTTTATCCAGGTATTCTGTTTACCCTAATTACCATTTTTTTATGTATGTATTAATAGCAACTGTTATGATTTACTACTAACTAGAACCATACTTGTCTTAAATTTCCACTTCGTATTTTATACTAAAGTTACTTTCTTTATCATCTGATTGATATTTTTTACGTGCCTGATGATTATTCTTTATCAGTAGTCTTAGCACTTACAATTTTAATATCTTACTCTGCTACTAATAGAGGATTAAATTTCATACCCGTGGTATCATTAGTTAACTCATACTAATCCTTTTAGGAAACTCATTATTGGATTATTATGAATTATTTAAAAGTAAATCCAGAGATGAAATTTTATTTAACTAGCACTTTCAAAAATAGAATATGTATATAGTAAATGGTTTTAATATAACATACATAATTTCGAATTTCTTTATAGTAAGTAAATGTACCCCGAGTACATAGAAAACTCGAATAATCTTTATATCCTTCCTACGATCTTTTCAGAATCATTGATGATTTAGGTATTAATAGTAGTAGTTTCCCCCACTACTGAGGTATTATAGATGTCTATAACTGTTATGGAAGGTGATAATCAAGACTTTATGGATTAGAGTAATTGAGTTTTACCCCATACTATAAGTCTTACTATGCCTGAGCAGTCAAGCTATTGAATGAGATTATTGAATTTTATAGTTTATATTATCTATTTTTACCTCATTAATAAAATGACTGATCTGGTTTACGGTAGGAAACCTCAAATTTATGATCTACGATCATCTACAGGTAAAGGAGCAGGTTTAATGGACAGTTGTATTATGCCTGTTCGACGTTGAATTCTAACTGTTAAAGTTTGACCAATACTACTTTTCTCAACAATCTTTTGTACTTGTTCTGTATTTGTTACAGATTGGTTGTTAATACTTTTAATAACGTCTCCAGCACGCATTCCAGAAATGGCAGCAGGGGAACGGGGGATCACCCTAACTAACAAAACTCCCTTATCAGCGCTAACATCGAAACTATTCAGCTCGGACTGCAATCTTTCCTTTAATTCCTGATTTAAAGTTGCCATCACAATTCCTAAGTAGGGATGATCTACTCTTCCTTTGGCAATTAACTGTTGAGAAATTCGTCTGACAGTATTTATGGGTATTGCAAAACCTAGGCCTTGGGCTCCCCGAATAATCGCCGTATTCATACCAATTACTTGGCCATGAATATTTAATAATGGTCCTCCGGAATTTCCAGGATTAATGGCTGCATCAGTTTGCAAATAATCTACCCGCTTATCACTAGCACCAATATCACGGCTAGAGCGACCCATAGCACTGATAATACCAGAGGTCACAGTGTAATCTAAACCCAATGGATTACCTATAGCAATTACAGGCTCACCCGATTGTAACTTTTCGGAATTCCCCAAAGGAACAGTAGGCAAATTATTGGCATTGATTTTAATTACAGCTACATCTGTTAGCGTATCTTCACCTTTTACTTGCCCCCTGAAGCTCCGTCCATCTTTAAGACTTACTGTTACTACATCCGCTCCATTAACAACATGGGCATTGGTTAGGATTTCACCATTAGAATTTATAATAAATCCTGAACCATTACCTCTTTGCACCTGTCCTCTACTACGGGGGGGAAATTCATCTCCGAAAAAACGCCCGAAGAAAGGATCTTCAAATCCATAAGGTACTTGAGATCTAATTGTTCTAGAGGTGTCAATTCTAACCACTGCTGGGCCTACTTTTTGTACAACCTTAACCACTAAGTTAGGATCGTTAGCAGCAGCAATAATAGAAGTAGGAGCAACGGATGGTTGAGCCTGAATAGGTTCTTCTGGAATCTGGACTTGGGAGTTTGACTTTCGTAAGGTTTTACTCAAAGATAAGCATCCTGCCGTTGATATTCCAATAAAACTACTTAACAGGATTATAACTAAACTTTTTGTAACTAGTTTTGGCGATAAAATTTGAGTACAATTAATCCTTTGCATATGTCTTTAAAATTTTTCAGTTTGATTTGATGGGATGGTACGATATGATTTTGCTTAATCAGATTATCCAACAAAAAATTACAATTCAAGGCTGATATTTAATCTAAGTTCCATTTTACTTATTAATACTTGCATCGTTCGTATTTTCTATTTTGATAATTAACGGCTAAGGTAGTGGAAAATAAAAACTCCTATAGGTATTTTATGGGATGAGTTACTAGTAAAGTTGCAGATAGAATTATCCCAGACTACCTTTGAAAATTGGATAAAAACATTTAGTGTTGAACATTTTGATAATGATTGCTTTGTAACTTTTACCCCCAACCAGTTTATTTGTATTTGGTTATAAAAGTATTACATAAATACTATTGCCAATGCAGCTAAAGAGATTTTGGATAATCCCATAGAAATTTATATCACTGTTATTCAAGAGAATGAACTATCTATCATCATCAATAAATGGGATGTGGCTTATGCAAAAATATAAGTTCAACAAGGTATAACCAAATCTGTCCTCTCAATCAAAATATATTAAAATTTCGGACTTAAATCCTAAACATGTGTTTTCCTGGTTTATTGTGGGTGCTAATAGCTGAATGGCTCATACTGCTGCACTAAGAGTAGCAAAATCTCCACGAAGGGGGTTTAGCCCTCTATTCCTCCTCTAGTGGTAGTAGAGTGGGTTTAGGTAAAACCCATTGAATACAAGATATAGGTCACCAGAGGTGGGAAATTTACTTAAATGCTAATGCTAATGTATTTTATGTATCTACGAAAAAATTTACAAATGATTTAGTTGCTCCCATTCTAACGGATGGTATGCAGAGTTTCTGGGAAAACTACTGGGATATAGATATATTATTGGTAAATAATATTAAATTTATTGAGTGGAAGGAATAGACCCAAGAGAAATTTTTCTATATATTTAATACTTTGTTTTCTATGGGTTTAATAGCCGGTATTCAAACACCGGGTTTAGAAATGAGAATAGCAATTTTGCATAAGAAATCTGAGTATGAAAATATTTGCCTACCCAAGGAATTTATTGAGTATTTTGCATGCAATTACACATCGAATATCCGTGAACTAGAAGAGGCTTTAATTCCAGTATTAACTTGCATTTTTCATTGAGAGTTTAACTATGATAGTAGAAAATGTTGCCTCCATATTGGAAACACCAGAGAAAAAGTTAGAAACAACTCCAGAGAATATTCTGACAATAGTTACAGATGATTTTAGTCTTCCTTTGGAAGAGCCTGGAAGAACTAAAAATCACATCGCAAAAGAGAAATGAGTTGGGCACTTCAAATAGCTATGTCTCTCATGCGAAAACACGCCGATTTCAGCTTACCCAGAATTGGGGATAAATTTGGGAGAAAATATCATATAAATATGTATAGCTATGATAAGATTACCCAACTTAAGGAAACAGATCCCTCTTTGGCTGTTATTCTCCGTCAACTGAATGATTGCTTAACTATGACTAAACATCCCAAAAAATAATAAGCTCCAACTAGGTTTTCTGTATATGATAAATACTGCAGTTGCTGATTATACTAAGCTTTTACCAATGTAACAAGCATTCACAAGTCGATTGGATGATAACTCCCTATAATACTGATCCTGAAAATCAAATACTTTCCTTTTGGGTAATCCAAGAAGTTTTACTCATAATTTTGAAGTTATTTTGGGTGAGCAAATTAATAGCAACACTGCATTAGTTAAATTACGGAAAAAAGCTAGATTATTTGTGGGAAAAATATATTTTTTTCTACAAATAATCTGCACATAGAAATGAGAAATACTTGACTTCATATGTATTGTCAAATTTTTACACAATTTGTATAACCTATTATTTAATCAAATCTGTTTTACAAGTTTCAGTAATAGAGAGCAAGATGCCCCAACTACAATTTTTCATCACAACCAATATAGTGAAAAGTTTATTAAGGAATATAACCAACTCCTAATTGTTATTTCCAACAAGGAAGTATATTTGCAATAATGCTGCGGGATTAATTTGAATTCCAAACTGAAATTCCCAGGTAGCTATGCTTATGACTATAATAATTTGCCTATCCAAAACAAAACCAGTTTGACCATGAAATTAGTTTGCACCCAAAACGATTTGAGTATACATCTTTCCCTAGTTAGTCGAGCAGTACCTTCTCGGCCAACACATCCAATCCTTGCTAATGTGCTTTTACAAGCAGATCCAGACACTAATAAGGTAAGTTTGACTGCTTTTGATCTGAGTTTGGGTATACGCACTAGTTTTAGTGCGGAAGTATTTCAAGGGGGATCTTTGGCATTACCAGCCAGATTACTCAATGATATTACTTCTCGATTACCAAAAGGAGATATTATCTTAGATGATGAAGCAAATACCGCAGAAGAGAATTTGGCGGAAGGTATAACTTTAACCCTCACACCCGAAACAGGAAGATATCAATTAAGAGCAATGCATGGGGAAGAATTTCCCGAACTACCATTCCTGGAGGATGTGAACAACATGACAATTAGAGTGGATAGACTCATTCAGGGTTTACAAGGTTCTCTATTTGCCACTAGTACAGATGAAACCAAACAGGTACTAACAGGAGTACACTTAAGGTTACAGACGGATACCTTAGAATTTGCTGCTACGGATGGACATCGTTTAGCTGTTGTGGAAACTGCTAATGAAAATATTCATGAAAGTGCTGAAAATCACTTGGAGGTTACTGTACCAGGTAAAGCACTACGTGAATTAGAACGGATGCTAGTTCATGTGAGAAGTGAAGATCAACTCATTTCTTTGAATTTTGATCGTGGTCATATAGTTTTTCAATGGCAAAACCAACGGTTAACTAGTCGTACTCTAGAAGGACAGTATCCAGCATATAATCAGCTTATACCTAAACAATTCGAGCGAGAAATCAATTTAGATAGGCGACTATTTCTAAGTGCTCTAGAGCGAATAGCTGTATTTGCGGACCAAAAAAACAATATCGTTAAAATAAATATTGATAGTGCTGAACAAGAAATTACTCTATATGTAGAGGCTCAGGACCTAGGGAATGGTAGAGATTCAATCCCTGTAGAAATGTCTGGAGAAGATATAATTATAGCATTCAACATCAAATATTTAATGGAGGGTCTAAAGGCTTTACCATCCACTGAAATACTTATGTTGTTAAATCAACCCTTAACTCCAGTCATATTTCAACCTTTAGGAGGTATCAACATGACTTATTTGGCTATGCCAGTACAGTTACGACATTAGTTAGTAGAATGGCATGAAGGGCTATTTGATAATGTTTTTTTCCAATTCAAGGGTCTAGATTCCAAGTTATATAGGTATGATTCAGTCCTGAATAAGTAACTGCTAAAAACTAAATAAAGAGAATCTTTTGCTTGAATTATGAATTTATCAATACCTTTAGGTTCTTTAATTAGAGAGAAAACAAAAACATAAAAAAATATTATTTTAATATAAAAGTTAAATAATTATAATCAAATTATTATCAGACCAATTGTTTATATAATAGATGAGAAAAGTGAGTAACAATATTTTTGTATTCGGTTTTTATTAAAGCTCGCATTTTTTCATTGAGCGGTATTATATACTAACTTATAAAGTTAATCCTTATTTCTTCGGTATTCGTAAATTTAAAACCCCTATGTATTCATTTTAAAGATGCTTTATCATCTTCTTAGATTGAATATGATGTTCATCTAGCAAGCTGAAAGCATCATTTATTATCCATAAGTACGAGATGAATCTTACAGCAACCTTTATCTAAATCAAAAGTTAATAAAAGGCTAATGCCAAATAAAGTTTTAAATTAAATATAATAGCCTCAACTAGAAAAATATTGTGAGAATTTAGACAGAGAAATTAATTGGATCCGTGAGTGTTTATATGCTTCTTCCTGTTCTTCTGGAGTGTTATATCCCCAATCAGCTAAATATAGGTGTACTAAATTTAAATCTGGTTGTTTTTCCACCATTAGTAGTGTTTCTAGCCTATCTTCAACAAACCATAATGCTTCCGGTTCTATTTGATTTTTTATAATTAATTGCCGCATAGTTTCATGCTTAGGACGTTTAACTTCTTTGCCAAAAAATTCTATTATTATTTATATTTATTCCTGCCTTATGTAATAATGTTTGAACAAAACGGCTCTCTTTTGTAGTAATTATATATACTTGAATTTTGTTGGTAATTGCTGATTGGATTGTTTCTACTACACCAGGATAAAAACGATGCAAATCTAGCCAAGATTCTAAGTTTTTTTAATACGTTCATCTCTAGCTATATCTAGTTTAATCCCTATTTCATGGGGACTAAGGCTATCTTTTTCTATTAAATATATAACAATATCTTTCCAATTTTGGTAAATATCATCATCTTTGATTTTTTCAACTAAAGCTTTGATTAGAATTGGCATTTCCCAACCTGTTTCAATTACTACTCTTAGGTTGTAAAACTTCTCTAATATTCCAGCTGGGGGATTTGTAAGATTTTGATTACCAGATTGCCAAACCTGACAGTATGTTTGCCAAGCTACAGCAAAATATTCAATTAACCCATCACAAATTACACCATCAAAATCCAATGCCAAAAATTTTTTTACCATATTATATTTACTAGTTTTAATATATTTCAATTATATCAATAATCATGAATATAATATTTTATTCCTATGAACAAAGATAAAAATAGATATTATGAATGTCTAACTATCATTTTTCTTTACTAAAAAAAATCCGGTGTTTACCATTATATATCCTGATTTTATAGAGCCAGCTGATGGTTTATTCCACAAACAAATAATAACCCTTATTGTTCTTGTGAATGCAATTAAAAATATTAACTAAAATGTTGTGTTACTAATTATGGTGAATACCATCATGTCATTTTTTGCAGTAATATAAATATAAGATAAGTTAGTGAGTATTAATAAAAATGCACCAACTTTTGGTATTTCGTGACCAAAAACTATTAAACCATGCTCTTACACACCGCTCTTATATCAACGAAAATCCCCATACTCAGACGCATAATGAACGTTTGGAATTTCTTGGTGATGCCCTATTAAATTTCTTGAGTGGAGAATATCTTTACAGTCTGTATCCAGAAAAGGAAGAAGATGAACTAACAAGAATGCGATCAGCATTAGTCAATGAATTACAATTAGCAGAATTTGCACGTGATGTGGGCATACCAGAAAAAATGCTCTTAGGAAAGGGAGCTATCTTAGAAAAAGGCCAAGAAAATCCTAATTTATTAAGTAGTACATTTGAAGCACTCGTAGGAGCTTATTATCTTGATAGTAACTCTGATGTCGAAGCCGTCAGATTAGTCGTTCAACCATTATTCAATTCTGTAGCTGAAGATATTGTCGCATATAGTTCTAATTTAGATATCAAAAATACATTTCAAGAATGGGTACAACATAATATTTCTCCTAAACCACCACAATATGTAACTTTACAAATCAGTGGTTTATCTCATAACCCAGTTTTTTTATCTAAAGTTTTGGTTAATGGCAAACAATTTGGAGAAGGTCGAGGAAATAGCAAGAAACAGGCAGAAAAAGCTGCAGCCAGAAATGCTTTATCAAATAAAGATGCCTTATTAAAAATACATAAGTAGAAGAATTTTGTAAAAACCATTTACTTTGTAGTAGGTTTTGAGATGTGAAATATTATCAATGATGCACAAAATAGCTTCAATCATATGAAATAATAATCTTATTAATCATAAGAACTTTGATACATCTTGATAAAAGTTCTTACAAAAATTATTTTTTCTTGTAAAATTCAGTTTGGTATAATTAATGAATATTTACTAGTGGAAAATCTCTGATTTTGTAGGAATATATAAAAGCATAGATAGGTAGCAGTTCATTTAAAAAAGTATTTGTTAGTTCATTTAAAAAAGTATTTGTTAATGAAATTTACTTCTTTAAATCAACCGGTACTGAAAAGTAATAAGTTCGGATAAAATAATAGTATTAATATTTTAGATATATAAAAAGAAAACTGCTAAAATTTTTTATTTTGGAGAAAAACTTTCTTAAAATAAGATAAAGACAATATTAAGATAACTAGAATTCGGTAATATACCAAAAATAGTGACATAGAAGTCTGACAAACTTATTCAAGTATTACAGAATAAAATCTAAAATTTTATTCTCGCTCAAATTTAGGATTACTAGTTGGTATTAACTTTATCTAATAAATATTAAATTTGATAATTCTAAAAATATAAATTAGTTACGTTGTTCTAGTAAATGATATATATTAAGACAGAACTAGCTTACTTGCAACCATATGGATTAACTATTATTAATTAGGTTTTGTAATTAGATTATTTACAAACTCATATTCACTAAGCAAACACTTTAATCTACTGTGCTCACTTTTTCTCGAATGATTCTAATTCATATCTATCCCCTCATATCAATTCATTTAATTAATAATTAATAGTTTAATAGAGATATTGTGAAGTAAAATATTCAAGTTTTAGTGGCTAAATAGAAATTATACTAAACATTGAGTAAGTATTGAGTTATGGACAAATGATACAGTTTATTAATATCCAGAAAGACAAATATTTCACTCTTCTGATAAAAGCTGAAGCTTTAGTTATAAGTATCTACCAGGAATATATTAAAGTAAGAGAATATTAGTTTTTAGTAAGATAAACTTAGGAAAATTTCATAATAAATAAGGTTATATATCTCTGTCTTCAGATTAGCTAATAAACTTAGCTTATTATATTCAAATTAGAATAGAGTTTTATCTTTTTAGAACACAAAATAGTTAATGCAGCATCCTTAAACTTTATAAAAATTCTTAATTTATTGAATGATCACAAAATTAAAATAACAAAAACTGAGGGTTAAGCTAATTAAGTGTAGTTTGTTATAATTATTTTGAATAAGTGAATTAATAAGTACAGGTTAACGTCAATAACTTGATTAATTAATTTTTAATAATTATTTTTCGCAAATTATTTAAGTTTAAATTGAAATTAGTTTCTACTCATCTTAATTAATGTGTATATAAGATTAGAAATTGATAATTCATGAGTTTTTAGGATATAACTTAAGTATTAGCTATCATGGTATTTACCATTTTATAATGGCAAGAATATCTATATATATTAAAATTAGCTAACAACTTGTAGGTTTAACTATATAGTAATTAATACTATTTGATAGGGCTAATATTAATTTAGGCTGGGATATATTTAAATTATGAAAATTGTTTATAGCAAATAACTATTACTATCAGAATAAATGGCTAACCATAAAATACCTTATAGCATAGTGCATATTAAAAGCGGGTTAGTAACAACATATAAGGTAGCATCAACCATGTAATTATTACTATATATGGTCAAAGTAGTTTATTTATCTCAAACTGCAGAAAGAAGATCCCCAAAATTTTAGTAGTAACAATATAAGTGGCGAGTTTTTGAATTGAGGCTTAAGTTGGGGTTTTAACTGATGTCAATTTACTTTAATTTATATCAATTTATGAATTTTAAATGCTTGGGTAGTAGTACCAACTATTGAATACTTCTAAAATAAGTTCAGTATTTTGATTTTCGATATATATATACATATAAAAGCCAAATAGAATAAGCAAACATCAATAGATTTCAAATTCGGATATAGTATTTATACTTGTATCATAAGCCATACTTGCTAGCTCTCTATAATTTATCCTATTCACTCAGTTTATAATGTTTACACAGATAATTTGATACTGATTTCCATGGATTATACATAATAATCTAAATCTGCCAAAATCTTGAATGCATGTTATCTAGAATATTCCTAACAAGGGGGATTTTTTTTATTCTAAATTATTAACTTTTCTGTTTTATTTTTAAAAATTCTAAATAATTTTGTTAAATCCTTATTATAAATATATAACCCCTTTCCTTCAGCAACATTTTCCATAATAATTAAAACTTAGTAGACCTTGTAAATAATTTGCATTCAATTGGGAGCAATTATTTCTAGCTTATATTTTCCTCGATAACCATTTACGAGACAAAAACAAAGTGAAATTAGCAGTGTATGGAAAAGGTGGAATCGGCAAATCCACAACAAGTTGTAACATTTCTGTTGCCCTGGCAAAACGCGGCATGAAGGTACTGCAAATTGGCTGTGACCCTAAACATGACAGTACTTTTACCCTTACAGGATTTTTAATTCCCACAATTATTGATACTTTGCAGGAAAAAGACTATCATTACGAGAATGTGTGGCCTGAGGATGTGATTTATAAGGGTTATGGTGGGGTTGACTGTGTTGAAGCAGGTGGACCTCCAGCTGGTTCTGGCTGTGGGGGTTATGTAGTTGGAGAAACAGTAAAACTCCTAAAGGAGCTTAATGCCTTTGACGAATATGATGTTATACTTTTTGATGTTTTAGGAGATGTTGTTTGTGGTGGCTTTGCAGCTCCACTCAACTATTCTGATTACTGTATGATTGTTACAGATAATGGTTTTGATGCCTTGTTTGCAGCGAATCGTATTGCTGCCTCTGTAAGGGAGAAAGCGCGGACTCACCCTTTGCGTTTAGCTGGATTAATTGGCAATCGTACTTCTAAGCGGGATTTGATTGATAAGTATGTGGATGCAGTACCCATGCCGGTTTTAGAAGTATTACCTCTAATTGAAGATATCCGTGTTTCCCGTGTCAAAGGTAAAACATTATTTGAAATGGCAGATAAGGAGCCTTCATTAGGTTATGTGTGTGACTATTATTTGAATATAGCCGACCAAATCCTTGCCAGACCTGAAGGTGTTATTCCACAAGATGCACAAGATCGTGAGTTATTTTCCTTATTATCAGATTTCTATCTGAATCCAAGTAAATCCCCAGTTCTGAATCCGGAAGAACAATTAGACTTGATGATTGTATAAATCAATTGGCTTCTCATGATAGAGGACAGGGTATGGCATTTTTTTACAGTTTTACTGATGCGCTTAAGGGTAAGTGGCTACAGTTTTTCCAGATTAATCGTGATTGGATAAGACTCCATATTGAAATTGAATCAGTTTATACCCCCGATGGGGGTAAGCGTCCTCCTTCTTATTTAATTCTAGGTGTTGTCAATGCCCTGGAACCAAAACTGGCCCAATTGATGTTACCTTTTTCTAAACTAAATACTGATGCTGACATTTTAGTGGAGGTTTTAGGATTAAATTTCGATCCAGATGTTGCTCTAGGTAATCGTATACAAACAAGTTCCAACATGGACGAGGATTCTGAGAATTCTATGAGTGGTGGTGTCTCTGAATACGTTATAGGGAGAATATCCTACACGGGAGAATCGTCCCAGAATGTGATGGCAAATAATTCTGGTTTGAAAGACGCAATCCTCTCAGAATCGTCAGAAGAAGAAATTTCCACTATTTCCCTGAGTAACTTACAAGACTTTCAAATAGCTAATTTGACTGCTGGGATTCCTGAAGAAAATATTGGAGGTAATATGTTTGATAATATCAGTTCCTCTGCAAATGACGAAAATCTTATGAGAAGAGATGACAATCTTATAAGAGATGTCTGGACTAGAGAGACTAATACTCAAAATGGGGAAAAAAGTTACCAAGTTGGAGAGGGAATTTCAATCAACCGTATAAATAACATGGAAACAGCCTAAATCACGATAGTGGCAATTATGTTTATGATTAAGTTGATATCTCTTGTATAAGATTTGAGGGAAATAAACCCTTGAAAAATATAACCTGGCAAAAGTTAAATAGCATGAATGTCTAGACTATACATCAAACCTGTGAAAAGATTTTACCAATTAGCTGTTATATTTCCCATAATTACTTTTCTAATTTGAAGGCTAACAGGCACAGAGTATAGCTATACATTAAAATCTCAAATGTAGTGCTGATAATATTTTTAATTAGAACTTTTTACTTATGTATAGGATTGTGCAGCATATGTAAAGTCGAAATCATTCGCTTTGCCTCATCAGCTTTTAAATTTAAGGGGAGAAATATATAAAAATGGCCGTTAATGAAACACAAACTTTGAATTTTGATTGTGAAACAGGTAACTACCATACTTTTTGTCCTATTAGTTGCGTAGCTTGGTTGTACCAAAAGATTGAAGATAGTTTCTTTTTAGTGATTGGAACAAAGACCTGTGGCTATTTTCTCCAAAATGCCATGGGGGTAATGATTTTTGCTGAACCTCGATATGCAATGGCAGAATTGGAAGAGAGTGATATTTCTGCACAGTTAAATGACTATGAAGAATTAAAGCGATTATGTTTGCAAATTAAACGTGATCGTAATCCAAGTGTCATTGTTTGGATTGGTACTTGCACCACGGAAATTATCAAAATGGATTTGGAAGGGTTAGCACCCAAGTTAGAAGAAGAGCTTGGTATTCCCATCGTAGTTGCTCGTGCTAATGGCTTAGATTATGCATTTACCCAAGGTGAGGATACTGTTCTTGCATCCATGGCTTTGCGATGTCCTCAAGGGTCTGATATGAAACAAACGGAGAAATACGAGCATAATCCGATTCAAAAGTTACTGAACTTTGGTAAACAAAAAGAGGAAGTAGCAGAAATAGAATATATAGATCACCCACCCCTGATTTTATTTGGTTCTCTCCCAGACCCTGTAGTCACCCAATTGACCCTAGAATTGAAGAAGCAAGGAGTTCGGGTTTCCGGTTGGCTACCAGCTAAACGCTTCACAGAATTACCTATCGTTGAAGAGGGCTATTATGTAGCCGGTGTCAATCCCTTCCTTAGTCGCACAGCTACTACCCTAATGCGTCGTCGTAAGTGTAAATTAATTAGTGCACCTTTCCCTATTGGTCCTGATGGTACCCGTGCCTGGGTTGAGAAGATTTGTTCTGTATTTGGTATTGTCCCCCAAAAAATGGATGACAGGGAAACACAAGTATGGGAAAGTTTAGAAGATTATGTACAACTTATCCGTGGTAAGTCTGTATTTTTCATGGGTGATAACCTACTGGAAGTTTCCCTTGCCAGGTTTCTAATTCATTGCGGTATGACTGTTCACGAGATTGGTATTCCTTATATGGATAAACGATATCAGGGTGCAGAATTAGCATTCCTAGAAAGAACTTGTAAGGAAATGGATGTTCCTTTGCCCAGGATAGTAGAAAAACCCGATAATTATAATCAATTGCAACGTATTAAGGAATTAAATCCAGATTTAGTTATTACTGGTATGGCACATGCTAATCCTCTAGAAGCTCGGGGGATTACTACGAAGTGGTCTGTAGAATTCACTTTTTCCCAAATTCATGGCTTTACGAATGCTCGAGACATTTTAGAACTAGTTACTCGTCCATTACGTCGTAATAACAGCCTCAAAAGTTTAGGTTGGGAACATTTAGTAAAAGAAGAATCTGAAAAATCTAAAGTTAATGTTTAAGAGTGCTAATGGTTGTATATTCACTCGTGCTTTTGCTAGGGATAATTAAGCAGTTCTGAGAAAGGGTAAACCCTAGATGTGGAATTGCCCTTTCATATTTTCTTACTGGGAAGTAAAAACTTATTAACTTATGCCAAGTATTTATTAGCAATTCTGATTGAAAATATGATTTTCTATCAACGTCTTATTAGTATTGTATTAGCTAGCTGTTTTGCTATTATCAGCTGGTTGAGCTTGACATCTAATGTAATTGCTATAGGTGGACAACCACCTCTATTAAATCAGGCAGCTCCTGAATTCACATTACCCACTAACACTGGTGATGGCAGTATATCCCTGTCAGATTTTCGTGGTAAATGGGTCGTTTTATATTTTTACCCCAAAGATTTTACATCTGGCTGCACTATAGAAGCGCAGCATTTCCAACAAGACTTACCTAAGTACATAAACAAAAATACGCAGGTCATTGGTATAAGTACTGATAGTGTGGACTCTCACGCAGAATTTTGTGATTCTGAGGGTTTAAAATTCCCCTTGCTGGCTGACACAAAAGGAGAAGCCAGTAGGGCTTATGGCTCTTGGATTGGTTTTATTTCTGTGCGTCACTCATTCATTATTGACCCACACGGAATATTACGGAAGACTTTTGTTAAAGTTAATCCAATTATGCACAGTCAAGAAGTACTAGCAAACTTAGATGAATTACAAGCAGTTTGGGAATAGGGAAGTTACAATAAACTCTTTTTATCGTAACTTCCCTATTTTTCTCTCTTAGCCCAATAAACTTTAGATCAGTTGATATTATTTTTATAATTTATCCAGAGCCATAACCTATTATTGATGTAATTATACTAGGCTAATTCTATAGATGTCTCTTAATTATGTGAGTACATGACATCATTAACTTTCATTACTTGGGTTAAGTAATGAAATAATTAACCCTGATAAAAAATAAAAACAAAGGAATCATTAAAATGTCCCAGGCTTTCTGTTGTTTTTAATATATGGGTTTCGAATCCGAGTTGGTTTTAGGTAAATTTATTTAAACCCTACAATTTAAGTTTCAACTCTACTGTTAACAGAGCCCTGACCAAAGAACTTAGGAGGTGATGCCATCGTATATATCTGGTTTGTAAGCGCAGCAGATGTGATCGCTTGTCTTATATGTTTAGGTATGTGTAACATACCTGTCAAGGTAATCCCATCTAACATTTGTAATTTGCTGTTGGTTTTTCCCTTAATAATTGATCAATTTCTTCAGTATTGGGATTAATATTAATCTCTGATTGGGAAGACAAGGCAAAACCCCAAGGTCTGCCGTAGGTGGAAGTATAACTACTATAAGATTGTACATTGGGAAATACAGTATTTAAAGTATTTACCAGGCGAGCATGAAGAGTTAGCTCTCCAGGGGAAACTGGTCCTGCTTGAATCGCAAAAAAACCATCAGAGGAAAGTGCTAGGAGGATTTTTTCAAAAAATTCCCTAGTGAATAATGCAAAAGATGGCCCCGATTCAATTGGATCGGAAAGATCGGAAATTACCACATCCCATTTCTCATTAGTGGTATTTAGGAAATGTAAGGCGTCTGCAATTTCAACCTGTAACCGGGCATCATCAAATACATTTTGATGCATCTCCGGTAAGTATTGCTTACAAGCTTCTACAACCTCACCGTCAATATCAATCATTACCACCTTTTCCACAGATTTCCATCGCAACACTTCCCTCGCTGTTGCTCCCTCTCCACCTCCAAGAATTAATACTTTACGTGGTCCTCCATGGAAAATCATGGCAGGATGAACTAGAGGTTCATGGTATAAAAACTCATCTCCAGTACAAGATTGCCACTTACCATCTAGTACCAGAGCCTTTCCATAAACACCAGTCTCCACAATGTACATTTCTTGGTAGGCAGTTTTTTTATGAGTAAGTACATCTATGATTCCGTGGGAGTAAATGTCCCAGGGAGTGATATGTTCGCTTACCCAAAAATCTGTAACAACATCTCTAACAGACATATAACTAGCCCCTTACGCAGAAATAGCGGTTCAAAGCACTTTTAGCACATCTTGCATACATGTATAAATATACCATTCAGCCAAGAAAAACTACAGGTTTAACCTGTTAATAACCCTTTCTAACTCCATACTAAGTCCTATTTTAGAAAATAGGGGTTGATATTATCATGAAGTAAATAATGTCACCGACTAAATATGGCTAGAGTCAAAATAACCCAAGTATGAGTTATTTTATCCGCTTTAAAGACTTTTTACATTATAAAAACTTAAAAACTTGCCAATCAAGAATTGCTATATGGTAGCAGCAATCATGTATAGTGGAACTCACGTATAAAAAATTTACTATAACATACAGGGCAATAACTTTGAGTTATTGCCCTGAAACAATACTGTCATCATAATACTTTTAAATTGTTTGCTTTAGTACTTATTTATTTACACTCGATGGGGAAATAGAAAGCCAATAATCCCTAAAATAGGTAAGTTCTTGATGTATATTGCTATCTACTTGACTCGAAACTCTAATTGATCATGAGTCAGTTTATTTCAATCTTAAACTTAGTTTTCACTTTAGTAGAGATTATCTTTCCATAAAATTATTGTAGAAGTTATTAGAAATAATAAAACAAAAAACCAAACGGGAATTAACCCATCTGGCAAAAATAACAGAGTTCATAAGTGTAATTATGAAAACTTTGAGGTATCCGCAGATAAACACCACACAATAAGACTTTTATCTAAATTCCTTGAACTCTAATAAATGATTGAAATACCGAAACCTTAGTTTTGATTAACAATAACTAGGTGCTTCTAACAGGAAGCTCTCTCCAAGTTCTTGGAGTTGTGGAGTTAATCTACCTCTAGGAAATTTCAGAAGTACATGATTACGAGCGTTAAAAATCTCTATAAGAAACTTACAAGCTTTCTCTGGTTCTGAATGCTGACCACAGGTAAAAATATCCACCGCGATATAACCTATTTCAGGCCAAGTATGGATAGAAATATGAGACTCTGCTAACAGTGCCAGAGCTGTTACCCCATAAGGATTAAACTGGTGTGTTATTTCTTTCAACAGAGTAGCTCCTGCCAGCCTCGCTGCTTCCTGTAAGGAATCTCGAATAAATACCAGATTATTGAGCAAATCTTTTGGGCACTCGTAAAGCTCAAGGATACAGTGGCTTCCGACAGGAACCAAAGAAGTTTTACCTAATGGGTAAGATTGATTTTCCAATTATGTTTCATCCTTGCAACATAGAATACTACAGATGCAAAAAAAACAACTCCAGGGCTTAGTTTTCCAGGAATATTTTCTGCTTTTAAGTTCACCGTTGCATTCATTAGTTTCCCGTGAATTTTTTTTGCACGGAAAACTAATTATCTCATGCTTTTTGCATTTTCACACAAATTAACTCCGGAGATTTTCTGCTTACCAGAAAAGTATGTTATGTTTTTTTCGAGGAAAAAATGATAATTGTTTAGACCTTATATTGCTAACCGTATAAATACTTAATATTTGAACAAAATACAAAATTAGCAAATAAATTCAAAGGTTTACACATGAATACTATTTTTTTTACAAAAATTTATATTGTTTTCACTTTTTACTTGGTTTGAATAGGCTTTTCGATTTATTTACTGTTCTGCTATAACAAACTATTGAGATAGAGGGCTAGAGAAAATTAAAACAGAAACATCACTCCATACTGCATCAGTTGTCACTAGTTGTTAGTTCCATAAAATTAATATTTTGCTTATATTAATTTGCAAATTGAATAAAACTACTCTGGGGAGGGGGGAACGTAAGAAACACTAGAAATTTAATAATTGATATCTCATTATTTGCCGGAATTACTCTGCTTGATTATTTATATGGAGTAAACCTATTTGTGATATAAGCTACAAAACATCACCATGAGGTATACAGTAATTTACTATTAATGTATACTTCCTTTCCGATTTTTAATAACCTTTGTATATTAATTACATTTGACAGTTTTGAAAACCAACCACTTTATTAAGTATTTACTCAGACCTATTTTACGAGAATAAATATTAAATACTACTTCAATATCCTAAGTATTCTATGGCTTTTGATCATCTTAATTTTATGCCTTAGTTGTTTTTAAGTAATTTTATTTATAAAACGATAATACAAATCCAGCCTATATATAGAGGGGTAACTGAGCCGGTACTTGTGTAAAGACGGTATTTTTTATGTTGATAACTTTCCAAGTAGTGGTATTAAAATCTTCAATCTTCACTTCCATACTGATCCGTCTGATGAGATTTAAACCATAAAGGTGCAAATATCAACACTAAAAGGATAAATAGAGCCAAAATAGCAAACTGACTCACCCAGGTGATTAATTGTTCTAAAGAAATAACTCTACCAGCAAAGAAGGCTAAACTAACCATTACACTAGCCCAAGTTGCAGCTCCAGCCAAGTTGTACACCATAAACCGAGTAAAGGATATTTCTACTATTCCTGCCAATGGAGCGGCAAAAACTCTTAACAGGGCAAAGAAACGGCCGAAAAATATGGCTTTGAATGCATTCTCACTAAATTGTTTTTTTGCATTAATAATTCTAGCCTCAGATATCTTAAAAACTCCCAATAACCTCACGAGCAAAGACCAACCACCAATCCTCCCAATCCAGTAACCACAAGTACCTCCTAAGAAGGCACCTGCGGTAGCATCACTAAGAACAAGCCAATAACTAAGTTCATTGCTACCAGCAAGAAATCCACCTACTAATGTTAAGGTTTCACCAGGAAGGGGAAAACCCAAATTCTCTAATAGAATTCCTAAAAAAATAGCCCAATAGCCATATTGATGGGCAATATAATGGATTCTTTCCAGAGATATGAACTCAAGAGACATTCATCACCACAGCTTTTGTAAATTTTCATCACCATAATTTCATCTTGACTTGCTATTACCTATGATGTCAATCAAACTCTTTCACTAGCGAGAGCTTCCTGGGATCTACTTCATTCAAAATAAGTAGTAGGAATAACCCAGGGGATAAAAACAAGGGCAAATAGTTCATTAAATATGAGTAAATTGTGTGTATTTCATAAAAGTGTTGTGGTTGTAGGTAATAAATCATAGCTGGGTATAGACAATGTGTAGTAATTATTAAATTAAGGATATTGGTCAAAGTTGTTTTTAAACTTATTTCTAATGGATTGTATAAATAATTATGGTAGCGGCGTAAAATACGCTTTTTGAATAAATGGCAATGATTATAACATTATCATATGGATTTTGATTATATCTCAATAATCAGTTTTAGACTCATTTAGAAAGAAGTAGGACCTTCTATCAATAGTTTTAACAGTGTTGTGAATTCAAAATCCATCTAATTCTAATCAAAAAAATATTTTGATTAGGTCTATACGTTATTAGATAGTGCTATTGTATAATTTAGTAGCAATTATATTTTAAATAAGATAGATAGTTTATCTATAGAATAAGCTACTCTTACTAAGATCAAGATTAACTATGGATGATACTAATTAATAATATTTTCCTCGTTATTCAATATAATATTCGAATGCTTGGTAAATATTTATTTACCTAAAGGTTTTCTATAAGTACTGATTATATACAAATTACTATTTATGTAAATTTTCTCTGTTAACAACCAGAAGTATCTTGAATATTCAAAGTATTTTTCAGATGGGTATTTATAAATATTATGAGTAATAGACAAATATATTTACCATTATATTATTAGATATTAGATGTGAACAAAGTATTAATTAGGCTCAGCATTAATAAGCCCCGCTAATAAAATATCTACAGTTTTATGCGTAAATATTTCTACAGATTAGGCTTGTGTAAAAATACCTTGTAGAGTTTGGGTTTATTTCTCCGATAATTTAGTTAGATCGTTAAAAAAATTCAAATGCTGAAATTTTCATTACTATGTGATCGAGTAGGTTATCCATGAAAACCCTGTCCAGCTCCTTTTCAAACGCAGCCATAGGCTTGAACTACTTTTGAACTAAATTCCATAACTGTAATAATTTTCGGCTTGAGGTCTCTAAACATTGGTAGGATTCATATCCTTGATATGTCTTTCCTATATTGACTTAATTGGGTATTGGTAACCCATTAATTTATATCATCTATGGTTAGTTCTCCAAATTAATCTATATACTTGGGATGCTACGTAAAAGTTCCAAACGCTAATTCTTGGCATTTTTACCAGAAGGATTGCCAATCTTCCTAAATTAGGCAATCTTTTCGATTCAAAATCTCCCGCGGCGATAATTCTACTTGATAATAGTATCCCTATCTGGGAATTTGGGGTTAAAATCTCGATTTTTTTAAGGCTAATTGTTGATCCCAGTTCGTCGATAGGAAAATTATTAGCCCACTGCACCGATAAATATCACCAAAAAAACTAAACCTAGGTTAAATATTGCCCAAATCCATACGAATTACCACACAACATAAACTTTTTGCTATCATGCCGCTACTAGTAAAATACCAATGACAGATGTGATTGATATGTATGAACAATATAACTAATTTTCACTGTTGTAAACGCATGATCATCTACAAATAATTATAGATAAATGTAGGCACCAGTTTAGAATCTCATGTTTAAACATGTCCGTATTATCACTTGTCCATACCTATTTAATTAGTTCTTATAAATACAATTGATAACAACTATGTTTGGAATTTTTTCTTTATAAGGCTTAGATGTGCACTGATATATTGGCTATAGCTAAGAATGTTGTTCTCTGATCTAGATATGCAGTTATTCTTGACCAGAGAGGCTTTTACTAAATACTACACACACAATCTAAACTCTTATTTTGTGTTCATTCAGAGTTGTATGGACTTGTATTTACAGCTGTAAAAAGTGTATAAATTATGCACACAACTAACGAGTCTAAAATAACCTAACCGACTGTATATTATCGATAATTATACTATGGTGCAACTAAGTGCAAAAGCAAAGGAATTAATTCCCAAAGCCAAGATTATTAGCTTTAAATCTTGGCAAAAGACACACCCGGAAAAAGTGATAGCTATTTTAATATCAGCAGATAATGATAGGGTTTATCTCTCAGATAAAGATTTACAAAAAATTCAGGCGTTATTACCCCATACTTCTAGCTTGATAAGCATAGCTAAAACACTACGTGATCATGCTACAGAAATCGTAGATGAAGCTAGGAAAATATTATTAAAACAATTTCCTGGAATTACTGAATTTGGAGGTGCTTTATACCCTCCGTTCCGCGCAGAAGCTTGTTGGCTAGACTTTTGGCATTTTACTCGCTGTGTTACCTACGGTATTATCGGCGGTTCTAGCCAATTTACTAGTAGTGAGGGTCTGGGCTATATGAAATTACTCTATAAAGAACTACAAGTTCCTTTAGATGCTATGGTATCAGGCTTAGAGAGTATAAAGTTTGCCAGTATAAAATACATAGATTCTGGGCAGCATCAGTTAGTGTATCCATATTTCGACCATTTAATCCAGAAATTATCTGATTTCCGCAACAGCTAAATAGGCATGTTATAAATACCCCGTAATTTGTCTACCCATATCAATAAATAAATTGATAACTGCAAGAAAAGCCATGTCAAAAATCACAATTAATTCCATATCTATTGATCCAGATGCTCAAAAGAGCACTATTGCTTTTAACTCCTTAATGAGTTCTGACAGCTCTGACTCTAACTATATTTTGGTACAAACTGATGTTCCTCTCAACCGTAGTCAGAAGACTCAGTTAATTAATTTAGACGCCATAATACTGGAATATGTACCCGAGAACACTTACATCTGTCGTTATGATTTGGTGGATCTAAATGTAATTCGTAATTTACCCTTTGTGAAATGGACAAATGTTTATTTACAAGGGTTTAAAATATCACCCCGCCTACTTGTTGATGATAGTCTTAGGATGTCAGGTGCAAGAAGTCTTATAGAATTGGATTCCGTGGAAACAACTATATTGCATCATCCACAGACTGTAGTTGCAACTCTACATAGAAATGTTGTTATTAATAATAACTTGCGTGAGCGTATTGCAAATGCAGCTAGAATTGATCAGGAATCTATGCATTTTAATGGCAACTCAGTACAGTTGCTGCTACAAGCCCAATACCTGTCGGATCTTGCACACATTGATGAAGTAAGACATGTAGAAGAATATATAACACCACAATTCTTTGATAGTAAGGCTGTAGAAATATTACAAGCCAATCTTACCTATGCTGCTGCCCCATTAGAAGGGGAAGGAGAAATAATTGCCATTGCAGATACAGGGTTTGATAAAGGTACTTTGGATGATGTTCACTCAGCCTTCACTGGTAGAGTGGTCAAGCTTTATGCATTGGGGCGAAAGACTGCTAGCGATCCTGATGGACATGGGACTCATGTTGCTGGTTCTGTCCTGGGAGATGGTTATTCGGAAACCATGGGGGGAGAAATTCGTGGTACTGCCCCCAAAGCCAAATTGGTATTACAATCAATCCTAGATTGTAGTGGTGGTCTAGGAGGTTTACCAGGAGACTTAAATGACTTATTCTCTCCTCCCTATAATGATTATGGGGCAAGAATACATACAAATTCGTGGGGGGCTGCTAACCATGGTGTATATAATATTTTTTGTCAGCAGGTAGACCAATTTGCTTGGGAACATCGAGATATGGTAATTTGCTTTGCTGCTGGTAATGATGGGCGTGATAGCAATTTAAATGGGATAATCGATAATGGTTCCATTGGTGCACCAGGAGCATCAAAAAATTGTATTACAGTTGGAGCTAGTGAAAATAATAGACCGGAACAAGCCAAGCCATATAGTACTTTAAGAGTATATAAATCCGAACCCATTGCCTCTGATGGTTGGTCTACAAACCCGGAAGGTATAGCAGCCTTTAGCAGTCGCGGACCAACCCAAAACGGTCGTATTAAACCTGACGTAGTTGCTCCGGGAACAGCAATCCTTTCAGCTCTTTCCCGAAAAGCTCCGGGCAATAATACATTTGGTACTTCTACTGATCCCAATTATTACTTTTTGGCAGGAACCAGTATGGCAACCCCACTGGTTGCAGGGTGTGCAGCTCTGATACGGGAATACTTTCGTAAACAATATAACCATAAGCCCAGTAGTGCTTTAGTCAAAGCCATGTTGATAAATGGTGCTCAGGATATAACTGGTCAATATATACCTTCCGAAGCAGGAGATATTCCCAATTTTGCCGAAGGTTTTGGACGGGTTAACTTAACTACCACGATAGGACCAAGGACTAAAAATGAGATAGTAGTCATCAAAGATGAAGATACTGCCTTAGATACGGGAGATGAAGAAAAAACAGAAGTGGAAATTACTGAGGAAAAATCGACATTAAAAGTAACCTTGGTATGGACAGATTATCCTGGAGAAGCACTGCAAAATGATCTAGACCTAACTGTACGCCATGAGGAAGGGAAAGAACGACATGGGAACATGTCTCCATTATCCACAGGTTTTGATCGTTGCAATAACGTAGAACAAGTTATATGGCAAGGTATAAACCCAGGTAAACTGGAAGTTATTATTCATGCCCATAGAATTATAGAGCCCCAATCTTATGCTTTGGTTATAAGGATTATAGATAATAAAACTTGTCACCATTCAAGTAGTTAAAAGTATATCAATATCTGGAATTATCTGGCTATTACAAAATTATATCAGGGTCACAAGTTCTGTCTGATATCCGCTTGTGATTTTGTAAGTGCCCGTTGGGGTTTATTTTAAATTCACTGTTAAAATAGTCGTGAAATGAATTACTTAAATTCATCCCAACGTTGCTTTCTCCAAGTTTTTGCATACAAATCACCATAATTTTGTTTTGCTCACTTCGAGAGAACATATTGGTAAAAGTCAGATCATGATACTGCTTCTTGACATATTTCGTAACTTTCTTTGTCATCTGGGAAGCTTGAGAAATTAAATAGTGATCACTGCGATTACCAGCCATTATTTTAAGCAGATCTTAAATGAGTACTGCCTGCAAGGACTTCTAACAATCTTTCTTGATAACAGGAAGCTTCATTGATTTATTTAAGTAAACCTTCCAGAGTTGAGACTATTTTAGTAGTATAGAGTTGTTGGCCTACATGGCAACCAAATGAATTATTAAAGGTTAAGTTAAGATACATAAAGTAAATTCATAAATCTTGATAATTCTAAGTCCTGGTTTATATGAAGATTATAATTGAACAGGGTGTAAAACTCTAGGAAATATGACGCTAAAGTCATTTTCAGCTATTGATATAGCAAGACTTGGAAATTAGTTAGGGTATTCATAAATTATTTGCTCATACAAACAATTATGAATACCTGCAAGATAGATCAGCATTCCTTCTCAGCTTTTATTCTGAATATGTGGAGATACCATTAATGATTTTTGGAGCCGCTTCACGCCTGGGTCTAAGCCGATTTGATGAAACCCCACCCTTAGAAAGGGTTTCTGGTGCATCATCTGAAGACCTAGACATAATTATTAGGGCAGTTTACCGACAAGTTTTAGGAAATTCCTATGTGATGGAAAGTGAAAGACTTTCTGTCCTTGAATCCGAGTTTAAACTTGGTAAATTAAGCATCTGCGAATTTGTACGGATGTTAGCACAATCAGATTTATACCGTTCTCGTTTTTTTACTAGTTGTGCTCGTTATCGGGCAATCGAGCTGAATTTCCGCCACCTATTAGGACGTACCCCCTTAGGCTTGGAAGAAATGCAGTTACACAGCACTATCATCGACACAATGGGATTTGAAGCTGAGATAGACTCGTACGTGTATAGCGACGAGTACCAAAATATCTTTGGTGAGAATTGTGTACCTTATATTCGTGGTTATAGGACAGAGGCTTGTGGAAGTTTATTACAATTTACACATTTTTTCCAGATGGTGCGTGGTGCTTCCAATAGTAGCCTGAAGGGTGATTTAGCTGGTAAACGCCCCAAGTTAAACAGTTTAGTTATTAACAGCATACCTACTCCCATCGTTTCACCTTCTAGTGCTGGTTCACTATTCTACAATCCTCCGCTCAGCCCTAGAACACGTCATGGTGTGGGTGCAAGTGCAGAAGGTAAGGTATTCCGGATTGAAGTTACTGGTTATAAATCCAATACAGTGAACAAAATCTCCAGATTCCGCCGTTCCAATCAAGTTTACTTGGTACCCTTTGATAGGCTATCCGAAGAATACAAGCGTATTCATAAACAAGGTGGTGTAATTGCCAGTATTACCCCTGTAAACTAGGAGAGGATAAACCAAAAAGCGAACTGCTTTCCCACAACTCACATCTGCCTTAATGAATGTGGGGTGATTTTATGGAAAGTCCAGATATATGTTGGTTATGACATATTGATTTTATGGAATTTGTGCGGAGATTTATCTATTTATAGAAACATTCTATGTCATTCCCTATCTGATGGGAGGCCAGTTCTTATTAACTGATGAATCACAATTGTACAATCGTGGTATAACAGTCCATAATGTTGTTGTTCAACAAACAGGTAAAACAGACTTTATCAAAGCTATTACCTTACAAGGCGTGAACCAGGGGATTTTGTGGAATTGGATTTTATCGATTTACCTGGCTGTAAACTCCCTCAAGTAGAGATTGAGAGATATACCCTTCCCTCCGCTCTTCACATATATGTCTGTTAACCACATACCACTATTGCTAAGCTTAATCTTATTGGGAATTCCTCTGGTACTTCTGCTGCTAATTTAGTTACAGGTTCTAAATTTGTATAGTTTTCGTTTTCCTAGTACTACAGGGTCTATTATTCCGGGCAGTAATCCAACTCATGAAACAAAATTTAATAAGCATACCTGGAGTGATATAAATTTTTCTGCTCTAGAATTATGGAGATGTAATGGGGGTATAAGCAAAGCCCTATTACATCTCTACCCTTGTAGGATTATGGATTTCAATGAATTGCAATAGCAATTCCTTTATCTATTTCAAATTACCAGAAATACAATAAACTCACTTGACACAGGAAATATTTTCATGGTCCTCTGGTTAGAAGATGCTGAAGTTATGGAATTGTACCCTAACGTTGCAGAAGATGAATTACAAAAACTAATTCGGGCAGTATATAAGCAAGTATTGGGTAATTACCATATAATGGACTGCGAGCGTATAACGAGTGGAGAGTCCTTGTTAAGAAATGGTGATATTACTGTAAGAGGCTTTGTCAGATTGGTAGCTCAATCTAAGCTATATTGTTCCAAGTTCTTTGAGAATTCTTCTCCCTACCGTTTTATTGAGCTTAATTTTAAACATCTGCTAGGACGTGCACCCCAGGCTCAGAGTGAAATTTCCGAACATGTAATAATTTACAATAATCAAGGCTATGAAGCCGAAATAGATTCTTACATTAATAGTGATGAGTATCTATCCAATTTTGGCGAAAACATAGTTCCTTTCACCCGTTGTAATCGCACCCAGGTAGGTATTAGAAGTGTTGGTTTTAACCGTACTTTTGCCTTAAATCGTGGATTTGCCGCTAATGATATTGGAAAGGAAGCACAATTAATCATTGATGTAGCTAGGAACTTAGGGACAAAGATAACTACACCTAATAATTATGGTTCAGGAGTTCATAGCAATACCAGCAAGCGCTACCGAATTAAAGCTTCTATCATAAATAGAACTGCTAGGCTAAATCGTTTGAGCAGGATGGAATACAATGTTGACTATAGTCAGCTATCCCAGCAAGTTCAGAACATTATTAATAATGGTGGCAGGATTAGCAGTGTAACTGAAGTCAGCCAGTATAAAAACTAACTGAGCTGTATACCAATTTAGAGATGGGAATTGAAATCAACTTTTAAGTCTAACATTGAGGAGATATCTCATATGGCACTTTGGATAGCCGACACAGAACCATTAGAACTGCGTCCTAATGCAACAGAAAATGACTTGCAGAATATTATTCGAGCAGTTTACAAACAGGTGTTGGGAAATATACATCTGATGGAAAGTCAACGTTTTACTAATGCTGAGTCTTTGCTACGTAATGGTAGTATTTCCGTAAAAGGTTTTGTCAAACTAGTAGCTCAGTCAGATTTATACTTTTCTTTGTTCTGTGAGTCTTCTTCTGCATATCGCTTTATTGAGCTAAACTTCAAGCATCTCCTAGGCCGCGCCCCCCAAGACCAAGCAGAAATTTCCGGACATGTAAATACTTTTATTAGCCAAGGTTACAAGGCTGAAATTAATTCTTACATTGATAGTGAGGAATATATACTGAACTATGGAGAATATATTGTTCCTTACACTCGCGGCAATAAAACCCAAATAGGTCTTAAGAATGTTGCTTTTAACCGTACATTTGCCCTAAATAGGGGATTTGCTGCTAATGATATTGGTAATCAGGCTAAGTTAATTACTGATGTGGGTGTAAACTTGGGTACCAAAATCACCTATCCTACTAGTGCTTCTGGTATCAAAGATAATACAGGTAAGCGCTTTCGTATTCATGTGGCAAAAGCCACCTATGGTCCCAGAGTTACCCGAAGTAAACAAACTTTTGAGGTGGGATATGGCCAGATGTCTCAAAAAATAAGGAATATCCAGAAATCTGGTGGGAAAATTCTAAGTATTAGTGAAGCAAATAGTTATTAAAGTAATGTAGAGGTTGGCGTTGGTATGTTAGCTTGATCATTAATACGATTTATGGATAAGTAAATCATACATCCAATCTCAAATTTCTGCTCAACAATTAGTTTTTAGTAAATTAGTTATTGGCTATAGTATTTAAGTATTGGCTGATAGCTGATTACTAAGAACCATGGTATTTGCATTGTAATGTACAGTTTTCCAAAATTAACTTAGTTAGAATAATATTTTTGTTTTAGGAGTCAAATTAAAAAGCATAAGCAGAAACAAGAATGCTTCAAAAAGCTGCTGGGAAGTAATAACAAAAATCTAAATGGGAACGAGAAAGTTGGTGGATATTACTCAGTTTATTAAGCAATCATTTGGCTTGTGGAAAGCACAACGCAGTGCACACCACCTGGCTTTTGCACACTTTGAAGCAGTGGAGTCGAGAATAAAGGTTTCAGAAATCACTCCGGATGATTCCAGAGTCATTGAACTTTGTAGGTCAAATCAGATAGAGCCGAAAAGAGCTATTATGCCTTTTCAAATGACATGGGAAGGACATTCAGACTGGGATGATGGTGAGGTGATGGAAGGTAGCTGTATTTTAGTACCAATCCCAGACAAAGATCGGCCAAATCAAGGTAAACTACTCAGAGATCAAGGATATGCAGAGATGATTGCTGCTGTTGGTAATTATAATATTACGGAAGATGGGACTTTTATACTAATAACTGAATATAAACGAGCAGCAGCAGAAGAGAAAATTTGGTTTGTAAATCCAAACTTACGGTGTCGGGTATCTCTAATTAAAACTAGTAATGGTACCGGCGTGGTTACTGCTTCTTTTTCTTCAGAAATTCGTTCTTTGAAGGCAGATAGTAACTTCTAATTTTTAAGTTGATATAATCATATATAGTCTAGTCTTCATATGATTTAATTAGGATTTAAATCATGACAGCATCATTTAATACAATACAGTTGCAAGCCAATAATTTAGTTACTCTTGCAAATTGGATGGCAGGAGATTTCAGTAACTACAAACAGTCATTTGATAATCCCAAATTATATGCTCATATCCACATTTCCTTTCGCCCTTTACCCTTTGATTTTTTTAATAGTATTGGTTTTTATTCCGAGCAAGCTTATGACTATGATTTATGGACCCCATATCGTCAAGGAGTACACAAATTAGTAGAGCAAGAGAAACAAGTTTATATCGAAAATTATAGTCTTCAAGACTCAATACTTTATGCAGGTGCTTCCCGGGAATTAGATATTCTTAGAACCATTACTCAGGATAGCATTAAAAGACGTTATAACTGTTCTATGATTTTCCGGAGAGATGGAGAAATGTTTCATGGGATAGTAGAACCTGGAAATTCCTGTCTAATTGAAAAAAAGGGATGTTTGACATATTTGGTAAGTGATGTAGAAATAACTGAAACAACCTGGAAGAGCATAGATAGAGGCATGCATCCAGAAACCCATGAACAAATATGGGGTTCAGAGCATGGTCCCTTATACTTTGAAAAAGTACGAAGTTTCGCAAATGAGTTAACGTCATGAGCTATGTCATAAATTAACCGTTAATTCAAAATTATATAAATTACTGGAAAGCAAGCATGTGTTACTAGCTATGTTGTATGTTGCCGCCAGAAGCTCAAAAAAAGATGCAGTGTTGGATCCGTAGTCGTCATTTAATTTCTTCCCGTAATTTCTTCATTTTCGAAACAGTAGACTATGCTACTATTGAAAGATTTTCCGAATGTATTTATACTTTAGGAGGTGCTTTAATCTCAGTGGATGCAGTAGACAAAATTTGGATGGGAAACCACCGGCAAGTTATTCTTTATAGAGCAAAAGCAAGTTTACATACCCCCTGTCATGAGCTCAAACAATACTGGATTAAATATGGTAGTTTTCACACTCGTTTTGATAGATATTTATGAAAATATAGAATTTTTAATTGATAGTAAGTAATCTACAAACAAAATAAGTCTTATGAATAAATAGAAGTAGAAAGTTTCAAGCTAACTATTTAAGTATATGGCTTGAATTTAGTTCAGATAATCGTATTTTTATTAAGTGGGTAAAATTATCTTCTCCAGGGCTAATAGATGTTCGATGTTATTCATTTCATCTTATTTTTATTATTTTAGAATTGACGTTATTAATATATCATTTATATTGACTATACAGTCGTATATTTAGGGCAATTTTAATGTCACAAAAAATCATAAAATTGCCATTAAATATGGTCAAACATACTTAAGGTTAATAACATAATGGCCCTAAAAAAAAGATGATTTCAGGAAGAACTATTTCCAATATATAGTTTACACCTAAATTCTAAGAAAGCTAAAAAGAAATGAGAATAAATAAACAAAAATAACTTAGTAAATAGAGCAACTAATTAGAGAATTAATCCTAAATATTGATGGAGAAAGGTTACCCCCACAGAAGAAAAACATAAGTGGTAAAACCAAGGTTTTGTATATAAACAATACACTAGGCCAAGCAGGAAAACTAGTCCAGATAGTATTAGAATACTTGATTTTTTTTGCTAGAGCAGTCCGGGAAATTGGTTTAAGATTGGAAATATTGACAGATAAACAATTCGAGAGGAAATTGAAATATGAATTATAAAAATAAATGAATATAAGGGACTTAAATATACCATAGATGAAAGCCGGAACTCATTATCAAAGTAGGCAGAAAATAGTGTGGAATACTTGGATGAAAAATGACAAAAGGTAGGAGGCATTGATATCAAGATAAAGTATCCCAATAATATTTAGAACAAGCATTACGTGGAGAGCATTCAAATAATGATTATGTGTGAAGAATGATATATAAGGATTTTCTTCTAGACAGGATGGATCAGTTAATCTGTGCAGGACAATCAGGACCGGTTTCATTTAGATATGATTATACTTTCTCTTGGGTATATTATTATAATAGTCAACTAAAAGACTGGGGCTTTTAAAGAAGCTATGTAAATGACACAAGTAGCTCCCTGCATAACAATAAAGAGAATAACAGCAAAATTGAAATTGCGATATGAACTAGAGGAGGTAGCTGCAGAAAATTTGAAAGCATCAGGTATGGAGGATGATATTTTTTACAATTTCTTCAACAAGAATAAATTTGTAGGAGGGGAAGATATATCCAATTACGGTATGACAAATGAGGGGCTAAAAAAACAGGAGTAAAGATTTGAGACTTTGATGTTCGCAGAATGGAACATTGTAAAAAAGTAATTTTTATACACATAAGTCTAGAAGATAAGAGCCTCAAAGACAGAGATAAAAATAAGATATCGTATCAAGGACTCTCCCAACAAATAACTGTGTAAACACTACTGAATGAAGCCTTTACAAAAATCAATAATAAAACAGTTTGCCAGGGAGTAGCCCAATCTAGGAGTATCAGAATACTACAAGTATTTCAGATATTTTCTAAGTTGAAAGTCAATAATAAATAAGTCAAGAATAAATAAGTATTTTAAGGAGAGAACATGTCTGAGTCTTCAGAAGTGACAACACAACAAGCAACATCTCAGGAATTAGCAGAGATGATTGCTGAATTTGAAAAATATCGGGAACGTCTGGTAAATTCCACTATGGAGGCAGGTAAGAAGGCCAAGCTAACAAAATCATCAGTAATGGCACAACTAGAACCAGAACTTAATAAAATTGATGATATCCTCAAGAAATTACACCAACAAAAAGCTAGCCAATAGTTATTCATTGGGAGTTACAATCTCCAAAAAGTTCTAAATAAATCAGTGATCCAGCCAGTATTTTTAAGTAGTTAATAATGATTAATATTTGATACTCTATTAATACTGATAAATTTTAACGTATGAATAATTCTGTTTTTTCTTTAAGTTTAATTGATAGGTGGGATTAGTAGTTGATATTAGTTATTGAAATAAAAACATGATTTCTAAATCATTGCCCAACTATTCTCATAATCTTCTGTCTTAAAGTGGTAGGTAATTCATAATAATTAATATGCTCAACCCCGAAACTCACGCCGATGATAATGAAGTCTTGCGGGTACAAGCCAGGACAGACTCTCTAATTCAAACAATCACTGAGCAAATCACGCTACACACCTTTGATACTGATAATGAAGAGTTAATAAGGCAAATGGTAGAAGGTTTTGCTGATTCCCGGGGAAGGATAAGGTTAAGGATTGCGGAAATATTGGGGGAGATCGGAGAACCTATAACTCCAATTTTAACGGAAGCTTTAGCTAATCATTCCAACCCAATTGTAAGGAGGGCCTGTGCAAAAACTTTAACACTGATTGCTGACCCAAATGCCATTCCTACCTTAGTTTATGCTTTTCTCAATGATGAGGATACAGTAGTCCAAGGTTCCTCTGTAGGTGCTTTAGCTAGAACAGGAGAGTCTGCAGTGCCGGAATTACTAAAAATACTGGAATCCTCTGAGCATACAGAAAGTATCAAAGGACATGCAGCTTGGGCGTTGGCATTCATTGGTGCAGAAGCTAAAGAACACTTGTATCAAGCACTATCTTCAGATTCTGAGGAAGTTAGGGCTGCGGTAGTGGCTGCAATGGCAAAAGTTGCCCAAGAAGACCCAAAGGCTAGGGCTTTAGATATTTTAATTAATGCTCTTGGCGACTCATCAGGAACTGTACGCAGTGAGGCCTCTGCAGCTCTGGGTAATTTAGCCTGTTTACAGGCTGTCCCTGCACTCATAGAATTACTTAAGCACCAAGAAGCAGAAAGTCGAAAGTCCGCAGCCTTGTCCCTAATGAAAATTCGAGATTTTTCTGTTATAGGATCAATACAATTGGCTTTCAGTCGAGAAGAAGAAATGTCTGTTAAATCAGTTATGCAATTAGCTATTTCTCAATTAGAGAAAGAGAAACAGTTAGGATTAAAAAAGGATAATTTAGCGTAGAGATATCTACGTCCCATAAAGGGAATTATAATGTGTTTCCCGGAGAGTATGTACAAAAAACCATTATACGACTAAAACTAAAACAACCCTAGACCCAAAATTTATACCTGTGGCAACTAATTAGGACATGGAGTTGATTAAATAATCAAGATAAGTGTTGTATTCGACCAACGCCTGGGCAGACATATTACGAGGAGCACACCCACAGGAACGTAGGAAAGACAAACTCAAACTTAGCTGCCAGCTTTTCTGCCGCTTCCATGCGAGTACTCATACGCTGCAAGCTACTTGAAAAGACTCAAGGTCAGAGCTGCTAGGAAAACGAGCACCCTTATCAGCTGCACTAACAACAGTTGTCAGAACTGATTTCATAAACCTTAATTGCTCCTGTATAAAACAAACTTCGATAATTTTGGATGTAGACCCATTTACCGCAAGGATTTTAGCTAATTGCAGAAGCTACAGTATCAAGATAGCTGGCAACTTCAGCGGTGATGCAGCACAGTCGCCTTTAGTAACCCTCATCTTACGGAATTTCCTACCAGCTTGAGCCTAAGTATTAGTATCACTAACATGTGCAACCGCACAAGACTTCATAATGTTGACAGCACGAATTGTATTGCCTACGGTAATACCCAATGCAGAGTAGGTTTCCTTGAGACGATTTAAGCAGCAGTCATTGAGAAAAGAAGCATCACCAGTTAATACTGCATAGGTGATGTAGCGAAGAATAATTTCACCGTCACACAGACAAGGAGAAATTTTACGGTTGGTATAAACACCGCCACCAGGAGAAGTTAAACCAGGACTTTCGCAGGTTATACCATCAACAGCATCAAGGTGCTTGCTTGTTATCTTCGTCAATAAAAGATTTGAGGGCAACTAATTAATTACCACTAACAAATTGCTCGCTAGCTTCTGTTGAAGCTACAGCTCTTGAAAAGGCATCACGCATTGTAATCTCCTTATCAGATAGTTAAGGATCATTAGTATCTGACTTATCAATTTGGTATGATTTGTCAGTTTGTATTACTCATTAATGAACATAAACAATAATGCTTAAGTAGATCTTGTTTATGAAAAATAAAGTCATAAAACTTGAAAAATTATTTAATTGAAATTATGCAATCAACCATATACATTATCCTAAGAGGGAAGCTTTTGCTTGAATGAGGAAATCATCATCCTTTAAGCCTATTAAATAGGTAGTATTATCTCTTAATCTGTCTAATGTCATCAATCAAGCGTATTTACAATGCCCAGTATTAGCTGTAGTAGCCAGGTTTTCTTTTAGCTCTGGAATAGCTCATTTACCTCCCAACTCACCTAGAGTGTTCCCACCCGCTATTCTATATTTTTGAAATGGTGGCTCTTGATTATAAATTACCCCTACTAAAAATTCATAGGCTGGTTGATATTTAAGCCAACCTAATGGTTTTACCACATGGTAATGAATGCCATAATCATAATAAGCCTTCTCTTTATAAGTCGCCATAATGGCTTCTGGGACAACATCAGGATAAATATTAATAATGTCTTAGCTGCGAGATAACAACGCCCAAAATCTGTTTCGTATAGTTGATTAATAGCAAATGTTAGGGAAGGGATGTAGTCACATTTATGTACAAGCTCTAAGTTATTGGGATAATTAAAAATTCCCTGTTCTAAGTAGGGCTGAATATCTGGGAATGTAATTTCTCCTGCAGAGATACCTGCTTGTGCCAATAATCTAATTCCCTGTAAACGGAATACTACGGAAATACAACACTTGGCAATTTGAGGTATACTTTCACAATACTTACTTTACTATCTATTAAGTCTTGAATACAATTTCTCCTAACATTAATACCTCAGTGTTTGAGTAACTCGATAACCTTAGTCATCTGTATGTAATTCCCAATAAACCGACATACGGTGCTTATTTCTGCACTCGAGATGAGTGAGTCTTCTAAAGTAGTAAATTTATAAATTGTCTCTAATGCTAGTTTGTATTCCAACTTGGCTAGGGTTTGAATGATTGTCCGATAGTTTGAGATGTGGTTTTTCTAATAGTTGGGTAACCTCTTCTAAAAGATATTCATCCCGAGTGCCAATTTCTCCAATTGACCAGACAGCATTTTCCACAGTGTAAGCATCCTTATCTCCTAAATAAGAACGGATAATAGGTAAAGCTGCAGATGCCCTGAAATAACCTAGAGTTTCTACAGCTTTGCACCCTATAATAAGGTTGTTTAGTACAGGCTCTTTGTTTTGAATTGCTGCAATTAAGGCATTTGTTAAATCAGCCAAAATGTCAGGATAACCAACCTGCATAAATCAGAATACTCTACTATATATTTCAGTTAACCCCACTATAATATTTGCTCATAGATCAAAAAATAGCCTTGCCTCTATAATTTTTTCTTGTGTAATGTACATGTATGCCATTTCTTGATCACCTATTTTGGCTGATTTTTCATTATCATTTCCAATCTAGATAAACCACTATCTGCAGCCTCTTTGACATAGATATCTACTACAGACCCATCACTAACCAATTGGGTAAGAACTTCTTTTGCCTTATCACCACCAATTGAAGCTATGGTATTAGTTATTGTTACAGCTAATGCTATGTTATCAGTAGTATTGAGTGCTTCCACTAAAATATCAAAGGCGAGACTACCTACTTCACCTAGTGCCATAACTGATGAAATATATACTACAGGGTTGGGATCATGTAGAGATTTTCTTAATCCTTCTAAACCTTCAATAGGAAAAGCTTCTCCCCGATAGTTAATAGCAACTTGGGCTAAGGCTTTAGCACAAGACCCTCGGACAGTTACACTACAACTGTTTAATAAGGACCCTACTAAGAAGGGAACTGCATCTACTCCAATTGCTCCTAGGGCCTTCACTGCTGCACGGCGGTAAACCATATCTTCACTATCCAATATCTTCATCAACTGGTGTATAGTCGTTTTGTCGAAAGTTTCAGCCAGTTTCCATATAGCACGTTCCCGCAAGTTGGGATTAGGGTGTTTTAGTTTCTGAAAAAGTTCATCTTGAGTCATTTTCAAATTCTGAATTATTAATCATCAAATTATGTATTGGTTTTCCAGTAGCTCTCTGCCTTGCCACCTTCGCTTGAATTATCCAATCCTGGTCATTAGCTGCCATTTCCCAACCGCTATTAGACCCTAGTTTCTCCAACGATATTAAGGCAGCATACTTTAATTCCCAGATAGTAGTTTCCATACAGTCTTTCAATTTGGAAATTGCCTGTTTCTGACCCAATTCCCCTAAAGCGATTGCTGCTGCCGTTCGTGATTTTTGGAATTGGGGTTCCTGGTTGTACAAGGCTTCAATCAAAATAGGATAGGCAGGAGTATATTTTAACCATCCCAACAACTTGACTATATGATAATGTGCTCCATAGTCATTGTAAGCTTCCTTGGTGCAAGCCATTATTAGAGCTTCACCAGCAATATTCCTATAATTCTTTAGTATTGTTTGTGTTGCCAAATAACACCGCCCAAAATCTGTTTCGTATAGTTCACGGATGGAAAATTCTAGGGTCGGGGTTGTATCGTATTCATGCACTAGATTTAAGTCTTGAGGATGATCAAAAATGACTTTGTCTAAGTAAGGTTCAACATCCATAAAAGCAAGTACGCCATCTGCTATTCCAACCTCCGCCAACATTCGAATGCCACGAAGACGAAACACCGGAGATACTGAACATATAGCAATTTCCGGAATGGCACTATAATAATTAACATTAACCAAGTCTTGAATACATAGCCTACGAACATAGACTTTGGGATTTTGTAAAAAATCAACCACTTGAGGCATAGATGAATTGTTGCCTGTGAACCTATAAATAGTAGCAATTGCCGCACTGGCAATTGTCTTATCATCATGTTCTATAAACTGAAGAATTCGATACAACGCAGGTTTATATTCTAATTTTGCTAGAGTATGAATGATTACCCGATAAATCTGTTCTGGTTTATCGAGTAATTTGGCAATTTCCTCGAGGATATTTGTATCACGAGTACCAATTTCCCCAATTGCCCACACAGCATTTTCCACAGTATAACAATCATCATCTGCTAGACACCCGCAAATTAATAAAAGTGCCTGGCGGGCTTTTAGATGTCCTAGGGACTCAATGGACTTACGCCGTACGATACGGTTTTCTAATGAAGATTCAGTATTTTTTACTGCCCTCATTAAAGAACTAATAGAAGCTTCTGTAGGAAAACCAGCTAGGTGGGAGGCAGCGATGTAGCGAGAGTCATTTTCTCCCAACTGACCTGGGGATTTATCTAGTATGGCTATAGCTTCTTCTTCGGTAAGATTAAATAGCTTGAAAAAGCGCTTATCCATTATTTATAAAAATAAAAAATATAACTACTAACAGTTATTAATACTGATGTTAATGCCAAACTTAAGTTTTTGAACATAATACCTATAGGTACCACCCTCAAGTCCCAACGACATGAAGCCAATAAATCCGGGAAATCCCAGAGCAATATTTAACCTTCTCGGGACCCCCAGAGCAATATTTAACCTGAACTAAAAAAGTAGGTTAGTGTCTTAAATAAAAATATTCAGGTAACAATAACCAACTTTTAGGATTAGATATTCACAAATGAAAATCAACTATGATAGTGAGTTGATAGCATAGTCCAAAAGGGCATTATACTCAGTTAATGCCTGGGGGGACATATCACGAGGAGCACAACCACGGTTACGAGCAAAGCTCAAAGCCTCAACATAAGGAGCAGTAGGTAGACCCAAAGCACGGTAAACTTCGCGACCACCAGCAATACCCCATTCATCTAATGGGCCGGTACCACCAACAACTAAACAGTATTGAATCAGACGCATATAGTGCTTGATATCACGAGCACACTTAGCTTTAAAAGTATCGGTGGAGTGAGCCTCACCAGCATTGTTCAAGTAGGGATACTTCTTTATGCAAGCATCATAAGAGTCTCTGGCTACCACATCAATATTATTGCCTAACTTCTCAGCAGCTTCCAAACGGGCTGAGGATCGCTGGACAGAGCCCTGTACTGATTCCAAGTCAGAGGTAGAAGGGAAACGACCCGCTGCATCAGCAGCAGCAATAACGGTAGTAACAACTGATTTCATTATTTTTATCTCCAGATTAGATTTTGATCGGGTGTTAATTTCAATTTACTCGTTTACTAGCAAATTCACTTTCACTATTAGTAATTTGCAATTAGCTTAAAGCAGAAATCACACGATCAAAGTAGCTGGAAGCTTCAGCTACCAAGCTAGCACAACGGTCTTCAGCTACGGTAGTACCCATTTTGCGTAATTTAGCACCAGCAAGAGCTTCACTGGGGCTATCTTGAATATGGGCAGTAGCCTGAGCTTTCATAATTTGAACTGCTCGAACAGCAGAAGTGGAAGGTACCCCTAGGGCAGCATAGGTTTCCTTTAAACCATTCAGACAACGATCATCTAACACAGATGCATCACCAGCTAACAAAGCGTAGGTCACATAGCGAAGGATAATTTCACCATCACGCAAACAGGCTGCCATACGACGGTTAGGGTAGCAGTTACCACCAGCCTGGATTAAACCTTGATTCTCACAAATGATCCCAGCAATTGCATCAGAAACCATACAACTTGCATTACTAGCAATAGCATTCACTGCATCTAGTCTTCTGTTGGCTGCAGCTAAGTATTCACGCAATTCACTAATCTTATTGCTACCAATGCAAGAGGTGCTTGCATCTGCCGACACAACGGCCCTGGAAAAAGCATCAAGCATTAGGCTCTCCTTAGTAAATAACAAACGACATTGTGCATCGTTTGAAAACATCAACAACTAAAATACGAGATTGTAGTAACCTTAGTCTCGATAATTCTAAACAAAGCAATAATCTGTAATATTATTGTTGATGCATGATAATGCGAATTGATCATGGTTACACTCAATCATGATCAAGGGTATACTCACAAATCACAGTTTGTTATAATTTATTGCAACTTTCAAAGAAGCAATATCATTGTCACTTACTTAAACTACGTACTAGAAGAAAATCTACACCCACATAATTACAACTTGATATTCTTGCTACTATAAACCCTGAAAAATATGGTTATTTCATCCTTCAAGTTTATAGTAAGTCATCTTTACTTGTGATTATTAAACATAAATAAATATTCACTCATTACCGCGCTGACAAGTGGGTAGTGGCTACTTACGCAAACTTTTCTTGCTAAATATATCATTCACTTCATACTCTAAATACAGGCATAGACTTGCTTAAGTAAATATTTAACCAAATTTTTTTTTAGAGTCTTTAAACGAAACTGCTGCTTTAGACTCAAGTGAGTAGGAGAATCTATAACTCTTTGCTCCTGATCTTACTTGGTTATTTTCCTTATTGATACGTAATATTAAAAATATAGTATTTTAGCCTTTTTTGTATTGTCTAAATTAAATTCACAGCACAATCGAAAATATATTCATGCGAATATATTTTCGATTGTGTCAAACTACAATAAATATCAGTGAACAAAGTTTACAAATATTCAGATACCATCAAGCGTAGTCAAATTTAGTATTTGTAATTAACTCATTACTTTCCTATAATATCCTATGAGTATTTAAGTAAATATGAATCTTAAAAGAAAATGCAATTCACAACAAAATAGTAAGTAAGTATAAATACAAAGTAAGCTAGGGAATGAATGTTCAATTGGTTAGGAGAATTTCAAATTTATGGATGCAATGCAGTTTTTCCAATTGAGTGCTGGCAGATGGAAGTCTTCCCGGATAACCCATCATCTGGCTTTTAAACGTTCCGAATTAGGAGAATTAGATATTTTTGTAGAAACTTTGGGTGCGAATGATCCAGAAATTATTGCTTTATGTCAAATGCATGACATTGACCCTTGTTTATCTATTGGGGGTTCTAATGTGCGTTGGTTGGGAACCATGGCTTGGGATAGAGAGGAAGAAGAGAACCATGAAGGCAAAACCGTGTTTGCAATCGTCCCCGAGGTTGATAATCCTAGGAAAGGAAGATTATTAAGAGAAAAGGGTTATGCAGAAATTGTCCCTGTTGTTGGTCTATTTCACATGGATGAGGAAGATGGATTAGTATTGACAACAGAATATGAAACTATGAGTTCCATTGAAAGATTTTGGTTCCCTTATTCTAATTTACGTTTAAGAACCAGTACTGTAAAACGATTCGGAGGCTTTAATACGGCTTCTTTTTGTGCGGAAACTAGAATGGAAGAACTATCTGTTAACAATATTTCTAGCCCAATAGCAGAAGTCATCTCTGCAAAGCCATTATATTCCTCCTTCGGTTGGTAGAATAATTGCTCAACAATTTAAGTATTGGGTTACTAAAAAGGTTTATATTGGTACTTGGAATAGCATATGTAGTAAAATCTTCCCTATTATTCGGATATTCAATCTGTCAATAAGTTCATAATTTCAGACATTAATATACACTTAACAAGTAATGAAAAATCTCTCTTGTATTGAACTGTATGTTTGAGCTTATGCTTATGCCTATAATAAAAGGCTTACAATTCACCTTCTGTACAGTGGTTAAAAGAGTCGTATTAGGCTTCATAAGAAAGGTATGATATCGTTCGTGATGACCTAAAATATTAACAGTCTAAAACTAAAAATTCATCATTTCTATATTTCCATTACTTTTTACTTATGAGTAGCACCACATATAATGTGATGTTGCTATGTTAATTTAAGTACTTAATTATTCAATGTCTCTAGCCTGAAAATTTTTCCTACAATTTAAGAAATCAATTGCTCCTATTGATATACAATGAACTCTTATGGTTATTACACCAAAATTAACCTTTGATCGGGGTACCCTAATTTTGCATCCGCCCCCTCATGGCAATGTATGGATAGATTATGCGGTGTGGGATGATAGGGTAGAGAAATTTCGCGTGCCAGCCATTAAATACCGCCCGTTACTAGAAGCACTACAAGCATCAAAAACGGAAGTTACTGATGATGCTAAGGACTTTTACCCAATAGATTTAGTAGCTAGTTTGGAAATGGAACCATATATCCATCAAACTGAAGCATTAGCTGCTTGGAAATTAGCAGCTGGTCAGGGAGTAGTAGTACTTCCTACCGCAGCAGGAAAAACTTATTTAGCACAGATGGTAATGCAAGTTGCATCATGTACTACACTGATTGTAGTACCTACTTTAGATCTAATGCATCAATGGTATGCTCACTTATTAGCTGCTTTTCCAGATGCAGAGGTAGGTTTACTAGGAGGTGGATCTCGTGATAAAACCCCTATATTAATTGCCTCCTATGACAGTGCAGCAATCTATGCAGAGAGTATTGGTAACAAGTATGGGTTGATAATTTTCGATGAATGCCATCATCTGCCTACAGATTTTAATAGGGTCATTGCCGAATATTCCATTGCTCCCTATCGTTTAGGTTTATCTGCAACGTTAGAGCGCACAGATGGAAAACACGCAGATTTGAATATTCTTGTTGGTAAGGAGGTATATCATAAAAAGGCTGAAAACTTGTTAGGTAAAGTGTTAGCAGACTATGAAATTTTAACAATAAAGGTTAGCTTATCAAAGCTGGAATGGAAAAAATACAATCAACTGATTCAAGTTCGCAATGATTTCTTAAAAGAATCAAAAATATTCTTGGGGAGTATTAAAGGTTGGCAGAAGTTTGTGCAGATGAGTGCGCAATCACAAACTGGTAGAAGAGCAATGTTAGCTCACCGGGAAGCAAAGGGGATAGCAATAGGTACAGATGGAAAAATACGTGTTTTATTAGATCTACTGGCAGAGCACTATCCAAAAAAAATTTTGATTTTTACTGCTGATAATTTCACAGTCTATACTATTTCTCAATCATTTTTAATTCCAGCAATTACACACCAAACTCCTGTTAAAGAACGTCATGCAATTTTAACTAAGTTCAGAGAGGGTGAATATAAAACAGTTGTGACTTCCCATGTTTTGAATGAAGGTGTAGATGTACCATCAGCTAGTGTAGCAATTATCTTATCAGGGACAGGTTCAGTAAGAGAATATATTCAACGTTTAGGTAGGATTTTAAGGAAGGGCAAAACTCCAAACAAAAGAGCAATTTTATATGAGGTAATTGCTGAGAATACAAGTGAAGAGAAAATTTCTATACGGAGGAGAGGCAACTAAGGATAAAAGATTGAATAGGCTTTAAAACAAGCGGGTCAAGACAAAATCCAATAGCTAGAAACTGGAAGTTAATTATTCTACTAAGGAATGAGACAAGGAGATAGTTGTAAGATCATTAATGTTCCATAATTTATAACCAATGCTACCAACCAATTTACTTATTTATTATCAAAATGGAGAGCAAATAATTCCTAAAAGAGTCAAAATCAACTCACAATATTTAGAAATAGCTACTGAAATAATTACCTGTTTTCAAAAAGCCGTAAGTAATATGCAGGGACTATTAGAACGTCAGCTATTAGACTTGGAAGGTGATAAACCAGACTATAAATTAAAACGGGGTTTGGCTCATATCCTTAAAAGTAAATTTTCTACCTTTGAAGTAGTTAGTCCTATAGAACCATTAATATTAAGGAAACGAGTATTTAGCATGGCAGCAAAATTACCATCTAGTAAAACTGCTACTCAAGTTATCCTAAAAAAAACTGCTGATGAATTAACCCATGAGTTAAAACAAGAAATCTTACCTTCTCAAGTTATAAATGGGTTGTATGCAGATTTAGTGGAAAATAAAATCTTGACACTTTTCGACCCACCAACATCCCAAGATTTACTCCATCGTTATAACCTCTCACAAGTTCAAGGAATATTCTATAAAGCTAGTCAACTAATTATTAATGCCCATCGCAATATACCAGGGGAATACAAACTGTTATTTCGCTATTTAAAATTGTTTCAATTAATGGCATATGTTGAAGGGGATGCTGACCACGGATTTACCATTACAATTGATGGTCCTACTAGCATATTTAAATCAAGTACCAGATATGGATTAGCAATTGCAAAACTAATTCCTGCCTTGCTTCATGTTACAAAATGGAACTTAGTGGCTACCTTGCAAGTTAGGGACTTATATACAAATACTTTGAGAAATGGATATTTTACTCTTACTTCTGAATGTGGCTTAGTTACCCATTATCCCCCGAGCAAATCTTATGATAGCATGATAGAGTCTTCTTTTGCCGAAAAATGGGAATTAACAAAGACTGACTGGGTATTAGAAAGAGAGGTAGATTTGGTTCCTATACCCGGAAGTGTTATGATACCTGATTTTAGGCTAGTACATCCTGATGGAAGTACGTTCTTACTAGAAATTATTGGTTATTGGCGACCAGAATATTTGCAAAAGAAGTTTTCTAAAGTATGGCATTCTGATTGTAATAATTTGATTCTGGCAATTTCTGAAAGGTTAAATTTAGATAAAGCAGGGATAAAATTACAGGGTGTACCAGCAAAGATTGTTTGGTTTAAAGATAAGTTACTACCTAAATCTGTTTTAGCGGCAATTGAAAATTAGTTTGAATATATTATGAACAGCTTTTACTACAAGAATAGTACTAAATAATTAGGGCGCTAGAGTACCTGCAAAGTAAATATATTCTGGTGATTGCTGCAAGTATCGGTAAGAATATACCTATTCAACTAGAAAGATATTGAGACTATTTATATTAGATTAATTGGCATATGATAATGTGTTAGGGGGGGAATAATAGGATATCCGATAAGTAGAATAAAATGATTCTATGAAAAAAGAGATAAATGTGTTTTAAGTAGGAATTTAGAAAGTAAACATCATAATTATAAGGCCTGAGGATATTTATATTTTCTGATGTGAGAATAGGCCAACAATATTAACAAAAAAATCCTATCTATATAAATCATCAGTTTTATATAGATAAACTTTGTTCACATAAAAATAAAATCTACTCTAATATAATCACGTTTACAAGTTATAAATAAATAACTGAATCAAGTATATTTTGTATTATTTATATTATCGTTTGTCTAAGAAAATAGCCAGTCAAATTTAATGGTCAATTTTCATATATTTATGATATCTTCTCTAGTAAATTTATATTTATTTTATATTAATCAAAAATAAAATATAAATTCGACTTAATTAATGTTATCAGGTACCTATAAATATGCCTTCATCTTTAATATAAAGAATCAAATTAATCCTATTAAAACCCCAACTTATTTTTTGTATCTTCTAATTTTTATCTTGGAAATCCTATCTTTTCCCCAAAGCTAATTTTAAAACCTCTTATTTTAGATTCTCCTATGGTTTAGTAATCCAGTTATAGCCTGGAGGGATCAGTAACTAAACTTTAGAGCTCATTATCAAATTAAATCGGCTCGATGAAAAAACGCATTTGTCATTGCTATTTGCTCATCAAGGTCTCAAATGCTTGTCTATTGAAACACATTATTGTAAGCACCAGCCATATTTAGCTCAATATTTACTATAAGGATTCTATCTATAAAGCTCACCCCAAAGCAGAAGGTTTTCAAATGTTTCATATTATGATTTTCACTACACAGAATTTCTCAATTAGGGAATTGGGAGAGAGCCCCCAATTTTTTGTTGTGGTATCAGTGTAACGTATTATTATTACACTATCAGTGTGATATAGAAGTTTAACACTCTATGCCTACCAGTTTAGCACTGGCTTCCCACATACTTCGAGCCTTATCATCATCACGGGCTTGAGGAGAAACCTTTTGCAAGAAGGCTTTACGGTTTTGACTGTTACGATTTCCCCAACTCCAGTAAGCACCAGATTGTTTGAACTCAGGCTCAACAACTATGCGTGCTACTCTTTCTCCAGCTAGTTCTTGGGAAACATATCCCTTGGTAATATATTTTTGGAATAATGGGAATAGCTTCTGAAATAAACGATAATGATTTCTGAATAATAGAGTATCTGCAACACAACCAGGATATAGAGAAGTGAAAGTAATACCAGTTGATTCATGATATCGTCGGTGCAGTTCTAACATCGTCAAGATATTACAAACTTTGCTATCTTTGTAAGCTTTCACCGGCTCAAACTTTTTCCCGTCAACCATAGATATAGGATCTTTAAAGCCAGCTTCAAACCCCTCAAGTTTACCCAAATCTGGACGAGGATAAACCTTGCCACCAGGTTCATCTGGATTATGAGTAACTGTACCTAAAATAACCAACCTTTTATCTTTAAGTGGGGACTTTTTCAATTGCTCCAACATCAAATTACACAAGAGAAAATGACTGAGGTGATTGGTAGTCATAGTTAATTCATAACCTTCTGGACTACGTAAAGGTTCTTTGAGTAAAGGCATATATATAGCAGCATTACAAACTAAAGCTCCTAATAATTTGCCGCTACCAGTAAATTTACGGGAGAAATCTCGTACACTATTCAAGTCTCCTAAATCTATCTGCATAACTGTGTAGCTATCTTGGGGAATATTTAGAGAACGAGCTGCGTTTCCAGCTTTACTTACATCACGACAAGCCATAACTACATGCCATTCCCTATCTACAAGTGCTTTAGTAGAATACAAGCCTAGCCCAGATGAAGCACCTGTAATTATAACTGTTGGTTTCTGATTCTGTTGCATTTTATTAAATTTGATTGTACTTGTATTAATAGCTTCTATAATCCCATAATGGGTGGGTGCAAATAGGCAGTATAGGACTTTACCTGATTTTCACAAGTATTAATATGACTTTGCTTATACTAATCAGATTAGAATATTTTTAGGTGATAAATTATTTTCCTATACAGTCTATTGCAGATTAAATTTCGGACTAAACTGCATTTGTTGAAAGGGAATCAAAGGTAATTTTACCCTAGGAAACAGACATGAGAACTAAGAGATAATTTATAATTCCCAAACAATGCTTAGCTTTCTATATTTTTTGAATCAAGGTGAAGATTATAACACAGTTAAAATTACCTGAAGTATAATAAAAACCCTATAAAAATGAATAGTTAAAATTCACATCTGAACTATAGAAATCTCCTATATAAATAACCCATATTAAGGTATTTATAATTCTCTTAGGTTAGAGCATTTATAAGAATTAAGCCATTTTAAATGTATCTTATATTATGAGTTTGAAAATAAAAGATAGTCATATTTGACAGTAAATTTAATTAAGTACTTTACTTACCACAAATACATTCTGGAAAATATTGGGTTTATTGAGTGAAAAAATTGATTATACAATCATCTTGATGATGAAAATTTTATTAATCAATGTCTGGCTTTTTAAAGCCATCATATTAGAAAAGGAACACAACAACCCTTTTCGTTATGAATTCCTAAAATATACTCATTTAGTTAAATTATTATCAAAACTATATATACGGTTATGCATTTCTGAATCGTCCAAAGAATAACATAACTATTAAGTTTTATCTTATAAAAGTTCAAGGAGTTTACTGGTTTACCCTCGAGCCTTATCAAACCAAACAGGTAGCATAAAACGTTCTACTTTGAGCTGAAAATTCTGCATGTAAAGCATCTACAAAACTGTTCAATATGTTGGGAATTTTGGAAGAAAGGAGGTTGTATTCATAATAGAAGTAGAGGATTCGAAAATTTGCATGTTGAAAGATTGACCTCACATGAGTACCCATAAAATCCTATTTCAGAATTGTTTGATCAAATGCGTGAAGTATAACAACAGTTAAAGGATTACAAAAACGGTGTGTTTGGCTTTGATTGGAAAATTCATTCTATAGGGTGTAATTTTGGAGGCAATTCACATGCCTGAAAAGTTCCCTGGCTGAAAACTACAAATAAAGCCTCAACACATTACCAACCAACCCAGTAACCTAAATCAGCAAAAATAGCTGGGAGTTAAAAGAACAATCAACTCAAACTAACCTCAAAACCTTAATATATTTTGAGCTATTAGTTTTGTGGTGTTTAAGATCTTCCTAGTCAAAAGTCTAATTGGAAGTACTTGCATTTACAAACTTAATACTTACCAAGTAAAGACCATGTACTTTTTGAATGTCTACAAGGGCTATAAAGCCTTAACATCAAGATGTCAATTTGACATTTCCATTCCCTCGCATTGTTTTTCACAACAAATACCTGAGAGTCTTAAAACACAGTGGTCTTACTATAAGGAAGCTATACTAAATGCCTTTAATACACCCCTCCAACTTTAATACTTTCTTTCCTTCGGCTCAAACATGGTAATTCTCACTGGACGATATTGGATATCAATGTTGGATGGGGAATAGTATGCTAATGTATGCTGAAGAAAGTTTTTATCATCTCTTTGTGGATAATCTTCACGGAAATGTGCTCCACGACTTTCACGACGATTTAGAGCTGATGTCATGATTGTCTGCCCCACCACTATCAGGCTTTGGAATTCCAAAGCCTCAATAATTTCCGTATTCCAACATTTACTCTTATCATTCAAGCAAATTTGCGAATATCGTTCTTGTATATTTCTTAATTTATCCAATCCTGTTTGCAAAATGTGTTCCTTTCTATATACACCACAATATTCCGTCATAATATCTTGGAATTCCTGACGGACTTGGTTAATATGGTACATTCCTTTCTTATCTAAGAGGTCTTGGACAGTTTGTTCAGCATTTCTTACGTATAATTGTTCGTCTATAGCTGGTAACTTGCGATTCTGAACATACTCTGCGATTACAGCACCAGTTCTTTTACCATAAACAATACACTCCAAAAGGGAGTTGCTACCTAAACGATTAGCCCCATGTACTGATATACAAGCACTCTCACCGGAGGCAAAGAATCCGGAAACTAAAGTATCATTTTTAGCGAGGACTTGTCCATCATTATTAACAGGAATACCTCCCATACAATAATGAATTGTGGGGCGTACTGGCATAGGTTCATTTAACGCATCTACGCCTACTAAACGGTGAGCCTCCTCCCAACAGAAAGGAATTCGACTCATAATCTTTTCTTTACCCATATGACGTAGATCCAAGTAGACAAAGGGTCCTCCAGGGCTGCCATCAGGATTTATACCTCGACCAGCACGAATTTCGCTAGTGATTGCCCTTGAAGTAATATCTCGGGGAGCCAGTTCCATACGACTAGGAGCATAGTTTGCCATAAAGCGCTCACCTTGACTATTAATCAAATATGCTCCTTCTCCCCGTACAGCCTCAGAAATCAATACTCCCACAGGATATAAACCTGTGGGATGGAACTGCACGAACTCCATATCCTGCAGTGGTAAACCAGCCATGGCAGTCATGGCTAATCCATCCCCAGTACAGGCGAAATCATTGGAGGTTGTGTTGTATACACGTCCATAACCCCCTGTGGCAAACATGACAGCTTTTGAACGTACCACCTGAAATTGTCCACTTTCAATGTGGTACATAACCAAACCCTTAACTTCCCCATCTTCTAAAATCAGCTGCATTACATACCACTCATCGTAAATATGCACCCCACACCGCCGTAGGTTACTTACCAGTTCATGTAAAATTGCATGGCCAGTTTTATCCGCAGCATAGCAAGTACGATTATGAGTATGTCCACCAAAAGCTCTTTGGGCAATTTTGCCATCATCTAAACGAGAGAATAATACTCCCATGTGTTCCAAATCAATGACTACATCTGGTGCTGTTTTTGTTAGGATTGCGACCGCATCCTGATCTGCCAAATAATCGGAGCCTTTTATTGTGTCAAATGCATGAGCTTCCCAACTGTCTTTATCATCGACATTCTTTAAGCTTGCAGCTATGCCACCTTGAGCAGCCACAGAATGAGAGCGAATAGGATGAGTTTTCGCCACTACAGCCACTTGCAAAGTCGGATCGATGCGAGCAATTTCCACTGCTGCTCGACAACCTGCTAAACCACCACCAACTATGATTACATCGAAACTAATCATCATGATTTCCCAATTACTAATAAAACTTACTGCACACCAGGCCTTTTGCCAAAATTACAAAATAAAAAATACTACTACTTTCCTAGGGATGAGATCCTCAGCATTTATAACACTTATTTGAGGTACTGCAGGCAATACAGGCAAAACAGAGCTAATTCAAACAAATTCCTTGCCGTATGAATTTCTGAATTTATAGCAAAGCATAAAAGCACATTGGCTTGTACTGCAAGAAGGAATTTCCTAATTATGAAAAAACTATGAACTCAATATTTGGTTGGTAATTTATTTTAGAATTATGAGACATTATAGTTCATTTGTACTCATAAAGGGACCATGCTATGAAACATGCCATACATCTAGTTTAAAGAAGGAGTGTACCGATAGATTGATATCCCAGGCTAATTGGTACAATCCTCTTACATATTAAATGGTTGCTTCTTAAATGGTTGCTTCTAAAGCCCTACTATGGGAAATAGATTCAGATTTATCTAACCTCGTTCCTATATTTTCTAAAGGCATTAACTCAATGCGATTTAATAAAGTTGTCACGAAGGCAAATAGCAAGAAGGGTAGAGAAAAGAGAATAATCAGCGCCACTGTTGCTAAGGCATATAGGGGCTCTGTTGCGCCCATTAATGCCAGAGATGCAGCCAAGCTCAAGGTGATTGTCACTAGCCATACTATGATTTGACCATAAATATCCCCAAAAGCTAAAGTACACACAAACCTATAACCTTGTATGTTATTCATTGCAATTTACCTTATGCTTATCCCTATATTTTTACATTATTAAAGTAATGTTGGTTTACTAAACGGTTTCTAAATATTTTTGTAAGTTTCGTAATATATCTTCACAGATAACCTTACTTGAATTCTAATGTTGGATAATCTACATATACTTATCGTTCCAACTATTTTTTAGTATTTTTCCATTCTCCTCTGGTATAATCTCTGGTATAATATTCCTAGGATCAATTAAAAATAATTTTCTGATCTTCATAAGTTATTCTTATCAGCTTATATCAGCCTAATTGAGAATTCCTTCTATTAATTATAATCCTCTCAGTCAAGGGATTGTAGTTTTTTTGTCATATTAAAAAGTAAGTTACACAAACAAATAAGGTTTTTGAATTTAAATTCAACTCCTTATTTATTTCCTAATATTATTAAGTAGAAATGATTAAGTAAAAAAAATATACGCTACAATGTATCGATTTCTCATAAACTTATTATAGTATGATAAAAACATATGTATTTAGCAGTAACAAAAAATTTGAATTTGGTTCTTGTCCTCCTTTGATCGATTTTAAAAGCATAGCAAATTCGTAATTATCTTTTCTGGAGAAGAGCTATAAACTCAGTCCTTTTAATAAAGGTGAGTTTTTTCTTCTTTGGCAAAGCCTAAACTGATTATAAAATTTTCAACATAACTATAAGCATTTTCCAAAATCTACCAGTTTCTATTGGAGTGACAGACTCAAAATTTGGTGTGGGGAAAATGAAAAGGGGAAGAAGAATCTAATTGGAAATACTACCTAAGCAGTGAAATCTGTTACTCTTAACTTACCAGGAATATATCTTTTACCACTTCTACTTGTAGGTTTCTAATAGTACAGGATAACAGCCTATTTGCAACAGAGCAGTAAATTTTAATGGTTATGCAATTTTACAAAACCCATAGGGCAGCATTCTTAATCTCGTTCATAGTAAAGTTAAATTAGGAGAAATGTTCTTTTTGTTATATTTAGTTCATGTATTTATATATTCATGCTTCAAAAATTTATCTAGGGTTTCAAGCTATGTAATTTATCCCCAATTATCTTTATAAGATTAGAATTTGGTCATATGTGTATATATGTATTGCTATTGCCTTATGAGGAAGTCAATTCATATACCAGCTATAACTTGCCAATAGGCATTATTATGAATAATATCTTGCATCTACTCTTGATAAAACATTTTTAGTCCAGGAAGATAGCGACTGGAAGACAATAATAAAAGGATTTACTAGGGTAAAAAATAAACTTATGGGGGGAGAATGCAAAATCAATGTTGTGTCAAAAAACTCTTTTTAAATAGGTTAAATTAGGAGTAAAAAAATCTAAAATAGATATTAAATTTACAAAATCAAGAACAACCACACGACCACTCACAGCTGATTTGTTTTACTCACCCCAGCTGTCAGGTGCTATGGGTTAATTATCAATTCTGGCACAAGATGAAATGCAAGTTTCCCAGGATACCAGTATTTATTTTGAGGCTCCATTACAACTGTTACTATTTATTGATGGAAGATCAAAGTCTCGACAGGAAGTACAGCAGATTCGTAGTTATTTAAGTGAGTTACAAGCCATATATGACTTTGAGTTGCAAACTATTGATGTTGGAAAACAACCATATTTGGCAGAACACTTTAAATTAGTGGCAACTCCTGCTTTAATTAAAATTCAACCAGAACCGCGACAAATCCTTGCTGGTAGTACCATTATTACTCAGCTGAAAATATGGTGGCCCCGCTGGCAAACCGCAGTGGAAGCATATTTGAAATTACATCAAAACTGTCAGGATTTAGAAGAACCTCATCATACTGGAAGTATCTCTTTAGAGTCATTAGTATTATCTAGGCCATCTTCGATTAGTTCCGTAGCTGTTTCTGAAGAGTTAATACGCTTATCAGATGAAATTTTTTGTTTAAAGCAAGAAAAAGAAAAATTGCAAGAGCAACTCCAGTTTAAAGATCGTGTCATTGCTATGTTAGCTCATGATTTACGTAATCCACTAACAGCTGCTGCAATCGCTATTGATACCTTAAAGTCAAACTATAATGTCGAGAAGGGGGAATTTTCACGTTTGTCTCCCAAAATGGTAATGCACTTGTTTAAACAGTCACGAAATCAAGTGCAAATAATGAACCGCATGATTACAGATCTATTGAAGGTTGGTCATAGTAAGGACAGAAAATTTCCAATCCAACCACAAAAGTTGGAAATAGGTCAACTTTGTTTGGATACAATATATGAGTTATGTGATAGCTACATGAGTAAATCCATCACTATTGAGAAAGATATTCCCAAGGATTTGCCCTATGTATACGCAGATCCAGAGCGTATTCATCAGGTACTTATAAATCTTTTTGATAATGCCATAAAATACACACCTGCTAATGGCAGAATTTGCATAAGTGCATTGCACCGAACTACTCAAAAGGTTCAATGTAGTATTAGTGATACTGGTCCGGGAATTCCTGAAGACAACCGCGAACAAATATTTGAAAATCGCTTTCGTCTAGAACGGGATAAGAAGCAAGATGGGTATGGTATTGGTTTGTCCTTTTGTCAACGTATCATTCAGGCTCACTTTGGTCGTATTTGGGTAGAGAGCACACCCAACGGAGGAGCACTATTTCATTTTACCTTACCAGTTTATCCAGATTGAGATAATCCTTGATTATTAAACTTGTAAGTAAGGTAAAAATATTAACACTTACCATAATAATGTCTTGTGAAAGAGACATTATTATGAAGCTAAGAAACATAATTTCTGTCAGTAATTTTAGCAGGAAATGGAAGATTAGACATGATAATTAACTCATGAGTCTAGTATGAAGCAATCATAGAAAACTCAGGAGAATATGCTTGCAGTCAATTTTGAATGGTTCACATTTGGAAGACTGACTTAACTAGTTAGTTTAATTTCTACCATTATCAAATCAAAAAACTATTTGCTCCAATAGACATTTTAGGAATTACTGTGGCTAAGGTTAGTAGGGGTGTATAAGACAGCATAACAACCACAAATAGTTATAAACAGATAATTTTATTCTATCCTTAGGAAGAATAAATGTTATAATATAGCAATATTACTTAAACAGTATAAGCGAATTTATTGACTGTTTTGATCAGTTTAAACGAGTTGTAATTAATTAAGTCAAAGTTTTTTATTTAACACCTTTAAGATTAGACTAAACAAAAATCGGATTATATCTAAAAAAAACAAAGATTTACTACCAGGGAATTTTCGATGGTAGTTAAACGTAAAATTAAATCAAGAGAAGTTCATGGGGGAATTTCGGTGGGTCTATATTTATAAGGTATCGTCAGCAAGTATGCTTGGTAATAGCCTGATTGAAATGAATATGGGGCTTATTGAAATCCAAAAACATTAAAAAATGAAATTTTCATCTAGAGTAACAACTCAAATAGGATAAATTAGCCCAATAACAAAAGAATAAAATCTGAAACTTGAGTTAATCAAGTATATTCTATGAGAATAATTTTACCAGGATAAGGTTCTAAAATTCAATAGGTGTTATTTTCAGAGTCAGATTGATGATTTTTTATTGCATACTAATGGTCCTGGACTATGAAGTTTATAGCAGCTTAGAATAAACCTTGCAGACAAATAAATAGGTTGATGCATAAGTGTTGATGCATAAGTTAAGTTTAAAAGCCCTAAACTATTTTCCAAGAACTCTCAATCTAATACTTATGTCTTCTCTTATCCATCTCCTCCTTTACATTTAACTTGTTGCCAAATACCATTTTCCTGAAGGAGATAAATAATCTGGGTATTAGCTTCAGGAAAAGCAAAGTCATCTAACTCATATAAATTTACCCACCGTACCTCATCGCATTCTAGAGGCTGTGGAATACCCCCAATATGAAGACATTGATGCACATTTAGACTTACATAGAGGTTATTATAATTGTGATTAATAGTAATTAATTGCTCTACTACTTCAATATTAATTCCCAGCTCTTCTGAGATTTCTCTTTGAATACATTCCTCTACTGTTTCTCCTGATTCTACTTTACCACCAGGAAACTCCCATAATCCCCCCATAAAAGTATTTGGAAGACGTCGACTAATTAATATTTGACCTTTTTTATTCCAAATAACTGCAACACCAATTAACTTACGAGAGACATGTATATTTTCAATATTCATTTATTTATAAATTCTAATTCATTTTTTTTTGGAAAAGAATTAAAAAAGGCAGAAAAATATCAAAATATGGGTGAAATTGTAAGAATTAAAAGTCATGTTATCATTAGTATCTTGAGCATATAATTATGTAATTTTATATCCGAGTTTTAGACTATAATAACAGCTAAGACTTGGTAATACAGTTTTTGACATGCATTAAAACCCAGAATAATTTTAAAATGGGATTCAAAGCTCAGTTGTACAATTTATAATTTTACCCAAGATTCTTACTTGGCATTACTTTTACCCCACAATTAACTGCTTCATTTAAGTGTATTAATGGATTTATGAATTGTAAATGAATTTAGAGGTTAGTTTGGTCACGGAAATGGGATTCTTATAACTTGGGTTAAATAGAATAAAACAATTTATTGAGTATTTTGGTGGTATTGAATATCCAATTGATTATCCTTGATGCATGTAAGAACAAACATCGAATTTTTCTGGTAAAAGAGAAATACACACTTGCAAATACATTGTAAGACAAGAGAAGATTCAGGAAATAAGGATTATAGTTGGTTTTAAGCAAGGCAAATCCATTTTAGGTGGGATTTATAATAAAAAGTCCTATTATTCTGATATCACCAGAACTGGTATGTACTATAAATCCCACCTAAAATGGATTTGGGATGAATTTGAGCTTAAAGACATTAGAATTAAGTGGAATAATGCTCTGAACCTACTTAACAAGCCTCAAAGTAATCAACTAACTAAAAGAAAGAAAATCAAAACCAATATTCACGTTAATCAGCGTATAGCCTATCAAGATGCTTATGTAGGTTTGAAATTATGAAATGATATCATGACGGAATTGAGGGTTTTAATTCTTATTAAAATGATCACTAACACTGGGTAATTTAATTTTCCATTTGAATGGAACCTTAAAAGAGGCCTTATAAACAAATGGGATGAAATCATTGAAAATGAATTCTTAGGTTTATCGTTTAATAACTCTAATTATTTACTTGTCTACTGTTGCCAAGGCAAATATGCAGCAGAAGACATCACGATACAATTAATTGCCCAAGTTCATCAGGGGTAAGGCGAGAGTGGATAATCTGACCATCAATAAACCAAATTATGCGTTGGGTATGCCGAGCAACCTCCAATTCATGAGTTACCATCACTACAGTCATACCATTAGCATTTAATTCGCCAAAAATATCTAATATTTCTTGGGTTGTATATGAGTCAAGAGCACCTGTTGGCTCATCAGCCAGTAGTAATACGGGGTTATTGATAATAGCACGAGTAATAGCCACCCTTTGTTGTTGTCCTCCAGATAACTGAGTGGGCCTATTGTTAAAATGCTTTTCCAACCCGACTCTTATTAGTGATTCTTTTGCCCTATCATAACGTTCCCTGGATGGTATACCTGCATAGACCATGGGTAGCATAACATTTTCTAGAGCAGACAGTTGGGGTAATAAATGAAACTGCTGGAACACAAAGCCAACTTTTTGATTACGAATGTGAGCCAGTTTTCCATCATCCATTTGGGCAACGTCAACGTTATCTAAATAATAAGTTCCAGAAGTAGGGCGATCTAAACAACCGATAATATTCATAGCAGTTGATTTCCCTGATCCAGATGGACCCATAATTGAACAATACTCGCATGTTTCCACTATTAGGCTAACATCGCTCAGGGCATTAACTTCTGTTGCTCCAGTGCCATAAACTTTAGAAATATGTTCCAAGTAGATAGTTTTGTTGCTTGCTACAGGAGTAATAGTTAAATCTTGATAATGTTGATTATTCATAAGCTGATAAAGGTGAATAAAACTATTTTGACTGGTAAGTTATAGAAGAGGGGAATGAATCAAAGTATGAAATGCGAGAAAAGCTACTTTGCCCAAGGTCACAAATGAAAAGCAAATTCTAAACTTTTTGCAATTTCTAGTTACTTTGCAAAGCCAGGCTTAGATATAGATTATGGAATAAACTACGAAAATATCTTTTTCTGACTCTGGCTACACTAATTAACCTTATATCTTCCAATTTCTAAGACAAAGTGTTAATTTGTATATTTTTTACTTTACAGTTATTAAAATAAAATATCTTAAATTTAGCTCTTATTAAGTATTGATTAGTGTTTATCCAGAAATGAAATAGGTCCCATCAATTATACGGAACCTATACGCATATGGTTAATAGTGAAAAGTTTAATGAGATTAACTTACACTGGATATATAGTAGGCAACAAAGATGAGAGCACCTACCATAGTGGCACCTAAAATTCCCAGGAAAATAAAATTACGTTTTTGCCTAGCATTTGGCGGTTCTGCTTTATAAACTTGAGGCTCGCTGGCAAAATTATTAAGACGTCCACCTTCTTCATTTGTGTAGGGCATATGTTATGGGTTCCTAAATCTTGTTTTTCGTATTATTTTGTAAGCATATATTTTAATTTCCACTTAACTTCAAAAGGAAGGGGGAGTTAATTGTATGCTAGAGACTAAGGATTATAAACTGAGGAATATCCTGCTACAAGCCAGTGGGGGATTAGTTGCAAACTTGCCTTTTTACAGGTAGAAATTTGTGGTGTCTTTGTGATTCCTAACATTTTTACTTTTCAGACTGATATGCCTGACAGTTGAATATTTTCAAAGATAAATTCCTGTGGCAAGGTTTCACCCACAATTCCAGTACTAATTATACGACGACTGAGGATGAAGTAATTGCCTACTTTTTGGTATTCATCTGAAAAATTGCTTTTGTCACCCCTCTGCTCGCCAGTTTTTGGGTCATGGTATACGGAGTCATAACGGCAAGATAGATATCCTTCACCAGTGTTATAGCTGGCAAAGGTATTAATAGTCACTAAAACTCCATTAATGTGACGGCAGACTAGACATACCTCATTATTGCTAAGCTTGTATTTATCCCCAGCAGATTTACCCCCAACAAGAATTTCTACCCTTCCAGTTTCATCAGTATCTCCATAACTAAAGGTATTAGCACCATGGGTGTCATCAAAGCTACGACGGACACGGTGAATTGATGTTTCCCACAATTGATTATGAATTGCCTTCTGTGCATGATCATCATCAATACCCAAAACCTCAGCTTTTAAATCTTGGTTAATACGAGCTATACCTTTGATTGACTGATCTTCATATTTATAAGTAATTTCTGCACTATACCCAGGAAAATTCTTATCCCAGGTATAGCGATTTTCATAAGCGGCACGAAACAAGTCTTTAGCTGTCACTTTAGTTATTGTCATCGACTTTCCCCAAATTATATTTTTCTTACTTATATCTTCTCTGGTACTAGCATAAAAGTAATTTTGGCATAGTGGTAGTCCCGATTATCGAAAAAATATGCTCAACGGAAGAAATATATAGTGTATATGATCCAAGTGAAGCGTAAGGTAAAATATAATCTTTCTCAAAACTTACAGGGTAAGACACTGATGAATTTAGAAGATGTTTAATTGGAAGAATATGTTTTTTTCTCAATGTAACATAACTATATACACATTCTTTTGATCTTAAGTAATTTTGGCAAACTACTACCACTATTCAACTAAACACTACAAAAACTAAAATTATTGTGTTGTTGCTGCAATACTACGAAGAGTAAAATCAATAGAGGTCAGATTATCCCACTATGAATTTCTTGAAAATTCTAGTATTTACATTTCAGGAGTATCTTCCACTGATTCAATATACTGACTATCTAGAAGAAAAGAACCACTAGCAAAACTAACACCCCAATAATCACCAGGATATCGGTCTAGTACAGTCCCTTCCTCTCCCAAATGAATTAAACCAGGAGGTCGCAACATAGGCATAGGGTCATTTGTTTTAATATATTCAGGTAGAGCCACTACCCTGACTTTACTGCCAATGGGGAATTTTTTAGACATTCTTTTTGATATTATTAATAAGTTCTGGAATTACATGCCAGTATAGTACTTCTCTATGGAATTATTCTACTGTTCAATAGTAATCGATGCCATAATGTACCTGGCCTTTACGTTTAGAATTGGGGCAATTCCAAACCACTTAATTTCCCTAATACAATAATTTTAACTCTCCCTACATTTCACTATGAAATATATTAAGAAGCAGAAAGGTTGTTAGCTAATCTGTAATGTTAATGAGAAACAACCTGATTCTGTCAATGTAAAATGAAATCATCCGTGTCAAGAAGAGAGAGTTCATTAGGGTTTGATTTATAGATGCCTCTTGGCTTGAGTTTTGTGTGGAGAGTAGGAAAACATTAAATTGTAAGCTTTGAGACTTAAATTTTAATGACAATAAGCTATGCCTCTTTACTTAATAGTATCAATACTGCCAAACTTGGCACCCGGGCACCATATATCAATGTGTTTATGAATTGCTACCACTCTCTTAAATATTGATTTTTTTAGCTAAGGTATTTGCCAAATATTCTGATGGTATTTTTCTATGTCTGCATATACATCTATGGATTCATGGGGAGCCTCCTGTCCATGATGTTCATGATGTTCATGATGTTCATGATGTCCATGATGTCCATGATGTTCATGATAGTCATCTCCTGATGCAGCCGCCAGTCGGAATTTGCACATTTCACAATTCATTTGTACTTGTCCCATTTGAGTCTCAATTTCCCGTGTTCGTAATACGGAAAATAGTTGAGGGTGCAATCCCATTTCTGATAAGCAGCTTATATAAATATCTGGGTATAATTCTTGTTGCTGCAGAGCAATATCGAAAATTTTTTTTACTAGTACACCAGTGAATAGAAAGTAAGGTGACACAATTATACGCTTAGGTTGATAAAGTCGGGCTCTGCGAAAACCCTCTTCTAACCTGGGGTGAGTAATACCAACGAAACAGGTTTCTACAGTGGAATAACCACTACCCTCCCAAAGAATACGGGCTAATTTGTATACATCACTATTAGCATCAGGATCACTGGAACCACGCCCGACAAGTAACAGCACCGTATCTGCACGTGAGATACCTTGAGGATTATTTTCTGGGAGGTCAAGTTCTGTTAATCTTTGCCACCACAGTTCAATAATATTGGGAGTAATGCCGAAATGTCTGCCGTAATGTAACTTTAACTGGGGATATTTTGCTCTAGCACGGTCTAACTCATTGGTAACATCAAATTTATTATGGCGGGCAGCAAATAGGAGAATAGGTAATACAGAAAGTTCATTGTAACCATTGCGAATGCACTCATCTACTCCTTCTTGAATTGTGGGTCCAGTTAGTTCTAAGAAGCAAGGAAGAACTGGTCGGGATTGATCTAATGCCTGATATGTTTCCACAAAATTCAAGAGGGCTTGTTTACCCTCATTATCCCTGGTTCCATGCCCAATCATCAATAAAGGGCGTTTGATTGGTAATGGAGGAAACTCTGAAAGGCGACTATTAATGAGTTGTAGATTAGTCATTTGCATTTTCAACTTAAAACTCTTTTCCTGCGCAATGGAGAAAACGGAGATAATTATAAACAGATGAGTATTTCGGCTCGGAAATGACTCAAATGGTCGAGGGAGAGTCTAATCAATCCTTAATGGGCCTAGCGCTCTCCATGATTCACTTTTCCTCACAGGTTGCGTTGCAGCCGCAGAATTTCATTGTAGTTTCCCTACTTTGTTTATTTCACATTTTCCTTGTCATTCTAGCCGATTTAACTGATTTTCCAAAAACTATTTTACAGTAACACTTTGATAAGTTATAGGATATATACTGCTGTATTCATGCCTAATTTATTTCTTGTTTTCAAGTTCCTACTTTTTATTGTTTTTATCTATAATTTTAGTATGTGGTTAGCTTTCTTTGTAAGAGAAAAAGGACATCTTACATATAAATTTCTGAGAATTTGTAAAATATCATAATACTTGGAAAACAAACTTCTGCTAAGCAAACGAGTAGATACGAACAAAAGCCTTATGATGAAATGATAGTGATCAAGGAACACTACCTTGATTTCTGATTTATTCTAAACAATGGCATACTCAACATTCGTAAAAAATTTAGTAATTTAAGGCTATTAGTTGAGACTCTGATTTCAACTTTGTTATTTTTGTTTAGGCTGATTGATGGTAGCAATGAGTGTAACAATTACCTAATTTTTTAATTATCCTCTAAACCCCAGGTGAAAAATCGTTTATTAATTCAATTTCCCCAACTTCTCAGGAATATAAACACCCTGATAGTACTTTCAAAAGTATAACCTGTGAGGATAACAAAAGCAGTTATCATCAATCATGGATATGTTTCTGGGGACTTATAATCGACAAGTATTTATTTGTTTCTTAATACTAATACTGATCGAGATAGGCAAATTAAAATGCTGATAAGTATGAGATTAAATGAATTAGTTATATAGAAAGCTTTAATGTAACTATCTAACATAGAATAACCTAACATATGGAAGAGTAATTGTAGCAACTCAAAGAATAAAACCCTTTGATAGAAAATATACCAGAGCTATCAAAAACTAAGATTACTGGATCATGACAAAATCCAGGCGAAGAATAGGAAACAGACCTTATTTTTGATAAATCACACTTCTGATTTAGGGTATCTTACCAAATATCCAATAGAAGAGCTCTGGAAGTTGATTACATCATTAATTTCTGGAACTTCAACAACCTGACAATACCTATATTTAAACTAATATCAAGATTTTATAAATCTTTCTGTATTCAATCGTGAGATTTATGATGATAATTTTGCTCCTTATTATATTGATTTTCCTTATTAATCGAAAGCCCTAAGAGAAAATGAGTAGTAATTTTGACAAGGGAGGAGCAAGATAAAATGCAAATTTGAATTAGACTATCCAATATATCCTTTACTAAAGTTAGAAACACATAATCTATGGAACATGGTCTTTTATGGTTTCCTCTACTAGCAATATTTATATGGCTATTCTGGCAGGGGGGAAGAGAGTATCAGAAGGTTGAGGCTTATCATCTATGGGCAGAAAAATTTGATAGAGCCAAATATGATATACTTGCTGTAATTGGTCAGAAAGATAATAATATCACCTGGGGAAAACCTACTCATAAAGGAATAGCAAATGTTCAAACATTTTCCCTCCTTGACGTCAAGAAAGTAGCTATTTTAGTAGGTACAAAAGAAATAAACATAGATGTAGATGATATACCCATAAACGGTAATACTATAAGTTTAAAGTTCTTCATTATAGAGCCTAATAATGATATACAAATTCCATTCACGGAAATCCCCTTGGCGATCAGTTGGTGTAAGTTTTTACGGAATGAGTTGCAGCATATACAATCATAACGAAGGAAGTTGAAAGAGGTTACTTAAGCAGCATTCCTAAATTTTAGTGTGCTCAATTTAAATAAGGTATATATGCTTTCTACCTTTCCATTTCAAACCCGTTTAACACCTATAAAAAATGGCAAATACTCCTACTATGTCTAGTTTATAGTAACTGCATACTAATTTGTATTCCCAAGGTAAATAGCACCGGGGCAGTTTTTTCTAGATTGGGCTTGCTTGTATTTGCCTTGCTAGTCTATATTCATATTCCACCATCCATAAATCCCTGAATTACTTATGTAGAAGGGGCTTACCAACATACATAGCTATCAGAATACTTGGAAATAAAGGGTGATGGTAAAAAACTTGTCTCCTATTATAATGTTACAATTATCTGGTCTGGCAAAAGAATAATTAATTACTAATTCCTATATTATCCTAACAAAATATTAAGAAAAGTTAATTTTTGCCGTTTGTTATAGAAAATTTCCTACTAGGAATAAGTATGACTTATTTCCCTAAATATCAAGAAAACTTCTACGCTTAGATTTGGAAGATGATCTGGTGTCAAAAGTATTTCTACTCAAAATCATTATGATTTTATGATTAATAGTAACTATTGGTTATTATTAATCACTAAATGAAGAGTTGTGTTGTGAGGGAAACAGAGCATGGAAATCTAGTGATTCTAGTGAAATATCATTTTCCACACAGACTGACCACTCCCATAACTATATACCATTACAAAAATATACTTGATCTGGACTTTAATTATAAACATTTGCAATTATTATTTGATAATAATTTCTGAATAAGTCCGGCTATATTATTGATTATAATAGTTAACAGTAAAAAAATAGTTTGGTCTAATTATTTCTTAGTGGGAATTATATAGGTTATAAAGACATAGTAGGGTCATTATTTTGGGTTTTTATTGGTAGGTTAAGTATTTTATCAGTCCCACTACCCACTAATAGAATAAACCTGGAATTAAATACTCTAGATAGCAATAAATTGTAGGAGTTAGATAATAACCAACCCTACAATGGCCATTTTTAACCTTGCTAATTATTCATACAACCAAGTACTTATTTGTGGTTGCCAATCAACTAATTCTTCATCCTTAAACCATAGGCTAATCTCTCTTTGGGCAGTTTCTATAGCATCAGAACCGTGGATAATATTACGACCAATACTCACTCCAAAATCTCCCCGGATTGTTCCAGGTTCAGAGATTAAGGGATTAGTTGCACCAATCATTTTTCTAGCAGATGCAACCACGCCATCACCTTTCCAAACCATCGCTACCACAGGACCAGATGTAATAAACTCTACTAGACTAGCAAAAAATGGTCTTTCCCGGTGAATATCATAATGGGACTCTGCCAATTTTTTGCTGACATCCATAAACTTTAAACCCACTAAAGTAAAACCTTTAGTTTCAAAGCGTTGGATAATTTTACCTACTAGTCCACGTTGTACCCCATCAGGCTTAATAGCTAAGAATGTGAGTTCCAAAGTTGTCTCCTCAAATTAATAAATAAGTTATCCCTTCCACTTTGTCATTTGTCGTGTACAATTGACAAATTATTATAAAAATAAGTTTTTTTCATTTATACAAATAATTAAGTATTCTTGAGTATATTTCATTGGTAACGTGAATAGCTGGCATTAATACTAATTAAATTATTGCTGGAAACTGACCAAGTAATATTTACTATATTGATTCAATAAGTTGATGCTATATCCATAAAGATGTTACAAGAATCTGTCGATTAGTTAGATTTAGTACTGAGCATAACAAACCCGATGAAAAAATACAGAATTAATTATTCTTTAAACTTACGAAATGTTATATGACTTTTGACGTAAGGGTTTCAAGCTTCAACTACTTTTGAGTAAGTTTCTTTAAACCTTAAAATTTAGGTCTAGACTCCAGGAATAAGTTAAATTGTAAGCTTGTTGGAAACAAATACAAGCAATGAATAAATGGGTGTTGAATTAACAGTGACAGCTAATGATGTATTAAATTTATCTTCAAGCGAACAGAGAATAGAAGTGAAGCAAGCAAACCAACAAAAAGGTAATAATCAACAATCTTCCCCCAATACCCCCAATACTGTTACAGCATCTCGTATTTGGAAAATTGAGGATAGCGAAGCACTATATCGTATAGAAGGTTGGGGACAACCTTATTTTTCCATTAATGCGGCTGGCCATGTAACAGTTTCTCCCAAAGGCGATCATGGTGGTTCCCTAGATTTATTTGAGTTGGTGCAAGCCCTAAAACAACGTAACGTAGGCCTACCTTTGTTAATTCGCTTTTCTGACATTTTAGAAGACCGAATTGAAAGGTTAAATGCTTGCTTTGCCAAAGCGATAGCCCGCTATAATTACTCTGGTGTATATCGCGGTGTATTCCCTGTAAAATGCAACCAACAACGCCATTTGATTGAAGATTTAGTTCGGTTTGGGAAGCCCCATCAGTTTGGTTTAGAGGCTGGCTCTAAACCAGAACTAATGATTGCCCTAGCTTTGTTAGATACTCCAGGAGCCTTATTAATCTGCAATGGCTACAAGGATAAAGAATACATTGAGACTGCAATGCTAGCTCAAAAGCTAGGACAAACACCAATCATTGTTCTAGAACAAATTGAAGAGGTTGATTTAGTTATTAAGGTCAGTCAACAGTTGGGGATTAAGCCGATTGTTGGTGTGAGAGCAAAACTTAGTACACAAGGTATGGGAAGATGGGGTGCTTCTAGTGGTGATCGTGCCAAGTTTGGATTGACAATTCCTGAGATTATAAATGTTATAGACCAGTTTCGAGATGCTAATTTGTTAGATTCCTTTCAACTATTGCATTTTCATGTCGGATCCCAAATTTCTGCCATCAATGTAATTAAAGATGCCATCCAAGAAGCTAGTCGTATTTATGTTGAGTTAGGGTTATTGGGAGCAAATATGAAATACCTTGATGTCGGAGGTGGTTTAGCTGTAGATTATGATGGTTCTCAAACTAACTTCTATGCTTCCAAAAATTATAATATGCAGAATTATGCCAATGACATTGTAGCGGAGTTGCAAGATGCTTGTGCTGAGAACAATTTATCTGTACCCACACTGATCAGCGAAAGTGGTAGAGCGATCGCGTCCCATCAATCCGTACTTATTTTTGACATCCTTAGTGTCAGCGAAGTAAATTCAATCCCTCCAGAGTTACCTGAAGAGGGTGATTCCCAATTGATTTCTTACCTCTGGGAAACATGTCAACTAATTAATCAAGAAAACTATCAGGAATTATACCATGATGCAGCTCAATTTAAAGAGGAAGCTATCAGCCGTTTTAACTTAGGTATCCTTAGTATTAGAGAAAGAGCCAAAGCAGAACAACTGTATTGGGCTTGTTGTCAAAAGGTATTGGATATCACTAGAAAGCAAGAATACGTGCCTGATGAGTTGGAAGACCTAGAAAAAATAATGGCTTCCATTTATTATATTAATCTATCCGTATTCCAGTCAGCACCTGATTGTTGGGCTATCAATCAACTTTTCCCAATTATGCCTATCCATCGTCTGGATGAGGAGCCAAATCGCCGCGCAATTCTGGCAGATCTTACCTGTGATAGTGATGGCAAAATTGATAGCTTTATTGATCTTAGAGATGTTAAGTCAATTTTAGAGCTACATTCACTACAAGCTGGACAGCCTTACTATTTAGGAATGTTCCTAAATGGAGCCTACCAAGAAATTATGGGAAACTTGCACAATCTCTTTGGTGATACTAATGCAGTTCATATCCAACTCACTCCCAAAGGCTACAAAATTAAACACATCGTTAAGGGTGATACTATGGATGAGGTACTAGTTTATGTACAATATGATACAGAAGATATGATAGAAAGAATTCGTCAACGTTGTGAAAGAGCCTTAGAAGAAAAACAAATTTCCCTAACAGAGTCTCAAAAACTGCTGCAAACATACGAAAAGAGCCTCAGTAAATATACTTATCTTTGCAGCTAGTTTTTTTGAAAAGTAAGGTTACTAAGAAATTAAAATATACTAATGAGATAATATTAGTGATTGTAAATATGTAAAGAGAACAAAAGATATTTTGTTTACCGAACAAATATTCAGCCGAGAATGAATGATGTTGGCAATATGTGGTTTAACAGGAAGATGAATGACAATCTATTAGGAATATCCAGCGATATAACCATTATCACTTATAACTAATAATAACATATTATGAATTATAAGAAGGCAATACTAGCTACAATAAATGATCAGTGATGAATTAACATTTAAAGGGTGAAGTGCTTTCCATATCTTAATTAAGGACTATAGATATGTTTATCCAATACTCCAATATAGGTAAAGATTTATAGGTACATTCATACTCGCGAATATTATAGATACCATCCCAAATGACCATTTTATAGAAGGTATTCTGGAGTTCAGCGTGAAATAGTCAAAATTTAGTCAAATTCAATTAACCTGTTGTAGTTGTAAAGGATTGACAATTTTTTGCCCTAGATAATCAAATTTAACGGCTAAAGAAATTTTATCCCCCCCACCAAAAACATGCGTAATTTCACCCATCCCAAAAGTTCTATGTAAGACCTTATTACCTACCTTCCAGCATGGCATACTTGCATAATTGCTAATATCAGATGATTTAGGAAGAAAAGTATTTTTTGTATCTTTTTGACTTTTGCAAAACTGCGTTACAAGCAAATCCTCCGGTAATTCATTTAAAAATTGTGATCTTAGGGCGGGTTCTCTATAACCATAGAGTCGCCGCTCTTTGGCATGGGAAAGGTATAATCTATCTTGAGCACGGGTAATTCCGACATAACACAGGCGACGTTCTTCTTCCAATGCCATGGGGTCATTCATTGAACGGTAATTGGGGAATAGCCCTTGTTCCAGACCTATCACAAATACTATGGGGAATTCTAATCCTTTGGATGCATGCAGTGTCATTAAAGAAATTGCACTGTCTCCCTCCTTTAAATCATCTAAATTTGAATTGAGAGCAGTACTAGCAAGGAAATTTTCTAAACTTACTTCTTCATTCTCTTCTTCAAACTGTAGAACAGCATTAAATAATTCCCTGACATTTTGAAGACGGTTTTCAGCTTCATCTGTACCATGGTCTTTCAAACTGTCAATGTAGCCAGAACTTTCCAAGATTTGTTTGACTAATTTACTTACAGATAAGATATCAATTTCCCTACGCCAATTGATAACCATTTGAACAAAGTTTTTAATTGATTTGCTTGCTCTTCCAGCCAGATTATTAACTGATATCTCATCAACCAGTACTTCCCAAAGTGGTTTTTTCAACTCATGAGCAGCATTAACTAAATTATTAATAGTAGTTTTGCCAATTCCCCGCCTAGGAGTATTAATTATACGTAGCAAGCTCACCATGTCTGATGGATTAACAATGAATCTTAAATAAGCTAGTACATCTTTAATCTCTTTACGGTCATAGAATTTCAAACTACCAACCACAGTATAAGGGATACCTAATCTAACTAAAATATCTTCAAAAGGACGTGATTGGGCATTAGTCCGATACAAAATAGCAAAACTCACCCAATCTAATTCAGGGTTTTGGTTTTCTAGAGTACGAATTTGATTAATGACAAATTGGGCTTCTGCCACTTCGTCATCGGCCGTATGGCAGCAAATAGATTCCCCTGAACCCTTTGTAGCTTTAAGTATCTTATCGATCCGTTGTGTATTATTTTCAATTAGTCCATTTGCTGCTTGTAGAATATTCTCAGAGGAGCGGTAATTCTCTTCCAGTTTCACCATAGTACTCGTATATTCATCAGCCAATCCGTCCCCAAAGTCTCGCTGAAATTCCAGCAAAATTGTAAAGTCAGCCATTCTAAAAGAGTAAACAGATTGATCTGCATCTCCCACCACAAAAACCGAACGCTGGTTCCAATTTCTATTACTTTTTTTCCTTTCCCCATTAGTAACTAATTGCTGAATTAACTGATATTGGGTGCGGTTAGTATCTTGATACTCATCTACTAAAACATGATGAAATTTTTGGTGCCAATAGCCCAGTACCTGCTCATTTTGTTGGAATAATCTTGCTGGTAATAGGATTAAATCATCAAAATCTAGGGCATTATTTTCTGCCAGTTTATCTTGATAATGACTGTAGACTTGGGCAATTACCCTGCCTTTATAATCATTGCACTCTAATTCTAATTCTCCGGGAGAAAAACCCTGATTTTTGGCATTACTAATTGCATACCGCACAGAGCGAGAGTCGAACTTTTTGTCATCCAAATTTAACTTTTTACTCACAATTTCCTTAACTAAAGTTTGGGAATCCGACTCATCAAAAATGGAAAAATTGCGATTCCACTTTCGTCCCTGTTCATCCTGATACTTTTCGATATCAAAACGTAATACCCTTGCAAATAAGCTATGGAAAGTGCCTATCCACATCTCTTTAATGTAATTGTGCCATACTCTTGACTTGATTTTTGTTTTCTCATATTCCGGCAGAAAATTCAATTTCTCCCCATAGTCAAGTAAGGCAAGTTGTTCAGAGAATAAATTCTGCACCCTTTCTTTCATTTCTCTTGCAGCTTTATTAGTGAAGGTCACTGCTAAGATATTCTCTGGGTTAACTCTATGTTGCAAAATTAAATTAGCAATCCGATAAGTTAAAGTACTTGTTTTACCGGAACCTGCACCAGCAACAACTAACAAAGGACCACAAAAATGCTCTACGGCAAAACGCTGGTTGGGATTAAGATGGCTAAAAAACTGGGTGGTTGTTGATATGGACATTATAGTAAAAGTAAGTATAAGGGCTATGAACAATTCTTAAAAGACATCATTATTATTACTCAGAGCATCGCACTATAGTTTATATTCCCAAAAGAATTACTGAATATAAAAAGTTTTGGTCAATCAGAAATATTCCTGAGACCTAGCACAAAGTAATTGGTGATATTCGTGGCTGGGGGGCAGTTTTGGGGCTGCTCGGTTACTTAATGGCAAGTTGAGGAGGGCAGTTAGAAGCTTTAGAGTATAATTTTGATTTATCCTGATTATTAATCAGGATAAATCAAAATTCCAGGGTTTAGATTAAATATCCCTGCTCTAGCAGAAATCCATTGATATTAAATGAATTTTGGCAATCAAGGAACTAGTAAGGTGGACCTGCAATTTTTAGATATATTTAGAACATAATCAAACATGCATTACTCAGAAGTAAATTTAAGAGAAAATTTATTTTCCAGAAATTACAAAAGCTTTTTGCAGATATAATCTGCCTTCGTTCAAAAAAACACTAATTTATTACAAAAATTGAGAGACTAAGAGAAAATATAAATTATTCCAAACAAGCTTTTAAATCAGCCCTTGCCTTCTCCAAGGCTTCTGGTAACTTGTCCGCATATCTACCTCCAGCCATGGCCAAATTTGGTCTTCCACCACCACCACCACCACAAATCTTTGCAATAACATTAATGAATTTACCTGCTTTTATACCTTGATTATTGACTTCTAAGGAAAATGCAGCAACTAAACTGACCTTACTAACTTCTGTAATTAAACCCAAAACCACCGCAGCACCATTACCAATTTTCTGCTGTAATCTTTCCGCTACTATTTGTAAGGAAGTAGGATCTATATTATCTATTTGTGCGACTAATATCTTAAAGTGACCTACAGTTTCCATAGTTGAAATCAAATTATTAGATTTGGTAATTGCTAACTGAGATTTCAAATTATTTACTTGTTTCTGAATGTTTTTTAGGTCATGTTGTAGTGTGGTAATTCTTTCTGGTATTTCCTCTAGTTTGACTTTAAGCCTATCTGTTAAATCCCTAATTATTATATCTCGGGGGTTAAGGTAATCTAGAATTGCATTACCAGCAACAGCTTCTATTCGTCTGACTCCAGAAGATATACCACCTTCAGAAATTATTTTGAATACACCTATTTCCGCCGTACTGTTTACATGGGTTCCACCACATAATTCTATGGATATTCCAGAAAAATCAATTACCCGCACCATATCTGCGTACTTTTCCCCAAAGAGAGCAATTGCACCTTTGGCTTTTGCTTTTTCTAGGGGCATGATTTCTATCTTAGCGATGTGTGCTTCTCCAATCCAATTATTTACCTGTAATTCAATTTGGCTAATTTGATCGGGTTTTAAAGCTTGGGGATAGTTAAAGTCGAAGCGCAATCTATCGAAGGACACCAAGGAACCAGCCTGGGAAATTCTATCATCTACAACATTCCTTAAAGCCGTTTGTAGGAGATGAGTTGCAGTGTGATGTACTTGGACACGACGACGATAAGCACAGTCTATTTGGGCTGTGATTGTATCCCCTACTCGTATTTTTCCATGTTCCACACGCCCAAAATGAACATAGAAATCTGACTCTTTTTTCACATCTCTAATTTTGATGAACAAGTCATTACTGAACAAAGACCCCTTATCCCCAATTTGTCCACCAGATTCTGCATAGAATGGGGTTTTGTTGAGGACTACTTGCACTTCCATTGCTGCTTCCGCTTCTTCTTTAGCAATTCCATCTACTAGCAATAATTCAACCCGTACTGATGTAACCGTTTGGGTATAGCCAAGAAATTCCGTCGAATGGATATGGTCTGATGACTTATTATCTAAGGGATGTTTTACAGTTAAATCAATGGTTTTGTGAGAAGATTGCGCCCTTTTGATTTGCTTTTGCATTTCTATGGTAAAACCATCACTGTCAATGGTTAAGCCCTCTTCCTCAGCAATTTCTTGAGTTAATTCTTTAGGAAAACCATATGTATCGTATAGTTTAAATATTTCATCACCACTAATAATGGTTTTATCTTGATGTTTCAATTTATTAATAACTCCTGCTAATATTTTTTCACCCCTCGCTAATGTCTTTAAGAAGCAGGATTCTTCCTGTTGTAATTCTGTCTTGATTGCACTTTCCCTCTCACGTAAGTGAGGGTAGGCAGATTCACCTAAAATGATGACATTCTCAGCTAGTTTGGTAGTAAATTCTTCATCAATACCGATTAATCTACCATGGCGTACAACCCGGCGAATTAAACGTCGCAATACATAACCCCTTCCCACATTGGAAGCATAGATATGATCAGCTATCATATGAACAATAGCCCGCATATGATCACTAATTATCTTCAAAGAAATTTTTGTCTTCTCATCACTTTTACTATAATCAGCCCTGGCAATATCTCCAACTTTTTTAATAATTGGTAGGATTAAATCTGTTTCATAATTGTTAGGAACCTGTTGGAGGATTTGTGCCATCCGTTCTAAACCCATTCCTGTATCAATATTCTTACTGGCAAGGGGAGTTAAATTACCATTTGCATCCCGGTTAGATTCCATAAATACTAAGTTGTAGAACTCAATAAACCGGGAATCATCTTCTAAGTCAATATCATCCCCTAACTCTGGGTGAAAATCATAGTATATTTCTGAACATGGACCACAAGGCCCAGTTACACCTGAGTTCCAGAAGTTATCATTTATACCCATGCGCTTGATGCGTTTTTCTGGTACACCAATTTTATCCCGCCAAATTGCATAGGTTTCTTCATCTAGATCAAAAACACTGATAATTAGCCTTTCTTTTGGTAACCCAAATAACTCAGTGGATACTTCCCAACCCCAACTAATAGCTTGTTCCTTGAAATAATCCCCAAAACTGAAATTTCCCAACATCTCGAAAAATGTATGATGACGCTTTGTTCGTCCGACATTTTCAATATCATTAGTACGAATACACTTTTGAGAAGAAGCAGCACGGGGAAATTCTGGAATACGCTGGCCCAAGAAAATAGGCTTAAATGTCAACATCCCTGCAATGGTTAGCAGTACAGTAGGATCTTCCGGAATCAGTGAAGCACTTGTAACGATTTGGTGCCCCCGTTTACGGTAGAATTCGAGAAACTTCCGGCGAATCTCGTCACCACTGAGTTTTTGGGGATAGTCAGTCATAAGTATTTATCTAATGTAATATTCAAAGGATATGAGCTTATTCATTCATTTGTTGGTTAAATGATTGCTAATTGGATGAAAGTAGTTATTTCAAAGATCCAACTGTTAACAATAAACCCTACCAATAAAGTAATACTATATGCAATTAGGTACCTGTAATGGCAGCTAAGTAACTTTATGCTAGAGTCTATAATAGTTGAGATAAAAAGTTAATTTACCCCTACTCTTTTTATCCTAACTATTTTAGGTGAAAGCTTACCATTTCCTAGCAAGCCCAAAAATCCAAAGTAAATACTCAGCGTAATCTCTATTAGATACAATTTTTATTGTAAAAATAAATAAATCTTATTGTAGTCTTATGGAATCTACGTGAGACTATAAATAGCTTTGCAAGAACCTCATATCCTAGTTTAGGAAAAATACACGTTTTTTCTAGTTCAGGAAGGCAACTATTAAAGTTTTCACGTAAGTGTATACATAATTATTTATATATACATTTGGGCAGGCTCAATAGGAATGGTAAATCTATGACCCTACAACTAAAAATTCCTGAGATATTATTCATAAATATACTGAACTTATTAATACATCTATAGTTTAGGAATTAAGATTAAATTATGGATATGGGTAAATTTACTAAGATTATAATTTCAGAAATCTGCTTGTTTCCTAAAAAATGTAAAACAGGCAATTGTTGGTCTTCTAAACAGCAATATCATTATATGATTAAATTATCATCTTTACACTAAAATGCCCTAATCAATAAATTGGTTTTTAATGAATAGATTGGTTTAGATAGTTTTTGTTGGAACCATAACGAACCAGATACAACAGTAAAAATTATTCTATTGATAAGACAATCATACTTGGATTAGTTAAGCCAATAAAAATATTAAGATGTTTAGATAAAATAATAAAACTCTATGTGAAGAGATGACAAAACTAGAAAAAATCTAGGAACGCTTAGTCAAAGTATTGCAATGCTGCTACTATAGTAGATAGACTTAATTGAAAAAGTAATTTGAGGATATTCAAATACAAGTATAAAAATCGTAGTAGTTTTATACTATTAATCATTGATCCCTAATTTTTCAACATATATTATTTTCTTTTTACTATATCTAAGATATAGTCTTGATATTTTTAACCTCACTACTATCTGTACTAGAAGTTAAGCTATATATTTTTATTGCTCTCTTTTATAATTTTGTTGCTCAGGTCGTTACTTAAACTAATTATCTGCATTAGTAGTTAATTGGTTTAAGTAATATGTACTATTTCAATGGATATATTTTAGGTGAATTATATCATATACCTAAAATTCAATTCCTGATATTTATCGTATTATCACTGGTTAAAATTTTATATGAATTTTCCGGTAGTTCGGATTATACTTAAGTCCAAAATATAAAGTGTGTAAATAAACCAATATAAATTACATAATATTTACTTCTTTACGGTGAAAATATTGATTACCAGATTTGACCTGTGTAATTAGATATCAAGTATTTTTGCTGTGTTATTAGAGATAGTTCTACCCTGGAAATTGCGGTCACACTTTTATACCAGGAAAAAATATTCAGTATTTCCACTGTTTTAAATGAATAATGTCAGGACAGAAATTATGTATCAGAAATCAAGGTTAAAACTGCTTAGACAAAAAGACAAATTAAGAGGAGATAAATTAATGCCCAAGTTATAATAGTTGTATTGTTTGCACCGCAAATATAGGTTTATGCGCAGGCAAAAAGATTAGTAATCATAAAGTTTAAGCTTTTCAATGATACCCTGACACAGTTGAGTTGTGCTATGAATACACAGACGACATACTAGGAGTTTTATATACCTTACAAGGCTCTCAGTATTATAGTCATAATACTTGCATGCCCCATATACAGTGTTTATGAGGAATATCTACAAAAGTAGAAAACTTTATTTAGGGTCATTCCCAATTACAGTTAAAATAAGGCAAGAATTACCAAAATGAATATTTCCATTCTGGTTTTTGGAAGCGAACATTTCTTAACAGGACTTCCAGACCAGATATACTATAAGACCACATTCAATGTAGAAGTGATCGCTAATCTTAATCAAGCGGTTTCCCTCATTAGAACATCCCCTCCGGATATTATTTTAATACAGGCTAGCTTAGATGGTAGTATCACACTATGCAGTTGGCTAAAGGAGCAGGCAAAATTATCCTCAGTTTACTGCATTTTATTAGAGGATCGTTGTGAATTAATTACTCTCAAACAGCAGTATAATTGGGAATGGGAGCAAGAAATGAGCGCATCTGCACTTCAACAAGGAGCAGATGCTTACATTTGGCAGAAACCAGAGCAGACAGATGCGACACACCCTTTATTATTAGCTCAGCTTGCTGTTGGTGTACGAAAGGCACAAAAATGCCGGGATCTAATTCGTACCAATGACTTACTATCTACTATTGCTTTAGCAGATTCTTTAACAGAACTAAATAACCGTCGTGCTTTAGAGTGGGATTTGCCACGGCAAATTAGTATAGCTCGTAATAATGATACTCCATTCAGCCTAATTATTTTGGATGTTGACTACTTCAAAGGTGTTAATGATACCTATGGACATTTAGTGGGTGATAGCCTATTACAAGTTTTGTGCACTCGTATCCGGCAAAACTTGCGTTCCCAGGATACTCCTTTCCGTTATGGTGGTGAGGAGTTTGTTGTACTTTTAAGCAATACTCTTTTCCAAGAAGCAATGTTGGTAGCAAATCGTCTGAACCGAATAGTTGGCGAGCAGCCATTTGCAATCAATACTACTTTAGTAATTAATATTACTATTAGTTTGGGTCTGGCTTGCCTACAACCTGAAGATGATATGAAAGGTATAAGTCTATTAGACCGTGCAGATAAATATCTGCTAAAAGCAAAGTCCAGTGGTCGTAACCGTGTAATTAGCTATGAACATCACCGTTCAGATCCACCACACCTGAAATTGCTTTCATCTTGATGTCTAGCCGTATTTGGGGAAGTAAAAATATCTTAGATTGAAAGTAAGATATGCAAACCTTTTACAGTTTAATAGGCAAACCAAAATGAAACACCCTTATTAGTGGTTTAAGTACCACTCTAGTCTGTAATTTGATTACCTAATTACAAGATTATTTTTGTTATAGTTTAACTTCAATTATATGTATATATTCAGGAAATTAATATTAACTTATTATTTATATTGGCCTCTCATATCAATAAAAGATAATATACCAACCAATTTGTCTGTAGCAAGTTTTGAGCATGTAGATAACAAAATCCTTGTTTTGGAATATGAGCCTAATCCGAAAATTTTGAATATTGAGGGAACTTGCTAGTTTTATTGTTTATCTAGTCCAGTCATAAAATCCTAAAAGACCAGCTATTCTACAATAAATATTACTATACAAATATTACAGTAGCAGTTACATGTGTTTGCATTTTTATTATCTCCCTCTAGTTTGTATGATAATTGATGTTCATTAACAGTCAGTACTTGATATTTTCTAAGTACTAATTGGGATAATTTAAAACATAAAAATCTAGCAGTTAAGCTATTAAGAAAATGTATAGGCTCATTATACATAATTTTTTTCATTATGTTTTTGAGGAAAATTAATAATTTTACTTAAAAGAAACTTACTACCTTGGCAAGGGTAAATCAAACCATAGAAAGTAGCAAAAGATAACAGAATGATAACTGTAGGGGCTAATTAAATAGAGAAGAGCATTAAGAAAAAAGATATAAATAGTAGATTCAGGCTAATTTGAAAAATTCGTATTATTAGGATTAACTATTTCTTTGTATAACTGATACTGATTTTATTACCAAGCTAGAATCAATTCTAGGCTAAATATTATGAAGATATATGGAGGGTTAGTAATTTACTTCTAATGACGGTTACCTGGCCAGTAACTAATAAGTATAATATGTTGATTTTACTAATTTAATAAACTGAATTAGATTTAGATTGACTTATAAATTTTAGAGAATAGTGAAGCGATCAAATAAATTGTAACAGCCCTAGATATTCGGTAGCTATTGAGTCAGGACTACAAGATGTAGGGTAGTCATATTTAAAGAAGTCTTAAAACACTTAATACTTATTACATATGAGCACCCAATATTTGACTCAAAGTTGAATGAATAAAGCATTCAACTTTGAGTCTCTAAAGTTAGAGGATAAGATGGTAAATTCATTATTTTTACCTTGCAATATAAGTTGGTAAAATCTTAGTATTTTTTAGACTATTTAGGGGTAATACACTAATAGTAATTTGGCTAAACAAGTCTTAGGTTTGGTACTTAACAAAAGTGGTACCCCCTATAAGGTGGTTTCAAGATAATAACTATGAACTAATAGTCATATAGACTTGTTAAAATCTAAGAAAGAATTTATGTAATTGAGTTTTTTTTGATCAGGCTCTCAAGATGATTGTTGACTATGTTTTACAGATTCTCTGTGAATTCCTCAAATATAGAATTAGATGTTTATAAAGCAACTAAAAATAGTATTCCCCTATATCTGATTATACTGATGGCAGTCATACAACTTTTTCGCTACTTCGTTTTTTGATATCCTGGTTGCATATATTGCAGGAAAAGATTGCAACTTTTTAAGGAGCAATATGGTCAATTAGAGTGATATTGGCAGTAATTTATATGCCTCTAATATCCCCAAAAATATAAGGGGGAACTTATGGTTCGCAATCCAAACTTAAGTAATCCATCTATAGTCAACGAGTCTATTCTCTTTGAAAATATCGATATAAGATTCACCGAAAGAAGTAATTCAAGTCAACCTAAACACTCTATTCACTTAATTTTGATTCTAAAATTATGTCCAATTCTTAACTTTTGTACCATTTTTATGTTTGTTCATTCCAAAAAAATATTGGTCTAAAAGAAAACCATGTCTAAAATCTATGGGATAGTGGTCTTTTATTAAAATTGTCCATTACCCTGGATGATATGCTTGACAGTAGTTAAGCTCTCCAAATTAATTAAACCTCGACGGTTTCCTTTTTGATTAGACATACCTAGAAATATAGAATCACCACGTGGGGGATTACGGCAAAAACGGGGTGAAGCATTAGTATAAATAAAAGCACTGTTTACCCCCAAGGCGAATTGACAACTTTCTTGGTAGGAATCTGTAACAATTACGTCAGCATGACCACTACTATATTCATTAATCCAAGTAACTGCATGTTCTAAATTATCCACTAACTTGAAAGCTACTGTTTTATTTAAATAAGCACAACCCCACTCAGTTTCCTTTGCTAAATGTAGCTGGGGAAAGGCTTCAGCTAACTCTTCATCACCCCTTAGGTCAAAACCTTTCTCTTTTAAGGAATTACATAATGTTATTAAAGAAGATGGTGCACATTGGCGATGAATTAATGCTTTCTCAACAGCATTTACTGGATCAGGTTGGCTTGCATGACTATCAACGATTACCCAGTGAACCATTTCCATGGAGGCACTGGGTGAACAGTAAAGGTAACAGTTGCCCATAGCTGATTTTAAAACAGGATAGGTGGATTGTCTTGCGACCTGCTGAATTAGGCTAGAACGGCCGTAGGGAATAGCTAAGTTGATATACTGGTCCTGGGTAATAACGTCACGGACAGAAGTACCATGTTCCTGGGTAATAAATTGCAAACAGTCCTCTGGTAAGCAAGTTTCGGCAATTGCTGAGGAGAGAGCTTTCCCAATCGCGGCATTGGAGTGGCTTGCTTCCGTACTCCCTTTAAGAATAATACTATTACCTGTTTTGATGCATAAACCAGCAGCAATCGCTGCCAATTCAGGAAATGCTTCATAGATAAAGGCAATTACACCCAATGGCATAAGTTGAGAATAACTTTGAGAATCTTCCAATTGATAATCAGCGCCTCTAACTTTTCTTAGAGGATCTGATAACTTTCCCAATCGTTGCAGAATTTCCACAGTATTTTCTAAACGATTAGGAGTTAACTTCAGCCAATCTAAAATCAATTCTGGCACTGCCATTTCTCGACTGGCTTCTAGATCCAAAGTATTGGCTTCAAGAATTTCATCGGAAGAATTTCTGATTGATTCTGCCATTGCCAATATAGCGTAACTGCGGTCGCTACCTTTTGCAATGGCTAAACTTAAAGTAGCATGATAAGCACGCTTGGCACTCGTAATTATTTCTGCGTGATTGTCAAAAGCATCCACTGTCAAATTATTTTGGATTTTAGATTTTGATACATGGTTTATTCACAAATATATCTGTAAAAGTCTAATACTGAGAAATGAGTGGCAATTTATTCAACATCCGAAAGTCAACCAGAGTAATAGCACTAGTAAGACATCTGAAATTGTTGCGACTAAATTCTAGTGAGTAACACTATAAGTGTTAGTTGATCTTAGTATTAAGAACAACAATATAATAAATAATTGTCATGATTAATGATATCAAGTGATACTAAACACATGGCTTTCTTACACGCAGGAATTTATTATTTGCTCGGTGGCATTATTAGAATATAAAGTCCGTCTGTAGGAAATATATGTTTGTTGAAAATTTATTTTAATAGATAGCTAAGATTTTCAACAACAAGAACTTCCCGATAGTGGTGATTATAGGAAACAAATCCTATCAGCATTGTTAGATTAGAAGCTCATTGACTCTAGTGATGATGAGAGCAAGGGAATCAGTTGAGGGGGAATATTGAAAGAAAGATATTCCCAGACTCAAGCTTGTAACCTAAGCTGTACTTTGAACTTGTTTAATCTTAATGGGAAATTGTTGATCGAGAATTACCACGCTAAATTAATCTCCTGAAACTATTTCCGTATAAAAAGTTCAATAATCTAGAAGGGGCTTACACCAAATTATTGCTATGAAGTAGTCATTATGATTGTAAGACTTTTTCAAAAATATAGAAAATAATAGTCTTTAATATTCCTCAGAGGATGTTTGATAAAGTTCAGATATTCCGTGAATGCCTATTGAGTAAATATCTTAAGGTATGGAGAGAGATTAAAAAGTATGCTCGTACATAAAATGATTGAAGCTTGATACTAACAACTTCACCTATGTAAAATTTCAGTTTGTCAGCCTGCTATCTTGCTTATTTAGTTACCTTATGGTGTGGCGCTTATGTGGGATAATTCATGATCTACTCTTAATTTTAGTATCTGGACCTCGTGTCAATAAGCTAACTTGCAAGCTATAAATTAGGTTAGGAATAACTTATTTGAAAGGCAAAATCCTTATGAAAACTAACCAAGCTAATTTGGGTTCGCTACACAGTGAGGAATTAATTAATGAACTAATTTCAGATACAAGTAATATTAATCACATCGAAGTGATAGAAAATGTGATTAACACATTGGCAGAGAAGGGTAGTGCTATGGTTAGTTACCCTCCAAAAAGTGAATATCATTTATGGAAGTTTAATTATGGTAGTGTTAATGTGTTTGTCCAATTGACTGGCATTGAAGACGAGGATACTTTGACTGTTTGGTCTGCAGTATTGCAATTACCAGCTAAGAATGAAGACAAACTATACCGACAGTTGTTAGAGATGAATTATAGTAGCACTTTTGAGGCTCGTTTCGGTATTATCGATAATGAGATTGTTGTATTAGCAACTCGTGCTTTAGCAGGAATATCCCCTGGTGAAGTTTCACGTTTGGTAACTGTAGTTGCAACCATTGCTGATGATAATGACGAGGCTTTGCAATCTACATTTGGATTTGTGTAATAGTTTGTTATCCACTTAATTGATATTTTTAGGTCAATGAAGACTAGTTAAATAATAACGGTTGCAATCTAAATGGTAAAGCGTGAAACACTAGTATTAAGTAAACGGTCTCATTGAGAGCTCTCCTGAGAATATGTGTTTCCTCTGTTTTTTAAGTAGAGGGTTTCTCTTACAAGAAAATTAACCGGGGTCCATATTTTGTAAAAGTTTAGAGTTTAAAATCCTAGGATGCAGGCCTTTTATTTCAAGTTGATAGTTTGTTTATTACAGCCATATTGTGATAGCATTGGGGATGCCTTGACATTACTGAAACTCCCTGTGCTTTTTTTAGTATTTAGGTTGAATAGAATCAAAAAAACAAATTGAGTGCCAAATTAACAAAACACTGCGGAAATAAAACCTCAAAACCAGTTTGGAGATTAATTCCATTATTGGATGTTTCTGGAAATATTCAAATGGCAATTGATAGGTGGTTGTTGCAACAACATCAGTTTGGAAAGCACCCACCTACTTTAAGGTTTTATACCTGGTCGCCAGTAGCAATTTCTCTTGGTTATAATCAACATAAATACCCTCTGGAATGGCAATATTTTACCTGGCAAGGCACTAAAATAGACTTAGTACACCGTCCTACAGGAGGTAGGGCAGTACTACACCAGGGAGATTTGACCTATTCTGTGGTTACATCTGGATTGCCAGCTAGTCGTATTCAAGCTTATACTGAAATTTCCGAATTTTTAATTACCGGTTGGCGATCTCTTGGTGTAGATTTGCATTATGGTGAAGTCGGTAAGGGTTATATTGACAACAATAATTGTTTTGCTACTTCCACAAGCGCAGACCTAGTTTTGGATAATGGTTGTAAATTTATTGGTAGTGCTCAATTAAGGAAAGGTGACTTCATTCTACAACATGGTTCTATGGGCTTAAGTAGAGATCATAATCTTTTCACCCAGGTATTTGGCATGGAACCTAAGAGTGGTATACAACTTCCTCAACATTTGACAATAGAAAAAATTGCCAATGCTTTAACTAAAGCTGCCCAAGATTGTTTTACTATGCAGATTGATTGTAAACCTCTTTCTCCAGAAGAATGGAAACAGATTATGCATGGAGTAGAGAATAGAAATTAAGGTATATAACTCAAGGATTATATTCAACCTAACAGATAAAACTAATATGTTTGGTAAAGAACAAGAACATCCCCTATATAACCGTGACCGTCCTTTGGTAGATAATTTGTTAACATCTGTGGCAACAGACTATAACCTTGCGGAACTGGCCAGGTTAAGAATTCGGTATCAAGGGTTCCCAGGTGTTCTAGATATTCAAAGAGATCTAGATAAAATCTTGCTGCAATGGAGTTTAACGGAAGCGGAACTATTTACTAAAACCCGTTTAATACATGATACTGGAGGCACTTATAAAAGTCGTGGTAAGAAAGAAGAACAAGACTGGAACTAAAAAATGTACCTTTTACCTTGGTTTGAGTTGAAGCGGAACAAAACTTCCTTACTTCCTTAATTGATTGGTAGAAGGGCAGATATACTCTCATAGTAAGCATCTTCTACCTACAAACTTTCTATTAGTCAAGATCAAATCTTGACGTGAAGCAATGACAAATGCTAATACCACGTGTAATAACAACTAGTTCAAGAGAAAGTAACTAAGCTGAATAAGCTAATAGAGTGGAGAATAGTAAAAAATCCCAGCATATAGATAACTCTTAAACTAATTTCTGACTTGTAACTCTTAACTATTAATCTAAAGTTTTTTAAATGCTGGCCGTTCATTACGAATATTTGCATTTATTTGTATTACACTGACTCAATACAATTCTTATTAGTTTAATTTATCACTCTATAAAAATGATATTATTCGTAATTTAAATAGTTGCTAATAATACTTTTGGATTTAGATGACGATAACTTCTAAATCCATCCTTTTATTAGTTCCAGATAATAGAGAGTTATTGCTAAATTAGCATTTTAACAATTGCTTTACTTATCTATTCTCAGATTATCATAATTTCTTTAATTAGCAATTTATAGAAGGGATAGATGAGCTGTAATCGAGTTTATATACTATAGTAAAATTATTGCTATATACAATTTATGTTAGTCATAACATGCAGAAAAGAAGTCTTGGAAGTGTTAGGGTTCAATTCAGATTTTATAGGTATACATTTGCCTTTAAACAGTTGTAGAAAAGGCAATTACAGGGTAATTTTGGAGATGATTAATTAAATTGTGTATGCTATAGAAATGGAGTTTAAGAAAGTTAAGAATGTTCAGCAAGATTAGAGAATTTTTATAATCTTCCTTGACGTTCAATTTAACCATTCTTGTAAAGAAATTAAGAAAGAGCAAGTCATTAGCTTTTCTTTACTTAGTTAGGGCTATGTTTTCATGTTTCTTATCAATATTATTCCATAAAATCTAAGAGAATACGTTGGTGTATTAGTCCTAATGGCCTAATTTGTCGAGCAACGGCAGAATAACAGTTACCACGATATACATCTTCTAAGGGAACTAAACCCATATCCCAACCTTCATTGAGAGTGAGTTTGTCTAGTTCAACTAATAATGGTGCATGGAAAACATGACGAATTACCTTGTCATCAGAGTAAATACCAAACTCAGAAAAAGTTGCTGGTAATTCATAATTAATTTCTTCTAGTAACTCTCTTTTAAGAGTTTCACATGGAGTCTCCCCATCTTCCATGTGTCCTCCAAAGAACCCCCAATAACCTGGGTAGAGAATACCTGGTATATTTTCTCTTAGTTGCATTAAAAACTTTTTATCTTGATAAAGAATGGCGACTGCGACAGATACTGGTTGATGTTTCATAATAATTATAGCAACATATTTGAATTATTAGGTTAGATATTATTGTTAGGAATTAATCCAGAATTTAAGCTAAAATTTCTCACCAAGATTTGTTTTTGAGGGTTCTTTTATACTGACATAAAATCAAAGTTCTATATATTTAGTGGCAGCAATCATTAAACGGTTATCAAAATCTTTAATTTAGTTGATGAAAGTTTTTAGTCATCCCACTACTTTGTTCACCTCACTACAGGATTTAAATTTGGCAAAATAATTTTGATAAGTTACACAATCTTTGACTAAACTCTAGGTTTATATTTTTCCCTTAGGTAAAATTCATAACTTTTGTATCTTCATAATATTAGTAAGAGAATATTCCCTTACTCTTTTTATCATCAGATTCTATGGAAAATAAAATTTATATCAATCCAAATGTCATTAGACATAAAGCACTCTTCTATATTAAGAACTGCCGAGCTTCCCATCAAAAACTCTTCCTAGGTTTGCCTTACCTCAAACCAGAAACTTTCTACTTTGCATAGAATGTAGCCAAAGTATATTTTTGCTTCTACCATAAAAATTAAATTTTTTCCTGCACATTAGATCTTTTAAATCAGCCGCCATTAAACTTAATTAATGTAAAAATTCAATCAAATTACGACTTACTCAATATGATCAAAATTCTTTATGGAATATCCCATAAAGTTTAATTTGCATCCTGGTGTTATTGCATTTTTACTTAAATTTACTTTACCCTAAAATTCGTTGTAGTTTATGCGTACAGTAATAAGTGTAGTTTGTATATATTCATACTCAAATAATATCTATGATGGACAGAATTTTAAGCAAAAGCTCCAGGTAAAACAGAACATTAAGATCAATCTTCCTGAAAATAGTATAATAAGGTTTTGCTGAAAGGTAGTATTTGGAGCTACAAGACCTTATGGGTAAGATATTAAAGGTTTTGTGGAAATCTCTACTGTAGATTAGTAGGAAGGAAAATAACACTAATGAAACTGTACAGTTTCATTAGTGTTATTGGTTTTTAACCTTAGTGCTTGAGAATATGAACTTTCCAGGTTATGTTTTGAATAGCTTAGTTTAGTACTGAGTAGCTTATAATCGAAAGACAACAATATAAAGTATCAAGTACAACTTGAGAACACACTAAGTTTCATATGAATCTTAATACCCGGGCTTTAAAACTCAATTGCCTTTGAGCCAGTTTTTTTTAACACTAAATTCAATCTGAGCTCCAGCAATTATATCAGGGTAAGCAATTTAAGAGGGAATATTAGGATAGCTTCATATCCAGCAAAAGTTAGAACTATTTACTTAGAGAGTTGCTCTTTACTACTAGGGATCAACATAATTAAAAAGATACTTGCATGGAACTAAAAACAGCCAAATTACTGGATGGGAAAGCCTTAGCTAATAAAATATACCAGGAGTTGTCACAGACAATTACACAATTACAGTCTTACATAGGAAGAGCTCCTGGTTTGGCAGTATTGATGTTAGGGGATAACCCAGCTTCCGCAGCTTATGTGGCTGGGAAAGAAAAGGCCTGTGCCAAAGTAGGGATTACCTCTTTTAGCAAATACCTTCCCACAGGAATTAGTCATGAGGAAGTTATAGGATTAATTAAGAAACTGAACCAAGATGAAAACATTGATGGAATTTTGGTACAACTTCCTTTACCAGATCATCTAGACCCTGCAGTTATTTTGCAATATATTACTCCGGAAAAAGATGTGGATGGATTGCATTCAGTAAATTTGGGAAAATTGATGCGTCGAGAACCAGGTTTGCGGAGTTGTACTCCCGCTGGAGTTATGCGACTGTTCCAAGAGTATAATATACCCTTGGAAGGAAAACAGGCTTTAGTAGTGGGTAGAAGTATTTTAGTAGGTAAACCTTTAGCATTGATGCTGTTAGAAGTAAATGCAACAGTGACAATTGCCCATTCCCACTCTGAAAACTTGCCCACAATCGCCAAAAATGCTGATATTCTAATTGCAGCTGTTGGCCGTCCAGAATTTATTACTGCCGAAATGGTCAAATCAGGGGCTATTGTGGTAGATGTAGGGATAAATCGCATTGCTGATCCTGGAGGCAGGAGTAGACTAGTTGGTGATGTTGATTTTGCCTCAGTACACAAAGTAGCAGATTTTGTCACACCTGTTCCTGGCGGTGTTGGTCCGATGACAGTTGCAATGTTATTGCAAAATACAGTTGCTAGTTATCAACTACGGGCAGGTAATTAAATTCTCTCACCACACTATAAAACCCTACAAATTGCAAAATTAGTAACGACAATCTAGAAATTTAAGGATTTGAGGATGATGGCAGCGGATGATCTTCTAGAAACTACCAGGGATAGCAAATTCGATTTAGTTACGTATTTAAGGTCAAAACAACAACTGTGTGAAGAGGCTCTAGAAAAAGCTTTACCCATCCAGTATCCGGAGACTATTTATGAAGCTATGCGCTACTCTTTATTATCTGGAGGTAAACGTCTACGCCCAGTTTTATGTCTAGCGACCTGTGAAATGCTTGGTGGTATTATTGACATAGCGATGCCTACAGCCTGTGCCTTGGAAATGATCCATACGATGTCTCTAATCCATGATGACTTGCCCGCCATGGATAATGATGATTATCGTCGAGGCAACATGACCAATCACAAAATTTATGGTGAGGATATTGCAATTCTAGCTGGTGATGGCTTACTTGCTTATGCTTTTGAACACATTGCTATGCAAACCGAAAATGTCCCTCCCCAAAGGATTTTACAAGTAATTGCAAAATTAGGCAGGGCAGTGGGTGCTGCCGGTTTAGTTGGTGGTCAGGTTGTGGATTTAGAATCAGAGGGGAAGTCTGATATTTCCCTGAAAACCTTAAATTACATTCATAAGCACAAAACAGGAGCTTTACTAGAAATAAGTGTGCTTTCTGGGGGAATTTTAGCAGGGGCTACACAAGAGAATTTAGAAAGATTATCCACTTATGCTCAAAATATTGGACTAGCATTTCAAATTATTGATGATATTTTAGATATCACTGCTACTCAGGAGAGACTGGGTAAGAGTATTGGTAAGGATCAGCAGGCTAAGAAAGTAACTTATCCTAGTTTATGGGGAATTAAAAAATCCCAAGAACTAGCTGAGGAATTAGTTGCTGAAGCCTGCTCAAAATTAGAAATATTTGGTGTAAAAGCCCAGCCACTATTGGCATTGGCATACTTTATAATTAGCCGCGACCACTAAATATAAAGCGTGTTTCATGATAGGACAACTTTTTCCTCTAAGATTACATTCCTGGGTTTTCTAATATTCTATGGTTACAACCATAGAATATTAGTTCTATTTAATAAGCTTATACAGTATTTATATCTATTTGACGATATAAAATTCATAGATACTAATGCACTTACCCACAAGGTAATCTGAAATCCAAAATGGTATAAGCTATGTTTGTGAAAATATCGCTGATGATTGTTTACTAGTATCACCAAAGAACCATGCAGGACATTGGTAATATATTAGACAACCGGGTGCTACTGGTTGCCTTAGTGGCTTGTGTAATTGCTCAATTATTAAAGCTAATTATTGAAGTAATTCAGAATCGGAAATTAAGTGTACAAGTATTAGTAACTACAGGGGGTATGCCCAGCTCCCATTCTGCACTGGTAACTGCCTTGGCTACTGGTGTTGGTCAAACTGTTGGTTGGTCATCATCAGAGTTTGCTGTGGCAACAGTCTTTGCAATTATTGTTATGTATGATGCTGCTGGGGTGAGGCAGGCTGCAGGAAAACAAGCTCGGATTCTTAATCAAATGATAGATGAGCTATTTAACGAACATCCTGAGTTTAATCAAGATCGTCTTAAGGAGTTGTTAGGGCATACTCCATTTGAAGTTATTGCTGGTTTTGCGTTGGGGATTACTATTTCCTGTCTGGCCAGATATGCTTATTAATAAGCAAAAGAAAATTAGATTTATAATGGAGTTGTACTATTTGATTGAGGAGTTTGAACGGAAATTTTATGAATCCTTAATTAAAATCCACCAGGTATTATAAACTGGCAACATGAATGTGGCAATAGCACTTTGCGGCTATCAACTATTGATGCAATAAGACCATGACCACCCAGTTTTTTTAGAGTCTGATATGCATCCGTTTGACTATTAGTATAAACTGCTAGCAGATATGAACGCTTTCCATAGGATGCGAAACACACATCACCACCCATAATCCGATAAATCAATTCAAGCATTTCCGGATGTTTCAAATAGTCAACTAAAACAGCATAACCATGTCCCAATTGATGTAAAATGCCACTTTCATCATTATCAATTTTAAATTGACTGTTACCTTTTGGTCGGGTGCTAATAATAGTGGATAAACCTGTTGAATCTTTCACATATCTAGCCCAACGGTTGGCATTTTCTACTTTCCTAAATCCTCCTACACGAATAACCGTATTTTGAATATATTTACAGACTAGAATGTTGGTTTTTGCTGGTAGGATACGACGTAATTGACTTCGATTATGTTTAAAGTTGCTAATTACAAGTACAAGATGCTCCCCTGGATCTGGTGGCTGACATACAGGAAGGGGTTGTTTGTTTCCAGCGATGCTAGGGCTTATAAGGCCAATTACACTTAATAATGATAACAAAAAACTGGTAGCTGACACACTAGTTAATACGTGAAACTTATGCACTGAAGATAAATACATTGGATGTTTTCTCTCCGAAAAATACTATTCACAAATATTTTAAATATTGTCAATGGCTTATCAGTTAACATTTCAACCAAAGCCAAAACAAGCTGTATTCTTTTACAGCTCATTCAACATACTGTCCATAATGTGAAAAATTGTTAGATTAATCAATTTGGAATTGCTGAGTGGAACTCATCTCAGTTAACAAATAGTAGCTAATGATGCCAATGCATCATTAATTTCGCTACTAGGTGCCTGAAATTCTCCAGTTAATACGTATTCTAGTCGTAATTTTAACCAAATAATAAACTGAGAATTAGTGGAGATGACTGCTGCTGATGGTTGAGGACATTTTGCCTTAATCTCTGCCATAGAAGGAGCTTGGAGAAAAGCAGGTTGTTTAACTATCCAGAAATCGATTTTTTTGTCTTGTTCGCGATAGTTACGGGTGCGTTCCCGTATTACTTCTTCTAAAGGTTCCTCTACTAATAAAAAATGTTGACTTGCCAAAACGTAATAGTATGTTTGCATTTTGAATTACTATTTTACTTACTATTCAATAATTACATGACTTAGAAGATTAGAGCGGTCTTCAGGTAAATGAAGTACTTGAAACCAATGTTTAAGTAAGAGGAATTAATAATATAAGCTAATAAGAGGTAATTTCCAGAACAAAAATATTTTTCCTTGTTCCACTTTCAGGGACAACTGCAAGTTCTTTTAAAGCAGGCCATAAATTGTAATTAAAGGAATTACTAATCTAAATATACCAGTCCTGATAGCGATATACCTATGTGAAAAGGAAAAACTAATAATTAATAAAGATTAACATTTACAGGTTTAAGTTTTTAATGATTCTTTTCCCCAGGTTAGTACATATACTTATTTATGTTGAAATATCAAGTTATATATGTATTTTACTTATAGTTCATCATGTTTGATTTATCTTAGAGTAAGGCTTGAAGTACCCTAATAGTCGAAGGGTGAAAGAATCCAATAGTGTGACACTCAAAATTTATAAATTTTTCAAATATGGATATGTAAGTTTTATCAATTACATCTGCAACAGTTTGCTGTTTACTTTTGGTATTTTCCCATCAACATAATTCTTCTGTTCTACACTGGAAAAACTTTTCACCCTAGGGTAATTTGACGGATATAGTCCCTTGATACCACTAACCACTTGATAATTTTAGCTAGAAGACAAATATTGTTAGGAAAAATATTCCCCCTTCGTAACAAGAAGTGATTAACAAATCATAAATGTGAAATTCACTGGCTGGAAACTATATACACAAATTCAGTATATAATCAACCACTTGAAGTACACTGAAAAAAGTTATCTTGGTTAGCTTAAAAATTTTATTGAATCAGTTTTTATACCAAAATATATTAATCATATATTAACTTTTTAATATTATTTACTTTAATTCTTATTAGTCTAAATTCCAGTTTCAAAAAGATTTAGTTATTTAAGGGCACAGTAAAACATACTGTGCCCTTAAATAACTAAATCTTTTTGAATTTCTTTAGCCAACTACTAAAGGGACAACGACCAGGGAGGTTGGAAATATCTTCCAATTTTCCCCCAGCAGTTAATTGGCTTAGGAACAAACTATTATCAAAATAGTTTTCCATGGAAATTATTTTTAAGTCACCTGCAACACGAACAACAGTTATACCCACCATTTCTATGGTTTCTCCTGTAGGTGCAAAACCCTTATACTCCCCCCTAAAATGACCCCAATGCCGCCATTTGAAGGTAACTTTGGGTGGTCCTGAATAAACCTCTATAACTTCCCAGGGAAATCCTTGAGGAAATGCAGAATGGAATATTTGATGGGATGACTCAAAGGTCTCTTCGGAAGACTGATAATGTTCCGAATTGGGCATAAAAGCATTATAAGTGCCTTTTGCTGCTAATTCTTCAGCAGTGAATTCCCTACCACCATTAGTGCTGACACGAAATTGTTCATTGATGACAGACAACCATTGCTGGGGGTTACTTTTAAAAGACACTTCCATCTCGAAGGTTCTCACTAGGTTTTGTACAATTGCCTCTAAGGAACCTTCTACATGATTATATAAACTTTCATGGGCGAGATTTTCTTTGGAACGGCTATAATCTGGGGGAGTGCCATTACGCCACTCGATATTAGCCTGTTTACTGTATACAATCACCTCATCCCTATCCTGTACCCACAAGGGTAGGTCATTAGATTGTGTTGAGCTCATATAATTCCGTACTTTTTATGATAATAGACACGATAAATTTCCAGATACCGCAGCAATATTCCCCCTCTTCAATTATCAGTTACTAATTACCAATTGAATGTTCACTGATTAAAATTATCTACTTATAGCTTGCTTCATTTCTCGTACAGCCTTTTCCATACCTACCAATACAGCCTGACTGATAATTGAATGACCAATATTTAATTCCTCTATGCCAGGAATACAAGCAACAGGATAGACATTACGGTAGGTCAGTCCATGTCCGGCATTTACTCTTAATCCAGCTGAAATTGCCTGTTTGCAGCCCATAGCTAAAAAGTCTAACTCTTTTTTGCGAGTGGCTTCATCTCTTGCTTCTGCATATCGTCCAGTATGTAGTTCAATAAACTTCACCTGTAATTTTTGGGATGCTCTAATTTGTACAGGTTCTGCATCTATAAATAAACTCACAGGAATTCCAGCACCCTGCAATTTATCTATGAACCTACCTATTCTGGGAATTTGACCTGTAATATTTAAACCGCCTTCCGTAGTGACCTCCTCCCGTTTTTCTGGTACTAGAGTCACATAATCTGGTTTAATCTCTAGAGCAATTGCCACCATTTCATCAGTGGCTGCCATTTCCAAATTTAAGTGGGTTTTCACGATTTGTCGTAGCAAACGTATATCCCTTTCTTGTATATGTCGTCTATCTTCACGCAGATGGGCTGTAATACCATCCGCACCTCCTAACTCTGCCAATATGGCAGCTGCAATGGGGTCAGGTTCCACTGTTTTACGGGCCTGGCGAATAGTGGCAATATGATCAATGTTTACACCGAGTGTAGGAGCCAACCTAGTTTCTCCCTTGGCTGAAGTGCTTAGAACAGGATCGTACATCAAATAAAGCATTTTATATTTTATATTTTGAATTTTGGATTTATTCAGAAAATAGTTCTCAGTCCTCTTGTCACTTGCATCATCTATCAACCGGAATACATTAAGATAGTATTTTGAACAATTACCTCGCACTATTGATTTATAAGATTGCCAAAATACATATTAAATCTAGAAATATTTGATACTGTTAGCAAACTATGACTAATATTTTTTTGATTTCATAATTTTCTACACCACTTCATTATGCTCTAAACTAAATTGATGAAACCAGAGCGTTCAGTTTACTACCGACATCAGTAACTACTTTAATATAAACACGCTATTTGATTAATCAGTTAATTCTTTTATGGCTTAGAAACAATGTCTTATTTTCTTCTATTTGCTAGGTTAAAATTGAAATGCTTTGTCTTTAATCTAAGGTCAACTACTTTCCTAAAAAATATATCTTTGGTAGTAATTGTAGTAGTCCCACATATGATTGTTAGTAAGTGGGTAAATACTAGACACAATGATTAGTCAGCAAAATTACAAGTCTTTATAATCTCATCCATCAATTGAAATATGGTCTCTTATGATAAATCCTAATATTGGGTATAACTAGGGATAAAATGCTTTGAGTCGAGATAAAGATTTTATGACACGAGTTGAAAATAAGTTTTCTTCTATAAGTTTTCTTCTATCATCTTCTATAGTCAGTCTAAATGGAGAACATACACTTCTTTTACTATTATAGATATAATATAGGTATGTTGTTTATGAGAGCAAATACTAAAGAAGTTTATTGTATATGTTTCAATTAAAAAAATAAGAGTTAGAGTAGGTTAATCTAACCTTCTATTTAGTAATGATTATATAATAAAATACCTATTTAAAATCCTGATAATACCATAATATTTATTATGAGAAGATCCTCAATTTTAATTTAGTAAATATCTGAATTATAAAATTCTGAAGTTAATACCTTAAAGCCAAATTTATTATACGTGTAAATTATGCTCCTACCATATTTTCCATTTCACAGATCAGACAACCTATAGTAAACTTGAAGTTATTATTTTATCAATAAAATTTGTGAAGCAAATTTTGATTCTAAGAATTTCCAGTAAATTATATTTTCCCCAAGAAAAACATGAAAGATAAATATAGTCACGACTTTGCATAATATTGGTAATTTAATAATTATTATTGACTATGTGTGTCAATTTAGCTTATTAATTTTGCTGGACACGATAATGAGCTGCTTGTGTTAATAGAGAATCTGCAAAGGTGATTGCATTCTGTGCAGATTTACCACCTGCTAGTTGGGCTAATTCCTCTCGACGTTTATTTAAGGTATCTAAAGCAGTAACTTTTACGATGGTACGCTCTTCCATTTTTTCGTTATTCTCTTTTGTACCTTTTTTCTTATCTATAACTTTTTTGGATACCTGAAAATGCCTGTCTGCCATAGCTGCTACCAGAGGTTGATGAGTTACACATAATACCTGACATCCTTGGCTGATTTGGTACAATTTTTCTGCTATTGCCTGGGCAACCATACCAGATACACCCACATCAATTTCGTCAAATATCATAGTTTCTACCCTATCAACCTCGAAAATACAAGCTTTTAGGGCTAATAAGAAGCGAATCATTTCACCACCAGAAGCAATATTGGATAATGGTTTTAGGGGTTCTCCATAATTGGGGCTAAACATGAATGTGATTTTGTCTGCACCATATATTGTGGGGGTTGTAGAAACTATATCTACATGGAATTTCACCTTTTCCATAGCTAGGCGTTTGAGTTCCCCAATAAGTTCTGATTCCAGCTTGTTACTTGCACTAATCCTTAGCTGTGTCAATTTTTGACATGCTTGGGTAAGTTTCTGCCAACATTCACGTTCCTCTAGTTCCAAATCCTCAATGGATTGTTCGCTTTTATTGAGCAGATCTATTTCTACTTCAATGCTTTGATAGTAAGCAATTGCCTCATTTAACGTTGGACCATATTTACGGCAAATTTGTTTTAATTGTCTAATTCTGCTCTCTACTTCCTTTAAACGTTGAGGATTTGCTTCTAAACTTTCTCCATATTTGTTTACTTGTCTAGCAGCCTCCTTAATAGTGGCTTGAGCATCGCACACCATATCCAATATCGCTTGAAGTTGACTGTCATAATCCACCATATTAGTTAAATCTACCTCGCTATCACTTAATAAATCAGTAGCAGTAGGAGTTTGTGATTCATCCTGATATAAGGCTTGGTAAACCTTGTAACTCATTTGTTGTAGTTTCTCTACATGATTCAGTCGTTGATATTCTTGTTGTAACTGTTCTAATTCATCACTTGTATATAAGTTTGCCCCTCCTAATTCTTGTAATTGGTGGGCAAGTAAATCTAACTTTTGCAGCTTTTCTTGAGCAGAGTCACGGCATTTTTCTAGTAACTCAGATACTGTTTGATGGCGTTTAAAAGCATCCATGATAGTTTGTCTTTGTTGCCCAATTTCTTTGTCTCCGTAAGCATCCAACCATTCTCTTACTTGTGCCGATTGTCCTATTTGTACAGTTTCTCCTTGGGCTGTAATCTCCACCAAGTATTCACGCATTTCTGCTATTATCTGTCGGTTGACTAATATCCCATTAATTCGTGATCTACTGCGGATATTTTTTATGCTAAGGGTAATTTCTCTACTTACAATCACTGAATTATCATCTATCAAATCTATTCCTTGTTCTATTAACCAAGCAGCTACTGCTGTACTAAGAGTAAAAGTGGCTTCTATAATTGCCTTATTATTTCCAGCCCTGACTAACTTACTGGATGCTTTACCACCCAATACAGCATCAATTGCGTCTAAAATAACCGACTTACCAGCACCAGTTTCACCGGTTAATACATTTAATCCAATACCAAACGAAAGTTCTAAACGATCCACTAAGGCAAAATTTTCAATTCGCAACACAGACAACATATAATTTAATTCTCCGTGATGGCAGGCACCATAAATTTTAGATTTTAAATTTTGGAGTAATTTATAGAGAAAGCATCATCAAGATAAATATAAAATTATGTAATCAATATTTCTCCTTTATTTTCATAGTCTTTTAGCATTAAATCAGGTGTTGTGAAATTTAAGTTCATCAGAGTCGTATAAAAGTTTGAGTAAAAAAAGATTCATGTCCACTCATAGACTTTAACTATATGAAATTACCAGATTTAGATAATGGTTATAGTTCTTAAACCAAAAGGCTTCATTATTTGAAAATCTTGTAAAAGCAGAAAATTATATTTTTCTTAACTTCTCCTATTTTCACAGCTAATAACTTAGAAGTATATGCATTGTCCTCGAACTGTTGTTACAATACTTAACATAATAATGCGAGCATAGTAGTCAACTTATGATTGTGAAGACAGAGACTTCTTCTTCCTCCGTAGATAGACCTCTAGACAACTCAGAAATAGGCGTACAAGTTTCTTCTGAACGTATGTCACCAAGGGAAAATACTCACTCAGTAGGGGCAGACATAGAGCTAGGAAACTTACGCTATAATTCAGAAGAAATAGCAGCTTATTATCAACGCCGCCCTTTAAAGGTTTTACAAAGAATAGTAAGAATTTTAACACCCACTATAACTTTTGTTTTTGGTTTATGGTGGGATAATAAATGGGGAATATCTGTAGAAAATGAACGCCACCATGCTGTAAGACTACGTGAACTGTTGACAAAACTGGGTCCAGCATATGTCAAAATTGGACAAGCCTTGTCTACCCGTCCTGATTTAGTTTCTCCTCTATATCTAGAAGAGTTAACCCATTTACAAGACCAGTTGCCTGCTTTTCCTAATGAGGTTGCTTACCAATTCATTGAAGAAGAATTAGGATACTGTCCAATGGAGATATATACGGAGTTATCACCTCAACCGATTGCCGCAGCTTCTTTAGGGCAAGTATATAAGGGAAAATTAAATACAGGGGAAGAAGTAGCAGTAAAAGTCCAACGCCCTGATTTACGAGAAGGTATTACGATTGACTTGTATATACTACGGAAATTAGCAACATGGGCAAAAAAGAGGTTTAAACGTATCCGCAGTGACTTAGTGGGTATTCTCGATGAATTGGGGGATCGCATTTTTGAAGAAATGGATTATGTTCATGAAGGGAAAAATGCAGAGCGATTTTGTGAGTTGTATAGCCATATAAAAGATATATATGTACCAAAAATATACTGGGATTATACTAATCGTCGGGTTTTGACGATGGAGTGGATAAATGGCATAAAATTAACCCGAGCAAGGGAAATTGAGGAGCAGGGAATCGATGCGCGGTATTTAATCGAGGTGGGGGTACAGTGTTCCCTACGACAATTATTAGAACATGGCTTTTTCCATGCTGACCCCCATCCAGGAAACCTACTGGCCACTCCAGAAGGGAAATTGGCCTACCTGGATTTTGGTATGATGAGTGAAGTGAAACCACCCCAACGTTATGGTTTAATTGAAGCAATTGTCCATGTGGTGAACCGTGATTTTGAGGGGTTAGCTTCTGATTATATAAAATTGGAGTTCTTATCTCCAGATACAGATCTGACCCCTATTATTCCAGCTTTTGGGAAGGTATTTGCAGATGCTCAAAGTGCTAGTGTCGCTGATTTGAATATTAAAAGTATTACAGATGATTTGTCTGCCTTAATGTATGAATATCCATTCAGTGTTCCTCCTTACTATGCTTTAATTATTCGTTCCTTAGTAACTTTGGAAGGAATTGCAATTTATATTGATCCTAACTTCAAGGTTCTTAGCGAAGCATATCCCTATGTTGCTAAGCGTTTATTAATGGATCCTGCTATAGAATTAAGAACATCCTTAAAGGACTTATTATTTAAGGATGGTAGTTTGAGGTGGAATAGGTTAGAAAACCTGTTGAAAAATGCTCAAAGGAACCAAGATTATGACTTAACATTAGCCTTAGATCAAGCAGTAGATTTTCTCTCATCAGAAAGAGGTGAATTCATTCGTGGTTATATAGTTGATGAGTTTGTAAAAATTTCCGGTACCTTGGGTAATAGTATCCTAAACCACTTCATTGGCCTTCTAAGAGAAAAGCTAGGGATAAACGTCACCACCCAAGAATTTGAAACCATAGATGAGCAACAAAAGGCTCTTGAACATATCAAAAGAATTATAGATATTTTGCGAGGAAACTATATCTTTGACCCTGTGGAAATGGCATCCCAGATCACTCAAATAGTTTTTAATCCCAATGTACAACTTTTAGGCCAACAGATTACATCCCAATTGTTGCAAAAATGTATAACCAAAATTATTCGGGACTTATTAACAATAGACGACCTGACTTTAAGCCAGGATCATTTTCAAAAGGAGTAGAATATACAATTTATCCTTTACTTTATCTACAAGTCTTAATTTAATTATAAAATAATAGACCCATTTGAATTAGTTGCGTGAAAGCTCCTGGTAATCAACCTGGAGTATTTTTATATATAATTTTGAATTGATAATATTAAGATTATTGAAATAACGTTTCCTGATAATGGGTAAAAAACAAAAGTGGTTGCTACTAGAATTGATAGTTTTATCTAGTTCTTGTTCTAAGAATTGACATTATATGTTTAATAAGGGTAACTTTACTGTGAATAAAGTGCCTTTATCAAGGCTAGGAATTACAATGTTGTCTTGAAATCGGTAGACTTTTGAACATGAATCAGGACCTTTTTAGGTAAATCCTGAGTGATAATATCTATGATATTTTATGGACTTAGACAGATCGGAGGAGATACCAACATAAGAATTCAGATGTATAACTGGGGAGTGATTTTATACGATGTAGTTATAGTAAACACTTAATTCAAATTCTGGTGCTAATTTAGCAAAAAGGTTTTCAATAATTAATTTAGGACAGGAAAAATAAACCTTATCATAAATTCAATTCTCGTAGGAATTTGATTCACCATTAGTTTTTTTTGCTATTTAATCGAAAGATGGTGATAAAAGTTTTAATCAATCAATTTTTTCCTAAGAATTGCGTATGGTTGATTCTGATTATTTTGCAGTATTTCTCTTATATAGTGCTTGTTCTGCTGCTGTAAATTATTAACAATGAAGTAAAATACTAAATAGTTCCTGCTAGAAGAATACTTACTCTAAGTCTATATAAAATAATGTCAAATTCGGGATCGTAATATTTTAATCTTATACCCTGAAAAATTAACCAATCTATAAGCATAATTGTAATTAATGGCAGGATAAACTACAGCTACAAGCAGGGATTCTCAGGTAATCTCCTACTTAGGATATTCATAATCTCTTATAAAAAGCCATGGATAACACTACAATATCCTGCATGAATATAATACCTTATGAAAACTGACAAATTGTAGTAATTCAAGTAAACTATATTTCTACTTATTGTACATTTAGATTCTATCGCACAAGATATAGCCATTAAGTATATTTGATATTGATTCATAGATCATTATATACAGAGTAAAGACCATTCATGATAAGTATAGATACATCTACTTTTATATTTATCTTACTGGTGATTTTAAAAGAATTTATATACTACAGATTTTTATTCCCAAAATATATTATATACTCATCGAAAATATTAAGTTAATAAAGTAAAATCATCTATATCTATTTAACTTCGATTTTTATATATCTCTACTTTGACTTTTTGTATAATTTACGGATTTCCCCTAAAAAATAACAATATTAACTTAATTAATATTTATCATTTTACCTAGTAATAATAAGAATTATTTCTAGATTTTTTGAGGTTTTTAGCTATTTTTTACATTCTTCTTACTATCTATTTACTACTATAAAATATAGTAACTTATTTAAATAATTATATCCTCATTAATTTTTCTCCCTATTATCTTCATCTCCGTGATTATTATGTAACCAATGTCTAATTTGATTAGGTAATTGATGCTTTTGTCTAGTACTAATTTCAATACATACATGTCTAGTAATAGCCTTACTAGCAATTAAATTTGCCATAAGGATTTCATAGTTCACTTCAAATTTATCAATTCCTAATTGCTGCGTTCTTAAAATTACCAATAACTTATTACCACAAAATAAAGGGTAGTTAAAATCTATACTAGAATGAACTATGGGTAATGCTAAAGGTGAATAAGCGAAAAATGTCTGTAAATCAATACCTGATGCTTCTAAAGACTCTTCGTATGCTTCGTGGCATATTGCTAACATATTAGCAAAATAAACTACCCCAGCAGCATCTGTATCTTTAAATCTTATAGTACGATAATAATTAAAAGACATTGATAAAAATAGTGATAATTTCCAAATTGAGTACAAGAATAATTAAGTAATATATATCCTAGTTTAACCTTAAACTAATTTGACTGCAGTTATAAAAATATGCCTATTAGGTGAAAATGTAGATTTAAATTTGAGAAATTAAAAAATAAGGTTCTATATCGCAGGAAGGTTAGAGCAGACCTGAGGGATTATTAGCATCTTTAAAATTCTTAAGTTATACTATCATTACTACCGAGTATCTTATCTATAAGATATTAGCCTAAACAGATTCTAATAATAGAATAACATTATTATTATTGAATTTTATCCTATCAAAATTAATTTGAGCTTAACTTTTTCCCCCTATTAATATTCACATATAGAATTAATGCTAAATTAAACTCTAAGTTTAGAACAATATACACTGATAAAACAGCATAATATCTTGACTTTATTATACATAAGCATAATTGTAAAAATATTGATTAGGATTATTTAGGTTGAGAAATTTGATTAATTTCCCGAGTTAATTACGTAAAAATGTACAAGTGATATTGCTTCTGAATATCACCTGTATAACCCTATAGCAATTAATCAAATCATAGGAACAGAGTATATCCTTATGGCCTGAACTCAAAATTGATGATAATTAATGACTATAAGACCCTATCTGCATAAATACTAGAGGTATCTTTTATTGAACTTCTAGTAAACATAAAAAATATTCTCAGAGTAATTTAAAAGTAGTCGGTCTACCAGATAAATTTTAGTTTTAGGTAAGATGAACTCGGAAAAATGTACTGCGACAAAGTTGAATATGTTGTAAACAAAATATATATCTGAATAATATATAAAATAAAATAGTTTGGAAATTTTGATATGTAATTCATAAAAATTAAATTTACATCTTCTCTACATAAATAATATCAAGGATATGAATATCATATTGTCATGAAAATGAATAGCTAGAAACAATTTTAATAACCATCGCTACTAGATTATATAAATTTTCTTAGCATTATAAAAATAATATCAAAAATAGGTGAAGTTAAGGAATAAACTAATAATATATATTTTATTCTCCAATATTTTATGTTTTTTACTACCCATTTGAAGAGATACATCTTTACTTGTGATACTTACCAGACAATTTTACTCTTACCAGCATAGTATCTTACTCCTTAAATCATTGTAATATTGGACTTCCATACATTTCAAAAATCATATATATCACAAGAATATGGATTTAGATAGGGAAATTGTAAATCAATACCTAAATGAGCAAAATGTTGGCGAATAATCCTCAACTTACTAACACTAGATTTTTTGCTTCTTTCCCAAGCATCGATCAATGCATTAGCCATAATTTGACAACCTTGCATGCCAAAGCTACGCGGTAGAGAGATTTTAGATATTGGTTGTTCTGCAAAACCAATTCCTGGTGCTAAATATTTAGTAAACAGTGGGGTTTCTGGGTAAAAATGACACTTATTTTCTTGATAGGCTGCCCTAACTACGTTAATAATTATTTTATAGTCACGGACATCAAAATATAGAGTTCCTGAATTCATACATTGGTAATTATCAGGGTGACAAGGAACTTGAAAACGAAAACCAACACCAGCATTGTTTAAATTTGTGGTAAATTTATCCATGAGATTAATTGCCCCAGTTGAGTTAACGTTAAAATATATTCCCCCACCCATAATTCCGGTGCCTGGCTGGTGTGATTTTTCTAACCCAATATTACTCACCGCTACATAAAATCCATTATCTAGTCTGCTATTATTCATCCAGACCATAATTGCATCATCCACTTTGGGGTATTTCCATGTAGATTTTATTAACCAATTTGGTTCGATATGTAAGTGCAAACCATTTTTAACAACAGCAATACTTCCATCTGGTTCTAAACGTCTTATTTGCCAATCAGGATCAAAATGGCCTACTCCATGATTATACCTATTTAATAGTTTATAAAATTTCCAGTCAACCCCTATGATTGATTCACTTTCTATATCTGGGGATAATAAGTATTTTTTATCATTAGAAATTGGTGATAAAATACTTTTTAATCTGCCACTAAAATAAATACCATAAATAAATCTTTTTAGTAAGATATGCAAGTATTTTTGCTGTAGTTCTAGAGAAATATTTTTTAATCTTTCTACTATTTTCGGTGATAATGTAAATTTATTATAGTTGTGGTGATTAATACAAAATTTAGATTCTATATTTACATTTTCAATAATATCTGATAGATAGTCACTTTTATTTACGGTATTTTCTAACATTTATGAAAAGTATCACTAGTTAGGTTATAAGCTTAAACTATATTTGCTAATGAACGGTTAACAGCCCTTTAACTTGGCTGTAGGATGGTAAATACGCAGTAAATTTCTTCCCTTATGTGCATATGGTATATTTTGAGGCGTTTCTATATCAGGAATCAATTCAGATATTTCCACTCCTAAAATTGTTTGTATAGAGTTTTGTGGCATGCTTAGAAGATTATTTGCTATTTTTAATGCGCACATGTTCTGGCTACTGCAATATTTATGAGTAAAGATTTTTTCCTGCATGCGATTAATTAGAACTAAGCCTGAAAATTGTATGGCTCTATAGATAAAATCATGTCGATAATTAATAATTGCTGGAAATTGTTTGAGGTAAGCCTTAATTAAGGCAATAATTGAAGGTTTAATTAGTTCTAAAGGAATTAAAGCCAACGCTAATGATTCTTCTATTTCCAGACTATTATCTGTTATTAAACTCTGCAACCAAATATTTAAGTAGCTAGCTATCAAACAACCTATGTCAACAACTGGATCTCCCCAAGATGCTGCTTTCCAATCAATAAATTTGATTAGACTATCATCTGATTGTTGCCAACGAGAGTGCACTATAATATTTTCTAGCCGTAGTCCATTGTGAGTTAAACAACATGGATGCCAATTATATGCCAAATCAGCAATTGCTGCTGTAATGCTCTCCTGACTCTGATAGACAGTGTAAAAATTGATTGCATCATCAGGGATATAAGATAAGATTTCTGTTCCCATAATTCCTATTCCCTGAGCTGGGTTGTGGAACTGATATCGATATTGTCCTTGGGGGGCATTAGCCATAAAGTCTCTATATTCGCGAAATTCAAGAGTACTCTGATGGATGACTGCTATGCCATTGCCAATAGCAGCAGCAATTGATTCTGGATATATATCCTGCTGCTGGTAAAAATTACCTAGTTCCAGATAATCGCTTAAGTAATTACGTACTAAAATCGAGTTTTCTTGGTCAAAATAGGTTGCCAATAGTGCAATTACTTTAAGATTTGCTAATACTGGAAATTTTTGCACAAGTTGATAAACTAACCATTCATTGAAAAAATCTTGGGTATTATTATCATCAATATTATATTTTTTCTGTTTGATTAATAACTGTTCTCCAGTAGAGAATGTAACTAAAAACTTATTATTTTCACCAGTATTTGTTAGATCATGTGCAAGTATATTTATCTCTTCCATTTGACATATTTTGGCCTTTTGCAAATAATGAATAACATTGTGAGCCGACAGTAAAAATAACATAGTTTATATCCTAAATAATAGATTTTATAACTATTAAATATTACATATGTTGATAAATATTTATATCAAGTAAATAAATACTAGTATCTAGTATTTATTTACAGATTAGTAAAATCTACTAATAACTGATTTTTTGAGGTAATACTTGCCAAAATGGCAATATACATTTGATACACTCCTTAATTACCAGTATTTATGATCTCTATTCAAACCTTTCCTTTATGTAGCTGTTATAACAATTATGATAAAATTCTGCTGATTAATTTTATATTGATGACTAATTGTTCCAAAGTCTCTAAAATGTTAATAGGATTATTTAGAGACTTTTCTCCTAGAGCTCTATAAGGATTTTTATATAGTTTATATATAACAGATAAGAATTATTTGTTTATTGAAAGTGTTATTTTATTCTAAGCATTAGTAATTCTAAGTTATAGGCTATAGACTTAATTATTGTAATAATAGTAAAAAATCAAGCACTTTAGTATGTTTGTGTTTCATAAGTGTATAGCACTATTTTTAACTTTAATAGGTAATTAGTGAATAGATATGATATTTTTTACAGAGGTAATTACCAATGCTTCAAGGTATTTAAAATAGAGGATAAGTCTGAAAAATTTATATATCAAACTAATAAAGAAGGAAGTTAATAAGTAAACAGGTGAAATGCTAAACATTTTGATAACATTGAACTAATTAGAAATTGACATAAGCAATTACCAAAGTGAGCGGAAAGGCTTGTAATAATCTCTTAGTAACTCTCAGTAATACCTGTAAGTAACAGGTATATTACCTTACAACTCAGAATATTTTTCAAGTATGATATAAAGTTTGCTTAAGAAACTTAAGAAATAGCTGTTTCATAACCAACCATACTTAAAATCCTACGTAGGATTTTAAGTATGGTTGGACTTTTATTTCATTAAGGTTTACACTAAAATTTGTAGCTGGATAAATAAACGACAAGTGATTCTAGAATATTTCTTGTATAAGAATATTAAATTATTAATAAAGTGGACTAAACATTACAGGGCAATCTACTGAGCATTTTTATGTGTTGAGACGGTTATTATAAGTTAATTTCAATACACTATTTAATTTTTCTGGTAAAACACTAAGGCACACTTGCAAGAACCTCGTAAAATTAGTTCAAGTAAAGGAGGTAATATTTTTAAGTAAGGGGAACTCAGAGAAAGTTTATAAAAAACAGTTTCATACTTCTGAAGATATAATAGCAAGTTGATTATCAATGATAAACATAATGTGATCATGTTCATATAAATTTTCCTCGAAAACTGATTTTTTATTAATAGCTCTAATATACTAGGCTTTCACAGTCCCCCTATATGGAAAAGATAAATATTTGAAAAGTCAATACATTGAAATCAAATTATAATTAGCAATATAATGCCTTGGTCTTATCTCAGCTATTATAAATTCATATGGATTTTATAGGTGAATCTTACCTGAAGTTTATTAATAGCTATGGGAGACATAATGGTATGAGAAAGTCATTTATTATAGTATGACTACAAGCCCAAAAATAAGCAATATGCAATCAGCTATGCTCAGTCACCGATTTGTTCTTGGTATAATTGCTTTAGGTGTTAGTTTTGGTTTAAGCCTTGCGCTTACCTGGGATTTTAGAGATGCATTGATCACCGGAATTATAACAATAACTATTACCTATACCTTACTGTTTATAGAACATAAACAAAATCGTTATGAGATGAAAGGGAAAATAGACCTTCTTCAACGAAGAGTAAAGGAATTAGAGGTGCTAAAGAAACATATTATTGGAGAAATTAATCAACTTGAAGCTTATTCTTCTTCTTTACAAATGGAGTCAAATAAACTAAAAAATCAAATAGAAAAAAATCAGCGAGAATTTAGTAGTTTAGGTGTTGAGAAAAAAGCAATAGAAAGACAGATTAATCAATTAACATTAGAGGTAAATAATTTACAAGCGAATATAGATCAATCAAGTAACTATCTAGATGAGTTGAATAAAGAAAAACGCAGTTTGGATATTAACGGTAATTTAGCAAAAGCTGAAATAACGCAGCTAAAATCCCAAATTGATGAATTGCAAGAACAAAAGCAGGATTTGGAAAATAATTTAACCCTGCTAAATAGACTCAGACCGCAGCTAGAAGAAAAACTTTATGAAATGAGGTTACAACTACAAGAATTAGAATTACAAGAGAGCAAAAAAAATGAAATCCTAAAAGTAAATGATGAAGCAAAAAACATTTTAGAAATGAGTTCAACAAGCTTAGATGATACAATTGCTCAGCAGAAAGCAGAATTTAGACAACTACAAGAACAGATCACCATATTACAAACTGAGAGAGACCAGTTGCAAAAAGAGATTTGGGAACTATTACAACAATTTGATAATGTTGCCCAAACACCTCTAGATGAACAGGTAGATTCAGAAATGGAATTATTTCCTTTTGCTGAACTAATACAAGAAGTTAATGATATGGAAATAGTAGATGAACTACCTCCTGAATGGAATCTACTTTTGCAAAATTTACCACCAAATGAAATAGAAGTGTTGAAAATAATATTACAAGAAGATAGTAACAATGAAATTGATGAAAAGAGCCCTGAGCAAGAGTTAAACATGCCTAGCTTGTTGATTAATTCCATTAATAAAAGAGCTAATAATATTTTTGGCAAATTAATTATAGAACTAGAACATGAATCACCAATTATTTCTCCAGAGCATCGAAATAATGTTAGTAAGTTAGTTCATACTTATGATATTTTAAGCAGTAAACAGTCTTCTTCAAATTGAGAAAGTAAGTATTACATAATTCGGGAACTACTATTTAACATAATTATTACACCTATTCAATATCTTAACATCTTATTTAAAGAATGAATAGTTTCCAAATTAGAACAAAGATAATACTATCATTATCCATAAGCACATGTTAAATATTGTGTGTTGAGCTGGTAAGAAGAGAATTATTATTGAGTGCCTAGTCAAACTTATAGTCTAGAAAAATACATTTAGTAAGATTCATCCTACAATTGCTTGAACTTCCATAAATAACTGGATAATAAGTTAGTAAATATATGAGCTACAGTTGGTACTAACAGATTACCACTCAGAATTGCACTATACCCTAACAATAATCCAATGATAGTTGCCCAAATGACATATGACCATTGCTGGGAATTACTTAGGTGTAATATGCCAAAGCAAAGACTGGACAAAATTACGGCGAGGTGGCTCATCCCTAATCCTGGTAACATAATACCCCGAAATAATAATTCTTCACTTAATCCTGGTAATAAACCTAACCAAATTAAATCTGGTAATACCAATGGTTTAAGAATAACTTCTAGATAGTAATTAGCACTCCTACGATAGGAAGACCAATATTGATAAATTAAACTGCTGAAGCCAGTAATACATAACCCAAGGCCGAGACCAAGAGAAAAATCTTGGGGAGACCAACGCCAAGACATAAGGGGAATACCACCAATGTGAAGCCACAATTTGGCAACTGCCCATAATAAAATGGCAGTTACACCCATAGCAACGAGTACTTGAATACGGCTAAGATATGGAATTTCTGGTTCTTGTTTTTCAATCACGGGCATTAGGATGGGGGTAGCTTATATTACTAGTAACTAAATAACCATTGGCTGTAAAGAGGAGATGGTGGGGTTAAGAGTCAAAGGGTCAATACCTGCTTTATGTGCCACTATCACACCTACAGCTTCCAAATAGGATCTAACCTGGATTGGTTCTATGCCTATGAGTTGGGGGTAAACTTGTATCTTCGTTTGGTTTTCTTCAACTGTGATTATTTGACATTGCTTCTGACTTAAGTTTAACAAAGTACTATTACCACATGCACTAGCTGGTAGAACTACTGAATTGATTTGTTCTGCCCAAATGCTTAGATGGTCAACAATTGTACCAGTTTTATTTAAAGATTTTCTGGTTATGAATTGAGGAGCGTGGCTTAATCCTACGAGTACACTGGGTAGAAAAGTGTGTCCTAATTCTTCTGCTGCTGTACGGGGTGATACATTTCTCTCTAAGGGTAAGGGTAAAAACGTGGGTGCATGGGCACATGGTATTTGAAAATGTCGTACAACTAAATGACTAATTACCGCTTCTGCACCAGCTATGGGATCTATTCCTTGTCCCAGTCGATAGTTTTTATCTACCTCACTATCAATTTCATCGGGGAACCTAGTAACAACAGCAATTGCAGTTGCACCTGCTTTTTTTATTAATACCTCTGCACCCCGTAATAAACTATCAGGGTTGCCAATTGTCCCCCAGCTTATACCTGATTCTGATATACGTAATTCTATATTTAAAGGAGCATCTGTAATAACATAATCGGTCAAAGACAAACCCAAGGTTCCTCTCGCAGCATCAGCAGCTTGCAGTTGGCGTAACTGTAACTCCGACTCGATACCTTGGTCTAAAAGTAAACCAATTTTGTTTTGATGGACTGGGTAGAGACCCCAATCACCGGCTGTAAATTTATCTAGTCCGTAACCCTCAACATACAAAGTATTGGGGAAATTCCAGTAGAGGCAGGCTCCATTGAGAACATTAGGATGGGTTATTAAGCGCTCACAAACCTGTGACAAAACTCTGGCAACAGGTATAGCATCACCAGCATAACCCCCAATAGATGCACCAATACCACTAGGAATAATGAGAATAGCTGTATAGGGTAGCATTAACTTCTATTTGTGGATTGAGAGACTAATATCTCTACCTTTTTGACTGGTAGGGATTATATATACCTTCACCTTTATTTTTTACCATTTTTACAAGATGTACGTCACCACACTCAACATCATGAAGTAAGTATTGAATCGTACATCCAGAGATTGGTTCTATCCAATTTGGCGCTATTTCTGATAGAGGTACTAAAACAAAAGAACGATCAATCATCCGAGGATGGGGAATTTGCAGAGTTGGAGTATCTAAAATCAAATCTTCATAAAGCAACAAATCTAAATCTAATGTTCTGGGTCCCCAATGCTCTTGGCGCTTCCGACCAAATTGATTCTCAACGAACAATAGTTTCTTTAATAATAATCGTGGTGCAATCTCCACTTCTAATAGAGCACATGCATTAAAGTAATCTGGTTGGGAAGGACCAACTGCTTTAGTTTTATACCAACTAGAATGCGATTTTACCCTGATTCCAGATATATGAGACAATTGACTTAAAGCTCCTTCCAAAATACCTAGGGAGTCGCCCAAATTACTACCTAGAGCAACTGCACACTTACAGCTGTGATTAGTCTTCTGGCGGTCCCATTTTAATAATAATGATGTATTCTTCATCAGTTATATCTAGTATTACTCATATGAAAGCAATAATAAAAGTATAGATTTCCCTAAAGCCACAAAGAAAATACTTATTTTTCAACGAGTTTATTTTTAAAACCCTTAACAAGTCATTGCGACACAATTTTGGCCTGTAAGTCTGGAAACTGCTGCTGGTAGTTGGTTGAATAAATTGACAGCAGGACTAACCCAAAACTTGAGTAAATAATCAGTCAAACTCAGGGGTATTTTTATGGAAAAACTCAAATACCCACTAATTAGCTGAAGGTAACAAATCATAAAGTAAAGTGGCAAGTTAATTATTGGAGATATTCGCAACGTGTTATTTAACATTGATGCATCATGACTCATAAGCCAGCGTAAATAAATCTTATAAGGCAGGTGGTTGAAAATATTGCGAAACTAAAGAGGGACTTATTTAATAAAAATGAAAGGAGCCTTATTGGAGTTTTTTATATTTATACTCAGAAGTATACAGCATAGTAGATAAAACCTAATTATATTTCATTGATAAGGTAGTAATCCATCGATTAGTGATATTCAAAAAATAATTACTTGGCCAAATATAAATATATTTCTATAGTGTAAAGATCCTTAAACCTTCGAATAAGTAAACAGCTCCTTATAAAAATTGTTAACAGACTAATTTGACCAATGGCAATTTCAGAATTTAAATGGGCTATGATTGTAGAAATAAACCTCGTGCTTGCGAATAATAGCTATGTTAGCAGTCACAATAGGTTTTATTCTGTTATGCAGTTAGAAAGCTAGTTAAAATATATATCTAAACTTTATATATATAAATACTACTAAGAGAAGCATCGACTATAAATGCTGCTACTTTACCTTCGATTGTGGGTGCATATCGACCAAAAAAATTTTATACAGGTTTCTTTCTAAATCGGATAACTATGTAAAATAACCTCACGAATTTGCGATTATAGTTACTGTGAGAATTTTTCCTAAAGTGAACTTCGAATTGATTATTAAGTAAGCGAGAATAATAGAAGTAAAATATGAAGAGGCTCAACTCAATGTGTTCTTTTGAATTTAGTTACTGCAAGCACTGATGAGACTAATAGTCTCATCAGTGCTTGCAGTAACTTTGCCAACATAATAAATTTATGAGATTAGGAGTATTACCAACTTCTAAAACAAGTAATTTGGTCGAAAAATATAAACCCAAATAATATTCATATAAAAATATTATTTCTGTTATTTTCTGGTATATTTAATTGTTTTTTACTTTCATTCAAAGTGTACCTACCAATCCTTATATTATCAATAACTAGAAAAATATTTACTACAAATAAAACTAAGGAGATATGGTTAATATCATATATTTCTAAATAAGATAATCTCCTGAGATTTAGTTAGGTGATAATAATAATTAAGAATTTAGGTCATTAATACTACTGACTTTGACTTGGTGAATATTTATGAAAAGAATGAGCATATAGGTAAAAATAAAGTCAAGCCAGTCAAACTACAATGGCTAATTGATAAAAGTGCAATGGTAATCTATAATTTTATAAGTCTTAGAGAAATAAAAATATCAGACTACTAAGCTGGAAGCTGTGATTATAGGAAGCTCTTATTGTTAAAAGAGTTTTTTGTCATTCTATTATGTTTCTTATGAAGTTAATATAATGTAATTTTTAATTACCAGCAATATTCTTATTGTAAGATGTCAAGATAAGGCTAGCAAGTTTCAATTAGTATCTGGAAAAATTTAAGGTCTATCACAAATACCCAGTATGGGCAAAAAAGCTTCCCCATAATACCTACCCCAGTAGCTAAATATACTGCCTGAGATACTTTCCTCTTGTAAGTATAAAAGGGTTGAATCAATATTACTGAATAACTAACAGTAACCCATGCGGGGAGGAGTGATTCATAAAGTTTTTACTTAAGATTTTCCCCTGCTTCTTTTTCAATCCTATTTGCTATTTTCCTTTCCCAATGTTCGTGATTCTTCTGTGCTTCCTGAATCATGGGTGATGCAGCAATTAATCTATTGACAAGCCAGTTGACCATAGATATTGGAAATCCTAAAGGTCGGGCAACATCTAAAAATAGCACCACGCGATAACCATCAGTATCGTTCACAACTTCATGGTAGAAGGTATCATCGAAAATCAAACTTTTCCCTTCTTCCCAATAAGCTACTTGATCTGCAATCCGAATCCAACAATTAACTTTTGGCTTGGGAACTATTAGTCCTAAATGATAGCGGATGATACCCTTGTGTTTCCCCCTATGTTCGGGAATATGCTTCCCAGGAGCAAGGATGGAGAAAAATGCTACCTTCATTCCCGGTATTTTTTCCAGAAGTTTAGTGGTTTTAGGACAGTAATCACAATTCTTTTTAACCTTGAAACCAAAGGCATAGAAGAAGTATGTTTTCCAGAGATTATCCTTGGCAATACGAGATTGTCTCTTGACAATATCCTGGAAGTTAGGTAAATCGTCCACATTTTGCAGTACTTCTTCTAATTCCTTGCGAATTACAATCCAGTTTGCTTCTAAATCTTCAGCCCAAGGAAATTGCTCATTTTCAAAAAAAACTGAGTCTCCCACTAAGGAGTATCTGCTGACTAATTTTTCTAGCCAAGAGCTTTTAATTGCATAACCTTCAAGATTTTTGATGATTGAATTTAGTAAACCTTTCATTAGGAAAATATATCTTATCAGGGGGGGAATAGGTAATAGTTTTATGATTGTGAACTAGTCTATTCTAGCCCTGTGTTGATTACTATATTACTTACATACAATGTTTTCTATACTGCTAAAAGTTGAAACATTTAGGAAATATATAAGATCTTAAACTAAAAACCCGTAATTTTATACTGGTTTCAGGATATCAATAAATTGAACTCCCACAACCCAGCAAATGTAATTATTTTAATACCTATATAACTAAGTAGCCTGATTTCATAAACTATATGTAACCTAATATAGGGTTTCAATGTGACAGGAGCATGTTGAAAATTACATGATGTGATTGACTAAATTCTAAATTTTCATACTGTTTGGAGGTTCTACTTAGGAAGGTCAAGTATGTCAGTTATGATTTACTCGAACTTATCCAAAGGATTAATTAGTTCTTCAAGATAGTCCAACTTAGGTTCTGTATTCTACAGCCTGTAACTAATTCATGCATTAAATCATAGCTTAGCCAACATTGACATAAAATAAAAATTATCATTAGACTAAATGTTACCTAAAATCCGACTTAACACGAAGCGATAAATAATTCGTATAGCAGATTCCATAATCAGGGTTTATCTCTTCCTTGTACAAGAAACTGCGTCAAAATATAGGGTACTTGTTTTTTATGAGCAGTAATTGGTATTGACACAAGACTTTCTAGTTTGACTTAGTTATTGCTTGTATCATTTACTCTTAGTTCAATGCCCACTTAACTCTTATCATTTCTTCATCTGGCTTAATTTCTAAACCACCCTATTGTAGCTAATTATTCTTTGAGTTGAGACAATGCCAATAGATTTGCTAAATAAATAATAAAACCTATCAGATGCATAAAACTCTTGATAAAATCTCATATACTAAGTTTTTTAGATTGACAAATTGCCCTTTCACCCGAGTAATTTACTCTATCTTACCAATCATGAATAAAAATGATTTTTTGTATTCATGATTACTTTCAATCTATAAGGAACGGAAGGAAAATATACATTTAATATTTATGGTATGAAACAGAGTCTAATTGTTATTAATAGATATAAACTATAAATGAAGAAATGAAGACACGAACCACCAACTATAGTACAAATGAGATATTTTTTGGGGAGTCGTTGTAGGATAATTTTATACCCAGATATTTGGTTTATGTCTATTTAGCACTGTACAAAGTAAAATTGGTGTATTCTTCGAGCTAAATTTACCCAAATACATATTTTTATTCAAAAAATTTTGGAAAAGGCCATCCAGTATCATATAGTTATGATTCCCCACATGAATTCCAGTTCAGCCATCAAATAGTCCTAATTAATATAAATAAATCATATTTGTTGATAAATTGTGAATAGCTTTTATCTAACTGATTCGGTAAATACTTTTTTGTTAATAAATCACTATCTTTAGATAGCATTTACACAATCCCATATAAATTTAGGCAAGCTATTTATTAATGATTATTTTAAGTTGTGAACTGGCAATCCCCAGGTAATCTTACTTCTTGTTGTATAAGAATTCCACTCAACATTTTCCTATCTTCACTAACATGAGCGAATTTGAACTGCGAATCAGAAATACCTCTCTTGAGAGATCTTTGTCGTATTTTAGCAAAACTACCATGTGCGACGATACGCAGTCTAGGAGGTGGTACGATATTATTTTTTCTTTTGTCTTGATAGGATATATTTGCTTGCTGCAGCTTATTATCAAACTCAGCTAAAAATCTTTCTGGGTCCCTAATTTCAGAACCAGGAATTAGCTCAATATTTAACAAATAATGGGCTGGTAATTCATGCTCTGAGAGGGTGATGCAAAAATTTTCCAGGGGTAAATTAAATTCCTTCTGTAATTGTTGCATTACTTGGATGGCATGAAATTCACTAGTTTTTTCAGTAGTAGAAGATAATAAGCCTCCTACCCGGTGGCGGAAACTAATTAATGGTGTTTGATTAAAAAAACCAACAACTTCTATCACATCGCCAATATCATAGCGGTATAGACCACTATAGTTGGTTACCAAAATTCGGTAATGTTGACCAACCTGAAGTTCTTGAGGCAATAGAGTTTTGGGATCTTCTATATTCCATTGTTCTGGGGGAATAAATTCAAAAAATCCGCTATCAATTGCTAAAATTACGCCGTCATTATTAAATTCATGATAAATGCCGAACGTAGCTTCTGATGATGCATAAATACCACCAAATATTGGTATATCACCAAAGTAGTCAGGAAAACGTTCAAAATAAAAATTGGAAGTGCCACCACGGGCCGTAATTATAAAAGAAAGGTTCGGCCATGCTAACTGGGGTGTCAGTTTCCCTTCACTTTTTAGGATCTGTTCTAATCGCATTGCTCGTTGGGGTAATGGAGAAAATTGTCGTTGTAGCTTTACCCTTAAATTTGGTTCTAATTGTAGCCATGGTGCAATCTTTCCAGTTTTCAAGTTGTGAATTAACTCTTCTGCATGAGAGTTAAGATAATTAGCCAATTGTAAGCCTAATATGGGAAAATTTGCCCCAATTATACGCATATTGCAATTTCTTAAGGCAAACAGCAGACACACATAGTAACGAGTTCTTGGCTCTATTGGTAGTAGGGTTTCGTAGGGATGGGCAAAGAGTTGTTGGTAGAGCATTTTATTTAAGCGCAAATCACCTGCACTGATGTGACCAAATGGAATACCTCCACTGCTACTACCAATCAGCTTTACTGAACTTGTAAGTAGCAATTTACCTATGGGTAAATTGCATTTGTGTGCTGCTTCTGTGATAAAGCCAATACCCACTTGATTTGTATGATTGAGAACTTGACGTGATCGCTTAGTAACGGGAATTAATTTCTGCTTTCCTGTAGAACCACTGGTAAGATTGAGATATACCACTGGATCTGGTGTGAGAATGTTAGGCTCCCCTTTAGCTATTTTCTCAATGTAGGTTTCATAATTCCTGTAGGATTGTACTGGTAACCTCTGGCGGAACTGATCAATATTTTTAATATCCCCCAGTCCATACTTTTTCCCCAGTTCAGTTCCCTGATAAGCATAGAGTAGTGAATACAAAAATTTTTCCTGAAAAAAGCTTACTTTCCTAGTTCTACGGACAAAACTGGCTTTTCTGATTTTACCTATACTAGTAAGTGTTGGTAGTACTAAATTTTTCATTTGCTCTTCACTAAGACTAATTCTTAATAGAATTAGGATACTAACTTTTTTAAACTAGGATGATTAAAATCAAAATTAATAAAGTCAAAAGTTAATAATTCATTCAATGGATATAGAAAATCAACACCATGCTTTATGCAAACTTCCTGAAAATGTATAAATGTTAATATACTAACCAATGTATACCAAAGACACTATTGCCTATAGACTATATTTTCTGTTTTCAGACCCCTGACTTAAAACAGCTAACAATTTAAAGAAAATATCCTCATCTTTGGTTGTAATATTTTCTTGTCAAAGTTTAATGGTTACCACTTAATAATAGGGCATAAAGCTAGAAGTTTTGATACTCTATACATAGAATATATGGTAAGTGGCTATTACTTATTTCCTTCTCTTAGGAAACTTGTACTATGTGTAACCTAATCTAAGTGTTTATAATTCCCAACTGGTTTGAATGGTGTCTATTGCTCGTAAAAATCTTTTAGAAGATATTCCCCGTTTTTTGGTTGCCCAAGCAGGTATCATGTTTGCAGTCAGTCTGGTAACAATTCAGACGGGCATATTTCAGGGGGTAATTCATTCTACAATTTCATTAGTTACAGATTCCCCAGCAGATATTTGGATTACTTCCCGACGCATGGTACATCTAGAGTTAACTGAACCAATTTTGTTTGAAAATGTGGTCAAAGCTAGTGAAGTAAAGGGTGTAGAAAAAACAGATGCTCTGATTATTGGTTCTGCAAGATGGCTGGTTTCTGCTAGTGAAATAACAGTAGTCAAGGTCTTTGGATTTAATCCTGCTAAGGAATTACTATTTCCTGGTAAAGTCATTGAGGGCTCCGTAAAAGACCTAAAAGAACCTTACACTTTGATTGTTGATCAAAGTAAATTGAGGCCCTTGAATATTAAAAAAATTGGCGACCATGCAAGACTAGGTTCATTATCCGCTAAAATAATTGGAATTACTCAAGATTCTCAATCCGCAGTTTCAGGCTCGTTTGTATTTTCCTCACTCGAAACTGCTAATGCCTTGATTAACTCTCGCATAACCTCCAGTGTAAATTGCAAATGGGAAGCTGAAGAATTTCTATGCGTTAATATATACAAGAAAGTTAATTCTACTCCAATAACAGACCAGCTAAAGAAATCTAATACAGTTAAACACCAACCTATTGTACTTAATACTCCCATTTCTTTTGTTTTGGTTAAGGCAAAACCGGGTGAGGACTTAAAACAATTGAAACAGAGATTACAGAAAGTAGTACCTCAAACCAGTATTTATACCAGAACAGAAATGATAGAAAAAATACGCAATTTTTGGGAAAGAAGAACAGGGATAGGATTTATACTCGGTTTAGGAGCAGTCGTGGGCATTATCGTTGGCATTGTGATTGTGGGTCAGATTCTTTACTCTTCAGTCTCTGATCATATTAGGGAGTTTGGGACCCTGAAAGCAATGGGAGCATCCAATTATGTAATATATAGTATTATCTTTGAACAAGCTTTATGGATGGCTGGGATTGGCTATATTCCTGGAATATTGGCCTGCTGGGGCTTGGGAACATGGACATCAGCAACACAAGGCATAGTTATACTAATCACACCAATTACAGCTGTAGGGGTTTTTGGTATTACTTTATTTATGTGTTTAAGCTCAGCCATTTTTGCTATCCAAAAAGTGAATCTTGTGGATCCGGCAATTGTATTTAAAGCTTAGTCGGATTTCCACAAAAATAATTATTTAATCCATCTAAATGTTATGTAATTTATGTTAAAAAGTTAAATCAAAAATAGGCAAGATAAAGATTATTATTATTTATATATAACTTTTCGGTTATCATTGATATGATTTTTTATCATCAGTAATTATAGGCAAAGTCAGCTTGATTAAACATTCTTGGCAAAAATAAAACATCATAATATATGCTATAAAAGCAATACTGAATTGAATTTAAATATCAATTTGTAGGCCATAGCTGATCTCTAATTACTTACTTACAAACTTCCCACATGTCAATAATCTATCCCATGGAATTCTCTTCGCAGTAGTGTAAGGCAAAATTCCTACGAGAACATAACCACATATTCAAATCAAGTAAATAAACAGTAAAGTACATAAATAAATATAATCATTACTTCTCAAGTTAGAATTACAGGTAGTTCTCAAAGTTACAGATGAAAAGCTTATTATTCTAATGATCAATTAACTACAGTGAAAAAGTTTGCCATTGCAGCCAGTAATATTCAAATGACGTACAAATCTGGTTCTGCGAGTTTTGTGGCACTGAAGGATATTGACTTGAGTGTTCCTTTGGGTGGAATTCAACTATTAATGGGACCGTCAGGTTCTGGCAAAACTACTTTGCTATCTATTTTAGCCGGAATATTAACTCCTACAAGTGGTGTTGTTCATTTACTAGGTCAAGATATTACTAAAATGTCAAGTGGAAATTTATCAAAATTTCGCTTGGAAAACGTAGGGTTCATATTTCAGGGTTTTAATCTTTTCCCTGCTTTAACTGCAGCAGAAAATATAGAAGTTGCTTTAAGTCTTAAAGGGATTAGAGGTAGAAAAGCACGGCAAGAATCCCTCGATTTATTAACAAAGGTTGGTTTAGCTATTAAAGCAGACACCCTGCCTCGCAACCTATCAGGAGGACAAAAACAAAGAATTGCCATTGCCCGCGCTCTGGCAGGTAGTCCCCAACTCATTATGGCTGATGAACCCACGGCTGCTCTTGATTCTCACAATGGTCAAATTATTATCGAACTATTATGTGAACTAGCAAAACAAAGGGGGACTACCGTAGTAATAGTCACCCATGATCCTCGAATCAAAGTTTTTGCCGACTATATAACCCATATGGAAGATGGATTGATTACGAATACCCCCCCTATATGATATGTATGGAAGGTATAACTCCTTGATACCTTAAATCAATCAAAAACTAGTATCAATATGTAAGTAAAGCAGCGGGTGTTTTACTTACAGCCAGTGTTGACAAGTGTAGATTATGTAGGACAAACTAACTTATAGGTTGTGATGCCCCAGGATACCAGTATAACTGAATTCATAAATTCAATAAATTCTATATAATAAACACTACATGTAAACTGCCAAAGGTACTCTTCCAGTAGTACATCATTATTGAGTTTGCACAAATCACGGTAACCTAATACCCACAAATATTAATTATTCTATATAAATAGAAATATTAGCTACTTATTTATGCTACTAGGATTAAATAGTTTTATAGTAAATTTCTCACTAATGAGGCGACTATTCTAAATAGACTAGAAATTTACTTATTGGAGGGTATGATAAAACTTTTCAAATTATCAGTCCGAGTTTAGTATCAAAAACTATACTAGTTAAGGATAGAGTAATAGAAGGCAAATTTTGGAGTTTGAATATTATTTGGTTTAAAAGAGCACATCTCCAGGAACTATAAACCGGGTAAATTGATAATACAAGTATTTTTTATAGTAAGGTTTATACCCTCTCAACTGAAATCGCAATAAATTTGACACAAAGTAAAAACTTATTAGTAATAGTATCACAGGTAAATCAGTCTGTCTTCAAGGCCGTGTAATAAAATGATTAATATTGGTGAATAAATCAGATACTACAGGTCAACTTTTTCCCTAACTATTATGTAATGTCAAGAAATATTAAGAAGCGAAAAATACCAGATATAGCAAATTGGCATAGTCTTCAGAAAATGCAAAGAGAATAATAAGTTACTAAATAATGTTAAATATTCAGCGGGCATAAAACCAAAACTGACTAATGTGGCCAATGACAGAATTTTATAGGAGAGCCTTTGAAGGTTGACTACTCGACTTTAGATAAAAATAAGGGAGGCAACTATCATACAGGTATTTTCGGGAACAAATTATTTTAATAATAAAATGATACCCTTATTCAAAACAAATACCTAACGAAACATATAAAAAGTTCCCAACTTTTGCGATTCAAATTACATTGAAACTTGAAGAATATGATTAAGAAACATATGTATATCTGGCTCAAAGTATCTGGAGAAAGTAAAATAAATTACTGTTCACATGTCTCTAATCTGATGTAGCATCTCCACATAATTAAGTATTAAACATGAGGTATGAATATATTTGATAGCAGCATCAAATGGGTTCTAAAAGTAAATGTAGTTGTAAAATCTAAGCTTAAACCCTAAGTTATTATCATAATGACTATAATACAAATTGAGAAGACTCGATGCCTAAAAAGTTAAATTAAAATCGACTGGCAAAAAATAATAGAGATATATTCTGACTAGATGAAAATTATTAGTGAAAGATATTATATCAATCCTTTTCTGGTAGATCCAGTCTGAAATCTGACTTTTTATATTGGCAATAAGACTCAACACATGAAAAAGATATCTGAATAATAGCAATGCGAACTATTATAAAAAACATACATAGCCAGCCATCAAGGACAAGCAATAACCATTATTTTCCTTCTGTCCCACTCTCTATTTATCGAGAGTTGGTAGCAGAATTACAAACAACTCAAGGTAAATTAGAGGCCCTGATTATCAGAAATCATAAAATAACTGAAGAGAACAAGATTTTACGACAGGAAATAGATAAAGTTATCCGGTTGGGATTTCAACTACAACAGCGGATTAATATTCATCAGCAAAACAAAAGCTCAAATAACCCAGAGAGTTTTCCTAGACAGTGGCAAGAAAAACCATCGACCCAAAAATCTCCTAAACCCCCAACAAAAAAATACACAATATCCCTACTGCTAAACCCCAAGAATATGACTATTCCTCTGACTTTATTTCCCCTATAATCAGAAAAACAGTATTATCCTCAAAACCATTAACTGTTGAGGATCAGAAGTTTTCTCATTATTCAACTAGTAGTAAAAATGACACTATTAGTAATTGGCGTTTGTTTTTTTGTGTATTGTTAATTGTAATTGCAGGTTTCAGCGCGGGATATATAATTGTTAGACCTCTATTCCAAATTAACTATCGTTAGATATATAAAAATAGAGGAGTCTTGATATATATATGTTTTACCATAGGTAGGTAAGGGTGATTAACCTTTATTCTATGCTTTACTTAGGTGTTTTTTATGGTGAACAAGTTACAAAAAGGCTAAATATTTCTCGATATTATATTAACAATGCTAAAGATAAATAATTTCTAGTTAGATATCTTAGCTATTAAAGTTACTCTTGTAGTTAAATCTCCATAGAATTTGACTACGGTATAGTTATCTTTCCCTGAGTTACTAGTGAAATTTACTGATTCATTAGTGAATTAAGTTATACTTAGGCTGTGTTTTGTTCTCTTCAAAGGATTGAAAATACTCATTTCTCTTATAATCTGCGGGTGACTTTGCTAAAAGCACTGCTCTCAGGAAAGTTTTGACTATCTGTTACATATAAAAATAAGCAAAATTTTTTAGTTTTAATAGTTTATAAAAATTATTTAGCCAATAATAAAAACGTAAAATATGCACACTACTATACTAGGCCAATAGTAAAATGAAAAGGCAATTCACAAATATTCCTCAAGGTCTTATAAGGTTGGGTTCAGAATGATTTACATTGTTATTCAGTATGATTGATAATTCACTGGGCTAGTTGTAGCCAAACTTACATAACATATTTGATATTTACTTTATAAATCATTTTGATAATGATAACTTGAGTTCTGGCAATCCCATAATTAACAACCCAAAGTTTGGGGCTTTGAAATTATTGTGATAAGAGATTTATGGAACTCAAAATAGAACATACAATTCCTGTATTAGTCTATCCACTATAGTCTTAGATGGAAAATACTGGCTGGTTCTATACCCATGATGCTAGTATAAATCTCATTATCAACACAGATGTAATATTTAGTACATACTTGTGAGTAATTACCTTGCTGTTTGAACGATAATTCATCTATTTTTTGGCAATACGAATGCCAATACTGAAACCTTTATGGGAAAGTGGTTAGGGTGTTTTAATGTCAACTGCATTTATCACTATTAGTATAGTGATAAATGCAGTTGATGATACTGAGGATTTTTTTGCTAAAAAGCCAGAGTTTTTGCCATTTAAGAAGAAGCAAGTTATTAATTTTGGGTAAATTAGAGTAAAAACTTCAGGCAGAGAAATTATTTAAACAAATCGACAAAACTAGTAGAAACAAAGAGTTAAAAATGAAAAAAGTAGAAGCTATTATCCGTCCTTTCAAGCTTGATGAAGTCAAAATTGCTTTAGTCAATGCTGGTATTGTTGGTATGAATGTTTCAGAGGTTAGGGGATTTGGTAGACAACAAGGACAAACAGAAAGGTATCGTGGTTCTGAGTATACTATTGAGTTTTTACAAAAGTTGAAATTAGAACTAGTAGTAGAAGATAATCAAGTAGAGATGGTAGTAGAAAAAATTATTGCTGCTGCACGCACCGGTGAAATTGGTGATGGCAGGATTTTTATATCCCCAGTTAGTAATGTAGTGAGAATACGTACTGGGGAAAATATTATAGAGGCTATGTAATTATATACTGGATAATAAGATTATTCATCCTGACTCATATTACCTCATTGTCTTGATTCATTATAGACATTTAATTTATTCAATTGGGGTAATAAAGCTGTAAATGCCTTTCCCCGATGACTTGTAACTCTTTTGAGTTCAGGAGACATTTCCGCAAAAGTTAGTAGTTTTTCCGGAATGTAAAAAATGGGGTCGTAGCCAAATCCACCCTTACCACTAGGCCTGTGGAGGATTTCTCCAGAACAAAACCCTTCTGATTTTAATGCAATTACACCATCTGGGCGAGCAAGCGCAATTGTGCAAACAAATTGTGCTTGACGATTGGTTTGATTCTCTAACTCTCCTAATAGACGCTCAATACGAGCGCTATCCGTTTCGGCATAACGAGCAGAATATATCCCTGGTAGACCATTGAGGGCATCTACAACTAAGCCAGAATCATCTGCAATTGCCCATTCTCCCATTGATAATGCCACTTGAGAGGCTTTTAACTGGGCATTTGCCATAAATGTATTACCTGTTTCTTCTATCTCTATTCCTAGCGGTTTCGGAATTAATTCCCAACGGGGGTCGTCTAAATATGCTTGTATTTCTTTGAATTTCCTTGAATTGCTAGTAGCGACAACAAGTACTGTCATAAAAGTTGCGATATATAAATTATGGTTCTTTTAAAGTATTCAAATTCTAACCCTGACAATACACTAACTTAGGTAATAAGAAAGGATACTGCAGAAAAATTAAGAATGTAGAATAAGGGGGTATAATTCTAAAATTGATAAGGGTTCAAGTTTAAATTTGAGTAACTGCACGAAGGGGTTTACATGGCATAATTAATCACTGCCTTTACGGAATATTCAAAAAACAAATTCTACAATGTTTTTTATGACAACAAGTTCATATTTAGCCCCACAAAACAAGTTCATATTTAGCCCCACAAAAGGAGAGGTTAGTATTGCTCCCCTTTTGTGGGGCTAAATATGAACTCTATCCTGCTGAATCATTATCAGATCGTATCCTTTTTGGCTGTCTCTACTCTGCCCACTGTTTTACCCAAGCCAAGTTTGCATGTACTTGCTCAAGGGTAGGAGCTTCACAGTATAGCCGTAAAACAGGTTCAGTACCACTGAAGCGAATCATCAACCAGCTTGTATCTTGCAAACGGAATTTATAACCATCAATTATTTGACAATCAATAACTGGCTTACCAGCAATGTTGTTTAATGGGTAAGTTTGTAATTGCGTTAAGAGTCGGGCTCGTACTTCCATACTTGCAAGGGGTAAATCGATGCGATCATATGCGGAAACAAAATCCGTTTGTAACTGCAATTGGCGGTAGTATTCCCCCAAATTCAAACCCGACTCCACAACTGCTTCTAGTATGTATAAGGCTGATAATAATGCATCCCTTTCAGGAATATGGTTTCCATAGCCAATTCCTCCTGATTCCTCACCTCCCAACAGCACCTGTGCGGTTAACATTCTATCGGTAATATATTTGTATCCCACAGGTGTTTCAAATACAGATAGATTATTTAATGCAGCAACACGGGGAATTAAGTCAGAACCGCTGACAGTTTTTACTACCTCCCCGCTAAAATTCCGTCTTTTTGTCAAGTGATCAATTAAAATAGGGATTAATATTTGAGAACTGAGAAAATTTGCATCTCCATCAACAGCAGCAATACGATCACAATCCCCATCAAATACCAAGCCCACTGTTAACCCTGTAGATTGCTCGTGCTGATAATTCTTCATAGTCTGGATAAAGTAAGATAGATACTTTGGCAGGGGTTCTGGAGCACCACCTTCAAAAGTTGGATCACGATTACTATTTATTTCTTTAACTCCTTTTCCTAGAAGTCTTTCCAAACCACCAGCGGCTGCACCATGCATCACATCTGCAAACAGGGTCAACTTACCAGAAGCAATAACTGAACGAATCTTGGCAATATCCACCTTACTCTCTAATTCTGCACAATAATTATGCCAAGAATTAAAGTATTCTATTTTGCCTGGCTCCTCCGCTTGAGGAATTTCTTCGTTCAATGATCTTTCAATTTCCCGAGTAACTTCTGGAGGAACTGAACCACCAAAGGCACTCTTAACTTTTAATCCAGAATATTTACCTGGATTGTGACTAGCGGTAATAACCAAAGCCCCCAAAGCATTTTCTTGTTTTGCAGCCCAACTAAAGGCTGGTGTTGGGGCATAGGTTTGGCTAAATAAGACGTCAAACCCAGCTGCAGAAATAGCTTCAGAGACTTTAGCAGCAAAGTCTTCCGCCATAAACCGGCGATCGTAACCGACAACAATTTTACGGTTGCCTACTTGCTCTCCGTAGGTATTAAGTAGTACTTTTGCAGCAACTGGTGCAACTACAGCCAAGCGTTCAAAAGTGAACTCATCAGCTATTACACCACGCCAACCATCCGTACCAAACTTAATTGAGTTAGCTGCAACTGGCATCGAGATATCTCAACTTTCTAAACAAGTATTTTTGATTTCATAACCAATATACCGAACTATTGGATTTATACCTATTAGGTCATATTCAATTTATACTTCAACAGATTAGTTAAATTAAACTAATCATACAATCTTAGCCTTTTATTAAAGAATTTGGTAGATAAATAATAATAACAAGTAATAATTATAAATAGCACTCATTAATGAGTGCTATTTATAATTATTTTAAAAATAAATGTAATTATAGAAGTTAGACTTCAAAATAGAGATATTAGGAAATAGCTCTAGCAGCTATTATGATGGAAGTAAGTCTATATATCTACTATATCGAAAGGATTATTTATTTAAAATAGGAGTTAAGGTCTTGGAAAAAAAATAAAAAGCAAGAATAAAGAAGTGATAATTCTCTGAATGCTAATTTTTAATTATATCTTGAAGTACTACAATAATTCTATATTATAAACTTACCTATTGTAGAGTAATTAGGCACAATCATTTATGCCAGAAAATTAAATTAACAACTTCCATTTATTACCTTGAAGATGTACTTTTAACCATCCTGATCTTTTATCTTAGTTATGTAAATATCAAATAGATAATACAAGTATTTATTGATATTTTACTAATTTTTATTAGCCTATCCATAAAGCATTATGACTTCTATTTTTATCAGAAAAGCTAATTGTTGAATAGATTTTGAACAGGTAATTAAAATATATAGCTATTTTGGATAAATTAATTATTGCCTGAAATTCTATTTTTATAGATTCATTTTTATATGATTGATTATCCTTTAGCGCACATTTTTCTTGTTATTTTGATAGTATTTTACTATCTGTGCCAATATTAATAACTATATTTACCATTTACCCCTGTTCAATATATTCTGACATTTAATCACCTATTTTTGGATTTAGATAGTCTTATTCTATATCTGTAATATTTCCTAAAATATGTTGGTCTTTCCATTGCTCTAATATCTTGAATCTAAAAAAACAAAATCCTAATCAATCATCTTTCTGTTTCTTATAGCCTGAATAGTACTATGCATAGTCTTAATAATTTAAAAATACTGACAAGTAGACTACCAGAGAAAAAATACAAAGTTGTATAATACTTATAAGGTAAAATTATTTTTTATTTGTCCAAGACATTATTGATTTACTAATATAAATATTACCTTTTGTTTCTTTGCACACAGTTATATACATACTAATAACAGTGAGAAAGTAATATCGATAAAAAAATAGCGGTCTTTTCTTTTCTTAGTAATCCAAGTAAAAATTAAAAAATATTTACCTTCCTCAAAAAAAGTTTCAACTGTAACATATTCCTTACAAATATTTTGGGAGGGATAATTACGAGAGGAAAAATAAAGTAGATTTAGGAAAATCTATCTTACCAAATATCCCTTCCAATCCAGATACCCAGAATCGATATTTTTGCCAACAAAACAAGCCAAATCATGACTGTTATTAATCCTAAATGGATACCTGTGCCAACAGATTTGACATTATTATCGGATGATGTTCACATTTGGCGAATTCACCTCGACTTGCCAGAAGCAGAACTTCGAAACTTACGTCGAACCTTGTCTGAAGACGAAATTACCCGTGCAGATAGATTTTATCAAAAGTTACATAGACATCGCTTTATTGCTGGCCGGGGCCTTTTACGAAGTATATTAGCTAATTATTTAGATATCGAATCTAATCAGGTACAGTTTGAATATGAACCATTGGGAAAACCCAAGTTAGTAGATATTTATGGTGAAAAGCAATTAAGTTTTAACTTATCTCATTCTCAGGGTTTAGCATTATGTGTAGTTAGTTACGATCGTACTTTAGGTATAGATTTAGAGTATATTCGCCCCATGTCTGACTTACTTTCTCTTGCAAAGCAGTTTTTTGCTCCTTCAGAATATAGTTTAATTCAGTCTCTCCCTCCACAACAAAAGCAAGAAATGTTCTTCCGTTATTGGACTTGTAAGGAAGCTTACTTAAAAGCTACTGGGGTGGGTTTATCCAAGTTAAGGGAAATAGAGATTAACATTGGGATGAAAGACTCAGCAGAATTAAACAATAGTCCTAATTGGCATTTAATAGAAATCAAGCCAGGTGATAATTTTGTTGCTTCGATGGCAGTGAATGGTTTCGATTGGCAAATTAAATATTGGCAATATTAACAGTTGAGGGTTGATATTGACTTAAATTAGTCTAATTTCTGTGTATAGAATCCCGACTTTTAATATCGTAAAAGTCGGGATTCTGAGGCTTGCATGATTTTGTTTATTTTGTTTGCTTATTAAAACCTAGTAGATATTCTTAGTATGTTATTTATTTTTCCATTTATTAAGGTTTGTTAGACTTTTATAATGGAAAATTAATATGCAAATAGCCTTCCCAAAAATCAGCCTGCATAATTAAAAAAAATGCTGATATATTCATCATTATTTATAGTGAATTTATACTGTTAATTGAAACCGAAAAGCTGTATTTATTTTCAAAATACAGCCGGGTATATCTCACCTGTTAGCAAAATGGAAATCAAATATGTGATAAAATAAGTTATATCTTAAGTAGTTTTAAAATAAAACCACTAAGTATTTGTTACTTTACCCATATCATAGTAAAAGTACAATAAAATATTAAGCTGCACCTAAAAAACCATTCTGAATCAAGAATGCAGAATAAGTCATCAACAATTCAGAATCCAAAGGAGGACATACAATCCCGCTACCTGCGAGAGCATTTAATGTCTCTTCACAACTTATTTTTGGTCTTCTGGATTGTAAGTATAAATCAGGGATAGTGATTTGCTCATCAGACCACCTTTCTAGTAGGAAAGGGCGTAAAGTGTACAGTGGATTGTCAGGAGAAGATAGATTATTAATTAATCTTGCTTGCCATTCTTCGTAAGGAATCTTCTCTACTGGAAAACCCATGGAATTAATCCAATCTACCAGATGGCTGAGAGGTTTAGGCTGAGGATGTTGTAAGTGGGAAGCTTTACCAATAAATTCTTCTTGCTGGGATAGATAAACAATTGCCTTACTAACATAATCTACTGGAGATGCATCTAATATATAATCCACATCAGGGAAGCATCCCATTTGAATGCAACCTTTTATAAATAAGTTAATAAAATCACTAGTATTGCACATACCCGTGCAACTATCACCTGCGATTAGAGGAGGTCTATGAATAGTAATAGGAATTCCACGACTACCGGCCAATTTTACAAGCTTTTCGGCCACCCATTTGGTTTGGGAATAACCAAGAAATATGCCCTCCCAATTTTTGAATTCATCATTCTCCCTAACAATTTTACCAGCATATGCAGATGACTCAAACACCGCAACGCTAGAGATATAGTGTACTGCTTTGAGTTTGAATAGGCTTGCCATCCTTAGGACCTCTTGAGTTCCCAAGACATTGGGTGCTTTAAGTGCAGAGTAAGGATAAACATAGTTGAGCATAGCACCACTATGATAAATAGTATCAATATTCGCTGCCAGCATCTCAAAGCCTTCTTGACTAATTCCCAGGTAGGGCAGGGATAAATCCCCTAATACAGGTATTATTCGCGACTCAAATTTCTCTTCCCACAATGCATAAGATTTTAAGTTCAGTTGTAATTTTTGCTTTCCAGCATTAATATCATCTGCTCGTACCAAACAGTAGATGTCTGCATTAGTTTGCCGCAACAATTCGTAGATGATAAAAGCACCTAAAAATCCTGTTCCCCCTGTTAAGAAGATATTATCGACTTTTCCAGCAAATCGGGAGGATTGAGAAGGGGGGACAATAGTAGGTTCTAGAAATATTTCTGCATTTAGATCTAGATCTGTCGATTCTCGAATAATTGATTTGGTTTGACCATTATGTATTATCCCTGCATTAATCTCTGCTGACTCTTCTGCTAAACGTTGGGATAACATGGCAATATTAGGATAATGCCACAACAGTGTAGGAGATATTTCAAACCCCAATATTTTCTCGGTTTTTGTTACCAACAACATTGCCTGGGTCGAATCCAAGCCATACTCTTCCAAAGGTTGTTGAATATCGATTTCTTCAATTTTTACTTGTAATGCTGATGCTAAATTAGAACATAACCAGTCTTGAATTTCTGAATGGGTATAGGCTTGTTTTATAGCCATCATCTTTACACCTCTAACGTAGAACTAATGGGGTAATAGTGGCTGTATTGATCAGCAATTTGTAGTCCTTGCATTTTTAAACTTTGAATCCGGTATAAAAATGCGGCTCCTGTCATTATATGGTTGGCAATATCAACTACATGGCGATTTTCTGGTGAAGTTAGGTAGGAACCTCTTACCCAGTCATTAAAACTACCCATAGCTGGGCCACACCAAATTTGGTAATCTAATTCTCTACCTTTCTCTCCAGTATTCGACCACCGTGAGGATAAACCCAAATACCAACGAAAAATTAATGCCATTTTCAATTTAGGATTATTAAGTGCTTTACCTAATTTGTCAGGATTTCTTTGCGATAAATAATTTGCTGTAACTTCCCAAACTTCATCTAAGGCCATACGGAAAATTTGTTTTTCTAGCTTCAGTTTTTCCGTATGGGGAATTTCTTCAATAGATTTATAATTACGGTAAAGCTCATACAATTTTTGTGCGCGTAGAGCAAACATTGTTCCTCGTTTAAGGACTTGTAATTTCACACCCATTTCAAACATATCTGCGGCAGGTGCCATCATTACATCAGCCATTTCCGCTTGGCTTAGAAGTCTCTTAGCATGTTTGCTAGCTCCAGACTCTAGACAAGATTGATTCACAGAACCAGTCACTACATAGGCTGCACCCATCATAAAAGCAGCAAGAGCAGACCCAGGGGTAGCAATACCTCCAGCAACTCCCACGCGAATGGGATAGGTGTAATTATATTTGGCTTGGATTTCATCCCTTAAGGTAATTATGGAAGGGAGAAGGCATACTAAGGGTCGGTTATCAGTATGTCCTCCAGAATCAGCTTCCACGGTAATATCATCAGCCAAGGGAACTTTATTGGCAAGTTTAGCTTGTAATTCGGTGATTAGTCCCTGAGATACCAAACCCCGAAGTATTTTTTCTGGGGCCGGTTGCATAAATTGGGTAGCAACCTCTCGGCGCGAAATTTTAGCAATGATTTTGTTGTTTATTTCAATTTTATTGACAGAGTTAAGACTAAGTCCTACAGCACGATAATAAACAATATTGGGGGTAATTTCGAGAAAAGCCGAGGCTTCAATTGTTTTAACCCCATATTTTAGATATAGATCAACCACACACCTTTCCATAGATGGCTCATGGGGACTATGAATTAAATTGAAGGCATATGGTCCTTGGGGTAATTCCTTTTGGATGTGTTGAATAGCTGCCTCAATTTTTTGGATTGGTAATCCTCCTGCACCAAAGGAAGCAAGTATTTTAGCCTTACCTAGAGCAATGATCATATCTGCGGAAGCAATCCCATTAGCCATAGCCCCGGTTGCATATGCGCACTTTACACCATGGAATGAGAGAAAATTACAATCACCTAGTTGCTGGGGGAAAATTGGAGGAGTTGCCATCAAAATTTTCACTTCAGCGACATCACTTGGAGATATGTAGCCGTCGTTGGTAATGCCAATTTTATCGTTCGTTCTAACTACATAGCATGGTTTATGAAGAGTAAGTAGGGTTTTTTTTATGGCTTCTGGTGTAAAGCAGATTTTTTCTAAGGAGCCTTTCCAAGTTTGGTTGGTATGATGGTATGAAGTAAGGCGAAGCCCGTTGTCTAATAGGACATTTGCTATGCTCACGGTTGATTTCCTTATCTGAGTTGTTTTATGTGGGAGCACAAAAAATAGGAGAGAATGTAGAACTATCTTTTCTACTTTTCACTTTTCAATTCTTCCAGAAGTTTTTCAGCACAGACGATTTGTAATTGAATAATTTGACTCATTTGCTGGCTAAATTCCTGTCTAGATTTGAGAAAGTTTTTATGGGTTTTGTGAAAAAAACCATTATTTTTGTGTAGTTGTTTATCAGTAAGTTTAGTATTGAATATTGCTATGGTTGACATTGAAGGTGCCGGCTGTGGATTTTTTTTATTAACAGTCTTGACGATTTGTGGGGTAACTGATGGTATCTTTGATGCCTTAGGAATAGCCTTTATGTCAATTCCATGTTTTCCTTCTTGCTGGGGAGCAATGAATTTTGTCTGAGGAGAACAAATAGCCTTGTTAGCAATACCGTGAAAAATTTTTTTATTCTCTTTTGTGACAATTTTGTCAGTGAAACTATCTCCGCCCAAGATGACTTTTCTTTGAGTTGTTTTTGCTTTGTTATTTATTGGTAATTTCGAAGCAATTAAGGGAGATAAGTCTATATCTACTTGATGGCTAATAAGTTTAGCTAGGGCTTTGATTAAACCAGCATGGTCATCTAATCCCCGACGGTTCAAAGATACGGCAAGATGAGGGCGGTCATTTAAGTTCTTATCTATCCATCGAGAACACACATTGCCTGCACCAGTTTCAATAAAGATTCTAGCCCCATCAGCATACAATTTATTTACTAGACGGGGGAAATCTAGTTGTTGACAGAGCCCAGTAGCTATGCTACTGGCTATAGTTTTGCTTCCTAAGGTAATGGGATAATATTCTGCAGCAGAGTAAAAGATTGAATTTGGGAGTTTTTGCTTAATTGGCATGGTGTTTACTCTAGTAATTTCACCATATTCAGATCGCATTGCTGGACAATGGATAACATGGTCGAATGGAGCCCTAAAAGCATTGCATCCAATTGTTTTGATGACGCGATCACAAGCCTTTGGCTCACCTGCTATGACTACTTCCTCAGAGGTATTAATTTGAGTAAGGAAAACTTTTTTCTCGTGTTTTATGCACTCTTGCACGTAAGATGGTGCAGCAACTAAGACGTAATTTGCCCAAATGTTATTATCTGGGGTGTTGTGGGAAAGTAAGTGCCAGTACTCACGAACGGCGTTTTTTGCTCCGGCAAGTCTATCGATAAATAGGGAAGATTGGTGTAAGGAGTTAACGCCTTGAGTAAACTTATCCCACACTTCCATCGCAGTCATCATACTGGTTTCCCCTAAGCTATAACCAAAGACAAATTTGGGTTTGATTTGAAATTCATCCCGCATAATTTGGGTGATAAATCTGGTGAATAGTATATCTACATCAAATATTGCCAGAGGATCATTGAGGAATTGTCTTTCCAAATTTTCCAGTTGTTGGAAGGAAAGTTTGTTAAGACTCCGGGGAAAGACTTTTTGGGAGATGTCTGCAACTAAGTCTTGGAGTTCGGCAATAGCCACATCATCATAAATGTGGGGAAAGAGACGAAATAAGTTACGGGCAATACCAAGGTAGGAGTTGATGGCGGCAGGGTAAACATAGGCAACTTCGCCGATTACCCCTAGAGGATTACCAGTGAAGTAACTACCTAGGGGAGTTTGCCAATCTTTATGGGTTTCTAAGGCTATTAGCATACCCTTATATGCTGAATTTATTTCCCTGATTAGTTCTTCCTGATTGTGCGCCAAGATTACAAGTGTATATTGTCCTATGGGGGATTGTTGATACTTAATCAAGGCTTGGTTTGAAGCATTTACCAGGGAAGTCCCATCATTTACGGTGGCAGCTAATGTATCTAATTTATTAGATATATCTGCGGTGCTATTAGCAACAAAAGGGAATAAATAGAAAGGAGTCTGTTGTAAAAACTTATTACTTTCTCTTTTCTTTTTCTCGACTCCTCTTTTTCTCTCCACCCCCTGTTTTATACTTGCCTCTTCTTCTGACAAAATTATATGAGCATAACTGCCATTAGCACCTATACCATTGATAGCTGCCATTCTTTTACCTGCTTGTTTCTCCAGGAACCAAGGCCGAGATTCTGTGGCGACATAGAAAGGACTACCATGCCACTGCGTCTGATTTTTGACTCCCGTCCACTTCGGAGTTACCGGGATATAATGATGATATAAACAGAGGGCAGTTTTAATTAAACTGGCAATACCAGAGGCTACATGGGTATGTCCTATATTTGCTTTAACACTACCAATTGCACAAGTTAAATTGCTGCTACCATTAGCATAAGCTTGAATTAAACCATCAATTTCTACCTCATCTTTTTGCGGGGTACCACTTCCTACTACTTCCAAATAGTTAATATCTGTATTATTTACTCCGGCATTTAATAATGCTTGTTGACAAACCTCATGAATACAACTTGCATTTGGAGTTCCTAGATTATCTTCCTGTTGTGTAAAGTTAATGGTATCAATAACTGCATAAATCTTATCTTTTCCTTGTTTCACAGTCTCATGGCTTTTTAATACCACTGCACCTGCACCCTCACCAACTACCCAACCATCAGATTTTTCATCATAACCTAGTGTATTTACCCCTTGGTTAATGGGGGCAAACTGGTTATGTAATAGAACATTTTCCACACCACCCGCCAAATCTACTGCACCAACTAGTACCGCATCAGCTTCTCCTGTAGTAAGTAGGTGCTGTGCAACTTCCAGTACTTGGAAAGTTGAATTTTCATCAGTTGTCATGGTAAATACAGGAGCAGTAAAATCCCATAAGGAAGAAATACGACTCGCCATAATATTGGCAATATAACTTACATACTCGCTGCTATCTATGGGGTTGTGAATACTATCCTTTACTATGTTTAACAGTAGATCTATTTTATCTGTTGGGAGGGTTATCTCCCCAGCAACCAAACCTTCCCTAACTTGCCAATCACTATTCCATCTTTGCTGTAACTGATGTACAGATAACTCAGTCTCTGCAGCAATCACTACCGCTACATTACTACCAGGTTTAATATCTGCATCTATTAAAGCTCTTTCTGCCACCTTTAACATTAATAGTTGTTGTTGGTTGAGCTTATCTAATTCATTGGGAGGAATCTTACTAGAAACGGTGTCAATGGTAAACTCTTTAATGTAAGCCCCATCGGGTGCTTTACCATCTTTTAAACCATACTTTTTTAACAATTCAGCTTGAGTTTCTATACCATGCCATCTCTGAGAAGGTAAAGGTATAAAATGCTGCCTTCCTTCGTAAATAGTACGCTCAAAAGCATCTAAACCATCACATTCTCCAAAAAGGGCATCCATCCCTACAATTGCAACCCTAACAGGTTTCATTGGTTCTGAAGGAGTTACTGACTTGTCAAGATTACCTTGTTCTAAAATCATATGGGCATTTGTTCCACCTAGACCAAAAGCACTAATAGCTGCACGTTTTATCGGGTTTTCCCAATGAGTATTATTAGTAACAACCCTTTGGGGAGAAATCACATGATTTTCATCGCCTTGGGGTTGATTAACATTTATTGTTGCAGGGATCATACCCTCATTCATACTCAACAACACCTTAATTAGACTTGCTGCACCTGCCGAGGTTAATAAATGCCCTATATTGGATTTTACCGAACCTACTAATGGTTTGGCTTGATATTGTCCGAAAAAAGACTCAATAGAGTTAAGTTCGGTGGCATCCCCTAATAGAGTACCCGTAGCGTGGCACTCCATATAATCAATTTCCCTAGGACTAATACCAGCCTCTTTATAAGCACGTTGAAATGCCAAGGTTTGTCCCTTTACATTAGGACTAAGTAAATGTTTACCTTTCCCGTCATTGGATAGACCATTACCACAGATAGTTGCATAAATGCGATCACCATCTCGTAATGCATCACTATATCTCTTCAAGACTACCATTCCCGTACCTTCAGCAGTCAACATTCCTCTGGAAGTTTTATCTAGGGGACGACTAATATCATTGTTTTCAGGGTAGCCTTGTATACCAGAAAATAGCATCCGTAGGAATAAAGGATCGGCACAACTAATACCTCCAGCCAGCATTAAGTCTGCTTTATGCGCCCACAAATAGTGAGATGCTAACTTAGTTGCATATTGGGGTGAAGAGCAGGCAGCATCAATGCAAAAATGTATGTTAGATAGAGATAAAGCTTGAGCAATAATAGCCGTAGGTAATCCGGATATCATTGCGTTATAGAGAGAGGTTGGGGATAATTGGGTTACATTAAAGTCTGGTTGTTGTATTAATTCTTGAATTGCAGGGTTAAGGACTTCTTGATAAAGAGATGTAAATATTCTATTAGATAACTTTGTAGGTAGGGAGAGGTTACCTAAAATAACCCCTGTTTTTTTAGAGTTTTGGGCTTTTCTAAATAACCACTATGTTGTAGAGCTTGTTTTGCACTATAAAGTGACCATTTGAAGGTGTCATCTAATTGTTCTAGGAATAACGGGGGGAGATTATATCCGTTGGCATTAAATTCAAAGTTGCGAATAAATGCACCTTTAAGAGAGTAGATTTTATCAGGGGTGCGTTTTTTATGGTTATAGAACATGCTCGGTTCCATCCCCATCTGTTGAAGAGTAATTGAGGATATGGAATCTTTATTATTAATGAGATTTTGCCAAAACTCCTGGGGATTATTGGCATCAGGAAATAAGCAGGAAAATCCAATAATTGCTATTTTTTCCATTATTTTGTTCGTATATTTTTTAATGTATCTCAGTTATAAACTCAGTTATAAACGTCGAAAAAGTGGTTTATAACAAATAATTTTACAGATCAAAATTAGTTTATTCCTTGTATAATCTCTTTTATTCCTGTTTCATTGCCATAAGTTTAGCAGGAAATATAATACCTTTTGCCCCTAAAATTTGAGAGTATAATTTTCCTTTCTCATCATGAATATAGAAATCTGCAGATACTCCTGTAACAGTTTTACTGGTAATTTCACAAGAGACATAGAAGTTTGTATGATCAGGTATTTGCTCAAACTGCTCATATCGGGATAGTCCTCCAGGAAGACAAATTTGTTGGTGAAAATAAGATAACCATAGCCATAACCCGTGAGTACTTAAATCTGTTGTGAACCCATTAATCCAATAAGCAGGAAATTGTCCTTGTTGCTGTTTACTAATTTCTTGCCAAAAGCATTCTGTAGTAATTTTTGTTTGGTCAATATTGATCACTCTTTTTATTTGCTGAAAGGAAGGGCCATGGAATAGTGAAGATACCCCTTTTTGATAGAAATCTTTACCTGTTAGGGTAATTATATTATCTAGACTTAAATTTAATCTTTGGTATATAGGTGCAGGGGGTATATCCCTAAGTAATATGATGTTAGCGCTAAAATGATAAATGGGTTTACCTTGGGGGTTTTTACTCCAAATTTTACCTTGAAATTTTACTTCATGTTTGTCTGCACTTTTAGCTATCTCTTGCAAGTCTAAGAAATATTCACTTGCTAAAGTTTCATTGAATGTAATGCCTTTGAGGACTTTAAATTCCCTACAACTAAAAGCTTTATGTCCAGGATAAATTTTCTCACAGGTATCAGATATCCAAGATACAGCGCAAGTAGCAGGAAGAACAGGATTACCTGCAATTACATGATCATGTAGAAATGGATTTGCTGATAGTTTTAGTTGACGGCGAATAGTATATTTCTTTAATTCTGTTCCTATAAATGCAGATGGGGGAATAGTGGGACTACCAATTATCAACTGGGTTGTATCATTATGCTGTGCTTGTAATTCATTTACTAACATTTGTGTCCCAACTTTTATAGGAATAATATCAATTCCCCGTTTAGTAAACTCCTTTTTTAATTGTGGTGTTACCATTCCACTATCCCAAGCACCCCAGTTAATTGCTACTACATGACAACTAGGGTATTTTTGCTTAACTAAATGAGCTGATTTGTTAAGAATTTCATTTGCGATTGCATAGTCTGACTGTCCTATGTTACCATAAAAGCCGCTGACGGATGAGAATAAAACTAAATATTCTAGCTCACTTGAATTAACACATGATAAAAGGTTTTCTAATCCTTTGACTTTAGCATTATAAACTTTCTCAAAATCATGTTCTGTTTTCTTTTCAATCAGTTTATCAGCTAAGTTTCCCGCACCATGGATAATGCCTGTTACTTTACCCATTCTCTCAACACAAACACTAATTTTTTGATGTAAATCCAGGGTATCTGTAACATCAACATTTAAGTAAGCAACTTTGCTACCAGTTGCCCGAACATCTGATAAAGTTTGTTTAATTTCTCTATTTCCAACAATTTGTTTATAGAGATCTTGTAACCTTATTGGTGTAGGTTTTTCGGACCTACTAATTAGATAGTCCATAATCCGCTTTTTTAAAGAGGGTTCATCAAAGCACTCTTTCGCAAATTCTGGTTCATTATTGATTAATTCAGAACGTCCCAAAATAATAAATCTACAAGGGTATTTTTGTGCTAAGTTAACTATGCATTTAGCGGTAATTCCTTTAGCACCACCACTTACAACAAAAACTGATTCCGGCTTGATTTCTACGTTTACAGACATAATTCTCCTATTTGTTTAAATCAAATTATGTGAAGTGGATCCGGTGAGTAAGTATACAAATATATGAGTCCAATAATGTCTCTAATGTGGGAGTAAATCAAATTTTCACAATGTAGACAGAATACCTATTACGAGGGTATTCAGGAACTTTTTTTGGCGTAGAATTAAGTATAATCATGGTAATAATAATTAGGGCAATTGTGGCTCCAATTAAAACGGGAAATAAGTAACTGCTATTGATATCAGTATTTAATTCTGCCAAACAAATATCTCCTAGCTCTTTTTGTTGGAGAGATAGTTTGATAGATGACCTGTAATTTATATAACCCTTAGCTGTTATGCTTAATTCACCTTGCTGTATAGCAGTATATCTAGAATAAATTACTAGTTGGTAAATTCCCTCTATGTCTGTATAACTAAAAACAGTGGTATCGTCTAATTTCAAATAGACTCTAGCTCCACTAATAGGAGCTTGTCTGCCCTGGTCTATCACACGACCAGTGTATGCGATGCTGGTAGGATATGACATGTATAAATAGCATCAGGATGCAGAAAAAAACAGATAAGATTAGCGAATAGGGAGCAGAAAGCATAGGGAAAACACTATATTCTTGTTACTCCCTTACTATTTTGCTCCTTTAACCTAGTAATTAGGCTATTAGAGTTAACCTTCCTTGAGGACCATAGGCTACTTCAGTGAGATAACGGTTAGGGTCATGTAATTCCGCAAAAATGTAACTGGCTGTATCCTCCGCATTAATATCGGGACTAATATCTATAGCTCGACAGAAGACTCTTGGCCATTCCCAAGTCATACTCTTGCTTAAACCGAATAATCCTGCTCCAATAGCTCCAAAGTTGATTTTCTGTTCTAATCCAAAGGCTCCATCTAATCTAGCTATGGTACAGAAATAGCTACGTCCATTAATATTTGCAGCTTGATTAAGGAACTTTTTCAAATGTTTTGCCATTAAAAATATCTGTTTCACTATTGCTTTTTCCTCGGGAAAGTACGCAACCGGATTGTGGTTATAGCTGATGAATATAGGATGTAGATGTATGAATGCTCCCACAGGTCCATAATTAGTTGTAATTACATTTAGTTGCTGCTGCAGGTGTGCTTCGCTTAAGTCCTCTAAGATAAAGCGGCTGACTCCCAAAGGTAGATTAGATTGTTGGGAAATCAAGGAAGGGGGAAAACTTAAAACTATTACTTTCCAATGACATTTTATTAATTTATTGGCAAGTTCATATGTCGTAGGAGAACCATCATCGGTAATGATAGCGATATATCCTTCTGGTAATGTTATGTCCAGAAAATCTGGTTCAGGAAGAGTTTGTAATCTACAGGGAAGTCGTTTGACATTGTGTTTTAACTCTCTTAACTTACTAGGAAATTGTGTAGGTTGAGACTTTTTTTTTCTCAGTTGCTAGTTGCTGGAGGTAATCAACAATTTGAGCAATAGTACGCAATTCACCCAACTCTTCCACATTATCGGGTTGTGGCAGTTCTGGGTACATTTCCTGCAATGCACCCATGATTTCTACACGTTTGATGGAATCAATCCCTAAATCTGCCTCCATATCCATATCCAGTTCTAACATTTCTACTGGATAACCTGTTTTTTCGCTAGTAATAGCCAATAGATTTTTGGATAAATTGCTCAAATCTACTACTGATATGGCTGCTGGTTCAGTTATTCCCTCATCAACCACTAAATTTTCTTCTGTGAAGTCAACAATATCTTTTTGGACAGTAGCAGTTCCAACTAATACTTCAGTTTCATTTCTAAGAGGAACTTCTAGAGTTGAAGATACTAGGTGCTCAGAAGCAGATTTAGCTACTAAGGATTTCAGGTAATCAACAATTTGAGCAATAGTACGCAATTCACCCAACTCTTCCACATTATCGGGTTGTGGCAGTTCTGGGTACATTTCCTGCAATGCACCCATGATTTCTACACGTTTGATGGAATCAATCCCTAAATCTGCCTCCATATCCATATCCAGTTCTAACATTTCTACTGGATAACCTGTTTTCTCACTTGTAATCACTAACAGGCTTTCAGATAAGTTGCTCAAATCTGCTATTACACTTTCAGTCACATCTTTATTTATAGCAGTATTAATATCTGTTATAGCCTTTTTGTGTAAGGTTTCTATAGCTTCTTCTGCTACAAATGATGTTGGTGTTTGCACAGCTTCTACAGCGACATTAGTACTATTATTCACTGCAGATGAATCCTGAATTTCCCATGATTGAGAATTAGCAGTGACCAAATTCTCTTTTTTCTCAGTTTTAATAGATAATTGGCTGGTAGATTCAACAGGGTTAATTTGAAGTTCTGGTGAATTTGACGGACAAGTGTTTACAATCGGGTTTAGTTTCTCGGAGATGGCAGAGTTTTTCTCTACTAGTTCAACTGCTTCCGCACCTATCAAATGGGAATACTCCTTTTGCATTAGTTGGAAAAAGTTTTTGGTGTATTCCACCTGCTGTTGCAAATATTGCTCATGAACCCTCAAAGTATCACCCTGCTGAGAGTGGAATTGCTGTATGCTTTTATTTAAACTCTCAATCATCTTACATTTCAATTGAGTCATTTCTTTGCTAGAAGCACTATGCGCAAACAAGGAATTTTTTTGCTGCATTAGTTTGAAAAAGCTGCGGGTATACTCTACCTGATGATTGAGATAATTACTATGAATTTCTAAATTATCACTTTGATTTTGCTGAAATTCAGTCAGGACGTACTCTAAACTAGATAAAATGCTTTGATAATTATTGATTTTATGTTGATTCTGCATGTCTGACTGAGAATTGGGGAGAAGAGAAGCATGGGAAACCGAAGTTGGGATCTGGGATGATGAAGTTATTTCCGAATCATAACTTGTAATATTAGCTTTACTTTTCTCTTGAATATTATTAGCCTTTGCACTCAATTCGACCTTTCCTAATTTTTCTTCAGAAGATAAAATAGGTGCAGATTTTTTACCTTCCACTTTTACAGAACCATTTGTCTGGAAACCTATTGAACTTGAACTAACTTCACCCATTGGAACTATTTCTTTTAGTTCTAAATCTGGTTTTAGGATTTCCATGTTCAGTCTACCATTGCTATTTTTTCTAACTGTCTGAGTATAATTGCTACCCTTAGTACTTTGTATGTGATCTACCTGATCAATATTTTGCAATGCCTGTGCAAACCCTTGCTTGGTTTTATCAGACACATAGTTCATACCATTTAACTGGAACTTTAAACCCTTTTTGGTTTCCGTTTCTGGAAGTGGCTTAGGTATATAATAAGGATCAAGGTTTTGCAGACATAAACCAACTACTCGCAATTGTAGTACAGCTTGGCGTAATAAGTGATCACTATTTTTCTGAGCACTTGGATTTAGAGCAATCGCCAAATGAGGACGCTCACCCAAGATATCTTTCACTAAGTTAGTGAGAATCTTACGGGGACCAAATTCAATGAAACAATAACCACCTGCATCATAGATATTTTCAATTTCCTGTTTAAACAAGACAGGGTTGGAAATATGAGTTTCCAAAATTTTCTGAATCTCTGATGAAGTTTGTGGATATTCCTTCGCCGTCACATTCGTATATACAGGTACTTTGGGAATTTGGAACTCCACATCCTTAATAGCAATGGCAAATGACTTCTCGGCAAAAGCAATCAGAGGAGTATGGAATGCTGCTGCTACAGGTAGCAATACTGCATTGCTACCTTGTTGACGTAACAAGTCCTTTAGCTTATGGATATCTGCTGTAGGTCCTGCTAACACTACTTGCGTGGGGGAATTAAGATTAGCTATTGCAACCTTAGGAAATTGCTTTAGTATAGCCTCTATTATCTCTAACTCTGACTTTACTGCCAACATGGTACCAGTATCATAGTTGGGATATTGAGGAGCTGCCATAGCCTGTCCACGAGACTTTACTAGGAAGCAATAATCTTCATCAGTTAGTACTTCTGCGGCCCATAATGCTGTTAATTCCCCAAAACTGTGTCCAGCAACAAAATCGGCTTTAAATCCGGCTTGTTTAAGAATTTTATACAGCCCAGAACTCAACAGACCAATGGCAGGTTGTGCATATTCTGTCCTTTGTAGTGCAGCAGCTTGACTATTTCTTTCCATCTCAGTGAATACCGGATTGGGAAATACAACTTCGGATAATGGCTTTAATTTCTCTTGCAGCAACAGACCATCCATGTAACTATACATTTGCCGCATTTGTGGAAAGTTCATCACAATTTCCTTACCCATTTCCAGGTATTGGCTACCTTGGCCGGAGAATAAAGCTACTACCTTACCATCTAAATTCATTCCTGTTGCACGGTAGAAAATCCCTTGGGGATGTTCCCAAGATTCTTCAGCAGACTTATTTTTCAACAAATCTATACTCATTGCCAAAAACTTACTAACTTGAGTTAGAGAATCAGCAACAAATCCTACTCTTGCATTAGTTGGAGGAATTTCTAAATACTTACAATTCTCAATCAGACTAAGATAGTACTTCTCTCTTTGTTCCGATTGCAACTGATTTAGTGTTTCTTCACACTTCTCTAACAACTTAGAGGGGCTATCTGCATACAGCAAGACCTCAAATCCAGAGTGGTTTAGACGGTAAGCCTGCTCGTGTTCTTTTTGATATTCTTCTAACACTACATGGTAATTAGTTCCACCAAATCCGAAGGAACTTACACCTGCTCTTCTAGGGGGTTGCCCCTCTGCTCTAATCCATGGTCTAGTTTCGGTATTTAAGTAGAAGGAAGAATCCTTAAGGTTGAGTTTGGGATTAGGATTTTTAACATTGAGGGTGGGTGGTAATATCTTATGATGTAGTGCCAAAGCGGTTTTAATTAAACTGGCTACTCCAGCAGCTGCTTTTGTATGTCCAATTTGGGATTTTACTGTCCCCAAGGCAATATGTTGCCGTTTTGCATCAGTTTCTCCAAAAAAGTCTCGTAGGGACGCAAATTCTGTGGGGTCTCCTGCCATAGTTCCCGTCCCGTGTGCCTCAATTAAGGTAACAGTTTCGGGTGCAAAACCTGCATCATTGTAAGCACGACGTAATGCTGCAACTTGCCCTTCCTTGCGAGGAGCATAAATACTCTTAAACTTTCCATCACTGGAGGTACCAATGCCCTTGATAACAGCATATATATTATCCCTATCCCGTTCTGCATCTTCTAGGCGTTTAAGCACCACCATTCCTATACCTTCACCAAGCATCATGCCATCTGATTCAGCATCAAAAGGCTTAACTCTTTCCCCTGGAGAAACTGCAGGGGTTTTACTGAAACTAATATAAGCAGTAATAGAATTATCGGTGTCAACACCACCTGTGATCATCATATCGCAACGATGATCAACTAATTCCGCAATTGACATCTTTAAGGCAGCTAGGGAACTAGCACAAGCTGCATCTACAGTGCAATTTATACCCCCCAAATTCATACGGTTAGCAATCCTTCCCGCAATCACATTGGATAACATTCCAGGGAAAGAATTCTCGTCCCACTTTACATAGGCACTTTTGATTTTCTCAATGATTTTTTCTGTATCCTCATCAGATAAGCCACTATTTTTCAAGACTTTTTTCCAAATAGGATACTGTAATCTAGACGAGAGAGCAATTCCTAATTTAAGAGCTGCCGAACCTAAAACTACCCCCACATTTTCACGATTAAACTGACGTTCTAACCCATAACCAGCATTGGTCATAGCCTCTTTTGCAACTACCAAACTGAGTAATTGGGAAACATCAGTAACTTCTAATATATTAGGGGGTATACCAAATTCCACTGGGTTAAAATCCACATTAGGAATGAATCCACCCCGTTTACAATAAGTTTTATCTTCTAGAGTTCTGGGATTAGGATCGTAGTAATCATCAATATTCCAATGGGAAGTTGGAACATCAGTAATGCAATCTATTTTATTAACAATATTTTGCCAATATTCTTGTATATTTCTTGCTTCAGGAAATATGGATGCCATCCCAATAATTGCAATGGGAGTATGATGCAGTTTACGACCTATATTATTTAACACAGATGTTTCCGACCTCATTTTCTTTTCCTCTATAAACTTAACTACCGCCTGTTCGCAATTATTAATCTGCCCTTCTAATTGTAATAAGGCAGTATCAACCCAAGAAGCAGACATAGGAACAATATTTGTTGATAGTTGATAGTTAACATAAAGTTTTGAAATGATTGAATATCAATCATTTCAACTTGCTTTAAACATTCATCTTGAAGTTTATGATATTGTGGCAAAACTAAGTGGAGGTATGATCCAAATATTTCATTGTGTTTTAGCTTACTTATTTCTCAATTACAGTGTAGAAAAATCACAATTAATTAGTTCTAATACTATCTATTGAATCCCTCAGTAATTTGAACTACAGTATCATTTATATCCTAACCAATAAGCCAAAAGCCTACTTGGATAAAATCAAAGCTAAATAGGATAAACTACTTGCTTTTATCAGGATAATTTAGTGCTAATCTCAGGAAGTAATTTGATTTAAAAAACATATTTTCTACCTTAAGTTGATACCAAATATTATCTTTGTTTTTACCTTATAGTCTTTATCCAACAGCTATTCAACATCGAATTTTTACTTTATAAAATTTAGGTATTAGATTATGAAATGCTTGATTCCTGATACTGTGGCATCAAGTCAATAACATTGTTGTAACTTGAAAAATAGTCTCTAAGAACATTAGCAGCTTGACCTGTAAACTCAATCCATTCTGAATTATTAACATGCTCAGATGTAAATTCCCAGGGAACTTTTATAGATTTAGGAGTAGCTATGAGAACATAAATTCTTTTTTCTCCAGAACTGGTTTGACCATCTAGCCTTATAGCAGCAACGTAGTTAGTATTAATAACAAAGTTCTGTATCTTTATAAAAGCCATAGCAAATTACAAAGTCCAAGATAATATAGTTTAAGAAATATGGTGAAAGAATGTTGACAGATTTGTTACAGAAAAAATATATTTTCTCCGAGCTTATCAAATTGAGTAAACAGGGAAAAAGCTGTAAAAATAAACCATATGAATTGCAATTTAGTATTAAATTTACACATGTTTAATCGACTCAATAATATAGTTTATTGCCGATCTAGCTATAAAGTTTATTAATAAATAACTAACATATATGCAATTTAAAAAAGAGTTAGATATTATTCATTTCTCAAGAAAATATTTATCACTTTTATAAGTACATTTTAAGAACTAGTATCAATAAACGCTAGCTTCTATAAAAAAATACTGTGATTTAATATGTTCGTCTCTATATAAAGGTTAGCCTAATAACATGAAAAATATTTTATTGTCAACTAAGACACAGAGATAATTAATACATGGAGTGTGTTTTTCCAGTACCATATCTTTTTCATAAAAACCTGATATTTTCTACAAAGGCGAGTAAGTTTAGATTGTAGATATGAAAAGCTAATAGGCAATGAAGACTAGATGGATATTGTGTAAAATACTTTTCTTAAAGTTATTGTTGGTTAGATTCGTTAGCTAAATATTATATTCTTTTTTAACCTCTAACCAACTGAGGTTGCATGCCAGTAAGGTTTTGCCAACGCATTAAACCACGATGAACAAATTCCCGATTTCTATCACCAACAAGGCATATACGTCCCATTCTTTCACAAGTTACCAGAATTTCACCCTGTCCCATAAAGGGAGCCACTACCAAATCATTGGGGCTAGTATACAAGTGTAATAAATAATTAATAATTCCCTCTACTCCTTCCACTTGAATTGGTATAGGTGGTTGGGGAATAGATTGTTGGGCAAATATCCCCACATAAATACTTCCAAGCACAAATTCATACTGAAAATTCATCTGTTGCTGGCGACAAAATTGGTAAATATAGCCCTGAGAGCGTAAAACAGCTACAACTTTGGCTTTTCCTATCAAGTAATCGTGATTCCATGTAGATGATAAAGTAGCGATTGCTAATGATGCATCTTGTAATAATAGGTTGATAAATTCGCTACTAGTAGTATCCCCACTATATACTTGATGTCTCCCTAATATCCATTCTCTAATCGATCCAGACTCTTTTACTGAAATAGATGCTGGTGCAATTTTTAACTTAGCGTCCTGGGATACCAGGATATTCTGTAAGGTAATTAGTTGTAATTCTTTTCGCTTTGCTTCAGCCTGTTCTAGGATTTGCCTTTGTTTTTCTATTTCAGTGGTTTCCCCAGATTCCTGGGCAGCTTTTAGAGACTTCTGTGCTTCTCCCAAAATAGTTTTCACTGAACTAGCAGCCCTGGCTACCTGCAAGAGTTTTGTGGGACTATTAGCGATTGCAGTTCCCTTAATTATCTGCTTTACTTCTGGAGCAATATCCTTGGCAATTTGTTTACCATGTTGGAGGGTACGTTTGGAATATCCAATTTCTTGAGCAAATTCCAAGTTTGTTTTGACTGGTGGTGAAATAGTTTCACTACCTCCCAGAGTATATTGATTATCCCCTGACTTAGCTTTCAGGCCCATATGTGTTAGTAATATATCCCTCTCCAGCCATAGTTCTGCTCTTTCTAAGGCTTCTAACTCATTGCGGATCAAATTTTCATCAATCTCTGCCAATCGAGCTTGTTCATTACTTTGATAATCAACAATATGGCATTCAATTTTCTTTATTCCTAATTGCTTATAGGCTGTAAGGCGATGCAGTCCAGCAATTAAATTCAATTGTTTATCTATAGTAATAGGATTCAATAAACCGTTAGCTTTAATTGATTCCTTTAATTGGGTTACTTTTTCATTCTTTATCGGACGACGATTGGCATCAACGTGAATTTGGTTTATGGTTATTTTAGGCATAATTAACTATCAGCAAAAAATTAATTTGTATATTCACAGATGAATATCACTAATATAGTGAATATTGCTCTTATTGATTTTGAATTTTCAGATAAGTTTTACCAAGTAATTCTATTTAATAATGTAGATATTAACACAAGTATATGTCTACTGAATATGGATTGTACTACTAATAGGTTAAAAGTAACTTATTAAGAAGATTTATAAGACAATAGAGAAAAATCTAAAATGCAAAATAAATATTGCCAAATTAATACATAATTATATTTCAACAGTAATTTAATTAATAGCAATATTTAACCCTAGATTTTTATAATCGCTAATATAAAAAGATTAATATTAGCGATTATATTACCTGAGGTAATACAGTATACAAGACAAAATTATGATCAGTTTTACATTTTTTTAATGTACATATATTATATGTATAATTGGTGAAGTTGTAACTAGTAAATACTGAATTAGTCAAAAACTAGTCATACTCAAAATTAAGAACAAAATATGTACTGAAAACTAACATCAAAAAATGTAATCATTATATGGCTTTTGATATAAATTATTTGAAATAATATTCTTATATAGTTAATTGATAGATGTATTGGGGAATAAGTTTTAATTAAACTAAAATTTATATCAACCTATCTAGTTCTAATACTTATTACCTTCTGTTATTGTACAAAGTTTAACAATTCTTGTAATTAGGTATTAAATTATTGACAAAACCTTCAATTATTTTGATAATAAAATTTACTTATTCCACAATATATTGCTAATTGATCAGAGGCACTTTAAAATGTATGTGGAAATCACTAAAATCTCAGGTTCATTTTTATGCTTAATTTAACTAATTAATGATAGACTATTCACACAGAATATGTATATAATTACACTATTATAGGCTAACAAACACCTAAATTTATGTGTAAAAACTATGCTCAGATTTCAATAAATTATTTTTCGAAGTTGATAAAAGATAATAATATACTCTAAGTTTAAAACCGAAAAATATTATTACTAATAATAAATATTCTCTAATAGAAGGATCTATAATTAGATAATAAATCATGATTTAATTATTTTTTAAGTCTTATAAATAAATAGGAACATCAAATTTTAGCTTCAAACCTAAGTTGATTAAAAACAAATCTAATTTACTTATATTTATTATAAAATAAGGCAAGATTATAGCCTCAAGACATAAGAATTTTGCGCTAATGACTGCTGAGACTTATAAATGAATGAGATTGATTTAGAATCATAGCTAAAATTGTTATTTTATAACACAGCTAAAATCAAGTAATACTATTCTTATTAAGAATGTAAATATTCACTTTTTCTAAAAAATTAGTCAGATTCTGACAGAGGTAGAATACGAAATTGCATATATTATCACATGCTTCTATAATTTTGCCAGCCTATATAAATACTTGATTAGAGTAAAAATGAGGTCAATTTGAGGAATTTTGTACTTGATATATTTCATCGATGGAAATCAACTCTTAAATGTAGGTTTATAAAACTATATCAGTGATGAGAGACTATAATTAATAATTTGTGCAAACCTAGTAAAAACTATGAAATATTGCATGATAAAGTTTATTTATGAGAACATTTTTTGTATGTTAAATAACAGATTTATCATTCTTTAAGCAGGATACAAATTTGATATTTTTTTTGTAGCAGATTTTTGCTGCAAAAATCTGCTACTAGTTTTTCGTAAACTTTTTTCTGCTTAATCTTTGATTAAGCTTAAGCTAATGATATATGATAATTTTATTTAAGCTTGACAAATTAATAGGGGAATATGCATATTAGTTTGACTATTAATATAGTAGAGTTTCAAAGAAAATGAATTATTATTCAAATAAGTCTATACTGTTATCAGTTGCAAAAAAGCTAGTAATGCTTAATTATCCAGTTATGTTCTGGAACATTATGAAAAATACAATTGTTCTTGGATCTCATAATTATGAGAAGAAATTAAAGAATGTTATAGCTTGTTCTCTTCCCAACATTTTCAACTTATGAGCCAATGAAATATTTACCTCTAAGTTAAAATTCTAATACAGCCTCAAAAATGATTAAATTTCGTAATATTCTCTTCAAAAGAATATTATTTTGAAAATTTCCATATGTTACTAGGGTAAACAGAATTTACCTAACATTTTGATGAGTTATTTAGGATGGAGAGTTAATCTATTTCTTGATATAAAATAGTCAATAAAGAGAAAACATATATGGGATTTTTAATGACTCATCATAGGTATCAAAATATCAGTAATTATTATATAGACTTGTAATTTTAGTCTATAATCGATCATAAATACTTATGAAAGTATTATTAACTTAATAAGATAGAGTAAAATTTATACAATTATTTTAACTTTTTAACTCCTCAGAGTGTTGGGTATATATACATGTTGATATGGGTAAGACTTGTTCTCCTACATTTTAAGACTACTCATACAATATGTATCAGTGTATTATTGACAGAGCAAATATATAATGAATAATTTTCGATTTCAGATTGTTTATTTTTTAATTGCATATAACACTATATTTATCATTCTCAAAAAAGCGTAACATCTGGTTTCAATATCTTGTGATTTTACTGTTTCTTATGACCACTTTACTATTCTCACTTTGTAATATATCCTTCACATATAAGTGTGCTTTGGTTCCTTTAGACATTAAACTTGTTTCAATCAACCTTTCTGCTAACTGTTTGTTTACTGTTGTTTAGTTGGTATTAGTTGATCTCTGAATTACTTTTATCAAAAAAAATTGCGCAATTTTTAAGTTTAATAACTTAAATATACTTACCTAAATCAACCTGATTCATATTTCTCCTCAATAACCTATTATTTAGATTGTCATCTCATTATGTTAATAGTCATAATTTCAAGTCCCTAAGTTCATCTTCACTTTAAGCTGATCTATTTTATTGTTAAAGCCTTATCAATCTTATTATTAGCTGCTCTATGCTTGTTATCTATTTAATTATGATTGATACTAGTTATGCTATTAACAAATATTTTCATATTTTACTATTTAATTTTAAAGGTTAATGCTTTTTTATACCAGTGAAGTACCATTATGCATTTCACTATTATCAATACTCCACTACCTGAATCATTTCAACAAACTATATTTCCTCTTGTAACTGAAGAAACATTCATTGTTGAAAAGATCAATTATATTAGGGTTTAAAGTGATTAAAACAAAGAAATATGGGACTAATAAAGCACCAATATCAAACTGATTTGCTTGTTAAGCTAAAGTATCTTATACCCTTATAAATCATTTAAACATAAGCCTTAGAAAATGAGATTAGTAAAGGTAATAGAATACAAACAAATAAACAAAAATCTAATACAAATTAGACCATAAGCTTTTACCTTGCAAATAATATCATTAGTTCATCAATACTTTATGGTCTGTTTAAATAGAGCTAGATAGCTCTATTTAAACAGACCATAAAACTAGATGATAGATACTTTCTAGCATATATAATAAATACAAAGCAAAAGACAAAATATTATCGCTATTGTCCTAAAAAAAACAGGAAATTTATGACTAAAAAGAAGGTAAATATAAGTTAGATGATTTTATATATTTAATCTGATTTACTTACTAAAGTTTCTCAAAATACATCCCTACTCTATTACTTTATTAAACATAGCAACCATAATAGAATTGGAATCAAAATATGGCAATAGATAGAAAACGACAATTATTTCCATCATCAATTCAATGGCATATTATTGTAGTCACTTCCATTACTGTAATAGTTGGACTAGTTTCTTTTTACAGTTATTCTAAACTCAGATCAAATACTACTAATCGAGCAGTAAAATTCCCGGAGAAAAGTCAGTTACTTAAAAATCAATCTACCAGAGGAGCAAGGGTTGCTATTACTGCTTTGGGAAATCTAGTTCCAGAGGGTGAAATTACTCAACTTTCTGCACCTAGTTCCTTAAGTGGGGTACGGGTAGAAAGATTACTGGTAAATGAAGGAGATAAGGTAAAGGCAGGACAGGTAGTTGCATGGTTGCAAGGATATACTAAAGCTGCTGCTGCATTGCAACAATCAAAAGACAATTTGAAAGTAGCAAAAGCAAAATTACTACAAGTTAAAGCAGGTGCAAAATCAGGAGATATAAATGCCCAACAAACAATTATTGAGCGTTTAAAACAACAATTACAAGGAGAAATTATCACTCAAAACACGATTATTACACGTCTAGAAGCTCAAGTTAAACATGCTAAAACTGAAAATGATAGATATAAAAAGTTATATATAGATGGAGCCATAGCAGCTTCCATTACAGACTCAAAAAAATTGCAACTAGAGACCTTACAACAAAAACTTAAACAGGCTAAAGCAAATCTAGATAATACTTGTAATAGTATTCAAAATCAATTGAAAGAGTCAAAAGCTAGACTTAATAGTATTAAAGAAGTACGGATGGTAGATGTTAATTTAGTAGAAGCTGAACTCAAAAGCGCCATGACTGCAGTGATGCAAGCAACAGCAGAATGGAATTTAACCCATGTAATTTCTCCTATAGATGGAAAGGTTTTAAAAGTTCATGCAAAAACTGGGGAAGTTGTTGCCACATCTGGGATTGTAGAAATTGGCAAAACATCTCAGATGTACGTAATTGCAGAGGTATATCAAACAGATATTGAAAATGTTCGTATTGGACAAAAAGCAATTATTAGTAGTACGGCTTTTAATAGACAGTTACAAGGAACTGTGGAAGATATTGGTTTATTGGTTGATAAGCAAAGTATCTTAAGTATTAATCCTGGGGCAGACACGGATAGGAGAATTATCAAAGTAAAAATACGTATTGATAATCTAGAAGATAGTCAAAAAGTTGCCAGACTAACTAACTTGCAAGTTGATGTAGCTATCAAAATTTAGAATATTCTTCTTACTCCCTATTCCATTTCACATTTTTCAATCAATCCCCAGAGGTTGTAATTATGCTGTTTAAAACTCCCTTGGGATTGTTACAGTTAGCTAGAAACAAAATTCGTTCTTTAGTAGCTGTAGCAGGTATTGGTTTTATTGTAATTTTAATGTTTATGCAACTTGGGTTTCAAGATGCGCTCTATTCCAGTGCTACCCAAGTACACCGAAGCTTAAGGGGAGATTTATTTTTAGTTAGTTCTCAATATAAGTCCTTAACTGCCATTCAAAGTTTTTTTCGTAGTCGTTTATATCAAACACTAGGCTTTGAAGGTGTAGAGTCTGTCTCTCCGATGTATTTAGGATTTGCTAAGTTCAAAAATCCAGAGAATGGAGAGAAATATTCTATTTATGTAATTGGTTTTGAACCAGGTAAGCCGGTAATGAAGTTACCGGATGTTGAAGCTAATACTGATAAATTAAAAGTACCTGATGTAGTTCTGTTCGATAAAAACTCTCGTCCAGAATTTGGTAACGTTGCCAAAAAGTTCGAGGAAGAGAATAGAGAACAAGTCATTGAAATCTTCCCCTTTGATTCTTTACGGGGATATCAAGTTAGAGTGGGTGGCCTATTTAAATTAGGACCATCATTTGGTGTAGATGGCAACCTAATTGTCAGTGATACCACTTTTTTACGTATCTTTCCTAATAGTCGTCCCTCAGAAATTATTGATGTTGGGGTTGTCTGCCTCAAGCCAGACATAAATCCAAAGAAAGTCATAGCCAATTTACAAGCACAATTACCAAAAGATGTAAAAATATTCACTTACAATGACTTTATTAATTTTGAAAGGAAATATTGGGCAACACGAACCCCAATTGGTTTTATTCTTAATTTGATGTTAACTATGGCTTCCATAGTAGGAATTGTCATTGTTTATCAAATTCTCTACAGTAATATTTCTACTCAATTAACTGCCTATGCCACATTAAAAGCCATTGGTTATAAAAATAACTATCTGTTATTGATTGTTTTTCAACAGGCTTTTATATTAGCTGTAATAGCATATCTTCCAGGTTTTATTATTTCTGTATTGCTCTATGATTTTGCTATGGATGCGACTAAGCTACCAATTATAATGAGTTATCAAAATGCAATTTTAGTATTGATATCATCAATATTAATGTGTATGACTTCTGGGGCATTTGCAATTAATAAACTGCGTTCTACAGATCCAGCAGATATCTTTTAGAGCATCATTTTTTGGGGGTTAAATAATACCAGGGATAATTTTACGTCCGTTTTCTATCATAACTACAATAGTTAATCCTATTTCCATTGACAATTCCCCTTTAACCTATTCTAAGAATAATGACTCATAAAAATAGAAATGTACTCATCACAGGTATTGATGAATTTATCGGTTTACGTACTGCAGAAAAAGCAATCACACAAGGAATGAAAGTATGCGGATTGCAAAGTTGTAAAAAACAGAAAAAAAATGTCCAGGATCTAGGTATTGATATCATTGTTGGTGATATTAATGATCCAATGATAGCTCAAAAAGCTTGTCAGGGAGTTGATGTAGTTATACACACCCATGAACTTGCTAAAGAAGGAGGTGAAATAGAAGAATTTCGACAAGTAAATGTCAAAGGTACCATTAATATATCCAAAGCAGCAAAAAAGTCTGGAGTGAAAACTTTTATCCATATTTCTAATGCTTTAGTGTATGGCTTTGATTATCCTCATCTTGCTACAGAGGATAGTAATCTTGTAGGAGAAAATAACCCTTACTGTGAAACTAAAATAGAAGCGGAAAAAGCATTATTAGAGCTGAATTCTCCCCCCAATTTTGGTGTAATCATTATTCGACCAGGAGATGTTTATGGACCAGGTAGTATCCCTTGGGTTGTAAGGCCAGTAATGCTTATGAAGCAGAAACTATTTGCATATGTTAATGATGGCTCTGGAATAATTAACCATTGCTATATTGACAACCTCATTGATGCCATGTTTCTCTCTATAGAGAAGCAGCCATATGGGGAAATATTTAATATTACTGATGGACAAGAAACTTCTTGTAAAACATATTTTAGCTACTTGGCAAAAATGACTAATTTACCTATACCTTTTGCACTACCAAAAGATGAATTAAAGCTATTTTTAAAATTACGTTATCAAGGACAAAAGTTATTCCGTAAGCCTGTAGACATTTTTCCAGAAGCTGTCGATTTTATGTCACGCCCACATGCATATTCTATTGATAAAGCACGAGATATCCTAAACTATGAACCTAGTGTAAATTTAGAACAAGGTTTGGAAATTACTAAACAATGGTTGCAGAAAACAAACTTAAAAGAAATAATTCTATAGACAAATAGTAATTATAGTTTTTATTCTTTGTCTGGTTGCATCTACTATTTTCTAAAAAATAATTAATTCTCATTAACAAGTGTTCCTAAATTTAACTGTAATTTATAAAAAATATGTTAGATAGTATCATAGACAAATAATTTTTCATGCTTTTTTCAAAACATATATCATATTTGATTGAGATAACTCAGTTTGTATCTTTTTATTTCTTCATAATTAAGTAAAATTGAGATAGATATTTTATATATCTGAAAAATAATTTAGAGTGAGTATTGGTTTACCTATATATGATAGTGAAAACTTTATGAAAGAAGCTATAGACTCAATCTTTGTACAAACTTTTACCGATTTTGAACTGATTATTTCTGATAATGCCTCTACTGAGAGTACTGAATCTATTTATCAAGAATATGTAGCAAAATACTCCCGTGTAAGATACTATAAAAATGATATCCTTGGCGGTGCTCCAAATTATCACCGGACTTTTGAATTATCTACTGGTGAGTATTTTAAATAGGCAGCCCATGATGATGTGATTGCTCCAGATTTTATTAGTAAATGTGTTGCAATATTAGAAATCCTGACACAGTTTTATATCATTCTCTTATTTCTTGCATTGATGAAAGTAGTAATTTTATTAGAAATAATAATGTCCATCTCCATAAGTATTTATCAAAAATAAATGTGAGATTCCACGAGTTATTAGCTAAAAATCTGTGCTATCCAATTTTTGGATTGATTCATTCTAGTACTTTGAAAAGTATAACTCTTCAAGGTATTTATAGAACTGCAGATGCTATTTTCTTATTAAGACTAGCAATGTTAGGAAAGTTTTATGAAATACCTGAATATCTTTTCTTTTTATGCAGTCATCTAAAACAATCATTAAGCATTTTATTTCCAGACCATATGTCATTTATTGATAATAATCATAAATATATATTAGGTCTATTACCTGATCTATATGGTTATGAAAAATGGTTCGATTCATCCAATAATGAAAGCAAATTATTATTTCAGTATTGGCGTGTGTTTTGGGAATATTTACGTTCTGCATGGCTAGTGACAATGATTTGCTATGAGTGCTTCTGTTATCATATAAGTCTTATTAAACAATTTAAGGGTATACAACCACTCCTATTTAAGGATTTCATCGCTGCTAAAATATTATGGGGAAAATTTACAAAATATAAAACTGCTGATACACTTGCTATAATAGTAAATATAATTCAATATCCCAAATAAGAAGTATGTATTTGTTTATATCCTAGGAGAATGGATCTATTTTAGAAGCTTAAAGCCTTCGCAGGGGTATTTCTAACGGAACTATAAGTCATTCACTTTAAATGCCTATTTCCTAGCTTAAAATATGGAAAATATACCGTTACCATTATTCATAAAAAATGTGTAAAGTAAAATAAATTGATATACTTTGATATTGCTAGAAGAAGATTTAGAATCTCTAATAATTATAAAGCCTCAATTAAAATAGGTATATACTTATTACATTGATGCTGATTTTACTCTTAATGGAAATAACAACATTAATATTTATATAAAATATAACTAGATTGAAATTGAATTATTGAGTGAGTTTGGTCAGCCTATGGGAAATACTACTGTTATGCGTAAATATTTTTATTTCATAGCTGTTCTTATTTTTCTATTGCTTAGATATAGTAAAATGCAAAATTTGATACAAATATCATGAATAATTGATGATTATAATTACAATTATTGTTTTTATTTTAAATAAACTAAGCTAAATGCAATAAGATATACAAACAAACCAGTCAATGTAATATATGGCTAAGATCTATTATAGACAATAATCATAAGTACCGATGAAAAATATTTTTTCCCTTTCACATATAGGCTCTAGCAATTTCTGGCATATGAACCCTACTAATTGCTAGGAACAAAGGTAAAATCATAATCTTCAAGAGTTTTTTTGTATATTAGTTTAATAGTTGATTATATTTCAGTTTAAAACCTGGGCAAAATTAGCATAATTTGTGATGCGGTTACGTCCTTTAACTCATGATCTGCTGCCTTAATCCTGATTGCCCTAATCCTCTTAACCCTGATAAAAGAAAGCTTTGTCAAACCTGTGGCACTCCTCTGGTGTTACTACTACGAAACCGTTTTCGTGTGATTAGGGTGCTTTCTGATGAGGGAGGATTTGGTAGAACTTACTTAGCAGAGGATATTGACAAGCTAAATGAAAACTGTGTTGTCAAACAATTAGCACCCAAATTCCAAGGTACTTGGGCAATTTCCAAGGCTATGGAGCTTTTTCAAAAAGAAGCACGACAACTCAAACAGCTTGGAGAGCATTCTCAAATTCCTACTTTATTAGCTTACTTCGAACAAGACAACTATATGTTCTTGGTACAGCAATTTATCGATGGTCATAACTTATTAAAAGAATTACAGTGGAAAGTATCTTATACATCAGAAGATATTAAAGATATTTTATTGAGTTTATTACCTGTACTCAAGTTTATTCATGATCATGGAGTCATACATCGTGATATAAAACCCCAAAATATTATACGTCGTCAAAGTGATGGACGATTATGTTTAATTGACTTTGGTTCTTCCAAGCAATTGACAGCCAGAGTACAGATGAGAACGGGTACTTCTATTGGTTCTCATGGTTATTCACCCTTAGAACAAATTAGAGATGGTGCAGCTTATCCCGCTAGTGATTTGTTTAGTTTAGGGGCTACTTGTTTCCATTTATTGGCTGAAACTTCTCCATTCCAACTATGGATGGAACATGGTTACAGTTGGGTAAAAAATTGGTGTAAGTACTTACGCACTCCTATCGATAGAAATCTAGCTAAAACATTAGATAGACTTCTGCAAAAAGATATAAAGTATCGGTATCAATCAGCAAATGAAGTCCTCCTAGAACTAATAGCTAATATGGAAGTAACTCCTGCTTTTATAACAGAAGAAACTGTAGCAGGTACCCTCCCCAAATTACCAAGTCAATTACCAATTACTCCTAAAAAGTATTTCAAATTAATTAATATATTAGTTGTAATTTTTACAGTGTCTATGTTAGGTCTGGGTGAGTTTTGGTATAAACAGTATATTCATATAGAAAGTAGTATTTATACTAATAGTAATAAGCAAAACCACCAAAAGGTTAATAGTCCTCATGCCTCAACTACAGCTTCTGCAAATTCCTGGAAAAGTTTTTCTTTAGCTAATACATTGGAAGATAAAAATCAACCTATAGCTTGCTTTGCATTTAGTCCAGACGGTACTACTATTGCCAGTGCAAGTAATCAGGCCATTAAATTGTGGAGTGGTAAAACTGGACAGGAAATATCTATTTTAGAGGGACACTCTGAGCTGGTTAATACCTTAGCTATCAGCCCTGATGGGAAAACCCTTGTCAGTGGAAGTGACGATAGTACTATTAAGTTATGGAACTTAGCAACAGGTCAGGAAGTTAGGACTTTTTCCGGGCATAAGAGTGGAGTAAATGTTCTGGCTTTCAGTAATGATGGACATATCTTAGCAGACGGGAGTACAGGCGGAACAATAAGACTATGGAACTTATTGACTAGGAAGGAAATGCTTGCGATTACCAAGCACAAGGGAAAAATAACTAGTTTGATTATTGCCCCTGATAATAAAATCTTGATTAGTGGGAGTGATAACAGTACCATACAACTATGGTATTTGGTTTCTGGTAAAAAAATTCTAACTCTCCAAGGACATTTGGGAGAAATTACCAGCTTAGCTATTACTCCCGATGGCAAGACACTTATTAGTGGGAGTAATGACAAAACGATTAAACTGTGGAATTTGAAATCTGGCAAACAAGTTTCCACATTTAGGGGTCATGTGGGGAAAGTAAATGCTCTGGTAGTCGCACCTAGTGGCAAAATCCTAGCTAGTGGTGGTGATGATAACGCTATTAAACTATGGGAACTCGAATCTGGTAGGCAAATTACTACTCTTAAAGGACATGAGCAAGGAATAAAGGTAGTTGCTTTCAGTCAGGATGGTAAAACTCTAATGAGTGGTTCAAAAAAAATGATGAAAATTTGGGAGATTAATCGTTAGATTTTTTAGGATGATTACTCGTTACGCTTATCAGCGTAACCATAGATAATTCCAACTATATTTTTTTGAAATACCCTAGAACGGTGCAATTTTTCAAGAATGGTTTTTCGCATTATAGATGATAATGGCGGTTATAAAAATAACATTCGATTAGTAGTTAACATTTACTATGATAGAAAATCATTTCATATGGAAAAGGTTAGTTATTTTATCTGGCAATTACAATATATATCCCAATGAATCAATCAAGTTACATTAGTCTAACTCATCAATATTATATATTGACTAAACATTGCAATTACTGCAATATATAGAAGCCTAAAATGACTAATATACCTACTAAAACCGCTTTTTAAACTCCAAAGTAGCCCGGCTATCATCATAAAAGTTGGTTGAACCACGAAGACGAAATTCCCCGTCCATCCTATAGTTTAAACCTAACTGAATCGGGTCATCAGTAGTTAATATTTTAATTCCAGAAGCAGAAATTCTAGGAGTAATATCAATACCAGTCTCAGTCGCCAATTCCAGCTTAGAATTACTTCTACCAGCTTTAGGGTTTTTGTAAATAATAGTCGGAAATATTCGTAACTCACTCAAACCAAAACTATTACCAATTTGATTAAAAGATTGTTGAAAATTATTCAGCACTGCGGAGCCAGCAATATTCATCAAAGCTAAAGTACTACCACCATTTTGGTGTTTTTGACCAAATCCACCCCCTAATAGTGCAATGATCTCTGTTTCGGTTCGGGCTGGGGCACTTCTAAGCACTAAATTATCATTTAATTGACTTGCTAGCCCTTGTACACTTGCTTCCACACGTACATTTTCTAAGGCTGCTAAACCATTATTATTAGGTTTATTAAAATCTGTACTTTGAATTACATCCAAAACTTTGGCAAATAAAACAATATCCAAATATGGATCTAGTCCTTTATCTTTAGTAAAGACAGCTTTGTGGTTATGGCCACGAGCCAAACTCAACTGGGTTGTAAATAAATTTACATTACCTTCTTTTAACCCTATTATTCCATCTGGTGAGGGATTATCCAGAGAACCATTAACATTTAATGTACCTGTAGCTAGGAACTGGAAAATAGGAGGGCTAGAAATTTCTATGTTTTTCCCTAAATTCAATTGTAAATCTAGAAATTTAATACTTGCAAAATCATACTCCAAATTACTCTGACTTGAGTTTTCGATTCGTTTTATCTGTTTGGGTTTTGGAGAAAAACTCTGGCTAGAAATATTATTGTCTGGTATCTGGATAGAAATATTATTGTCTGGTAGGATTACGCGACCTTCACTTAGGTTTACATTACCACTAATATTGGGATTTAAGAATGCTCCAATAACTTCTAACCTTCCGCTAGCATTTCCTTGATATAGGCCCTTAAGATTTAATAATAACTTATCAAAATAAACTGTTAATGGATTATCTATTTGTGTGTTATGGTTACTAGCGATCGGAATTTCTCCATGAGCTTTTACTTTACCAAGACTATAGTTACCTTGGATATTTTTAACAATGATGCGATCAAAATCAAAGTTAATTTCCCCTGTAACTTGTGTCAATTGTCCTGGTAACATTCGGGTTGAAAAGATAGCATCATTTAATCTGGCAATACCATTTAATTGAGGGGATCTCCAAGTGCCATCAACCTTAATGTCTATTTCCCCTTCACCTTTTTGGAAAGCCAATTCATCGGTAAACAAGTTTAATACAGCTAGACCTTCATTTTCAACTTGTATATGTAATTCAATTTTATTGCTTTCTGGGGTGACAGTAGCAAAAGGCAAACTGTAGGGAACACTACCATTAATATTTACTGATTCTAGGTTAATAATTTTCAACTCACTACCAAAATACAAACGCCCATTTGTATAACTAAAGCTAGAATCTGCTAAATTCAAAGGTTTCTGATTAATAGCCCCATTTATAATACTAGCCCTACCAATAGCATGGGGATTATTAATACTACCGGACAATGCTGCTGTAGCGTTTAGATTACCGGTAATATTTACTGGTAACTTGATGTACTTGTTTAATAAATCGAGGGGAAAATTTTCTATCTCCAGCTTACCATGTTGGTCCTGACTGCCAATATTACCTGAAAACGCAATAAGTCTGTTTTTGGATTGAATTCGCAATGGCAGTAGTCTTAAGGATGCATTTTGAAAACTACCTTCGGCAATTATACTATCAGCATTATACAAATAGTTTAATTCCTGATTTTTCCATACCCAATTTTCACCATTAAGTTTGAAATTAACATTCGTACTTTTAGTTGTATCCAAGATAATTTCACCATTTATAATGCCTTTTAAATCAGACAATTGTGGAACTATCCCTGATTCTTGACGTTGTTGCTGTTCTAAAAGTGCTTGTATTTCGTAAAAACGTTGAATTTGTAGTAGCAAATTTAACTGGTGCTTACCTGCAGCCTTGGTTTTTAAATCATTGGACTTACCATAGGTTTGTGTGGCTTTTCTTCCTTGTATATCTTGAATTTCAAATATTTGTAAAGCGGTGATAATATCTTGAACTAGTCCCTGTTTTATATTTATATTTGCCTGGATTTTGGGTGATTTTGCATCTGTGATAATATTACCTGCAAATGTATATCTACTATCACCTTTGATAAGTTCACTCCTAGCCAGTTTAATTGTACTATTTGCATAATTAAACTTTGCTTGTAGGTGTTCACCTGTGATTCTTCCAATTTTTGGGTTGGTTATTGCTAATTCTCCAGAAGTTGCTAATGTCTGCTGATTAATTAGCAAATATCCACTCAATTCACCCTCAATTACTCCTGTGCCGATAGGTGTTTGAGATGGCAGTTGTACACCTAATGTTTTTAGTGGTAGTTTTTCTATATTAATAGATAACTTATTCCCCTGAGTTTTCCCAGTGCCTGATGCTTGATTACCCTTAACTGAAAATAATTCTGGATAACCTTCTTCATTAAAGCTTAGATCAATTTTATCTCTTATACCATTTACATCTAAATTTAAACCACCATCTAGTTTTGTTTGTAGAGTTCCCATTAATTTAGATTCAAAGGCAAACTGATTTACCACAAAGTTATTTAGTTCTATCTGCCCTTGAATGTTTAACTTATCAGGTGTGCCTGTAATTTTACCACGAAAGTCAGTTTTTCCTTCTACAGGTATTGTTGCAGGTAGATTCAATAAGAGTTGGTCCAAGTTGTAATTTTTTAGGCTTATATTTAAGCTCAAATTGTTAATTTCTGGTAATTTTCCATCCTCAATCTTGGTATTTAGATAACCATTAACTTGTAAACCTGGGCTGGTAGATTTTTCCACAACCAGTTTGTTACCCATCCACCGCACCACTCCAGATAATGGATTTTTGAATAATCCAACTCCTTGGGATAGATTTACTTCCCCCACAGCACGTACATTTGCCAAACTGAATTTATCCACTATACCTGTAACTTGAAACTTGCCATCCATCTCACCCCGCATTTGCTCATTAAATTCTTCAGCAGATATACCAGTAGCCGTCACTGCAGCTTTATAACGCCCGTTATTTAATTGAATGTTTTGAGCAATGACTATTCCGCTGGCCAGATTGAGCCTTCCCTCCCCACTAGCTTGAGTATCTATAAATTTAAAGGGAGCTAAAGAGCCAGCAATACTTAATTTGCCAAGTATCCTACCCCAAAATTGCTTTGGCACTTCTTCTACCAGTTCTTGCAATGGGACATGGTCAAATTGGAGTTGTGCTTTATACAGCCCAGATATTAGTTGGATATTATTAACTGCAATAGTACCACCATCAATACTTAACTTGGCATTACCCATTAATTGGAGAGTTTTCGGACTAAGATTATTTATATCTCCTGCTATTTTAAATATTCCATTCAAGGGATTTGCTAGGATTGAGTGGGATCCTTTAATAACTTGGCCCAGCTTAACTCTGGTAGCTATTACTTGAGCTACAACATTTTTCTTATTCAGACGAATATTCGATATGGCTAATGTACCACCACCAATTTTTATCTCTCCTCGTTGTGTATCTATCTTATCGATTGTAAATGGTGCAGAACTACCAGAGAGAACAAAACGGCCATTAACATCTACCCCATTCAAAGAAATATTCGGTAGTTGTTCCTTATTAATAAAAGGTTCTATATGAACATCAGCAGCCTGTAATATAGTATGCCAGTTTTGATTATCCCAAGTACCAGTAGCTACAACTGTGCCATCCCCCACTTCTAATTCCACATTTTGGAAACGAATGGTTTTGTCTGGATAAATAATAGTTTCCCCTTTTGCAGGGTAGGTTGCTTGCGGTGCTTGCCATTCAAGAAAGGTTTGAAAATTTTTAGGGGTACCAGTTAGTAATGCAGTGGCATTAAATTTACTAATTTTTAATGGGAGTTTGAGATTATAAACTTGAGTTAAACTATCTCCAGGAAATTTGTTTGCAACTAAGCGGAAATTGAAACTCGGAGAGTCATCCAACTTCATAATGCCATCGCCTGTTATCTTTCCTCCTAACTTTGTTTTCCCTTGAAGATTCCAAATTGAAATTAAACCACTGCTGGTAAAAAATTTAAACTTACTTTGGATATCTTGAAAATTAACTTTATCAATATAAGTTGGTATGATGGTGGCTACTGTACCGGAAATAACTGGTTGAGTTATTGCACCCCCAACTTTAATATCTGCTTTTACCTTTCCATTTACATATACAGGAACCTCAAATTGTAAGGATTCTAAAGCTTTGGATAATTCTACACTCCTAACCTTTCCTACCAACTGATAACCATCTTGTCTATGAATGATCCCATGTGCAGCCAAGGGAATATTGCCGTAATTCGTAGTGATGTTTTCTAACTTTATTGTCATTCCTTGGAAACTAATATTACCTTGGGATTGTCTGAAAGTTTCTGGTGCTTGAGGAAACTTTATCTGCATACCTTCCACAGCAACTTTCCCAAACATTAGTGCTTCTTGCTTATGTGTTAACTTAATTTTTACATTTCCTCTAGCTCGTCCTCCCTGTAGCTCAATAGGTAATGGTAGGACTTTTGAAACTTCGGGAATAAATATATCCTTTACTTGTATCTGCAAGTTTCCAGATGAAGTTTCGGGATGAACTGAACCTCGGAAATCTATATTACCCCCACTACCAACATTTCCTCCCACTTGAAAAATAATTAATTGGTTATTATCTTGCAATTGAGCCAGACCATTGAGTTGGGACAATGAAACAGGATTTGCGATCAAAGCCTTCTTATCAGATTTGTTGGCTTGGTAGGGTATTAAGATTAATTTTCCATTAGTAATTCGTAGCTTATCTAAGTCTATTTTGATTAATCCAAATCTACTGGAAGTAGCTAAAGTGTTACTAAGCCAAGTTTCTTGAGAATCTTGTTGAATATAAACATCTGGGTTGACTAAATTTATATCTAGATTTAGTTGATGTTGGAAAAGCAATTGCCACAAATTAAAACTGATTTCTAACCCGTCCATAATGATCCTATTCTTATTTGTAGGTATAGCAGGGATCTCAGAAGGGGCAAATTTTACCCCTAATAGGGAAAGTCTTTCTACCTTCCCTAATTTGAATGGGCGATTCAGTGACTTAGTCAAGTTTTCCTCTACCAGAGGAACTAAATCTTTTTGAATAAATGTCCATAACCGCCAAGTACCAACGGTCAATCCAAGAGAGAGCATAATACCCAAAGCAATTCCACTATGTCTGAGTGAAAAAAACCATAATGGTTTGCGATTATTGGGGTATGACTTCATATCTTGGTGGGGAGATTTATTCATTGAATTTGACTTGATGTTGTTATTACAAGGAGGAATTATAGCAGGAGGTAGGAGTTACAGGGTATCAGATAAAAGCTGATTATGTTTTGGATATTGATTATAAATTTATCCTTACTTTTAAGTACATCCTTATAGTAAAAATAGACATTTACATAGAGTAATTCAATATAGCTATAAACTTATTAAGTAAGAGCTATCAAATTGGTAAAACTCAATAACCATACTTTTATAAATATGGTACGATACTGTCTTGAATCAAGAATGTAAATTATCTTTTGCTAGCAGTTATTTCTAAATAATTTCATACGCCTTTAAGACAATAAAAATCGGCGAGAATTATAGTGGATTAAGTATTTGCTAAACATCCTTTATTTTAAATAAAATAATAATATTCTGGTTTCAAACTTCAGCTATTCATGAGTAGAGTTCAAGTAACCTCGAAATTCAGATTTAATCCTTATTTTAATATTTGTTGTTTAATATGTGACTTAGAATATTATATATCATTACTGTGGACTAATAATTTAACTTAATGCATTCACTCAAAATTTGATTTTCTCTATTTTGAAAACTTAAATTAGATGATTTTTAGATTTAAATGTCCAATTTGTCTACTATCCACTCTGCAATCCATGCTGCACATATAACCTGGTTCTAAGAAAATTACAAATACAACCAGAGTAATAGCAATCTTAAGAAATAGAAATATATGTATTCCTAAGAGACTAAAGGATAATCTAATTGAGGCAAAAATATAAAATTATCTGTTAATACGGCTTCACTCACTTAAGTAAATAGTTACTGAAAGAAAATTTCATATTTAAATAATAATTTTCTTATTACTGATATTCTTAACTTAATTTCCGCCTTTAATATTAATAGATCCAAAAATCAAGAACGGACGACTACACCTATGCGCATTTTTGTATTATTGTTTAATGCTGGCACTGATAATGAAGGAGTTCATACAATTCAAGAAGATGATCGCAATAAAATTCTCATGTTTGAATCTAAAGATGATGCTACCCGGTTTGCCCTACAATTAGAAGCTCAAGATTTTCCAACTGCATCGGTAGAGGAAATTGATGCTGAAGAAATCAAGGAATTTTGTCAAAGTGCTGGTTATGAATGGGAACTAATTATTGAAAATGAAGCTTTAGTAATTCCCCCAGAAAGAAATGTGGAAGAAACTAATTGGCAAGAAGATAGAGGTAAAAAAGAAAATGATCTTGATTCAGCAACTAGCCATAAAGCGGAGGAAGAAATTTCAGGTACAGAGTTAGACAATATTCGTCGTCAACTGGAAGGACTACTATAATTAGTACTTTAACGACTTTCCATATGACGTAATAACGTAATGTGTAAGCTTGAGAATAGTTAATTGCAAAGGTGAAAATAAAGTCAGTTATAGATTTATATCATTGTTGATATATAATCAGCCATATGAGAAGATATAACTCATTTGGCTCTGACCTATTGTAATTAAGAAAAATAAAATAAGATTTCAGAGCCAATGGATAAACTTGCAAGGGTGTGGACATCTATAATAACGGAGCAAGTTAACCTCAATAGTCTATACTTTGACAGACTTTCTTCACTAGAACTGATTAAATAATTTTATCACGACTATAAAAGGCGACAGAGATGATGGCCAGTTTGAGTTAGTAGTTAGAACAGGCAATCTATATGACCTTTAATTGCTTGCGTCAGGAAGATATTTATTTTATATAAGTACGGGAATTTACGGTATGCTAGACGTGCCAGATATTCCAAGTTACTTGCCAAACTTCTGATTTTTCCCAGGTTGGGTACATAATATCTATTAATAATGTTACTAGAGCTTTAATAGGCAGTTCAGAGAGTTTAGAAGATTGTGATTAAGATGGAGCTAATTATGATTATCAAATGTCAAACTGGCAATTTGCATATGATAGTAGGAATTATAGCTATAGGCCAATCACACCTTTTCTATGCAGTGCTTTGCAAGCCACTTGTTAAAATTTTGCAGGAAATATTGCACATTGCAATCGCCTGTGTGTCTTACTCTCAAGTAATTCCTGATATTGATATTCACTTATTCACTGGAGCATAAATAACCGCTGGATATACATTATTTTAATACTAGTACAACAACAAAACTTGCCTTGAAAATCTGGCTGATATGTATAGCATGCTTAGATAAAGTACATGGCAATTATATAAAAGAAAAGAATTATTTAGATAACACTACTAACTTCCAGTATGCTACTCCCACTTTATGATTATTCCACAAAACCTGGTCACCATTGTTGTGTTGCAGTCAATTTAATATCTAAACTTTGCCAGTATTCTTTTTCAAGAATATCAATTACCTCATCAATTTGCTGTCGGTACTTTTTTAGTACTATCAACAAGGCTTGGCGATTATATTTTGCCATCATTACCCCTAAATTTGGATTACCACTACCTACGCAACTTGTGTCACGAAAGCCTTAACTAGCAAGGTGTTGAGCTAGCTCTAAAACTTTGCTATCACTTTCCTCCATACAGGCTGTAATCAAGGAAGCACTAACCATAACTGGTAAATGAGAAATCCAACTCACCGCTAAATCATGACTTTCCGGAGAGGAATAATATAATTTTGCTCCTAATTAGCCTACTAATTCTGACATTACTTCAACTACTGACCATGGGGTTGTGTCTGCCAGTATCAATACATAGGGTTTATCAAAAAATAAACTACTTTGTGCAGCCTTAATACCACTATCTGACTTTCCAGCCATTGGATGTCCACCAATAAAGTTTTGCCAATGGGGAGTTATGGCCCTGACTATAGGGTTTTTTACCGAGCCGATATCTATGATAATACAACTTGTAGATATATGTACGGTTAATTCCAAGAACTTTGGCATAATTAAATCCATAGGTGTACAAATAAATATAATATCTGCATGTGTCATCAGATTAGTATCTATCCCTGCTACATCCACACAACCCATATTGATAGCTGTTTTGCAGGTAGATGAACGATGACTAACTCCCAAAACATAATGTCCTTGTGAGCGTAAATCAAATCCTAAAGAACCACCGATAATTCCTAATCTAAGAATGCCGATATTCATAGGTATAATAGTCTAGATTAATTTAGACTCAAAAATTATAAAATGCCATCATGGGTAGAAACTTAATTGATGTTGGAGTAAAAATTAAATCAATAAAATTATTAAGCTGATTTAAGTACTTTCTATCCTGCAGATCTTAGTTTTTTAGTATAATTTTTTCTTTTGTGGCATCTTAATTATGACTATATTGGCAAGTGGTAAACTATTGCACATATGCCCATGTAATCCTTTGATAAGAAGATATGGAAGAACTTCTAATCAAAGTACTTGTATTAGTTTTGTCTCTCTTATTATGAATTTTCACTTTAAGGATTTAACTAATAGCCTTAACAGTTAAAATAATTATCTATAAAAATTTATAAGGTGTGTAGGCTGAAACAACATTTGTCTAAAATTCACATAGTTTGCAATAGTGCCACAAGCAAATCCTTCGCTTCTATTATATTGATTTTTCTGCTTTTACTATTTCTCATGACACAATCAAGGCAAATTGATGTAAAACTCAACATCAACTGCCGCAGATTAGTCTTATATGGTTATCGTGTGTTAATTACACTACCTGTTACTAGTAAATTATAAACCAAGTAATGAGTTTTGAATGTATTTACATCTTCAAATAATCTGTGTTTACATTTATGAAAACTAAATTAGGGCTGAATTGATTTTAAATCCTGTTGACAAAGTGTATTTTTGTCTGACGATCCGCTGGGTTTAGGAAAGCATCCTAATAGTCACAGATTAGCTAACCACTAACAAATCCTTAGTAATTGATTTGCTAACTATTACTTTATCGGTTTCATCTAAATCAATATAAGCAGTATCACCCATATTAATCTCACCATGTAGAATTGCTTCTGCTAAAGGATCTTCAAGATAATTCATAATCACCCGACGCAACGGTCTTGCTCCATAAGAAGAGTCATAGCTTTGTCTGACTAATAATTCTTTAAATTGATCACCTACTTTCAATTTAATGTTTTTTCCTATTAAACGACCAGCAACTTCTTTTAATAATATTTCAGCAATCTGTTTGATTTCTTCTTGTTTGAGTTGTGTAAAGACGATAATTTCATCTAACCTGTTGAATAGTTCTGGACGGAAATAAGCTCTTATCTCCTCACAGACTAAGTTCTTAATGTAATTATAAGCTGCTTCTGCCCCATTATTATTCAATTCAAAGCCCATAACACCTCCACCTTTCTCGATAACCTTAGAACCAAGGTTGGAGGTCAAAATAATTAATGTGTTATTAAAGTTTACTTTCTTACCCCTACGATCCTCAATATGACCATCTTCTAGTATTTGTAGTAGTATATTCAATACATCAGGGTGTGCCTTCTCAATTTCATCAAACAGAACCACTGTGTATGGTTTTCGCCGCACAGCCTCAGTTATTAGCCCGCCTTCGTCGTATCCTGCATAACCAGGGGGAGAACCTATTAGTTGAGAAATATTGTGACGCTCCATGTATTCGGACATATCTAAGCGGATCATTGCATCTTCCGAACCAAATAGGCAAGCTGCCAAAGCCTTAGCCAGGTGAGTTTTCCCTACTCCTGTAGGACCAGAAAAGAGAAAACTGGCAATAGGACGATTAGTATTCCTTAAACCCAAATGAGCACGACGAACAGCACGGGAAACAGCATTAACTGCCTGCTCTTGGCCAATTAGTCTTTGGTGTAAGATTTCTTCCAAGTGAAGTAAAAACTCGGATTCAGACTCAGTCAACTTATTCACCGGTACACCAGTCCATGCAGTAACTATTTGAGCAATATCTTCCTCTTCTACAGTAACACTTTGGACATTTTTCCCTATTTGAGAGTCTTGAAGGTTTGCTATCAATTCCAACTCCCGATCACGTAGTTCACTGGCTCTTGCAAAGTTTTGTGTCTTCACTGCTTCATTTTTCTGCTTGATAACACTATTAAATTCCTCATCTAATCCCTTATTCTTAGTTTTTAGAGAATTACGCAAGTGTACCCGGGAACTAGCCTCATCAATCAAATCAATCGCTTTATCTGGAAGGAAGCGATTATTAATATAGCGATTTGACAACTTTGCAGCTGTTACCAGTGCCCTATCAGCTATCTTTAAACGGTGGTGTTGTTCATAAACCCCACGCAAGCCATGCAAGATTTCTATAGTTTCTTCTACGGACGGTTCACCCACTAAAACTGCCTGTAAACGACGTTCCAGAGCGGTATCCGGTTCAATATTCCGGCGATATTCATCTAGGGTTGTAGCTCCAAGGCATTGTATATCTCCTCTGGCTAAAGCAGGTTTAAGAATATTTGCTGCATCTATTCCTCCTTCAATGCCCCCAGTCCCTATCAAGGTATGAATTTCATCAATGAAGATTATTATATTACCACCAGTGCAGATTTCACCTATAATATTCTTGAGCCTTTCTTCAAAGTCCCCCCGAAAACGAGTGCCAGCTATAAGTAACCCCATATCCAGGCTAAATACTTGTTTCTTCAGCAAAATCTCTGGGACATCCTGGTTATAAATGCGTTGTGCTAAACCTTCTGCAATAGCAGTTTTACCGACTCCTGGTTCACCAATAAGAACAGGATTGTTTTTCGTTCGCCGACCAAGAATTTGAATTACCCTTTCAATTTCTTTTTCTCTACCAACTACTGGATCAAGTTCGCCTAACTCAGCTTCTTTAGTGAGACTTCTGCCAAATTCCTCTAGAGTACTGTTATTAGAATGTCTGATATTGCCACCAAGGTCATTTGTCACTACTGGTACATTTTCACCCAAGCGACGAATCACCAAATTACGGATCTGAGAAACATCTATTCCTAAGTTTTGTAAGACTTTAGTAGCTACACCTTCCCCAGCCCCAGTTAATCCTAAAAGTAGATGTTCCGTACCAATGAAATTATTTTCTAAACGGTGAGATTCCTTAAGGGCCTGTTCAAATAGTCTTTTAACCTTCGGGGTAAAGGGAATTTCTGGTCTTAAGTAACCAGAGCCCCTACCTATAATCCTTTCAACTTCTTGACGTGCCTCTTGGTGAGTTACTCCTAACCCAGTGAGTACTTCGTTAGCAATACCTGTTTTTTCTCCAATTAATCCTAAAAGAATTTGTTCTGTTCCCACAAAATTATGTCCCAGGCGACGTGCTTCTTCCTGGGCAAGCATAACCGCCTTAATAGCTTCAGAAGTAAATTGTTCAAACATAGCAGGCCTTGTTCTCTTGCAGCACGGTCGGGATCAAAGTTACTTCACCCTTACCAGGACGTCCATAAGTACTTTGTTCACAATTAATATATCTTTGTTTAAAGTTTTGTGGCAGTAGTGAGAGCCGTAAGAGCTAAGGTGTATTAGCCGTCTTTGGAATTTAAGGCCTAAAAAAACTTTAGATTATCTTCCTAAACTATAGCCTTGAAATCATAATTCAATGACAGACTATTTAGTTCTATAAACTTTATGGGACAATAATATTATATGATGTAATTTTTTTTGTATTATATTTCAACAATGTTAAAATTTTGGTGTATTAAAAGATTAGTCATTTACTGATAAATATACTTTCCACATTATAAAGTAGAGTCAATACTCTGATGATATGTATACCAAGTTTTTGACTTTAGTTGTTACAAACAATCAACACATTTAGTTTGTTTATGGGGAACAAGAAATACTGCAACTATTTTTACTTAATATATTTCAAGACGACCGTAAATCTAATTCCACTTGGCTACTATAAGTTATACTTGCTGTAACATATTCAGTATTATAGTAACCTTATTCATGGCACTTTAGATGATCTTTGTTAAAATAATATCCTTTAATTTCATCTATTGTTCTCAAGTGTTTGCAAATATATATCTGTACTTTTATCGAAAAATTGAATTTACATTTTTCTGAGTTTCGAGAATCTTCAATTAAGAAAAGAAAAATTATGCATTATGTTCTGCATGTCTCCATTAAAATTATAAATGGATTGCCATATAAAAATTTAGCTTATTTTCCGAAAAATCCATATACTTATTACTCAAAGTATATTCTAAAACTGCTTATTATCTATTCAAATAAGTGCTTATATTATTCTTTATTAAGCTCAATTTTAATTGGATAATAATATTAATTAATTTGTGATATGTCCTCATAAATAAAACTTGTATACTTAGGGAATTAGCCTTTCCTTCGAGGAGCTCTATACATTATCTGGGTATCTATTAATAGTTGATATTATGATTTAGATGCAACCATTTTTTTACAAATAAACAGTAAGTATGATGAGTTTTGCTATTGTATCTAGTTAGCCAAACTCCGAAAGAAATAATGTGTTATTTTATGCTAAACTTAACATAGTAATTAAAAAATAAATTAGCAAAATATGCCAACAAAAACTAAATTAATTAGCTAGTTAGCTTACAGGCAAAACTAATAGGTGACAAGTTATAAAGTTTTTGTAAAATATTTGGGCAAAAAATAAATAATTCTTACCGTCCTAATCAGGGAGTAAAATATCTGTAGTTTGCCAATATTGCAAACCACAGACCTTATGTTTTAAATTAAGTTGTTACTCAATTTAAAATACAAGGCTTTCCATCATTACTGATGCCTAAAATATGTGAATATTTGGTTTATATAATATATTTTTATAATAATGATTAGTAATAATTAATTGCAAACAGAATTAATTTATGTGTGTAATTGAACTAATTTCTGGTTTCTAACCATAGTGAATTTTTGTAAACCAAAATTAGGTTTTTATATCGTTTTATGTCACTAAAACTATGAGTTAAGCTTTTAATCACAATTTTCTGATAAAAACTTCATAGTACCTGAGAATTAGGCAAGCTATTGCAGTTTATTTAGATCAAGCCTATCAGCACAGAATACGCATCAAAGGAGCTTATAAAAGCATGTTCACCCACGTCAAGTCTACCATTCGTCACATCGTACCCGATGACTTGCGGGGACGGCATTTACTCAAAGTGGTCTATGTCGTATTGGAGTCCCAGTATCAGAGTACCTTATCGCAAGCTGTGAGAAATATTAACAATAAAAATCACAATTTAGCAATTGAGATTAGCGGTTATTTGATTGAAGAACTCCGGGATCAAGAAAATTATCAGTTATTTCAAAAGGATGTGGAAAATGCCAATATTTTCATTGCTTCCTTGATATTTATTGAGGATCTGGCAAACAAGTTGGTAGAGGCAGTAAAACCCCACCGTGATAAATTAGACGCTATAGTGGTTTTTCCCTCAATGCCAGAGGTAATGCGGTTAAATAAAATGGGCAGTTTTTCCATGGCACAATTGGGGCAGTCTAAGAGTGTAATAGCTCAGTTTATGCGGAAGCGTAAGGAAAATTCGGGTGCTGGTTTTGAAGATGCAATGCTTAAACTATTGAGGACTTTGCCTCAAGTCCTCAAGTTTTTGCCCTTGGAAAAAGCTCAGGATGCCAGGAATTTTATGCTTAGTTTTCAGTATTGGCTTGGGGGCTCTTCTGAAAATCTAGAAAACTTCTTGTTAATGTTAGCTGACAAATACGCATTAGGAGCTATTGAGGATTTTCGGAATACCTCTCTACAATATGAAGCGCCTATACTCTATCCAGATATGGGTATATGGCATCCTTTAGCCACTACCATGTATGATAATCTGCAGGAGTATCTTAACTGGTATAATGGTCGTGAAGATATTTGTGAGGAGCTAAAAGATCCAATTGCTCCTTATATTGGTTTAATAATGCAGCGTACTCATCTAGTTACTGGTGATGACGCTCACTATGTTGCCATGGTTCAAGAGCTAGAGTCAAGAGGGGCAAAAGTTATTTGCATTTTTGCCTCCGGGTTAGACTTCTCTAAACCTGTAGATACTTATTTTTACGAGCCAGCTAGCAATACCCCCTTAGTAGACTCAGTAATTTCTCTGACTGGTTTTGCTTTGGTGGGAGGACCAGCACGTCAAAACCATCCAAAGGCAATCGAGTCATTGAAAAAACTCAACCGCCCTTATATGGTCGCTTTGCCCTTGGTATTCCAAACAACAGAAGAATGGCAAGAGAGTGAATTGGGTTTACACCCAATTCAAGTGGCATTACAGATTGCTATTCCAGAGTTGGATGGAGCTATTGAGCCAATTATCTTATCAGGCCGAGATGGTACTACTGGGAAAGCAATTGCTCTCCAGGATAGAATTGAGTCAGTGGCACAAAGAGCCATCAAATGGGCTAGTTTACGTATTAAGAGCAGGATAGATAAAAAAATTGCCATTACTGTATTTAGTTTTCCCCCAGATAAAGGAAATTTGGGTACTGCTGCATACCTAGATGTATTTAGCTCTATTTACGAGGTAATGAAAGTACTCAAGAATAATGGCTATAATTTAGCGGAACTACCTACTTCTGCAAAGGAGTTAATGGAAGAAATAATCCATGATGCCCAAGCACAGTATACTAGCCCCGAATTAAATGTAGCCTACCGGATGTCTGTAAGAGAATATGAGGCTTTGACTCCTTATTCTAAGCGTTTGGAGTTATCTTGGGGAGCTCCTCCAGGACAACTCAATAGTGATGGGCAGAATCTTTTAATTTACGGTAAACACTTTGGAAATGTATTTATTGGAGTTCAGCCAACTTTTGGTTATGAGGGTGACCCCATGCGGTTATTATTCTCCCGTTCCGCAAGTCCTCACCACGGCTTTGCTGCCTACTACACATACTTAGAAAAAATATGGGATGCAGATGCTGTGCTACACTTCGGAACTCACGGTTCATTGGAATTTATGCCTGGAAAACAAATGGGAATGTCAGGGGAGTGTTATCCTGACAACCTAATTGGAACAATTCCTAACCTCTATTACTACGCAGCTAATAACCCCAGTGAAGCGACAATCGCCAAGCGTCGCAGTTATGCAGAAACCATTTCCTATTTAACTCCCCCCGCAGAAAATGCAGGACTGTACAAGGGATTACAAGAAATGAGTGAATTAATTAGCTCTTACCAAACTTTGAAAGATAGTGGGAGGGGAGTTCCAATTGTTAACACCATAATGGATAAATGCCGGATGGTGAACCTGGATAAGGATATTGATATTCCGGAAATTGATGCTAGAGATATGAGTTCTGAAGAACGGGATAATATTGTAGGAGCTGTTTACCGTGAATTAATGGAAATAGAATCCCGCTTGTTACCATGTGGATTACATGTTATTGGTAAACCACCCAGCGCAGAAGAAGCAGTTGCAACTCTGGTAAATATTGCTGGTTTGGACCGGGAAGAAGAAGGAATTATTAGTCTACAACGAATTATTGCGAATAGCCTGGATAAGAATATTGATGATATTTATCGCAATAATGACAAGGGAATTTTAGAAGATGTACAGTTGCTAAAAGATATCACCATGGCTACTCGTGCAGCAGTAAGTTCCCTAGTTCAAAAGCAAACAGACTCAGAAGGAAGAGTTTCCTTAATTTCCAGACTGAATAAATTCAATTTAGGTAAAAATGAACCCTGGGTAGAGATACTGCACCAAACAGGTTACCCTAAAGTTGATCGGGAAGCACTTAAACCTTTATTTGAGTACTTAGAATTCTGTTTACAGCAAATCTGCGCGGACAATGAACTTGTGTCATTACTCAAGGGTTTAGAAGGGGAATATATTTTGCCAGGTCCTGGTGGCGATCCTATACGTAACCCAGACGTACTACCTACTGGTAAAAATATACATGCCCTTGACCCTCAAGCTATTCCCACCGAAGCGGCAGTAAGGTCAGCCAGAATAGTAGTTGATCGGCTATTAGAAAGACATATAGTGGAGAATGGTGGGAATTATCCTGAAACAATTGCTTCTGTACTTTGGGGAACTGACAATATTAAAACCTATGGTGAATCACTGGCACAGATTATGTGGATGATCGGTGTACGTCCTGTACCAGATGCATTGGGAAGAGTAAATAAATTAGAATTGATTCCTTTAGAAGAGCTAGGGAGACCAAGAATTGACGTAGTTATAAATTGTTCTGGTGTATTCCGCGACTTATTTATTAACCAAATGAGTCTGTTGGATAAAGGTGTAAAAATGGCTGCGGAAGCAGATGAGTCTCCAGAAATGAACTTCATCCGCAAACATGCAACAGCTCAGGCAAAGGAGATGGGAATAAATCTACGTCAAGCTGCTACCCGCGTATTCTCCAATGCTTCCGGATCCTATTCATCCAATATAAACCTGGCAGTGGAAAATAGCACTTGGGAAAATGAAGGGGAATTACAGGAAATGTACTTGAAGCGCAAGTCATTTGCTTTTAGTGCAGACAACCCAGGGAGTATGAAACAATCTAGAGAGCTGTTTGAAAACACTTTGAAGACAGCAGAAGCAACATTCCAAAATCTTGACTCTTCCGAGATTAGCCTAACAGATGTTTCCCACTATTATGATTCAGATCCCACCAAATTAGTAGCAAGTCTGCGTGAAGATGGCAAAACTCCAGCATCTTATATGGCTGATACAACCACAGCGAATGCTCAAGTAAGGACATTATCGGAAACTGTGCGTTTGGATACACGTACTAAACTGTTAAATCCCAAATGGTATGAAGGTATGTTATCTCATGGTTATGAAGGTGTGCGGGAATTATCCAAACGATTGGTAAATACAGTAGGTTGGAGTGCAACTGCGGGTGCAGTTGATAACTGGATTTACGAGGATACCAATGAAACCTTCATGAAGGATCAAGAAATGCAGGAGCGTTTATTAAAGATGAATCCCAATTCCTTCCGCAAGATGGTAACAACATTACTGGAAGCAAATGGAAGGGGTTATTGGGAAACAAGTGAAGAGAATCTTGATAAATTGCGCCAACTATACCAGGAAGTTGAGGACAAAATTGAAGGGGTTGAGTAGTTATTAGTTGTAATCTCTAGTTTTTTTTCGAAAGATAGAGAAATTATTAATAACCTCTCTATCTTTCAGCTTCTCACATTTCAAATTTTTGATTGTAGGCTATAAGAGCAAGTTTTTTTAGAAATATGCATATTACTTTTATCAATACCAATCTATAATAAGTTCTGATAAGATATTTAAGAAAAGCGAAGATATATTGGCCATATCAATAGAGTAATGGAAGGTAACTTTATTCGAATGCCTCCTACTATAAAATACACTAAGAATATTTGGGATACAAATTACACTGAAATTATTGATGTTCGTTCTCCAAGCGAGTTCTACCATGATCATATTCCTGGTTCCATAAACTTACCGGTTCTTGATGATAATGAACGTGTTGAAGTAGGAAATATATATAAAAAAAATTCTCCGTTTCAAGCTCGTAAAATTGGTGCAGCTTTAGTTACAAAAAATGTTTCTCAACACTTGATTAAATACTTCGCTAACAAGGATAAAGATTACTTCCCCCTGGTGTATTGTTGGCGTGGAGGTCAGCGCTCTGCTAGTATGGCTGCAGTATTGTCCCAAATTGGCTGGCAAGTTGTAATTTTATTGGGAGGTTATAAAACATATCGTAGCTATGTACGTCAAGCACTTGAGGATTTACCCAATCGATTCAATTACCGTGTTATATCTGGTTTAACAGGTAGTGGAAAAACTCTAATATTGCGTCAATTATCCCAGAGAGGGGCTCAAGTTTTAGACTTAGAAAGCTTGGCAAATCATCGCGGTTCATTACTTGGAGAAATATGGTCAAATGAGTCCTTGCCACAACCATCACAAAAGTACTTTGAGACTCTAATTGTACAACAGCTTCAAAAATTTCACTCTCATCAAATAGTATGGGTAGAATCAGAAAGTAGCAAAATTGGAAGGGTTTACTTACCAATTCATTTATGGCGAAAAATGCATATTTCCAATTGTATGCAAATTCAAGTACCCCTAGACGTAAGAGTCAGTTTTATCATCCAAGAATATCCTCATTTAGTTAATAATCCTGATATTTTAAAAGCAAAAATAGCCAGATTAAAATCTCGATATGGAAGTAATACAATCAGTGATTGGAACAATTTAATTACATCCAGTGATCCACATGAATTTGTTAAAAGTATTCTTCAGTCACATTACGATCCTGCATATTTTAAATCCCTAAAAAATAATTATTTAAAAATCAAGCCCACGTTGTATTTAGAAAATTTATCCATACCAACGATTGAAAACTTGGTAGATTATTTAATTCATTATAATGATAACGTGTTATGCTAACTGACTTAAAGTTAAATAATTATTTAAGCTGATAATGGCTTTATTCCAATAGTGTAAATAAAAACATTATTCACTTACTAATAACTTGTCTTATTTGAGTACAAAAAATTAATGTGAATTGATAACATAATTGTAAGATTATTATCTATAAAAGAAAAACATTAACCACACGTTCTGATGCATAATCATTTTTATAATAGTTATTATACTAATATTCGATTTTATCACCTCTGTATTTATCTATAATCTGTTGAGGATATTTAAACAGAAATATTCTAAGAGATTATAAAACTATTGCAAATATCTAATTATAGTATTGACTATAGCATTATACGAAATAAGTATGTAGTATTTAGACAATAATGATTCACAGCATGGTAATTGGGTTAATTAACAATATCTGATTCAATTACAGTAAGTAAATTTCAGCATAAAAAATCTTTTTTCTCAATAGTTAAAAAACATTTGGAGAATTCCACAATAATAATTTATGCCCAACTATAATGACTCCTATACTTTTTTTACATCCTGAGTACATAAAGATTCCTCAAATAAACTCTTAATAAGTAAAGCCTTCCATATGCTTCTAATCCCTGAAAGAGTAAACCATGTTACACTCATAAAGTGTAATATATTACATATTCACTTTAATGTGAAATAACTTTAGAGATAAACTCCAATACATAGATGTTTTTAGAAAAGTAATAAAAAGCTGCATGTATGTATTAATTATGTATGAGTTCATAATAAATATGGACTTCATATTTATATCTATAATAGTTTGGTTACAATAATCAAATTATTGGTAAGTCTATAATTGTGTATATTTTGAATTCCTGGGATAGTTATGACCATATCAATCATTATCTTATTATTAAATATATATACTGAAAGATTTTTCTAGCCTTTCAAATATTCTCTTGACTTTTAATCTTTGATTCATTTATGAACTGATGAAGCTTAGATAAGAACTCGGTAATTTTCTTGAATCATTACTAGAAGAGACCTAATAATAGTGTGAGATTTTACAAAAATATCCAGATGTACCACCCAAATAGTATTTGTTCAAAATGAATATTATATTAAAAGCAAAAGTTAATGAGAGTATTAATTCATAGAAAAGTATAATGATGAAAGTTTTTAATTTTACATAAAGGTACTAGTTCACTTGATTGTGTATTTTTTTATTGAAAATTATTAACCTTAAACCTATATTATCATAATTAATGATTTAAATAGTATGCAATTGCAAGTTGATAATTGAAATAGAAAAATTTGTAAAACTATTGCGAGCTTTATTCTTACTAATTGTAATCACTTATAGATTGGGGATCATATATACATGATCAACAAATACTAATATTAGATATAGGGGTTTATATTATAATTAATTATCAGTAAGTAAGATAAGAATCTATACTGGAAAATTTTTAGTCTATTTAATTATAATCTTATGATACATATATATAATGAATTTATTTAATTATTTGGCTTTTGAGCGTAATGAATCTTAAAACTTATATCGGCATTGATTTAATCTACTATAATTTACCAATTACAATATTTGACTCTATTGCATTACATCAAAAATGACTTATATATTAATTTAAAAGGATCAAATATTATAATTGTATAAAATTCCCTCTATATCATTAGGGAATGTATAGTAAACAAGAAGTTCATGAATAGTACAAACAAAGTTATCCAAACAAATTGAGAGACATACAATATAAATTTATTGAATGAAAGGAGTTATGAAATTGATGATATATGGTAGGTCATGAACGCAATTTACTGAAATTTATTAGGATGATTTAGATGATAAAGTTCATCAAAACATTTCTCTCTATGGCAAATAGCATATACATATTTCTATAACTCTTATAAATTCAGAATAACTTGTTTGAGATATGACAAGGTGTAGTGATAAGAATACTAAAAGAAGTAAACGATTTATCATACATTAATATTTTGTCATTACTGCAATGAATACCAATCACAGTATAAAAGCCAGGTAAGTATACTGAAGGCTAAATTACCTCTCAGGTTAGTGAAGTTTTTCCTAAGTTACCCCGCTCAATATTAGTAACGGTTCACTTTTATCTATTCCTATCAAATGTTTATAAGTATGTTTTTTACTCTTGATTAGGAGAACTGAATTTTTATTTTTCTTGGGTTTAAATATATTAAACATGAATGTTAACTACACAAACTAATTATAACTTTGCCAACCCTATAAAAGCTCTCAATGAACTTTCTTATACTGCTTAATTGATCTTTTGTAAGTGTGGTGTTTTACCTAAATCATATTCTAAAATTTCCTGGAATTAGGGATTATTTATTCAATAAGCTTAGGCTCTATCTATAGAACACCATGAAAAATCTCCGTAAGGTTAAATATTTGATAATATATACACTGGGAACTAGAGAATACAGTTTTGGTTCCTTCCTGAAAAGCAGTCTTAGACGTGAGGCCATTTACCTTTCAGGCAGAGTAAAGTACAAGGAATTTTTGATTAAAGCTTCTTAAGGGTTTAACTATAAAAATTTATATTGTTCTTTGTTTAAAACTATATCTGTGTCTGTTTGGTGGCTTACTCTAATGTTTTTTCTTGTTTCCCAATAATTATTGGCATATGAATTTTAGATCTGAAAATATCTTGAATAAAAGTGTAACTTTTTTATTTTTCCTTCCTCTGAGCTATTCTAAGCTTTGCGGAACGTGATCGCGGGTTTTGAATAATTTCATTAGGTTGTGCAACAATTGGCTTTTTGGTCAATACTTTAAGTAGGGGCGCATTTCTGAAGCCATGTTTTACTAGCCTATCTTCCAAGCTGTGAAAGCTTATAATGGCAATACAAGCATTTGGGATAAGGGAGTGTGGAGCTTTTTCTAATAGTTTCTCTATAGATTGCAATTCATTATTAACAGCAATCCTTAAGCCTTGAAAAACTCTAGTAGCAGGGTGAATCCTACCATGCCTGTATTTACTAGGAACCCAAGATGAAATTGCGTTAGCTAGCTCTGTAGTTGTGTAGAAGGGTCGTTTTTGCACAATTTGTCGTGCAATTCGACGGGAAAGCCTTTCTTCGCCATAACACAAGAAAATATCTGCAAGTTTTTCCTCATCCCAAAAATTAATGATATCTTCTGCTTTTAAAGCCTGTTGTCGATCCATCCGCATATCTAAACCCGCAGTATGGCGAAAACTAAAACCTCTTTCTGGCGTATCTAAATGGTAAGAACTAACCCCTAAATCAGCTATAATCCCATCAAAACTCTCATTAATAAAGTTATAAGCAGAGAAACTTGTGTGGACAAATTCAACCCTATCCTTAAATTCTGCCAAATGTTTTTTTGCTGCATCTAAGGCTTCCTCATCCTGGTCTAAAGCTGTTACCCTGACATCTTTTGCCGCCTCTAAAATTAGGCGAGAGTGTCCCCCACCTCCTACTGTTACATCTAAGTAGTGTCCTCCCGAGATAATCGCCAAACCTGAAATTACTTCGTGGCTTAGTACAGGAAAATGAAAAAAATCTCCCCTCCCCATGTTCTCCAATCCAAGCTCCATATAATAATTGAAGGAGTATAGAAAAATAAAACTCAACCCTTCTCCAAATTACATCTGAATTGGACATTTTTTATAGGGAAGGATAAATGGGAATAATTAAGTTAAGCAAAAGGGTGAAAAACCTAATTTCGTTCCTATGCGAGAATGGTCATTCCCTAACCTCTATTCCTATGATTTGTTAAATGTCCACCAAAACTTGCCCTGGGTCAAATTGGCATACGAACAGTTAAATTTTAAAGTCTTCACAAACTGGAGAATTAGGACAATATGGTAAGAATTGAAACACGCACTGAGCCAATGGTGTTGAATATGGGGCCACACCATCCCTCCATGCATGGGGTTCTACGGCTAATTGTCACCTTAGATGGTGAGGATGTCATTGATTGCGAACCAGTGATTGGCTATTTACACCGGGGAATGGAAAAAATCGCCGAAAACCGTACCACTGTTATGTATGTTCCTTACGTTAGTCGTTGGGACTATGCGGCGGGAATGTTTAATGAAGCTGTAACCGTAAATGCACCAGAAAAATTAGCAGGAATTACTATTCCCAAACGTGCTAGTTACATCCGTGTAATAATGCTTGAGCTAAACCGCATTGCTAACCATTTGCTGTGGTTTGGTCCGTTTTTAGCTGATTTTGGCGCACAAACCCCTTTCTTCTATCAATTCCGTGAACGGGAGATGATTTATGACTTATGGGAAGCTGCTACTGGGTATCGTATGGTTAATAATAACTACTTTCGGGTTGGTGGAGTAGCTGTAGATTTACCCTATGGTTGGGTGGATAAGTGCTTAGATTTTTGTGATTATTTTCTACCTAAGGTAGATGAATATGAACGCTTAGTTACTAACAATCCTATCTTTAGGCGACGTATAGAGGGTATTGGTACTATTGCTCGTGATGAAGCCATTAATTGGGGATTATCTGGTCCAATGTTACGAGCATCTGGAGTAAAATGGGATTTACGTAAAGTTGACCACTATGAATGTTATGATGACTTTGATTGGGATGTACAGTGGGAAACAGGCGGTGACTGCTTGGCTCGTTATATAGTAAGAATGCGAGAAATGCGGGAATCCGTAAAAATCATTAAACAAGCAATCACAGGAATTCCTGGTGGACCATATGAGAACTTAGAAACCAAGCGGATTCAAGAGGGTAAAAAATCTGAATGGAACAGTTTTGACTATCAGTATATTGCTAAAAAAGTTTCACCTACTTTCAAGATTCCTAAAGGCGAGATATATTCTCGCGTTGAGAGTGGAAAAGGTGAATTGGGCATATATCTAGTAGGGGATGATAATTCTCTGCCCTGGCGCTGGAAAATTCGCGCTGCTGACTTTAATAACCTGCAAATCTTACCTCATTTACTTAAAGGTGTGAAGTTGGCAGACATCGTGGTCATTTTGGGAAGTATTGACGTAATTATGGGGTCTGTTGATAGATAGACTTCATTGTAATTATTTATGTTGATATAATAGAGGCGTATTCTGTTACGTCTCTGTAGCCTTTCCCAGAAATCGGGAAAAAGATGAGTGCTTATTTATGCATTTTAATTATCAATGATAAAATTCTTTGTAAATGATGAAGTGTTCCAAAGTCTATATATTGGTCAACAAAAACTAGACTTTTCAAACTTCAGGATTGACTTTATAGATAGCCTATACAAGATTTTACTAAATTATTGATGTGGTTTACAGAGAAAATTCCTGGTATGAACTATAAATAAACAGCGCTTATTAAGCTCGTAAGTAACATAAGTAAAATTTGCCCATATCAAACAAAATTTAAATTTATCAGAAGTTCAATTCCCGAAAACAACTACTGTAAAAAGTTAGATAGGTGCTTTAGCATAAGAATCTTTATGTAATATGGATGGGTAGTCACAAAATTATTCAAGTAGTTTTAAGACTTAAAAAAATCAAGGTATTCGTCTGACAATCAATATCTGGTTGATATACTGCACTTATGGCTAGTCTATGCTTGCATGTAGCCTATTAATCTAAGACTTATCATCCAAGGTTTTAAAAGTTTTCGTATAAAGTACTAAAATCTACGAATAGTAGATAGTAGAATTTTCAATTCAATATTTGATAAATTTTTAATAAATACTTCATAACATTAAAAATTTCAAGGTGGATATTTTCTGGTCGGGCCTTAGAATATGATTGTTGAACGATGACTGTTCTGATCGATTAGCATGTGCTGGATTCTACTAGCATGGAGGAAAATCTGGTTAGGATTTAATCCAGTTTTCCATTTTAATGAATCGATAAATATAAAAACCGAAACTAGTAAAGCTAATCAGTAGCAATTGATAGGTAATTCTATGGATTATAATCCAGCATTATATGAAGTTATAGCTCACCATATTACTACCAGTCCTAAGGAACTAATTACTTTTGCCCAATACATGGATTTAGTATTGTATCATCCTCAACATGGTTATTATTCCAATCAAGAAATAAATATAGGTAAAAAGGGAGATTTCTTCACTTCTGTGCATTTAGGAGCTGATTTTGGCGAATTGTTAGCTGAACAGTTTGTGCAGATGTGGAACATTTTGGGAAATCTACAATCATTTGCTTTAGTTGAAATGGGTGCAGGGCAAGGATACTTAGCACTAGATATACTTAAATATATCCAACAACAGCACCCACATTTCTACTCCTGTATAAATTATATAATTGTGGAGAGGTCACCGGCCTTAAAGGAAGTTCAGCAGAGAAAGTTGGTAGGATACCCTGTTAATTGGCAGACATTAGAAAATATGCCTAGTAATTCTGTTACTGGTTGTTTTTTTCTAATGAGTTAGTTGATGCCATGACAGTGCATAGATTCCATATTATTGAGGGAAAACTTCAAGAGATCTATGTCACGACTAAAAATATGTTGCAAGATGGAGGAAAAGACAAATTCTCCCAACCTTTATTTGCTGAAGTCTCCGGAGAACCATCTACACCAAAAATAAGGGAATACTTTCAGCTAGTTAATATAAATGTTGAGAACTACTCTGAAAATTATCAGAGTGAGGTAAATCTAGCAGTTTTAGAATGGTTAGCTATAGTTAGTGATCGCTTGCAATGCGGTTATATCTTAACCATAGACTATGGTTATCCTGCTCATCGCTACTATAACCCCATGAGATCAAAAGGTACTTTACAATGTTACTGGAAACATCAACGTCATAATGACCCTTACATTAATATTGGCAAACAAGATATTACTGCTCATGTAAATTTTACTGCCCTGGAGAAATGGGGCAATTATTGCGGTTTGACAAAATTAGGTTTTACCCAGCAGGGATTATTTCTAATGGCTTTGGGGTTGGGAAACCGCCTGGCCTCCCTTTCCTGTGGAAACCAAAAAATATCCCAATTGCTATATCGCCGAGATTTACTACACCAATTAATAGATCCGATGGGACTAGGAGGATTTGGTGTTCTATTGCAATCTAAAGGACTTCAAAAATCTAAAATTTCTCAAACACTCAGAGGATTTACTACTCCTGATTTGTCCTAAGTCTTTAATACCAAAACCCTTTCGAGTCCGAAGCTAACATTATTTAGAGCTGAGGGATAATATAATGCAATGACAAATGCAAGTTATAAAACTTTAGAATTAAAATTCTCACTTGAAAATATGAATTGGATATTAGGGGAATACTCTATCTTAATCCTTATCTCTTCTGTACTAGGGTCATTTGAGAGCAAGCTAAACCCATATATATGTGGGTTTACAAAAGTTTGCCCCTTTTTACGATTGGGACTAACTTGGAAAAATTAGAAGACAAGAGAGGAATAACAATCCCCTGATTTGCTAATTTGAATAACATAATTACAAATTGTAATAATTAGAAAGATTATTTTGATATTGGAACAATTGTTTATACTGTTAAATCAACGATTGCTAAAATTATTACAAGGGCAATTTTTGTTAAAAATATAGATGAGAAAAGGAGCATAACTATGAATACTCATGAATTATTAATGCTGATTTCATTATTAACTCCAGGAATTTTACTTTCAGTCATAATCATGGCGACTTTCGCCGCAGGGGGATAGGTTTTCAAGATTCATGCTGGGAATTAACTAATAATTTTATGACTCAGCAATGAACAACTTTCAATTGACAGCAAACGCTCAACCATTGGGAATATAAACAATGAAGGTGGCATTTCTGGGGACTGGATTGATGGGACAACCTATGGCTCAAAGACTATTAGCAGCTAATATTCCGGTTATAGCCTATAACCGCACCCTAGAAAAGTTAGAGCCATTAAAAGCTGCTGGTGCGGAAATTGCAGCCAAACCCTATCAGGCTATTCGTGCTGCTGATTGTGTGATACTTATGCTTACTAATGCTGCAGCTATTTACAGCGTTTTACTTTCTGATCGCTCTTCTGGGGCAGTACAAGGACGCAGTATTATCCAAATGGGGACTATTTCGCCCACGGAAAGTAAGGAGATTCAAGATACTGTGGAAATTGCGGGGGGAGAGTATTTAGAAGCTCCTGTATTGGGTAGTATCCCAGAAGCAAGAACTGGGAAGTTAATTTTGATGGTAGGGGCTTATCGAGAACAATATTATCGTCACTTAGATTTACTAAAGAATTTTGGACCAGAACCAGTATTGGCAGGTAGAGTGGGAAGTGCTTCAGCCCTCAAATTAGCAATGAATCAATTGATTGCTTCCATGACTACAGCCTTTGCTCTGAGTCTGGGCTTTATCCGGCGTTATGGTATAGAAGCAGATTTATTTATGCAGGTCTTGAGAAATAGTGCCCTATATGCACCGACTTTCGATAAGAAGCTATCAAGAATGTTGAATGATAATTATGATAACCCTAATTTCCCAATAAAACACTTACTCAAGGATACTGATTTCTTTATCGAAGAGGCTAAACTCGCAGATCTGAATGTACACAGCATTGAAGGTGTAAAGCAAATCATAGAAATGGCCATGAAAATGTCATTTGCATATGCAGATTACTCCTCCATATTTGCTGCTATTGAATCAGGAGACCACTCAAACTAACCTGCTCGCAATTATCATATCTCTAATATTATTTGCATCCCCTCAGCCTAATTTAATGAAAATTTTGGGGTAGTTTAACTATTATTATTCCCAATCATTTGTAGTCAACTTGGTGGTATTTATCAAAACAGTGTGGGGAATTTGCAGGTTATTACGAGTATCATTTACATCATTATTTTTCACAGTTCCGATGAAAGAGCTTGCAGGGTTTTTCACTTCTTCCAGGTTTGTGGCAAACTTTATACCGTGCTCAATTTTTTTTGTGGAAGAAACCAAATCACTTAGGCCATCAATTAACTTTTTTAAGTTCTGACGAAAGTCGGGGCTACCTGTTAACGCGTCTAAATCAGAGGTAATTTTTTGAGTATTTTCAAAGGTTACCCTGGCAGAATCTAAAGTCTTTTGTAAAACAAGTAAATTATCTGGACTGCTCAGGGTTGTAGTAACATATTTAAGACTGGCTGAGGCCTGGGCTGCATTCGCAGAAAGAGTTTCTAAGTTCCTAATTAGTTGTCCTTGGTTCAAACGATTAAGGGTTGGAGACAAATTATCCAAATTTTTCAGCAATTTATTAGCCTGACTAACTGTTAAACTAATATTCTTGGCCGTAGCACCAAATTCATTTGCCGTATCTCCCAATTTAATAACTGCTTCCGAGCTTGATGTACTAATCTTATCTGCGGCTTTGGAGATAGAGTTTGCAGCACTTGAAAAACTGCCGAACTGGCGTTTTGCAATTCTTGTCAACTTAGTAAGTTCACTGCTCAGTTGAGCTATTTGTGATGCAGCAATAGAGGTATTGTTTAAAGTGTTATCGATATTAGCATAGAAGCTAGGGTCAGTATATACTTTAGCTAAACGACTAGTAGTACGGATGAGCTCGTCCATACTAATACCAATTCTACCCTGAAGACGGGAACCATTACAGACTATAAGTGTATGTTTACAATTAGGGTCTAAAGGACCGGCAACTCTAAGAGTAGAGACAAATGGTTTTTCGGGTGTAATATCAATAACACTTTCACCAATTAACCCAGATTGATTGGCTTCTACAACAATGTTTTTAGGGATAATTAGTTCTGACTGAGAGATTTCAATTTCTACCTCCACAGTATTAGGCCCTGGTTGTATAGAATTAACTCGACCTACTTTAACACCACGATATCTTACAACTGCACCTTTTTGCATTCCCCCAGCATTTGTGAATTCCACGATCACTTTATAGGTTTTACCAAATACAGCAAATCGACTTAACCAGAGAACTGCTCCACCTAAAATAGCCAATCCCAATAATATCAATAATCCTACAGAACCCTCTCTAAAAGTCCTTCCAGATACAAAGGGGATTTTTCTTCTTAGATTGTTTACCTTATCTTTTTCTGACATTAACCTGCTACCTGAATTGGTCCTGATAGATTCCCACTCATAAATTGTCGAATTAAAGGATGGTCTGTATTATCAATCTCGCTTATCCGACCCTGCCATTGGAGTTTACCCTGATGGAGAAACACTATTCTATCGGTTGTACGGCGAATTGTGCTATCCTGATGTGTCACAATGGCATAGCTCCCCCAGGCTCCTTGGATGGACTGCAAATGACAGATCAAATCTTCAATTACTGTAGAGGCAATAGGGTCTAAACCTGCTGTGGGTTCATCATATAGTAGAACTTCTGTACCCTGTTTAGGATTGTCTGGATTGGACATAATTGCCCTGGCAAAACTTACTCGTTTTCTCATTCCTCCTGAAAGGACTGATGGGTAAAGATCTCCCGTTCCTGATAAACCCACCATGTCTAGTTTCTCATTTACTAGTTTCCGAATACATGATCGCGGCAACTTGGAATTTTGATATAGTAAGAAACCCACATTTTCCTCCACGGTTAGAGAATCAAATAATGCTGCTTGCTGAAAGACCATACCAATGCTCACCCCATCAATGCGATCCTCAATTAAGCCTTCTCTTTTAACTCCTTCAATGTATACTTCACCACTATCAGGTTCCATTAGTCCCGCAATTATCCGCAAGATTGTTGATTTTCCTGTACCACTAGGACCAATAATTCCAAGTGCTTCCCCACGACAAATTTGTAAATCGACATTATCTAATACCTTTTTATTACCAAAACTTTTAGAAATACCTTTTAATTCAATAATGACTTTAGACATGGTATTTTATGTTTTATATTTATGGACAGTAAGGAAAACTTCCAATAGAACTATCTTAGAGGGTTTTGCTTTTTAATCTAATTATTATCTACATAAGTAATTGATATATCAAAACTCACTCAGTGTTTAGTATTATTACCATCAGATAATTAAATTAAGTGTTATATTTTATTTCTAAACAACTTTAATTATTATCTAGTAATACTGAGCTGATCCTATCTACTTTCTAGTAGTAATAACAGTTGTTAGCAGTTATGCCATTTGTTTTTCTGTGGATTTTTAACTTTCTAATAATATAGAGTATTCTTCGTATAAATTTTTGCTTAGAATTAAAACTGTTGGGCTGGGGCTTGTTAGCAGTAAAATCTAAAATCTGATTTTAACTACATTATCATTATTCTATTTTTAGTCACTTTCATACTGTAATGGGTTAGAATCTGAATCTACTCGGTATTGGTATATAATTAAGGTGGATATGGCTGTATACATCTTGTTTGACTAATTATCCTTAACAAGAGTGGCAAATTAGGATTTATGTAATCAAGCAATAAGTGGGGGTTTCAAAATTATCCTAGTCACTATATCTAGTAGAAATGTTTCATCTGAATTTATATTAACTTTTCTTTTCGGAAGATTTTGTGAACTCACTTTCAAGAAGTGGTACTAAGGCATAAATCATCTCGTAACTGAATAACCACTTCCTCTAAACCTACAGAATGAGATGCCTTAAACAAAATTTGATCACCTGATTTAATATATTTTTTCAGTCCTGCTAATAACTCTTCATGGCTGTTAAAACACTGGCTAGGTACACCAACTGCTTTCTCTACAATCGCTTCAGTATCCTCACCATCCATTAACACGACCAAACCATCCAACTGTAACTCTCTTACCGTTTCACCGATTTTTTGATGTAATTGCTGTGATTGCTTTCCCAATTCTCTCATAGCACCCAATACAGCAATTCTCCTTTTACCAGGTGTTTGCGACAGCAAATTTAAGGCTGCTATCATCGCTTCTGGTGCGGCATTATAAGTTTCATCTAAAATTACTATTTTATTAGGTAAAGTAAAACGTCGTGATCGCCCCCCAGGTATATCCACCATTATTCCTGTTTGTAAGGTAATCCAATCAATATCTATAATCTTAGCTATAGCTAAAGCAGCCATGTAATTAGAGGCAATATGACGACCAGGCATAGGTAAATTAAACTTCATTCCTTCAATATCTAGGGTTTGTAGGTCAATTAACTTGCCTCGAATATCTCCCCCAGTAAATCCAAATGTAATCACCCTTCCGTGCCATAATTGGCTTGCCACCTCTATAAGCAGAGGATTATCATAATTTAATATTGCCACACTGTCCTGAGACATTTGTGCTAGCAGTTCGCATTTTGCCGATGCAATTGCTGCTTCAGAACCCAGCAAGTCAATATGTGCTTTACCCACATTTGTAATAACCCCAATAGTTGGACTAACAATGTCCGTTAACTCGGCAATTTGTCCTGCACCTCGCATTGCCATTTCTATTACAGAATAATCATACTGGGCATCTAACTCCAATAAAGTTTTTGGCACACCAACCTCATTATTAAAGTTTGCATAAGTCTTATGAACTTTACCCTTAGTAGCTAAAACTCCAGCAATTAACTCTTTGGTAGTAGTTTTACCAACAGAACCAGTTATCCCTATTACTGGTATGTTAAAGTGATCACGCCACCATCTAGCAATCTGCTGGTACGCCGCTAAAGTACTTCTAACTTGCAATATAGGGAAACCTTCATCTTGGTACTCAAAGTCGGCTATAGCAGCAATTGCGCCATTTCTAACTGCTATTGATATAAACTTATGGCCATCAAATTTCTCCCCCCGTAAAGCTACAAAGACTTCACCTTGCTTAATAATCCTTGTGTCTGTTTGTACCCCATTAATGATTTGCACCAAAGCTTCTATCGATAAATTAATAGCCTTAGCACCAATAATGTTGACAAGTTGATTAAGAGTTGCAAAACAAGGCATAATCCCATATTACCTTTGAAAATTTTAACATTTTAAACCCCTTAGATTCAAAGTAATTTAACAGTCTAGTCAGTACATTTATTAATTAGGGTAGAAAGCCTACCTGCTAGGAGGAAATCAAGTTACAATCAAATCAATTTAATAATTTACTTAGATAAAAAAACAAGGTGTATTATTTAGCTGGTATAGTTTATAATCATCCAAATTAATTAGAATAGTACCAAAGAAGTTAAAACCCCTTTAGTACATTTTCTTAGCAGTGGTAATAGTTGGGATAAGCCAAGTGTTGGTATATTTGTTAAATATCTACTAGAAAATGGCAAAGCAGGGGGATACTTACCTAGTTATTACTTGTTTTTATTTCCTTTCCCTTAGGGAATCTTAGGGAAGTAATTTCAATCGTCCATAACTGATTGTCCTTGGTTTTTTATCAAAATGACTTTTACAATCTGATTGGCCATATCACTGTTAATATTCAAACAGTGGTAAAGATCACTGAGGAAATCTTGCTCTTCAGTTGTCATATCGCCGTCTGAAAGCACCATATCTGTAGCTAATGCAAAAGCTGATTCCTTTAAGTTGTCTGGTAAGGAAGATTGTGCTGCTCTAAATAAGGTATCTATTCCTTCAGTCCGCAAAAGATTGAGGAGTTTCTCAAACATATCTACAAGCAGATCATTAGTATAAGACTGAAACAACTTCATCCTAGATAGGATACCTGATACGTGATGCGATTCTTCTTTAGAAATATGACCATTTGAAGCTATTGCAGCTAAGGTAATAGCAACAAAAGCCTCCTCTGGACAAAGAATATCTTGAAATTGATTATGAGAATCTAATACATTCTTATCAAATAAACTCACTTGTTATTTGCTCCATTCAATAAACACCTCGTCTACAGTATTTACACGCATAAAAATGCACTTAAATGTAGAAGAATATAATATCTTGAGGTTTATGTATTTTAGTGTTCCCAGTATTTTGCTCTGGTTAACACCGGAAATAAGTGGTTTTAACATAGGTGATTTTTATTACTAGACTTTAACGAAAATGTTTGGGACTAGCAGGATAAATATTATTTTTTTCGATAGATCCAACAATTGCTAAGCCGATAGCTGAGACTACAATCAATATCAGGACAGAAATTAAAAAGGCATTAACAAATATCCGCAAGGCTTCATCGAAAAAGAGGTAGGTAGTCATAGCTCGCATCTCAACTCTATGTTGCTAGTAATATTTACTTTCTCCAGCTACAAAAAACAATTTTCGCCGAAAAACTACCAGCATTTGCATATTAACAAAACTTTAAAATTTTGGCGAATTGTACAGAAGTTTTGCAAAAGTATTTGCGGTAAAATATAATGGTAATTATCTTATGTGTAAACTTTTAATTTTTTGTACTGAATAATTCCTGGGCAACATATTTACTTTCTATGTAAAAATTTTATATTTTTTGACTATTAGATAATTAAATAACTTCAAGATTTAGGATTTATATAGTAGGTATTAGGTAGTAATAAGAGTAGCAAATTCTAGGAATACAGGTAAGAAAGATAACCTACCGCTACAAAAATAAGGCAAAATATTAAAATATTTGTTGATGAAGTAAATTATAGATATACTTATAGAGTATAAAAAATGATATAGTCACTGAAAATTAGGTTAATCTAACTAGAAAATCAGTAGATATATTAAGAATAATAGATAACTAATATCGTGAAGTTTTGTAAAAATAACTACCAGTAAATTTGCTAAAATCAAAAAGCATATTTAAGAATACATCATAGGGGCTAGGAGTATATTCAGAGTTTTCATATTTAGGAATAGAATTTTGCTTTTTTGAGTATTATAGACTTGAGGTTTGAAAACTAAAAAAGTATAAGTGCTATAGAAAATATAGAATCCAGTAGTGAAACAATCTACATTATAAAATATAAAGTAGTACAGGCTTTAAAAAAACTGTGAAATGATAATATATCAAATACAAGCGTGTCTTTAACATTTATATAGCAAAAAAACTATACATAGACCCTTGTATTCATTTAATAGTAAAATACATTAACTGGGCTACTACAAGTATTTTTAATGCGAATAATTAACCACAGACATTTGTACTGCTAAAACCAGTAAAAACTTTTGCATAACCTAGAAAAACAGAAATTAGTGTGGTAATACTTTTAGCAAAAACCCAATAAATAGCTATAGTAGTATCTACGAATTTCGGTAGTCTCAAGGATTTAATTGTGGTAAGTAATCATTTTGCTTTATTTTATTGTTCTAGCTCTCATTCTCATACAGATTGATAAGCCATTATAAAGATTTGGGAAGTTATAAAGCTATACTTTTATCTCATGCTTTTAATATTTGTATTTGATAATAGTTATACAGTAAAATCTCAAAGGAAATATTAGGCAAATTTAATTGAATATTTCAAGAAACCAATTAAATTGTGTTGTTCAAAAAACAAAATATTTGCTTAATATGTATCAGCTTTACAGGTTAATTTTTTCATAACTATACTCTTTTGCAAATATCTTGAAATATGGATTTACTTTGCAGGTAGTTATTCTAGTTATAAATAGAATTTGAATCTACTACTTATTTCTTGATAAAACTGGAAGAATAACTAGTAAGATCATTATACTAATAATAACTAAAACTTATGTTAATTTAACAGTATCATAAACATACTCAATATTTTTATGCATATACTTAACCCGTTAAAACTCTTTCAAGATAATTTCCATAGAGATATCTAATAAAATTATCTTGAGTTAATGAAATTAAATATTTTATGGTCAAGATAACTCTTGAGTAGTTTATTCTACTACTCAAGAGTTAGTTAAACTCAACAAAAAATACAATACTCCTTGAATTTTCCAAGTATTCTATTAGTTCTGATATTTATATCTAAATTCCCAACTACATTTTGAGTAGGTTTATTTACAACACAAAATTCGGTTGAGATCTCAAGTTTGAGGCAAAATTTAATTGTGCCATTGTTCTCTAGACTATCTGAATATGCAATCGAATGAAAACTTAACTTAACAAATATTCCTTTTAGGATTAATAAAAAGAAAGGTTAAGATTTTATTTCTTAATAAGGCCACCTCTACCTGAATATACTCACTATCAATTCCGCCAGTTTTATCTCGATTTATAACCACCCAATAAATTATGTAATTAGAAGTTAAATAATTTATTAATGCAAGTTTTACTTAATACTTATATATAGCAAGATACTTCTTTTTGTTAATTAAATTTATATATAACTTTTTTGCACAAAAACTATCTTTATATATGGTAATAACTATGCCATAGTTAATAACTTGAAGTCGTCTAGTAATTTATACGGGTACACTATATAGCTATGACTAGTAAATTTATATATAATGCTAATTAATACAAACATTTTTCGATATAGCTTTAAACAGGTAAAATACATAATTACCAACAAAATATTTACAACTAATGCAATATAAATATTTTATACTCCACACAAATTGAAAATGATTTTAAAGTAGAGTATCAGTCAAAATATAATGGTACTTTTATTATCCAATCATTCATTAATATACTGATTTTTAAGATCTGAGAAAGAAAAATAGCTAATTTAATATTAAACCTAGTGAAAAACTATTATTGATTTTAATTAATCACTCTAACAAATAAGGTTTTTTGTTTTATATGAGATGTATTCTGGAATAAAGTTAAAAAGCTATTAAAATATTTTCTGAGATTCAGTGGTTTAAATTTTAATAACTAGAATACTACTCATTTCTTGGTTCATAAAAGCTCTATCTAATCAAACTAGGGTTTTTATGAACCTATTACTTTCCATATAACGTTTACAATAAATTTTGCAATACGTTCTTAGCAAGAAGATTTGTTTAATAAAAAAGAATAAATTAAACAGTATAGCAAGTTTTATTGATACTGTTAATATGATTAATGTATTTATAATTTATGTAGCCAAATACAATGACATCTTAAAACTCTAAACACTCAAAAAATAAAAATGAATTGCTTGTATAAAGTGAAAGTGACACCTATAAGTACTTTTTATTATAATTTCAAAATAAAATGGGTTATTTTTAAGATCGGTAAACCTCAGCAAATCTCACTATAAATTGTGTAGTGTAAAGTATAATTGATGGTATCTAAAAATAGATATATGCTTAGCTAATTCAAAATCTAAAGTATAATATTAATTCAAAGAATAAAAATATAAATTAGGGTTTAACGTATATCATGTGCAAATAGAAAAAATACTTTTATCTAAGTAAAAAATATACACTGCAGATTTTATTAAAAAGAATTTATAGCAATTGGATATGGGATATTTTGAAGATTATTGATTTAATTATCACTAATGTTAGGACATATATTTCTTGCTTGATTAATTTCTGAAATAGACCTGATTACATATGATAGTTAGCATGCTTTTTGCATTTCATATGAGTATGTAAATTATTACACCACAATATTAAATTTGATTTGTGTAGCTAGTATATATGAATTCTTAATGTAGACTAAATCACACTAATTACTAATGATAGTGATCATTAGTAATTAGTGTCCTTATTTTAATGAAGTTATTAGTGAATAATTATGTTAACTTAACATAATTATAAAATTCTAGGTTCAAACTAGCTTAAATAACCAGCACGTGTCAGAGCCACAATAAGGAATTTCGCATTCTATAAATTATGAACAATGACAACTTAGATTTATTTGTATTGACACTTTATATTATCGGTATTACCTATACATTTAATCGTATGGTTGACTCTATCGGTGATCGTATAAAAGTAGAGTGTGATGCAAGAAAAACTATTACCGAGCAATTAAAAAGGCAAAATTTGGAAGATAAGTTAGAGATATCCTTTTCTTTAAAAGGGATATATCCAATAGATGAACCTGATACCCTATTCATGAACGTTAAAAATAAATCTGAGAATTTAGCAATTTATGTGGATTGGGATAATAGTTCTATTGCAGGTATTGATCAGCGGTCACGGCGAGTAATTCGTAAATCACCAGACTTAGTTAGGGATTTGGCTGTACCTCAGATTCCAAGTTTGATTGTTCCTGGTAGAACTCTCAAAGAATCAGTTACTGCAGAAGATGTATTCAAACGAGATAAAGAAACAGGTACATACTCCCCAGCTCTTCCAATAGCTAATATTCCTGGGTTACAAAAAGGAGGAAAACTCCAAAAAAAGCAGTATATGGATTTTATGAGTGGCAAGATAGATTTTGAGTTTTCTCTGGATTTAGTTTTAAGAATAGCAGAGGCTACCTATGGTGTTAACCAAGGAACAAATATTCCTCTTGTTTGTATTGTTAATTGCCCTTTTAAAATTAAAAAACTTCCTTGGACTTATGCACTTCCCTGGAATAGAAAGAAGTAATGTAGTAGAAGAAATAGAAAGAGAGTGGTAAGAAATGAGTTAAGAAGAAGATATTTTGACTATCAACTATCGACTGTAAGTCTCCTAACTTTATCATTAGTTTCCCATATGCAACATAAAATACTAAACTAATTAATAGGAGAGAGTAGGTGTAGGCGGTTACAGAATGGTGTAAACACCATTTTGAGGAAAGTCCGGGCTTCCTAAAGACCTGACTTGCTGGATAACTCCCAGTGCGAGTGATCGTGAGGATAGTGCCACAGAAAAATACCGCCTCTAAATTTTAGATTTCAAATTGCAAATTTTAGATTTTAGAATCAATCGAAAGTCCAAAATTTAAAATTTGAAATCCTTAGGGGTAAGGGTGCAAAGGTGTGGTAAGAGCACACCAGCAGTATCGAGAGGTACTGGCTAGGTAAACCCCGGTTGGAAGCAAGGTCACAGGAGTGATGGTTGGTCTTTTACCGACTCCGCTAAATTAGAGCCGCTAGAGGTGTTTGGTAACAAACATCCCAGATAGATAACCGCCCTCATGAGTTAATTGCTCATGAGAACAGAACCCGGCTTACTACCAACTCTCTCTCTACTAATAGTTTTTACTGAATAGATAAAAAACATCTCCAGAATATATAATTAAGTAGGAACAATGGGACTATAAAGGGGTATAAATAAAATGAAGGAAAGATCACCTTACAAAAAACGATGCTATTACAAATTATGCCTAGCTTTTTTCCAGAAACATTTAATTAGGCTTTATTAGTATATATTTTAGATGTTAGCAAGTCTATTTCTTTATCCAATAAGGTTTGATTACCCTAGATTTAGATTTAATTTATAAAAATTCTTTGAATGTAAGTTTCCTACAGATGAGATCATTTTTTACTTGAAAATTATTAGATTTTTTAGGATACAATTCAGGGTTATGATCAAGACCCTATAAATAATTTTTTATGGGAGACTTATTTTGACCATAAAATAAAAATATCACCATTGTTATACTTCAAATTTAGATGCTTGATAGAAAGCATAATTTTTGTCCATAAGAAGTTTTCTTTATTCTTTAAGGAAAATATTTGTAATTAACTTTTATAGTGATACACATAGAAAACCAAACTAGAATCATTTTCCAAGACTTTTTTCATTTGTATTGTATATTGATACATATAAAAAATACTTAGAATTTGCAATTATTGCTGACCATTAGAAATTTTTTATGATACTTTTGAGAAAACTAAATATTTGTTTTTAGGCCAGTCTGTTGGTAGGATTAAGGTACAAAAAAACAGTTAAATTAATGCCTTATTTTAGTTGTATAGTATAATTTTTACTTTATATTTAGACTTGCATTAGTTTTGAGAATAAATCTGAACTATTTAAGTTTACTCAGGAAAATATAAAGAAATAAGCTAATTACTTTTTTCATAACTCTATGCTTTGAATTGTAGGACTTTACAACACTTACTTAAACCTAGTCTAGATTTATTGCCTCAAGGCAAACTTAATAAAACATATTTTGGACTTGATTTTACTCCTATCATGATTTTTTGCGTTTCCATTCAAACTCTTATTCTTTAGAAAACTTGCTAAGTTGCTTATATCGAAAAAAATATGTGCTGATTCTTCTCTAGAAATGATTGTTATTACACTTTATAAATACCTTGTAGTATAATCTTTAATCCTTATTCTTTAAGATGTCATATACTTAGCTTAAGTCTGTAACATCAATAAATTTTTAGCAGGCTGGTAAATAAATATTATCAAGTTCGCAGTGAGCTACAAATTCATTGTATAAGGGTTAAAGTACTTGCTACAATACCCTTAATTTTGTCTCAATAAGAACTTTCACAGTTGTAAATATGAAACTAAAATCCAAGTTAAGGGAAACTCATTTCCCCTAACTTTACAATCAAGTTTTAAATCATCTGTGTTTGAAACTGAGACCATACTAAATTCCACTCCCACCTATCAGCACAAAAATTTTCTTAACTATATTATCAACATGCTTTAATGAAACTTGCTTATCCACGTCGACAACGCCAACTCGAAACTTTAGTCAAAAAATTAGGCTTGTCACTAGAAGAACCAATAAAGTGGGATTTACTTGACTTAGCACTTACCCATCCTTCTGTTTCAGATTCTGACAATTATGAACAATTAGAATTTTTGGGGGATGCAGTAGTACGTTTGGTGGCAGCAATAGTTTTATGGGAAAAATACCCAGATTTTCCAATTGGAGATTTTGCTGCTATTCGTTCCGTGTTAGTAAGTGATCGCATTTTGTCAAAATTGGCTAAGGAATATGGTTTGCAATTATATTTACTAGTAGCAGGCAGTGCTAGTGGTGATCGAGTAGGACAACAATCCCGGTTAGCAGATGCTTTCGAAGCGGTTCTTGGTGCGTTATATCTCAGCACCAATAATTTGGAGTTAATTCGTCCCTGGCTGGATAGTCACTTTTGCAAACTCGCCACTGAAATTCGCCGTGACCCTGCCAGGCTTAACTACAAAGCTGCTTTGCAAGAATGGACTCAAGCACAGTTTAAGGTGTTACCAGAATACCGAGTAGTAGAGATACCTCCTTCTGTACGTAATCAAGAACGCTTTATAGCTGAAGTATGGCTGAACGGGAAAAAATTGGGGAATGGTAAGGGACGTTCTATTAAAGCTGCAGAACAAGCAGCGGCAAAAGTAGCTTTTTTATCAGTAAATTGCCCACAAAAATCTTAAACCCTTGCTAATTTAAGCTGCTACAAACTATTATATAGCTATCTGTAGCAGCCAATTAAAAAATGCACTTCCTATGATTAATATTATTAGATAATACAAGTATTTACTAATAATTTTTATTACCTATTATGAATTTTAAAGTAGCTAATACCAGAAAGTTATTAACAACTATTAAGCATTCTTTTAACTAACCAGATAATTTATCATTAAAAACTCAGTTACAATAGGTAAGGAGATTAAAAAATTTAGCCACTACAAATACTGTACATACTCATTATCCTCTGTTGAGTATGTACTTCAGTAAAAAGAACACTTTTTAGCTAAAAACACTAAACTTTCAGCCAGAGTAGTATTATGAATTTTGCTTAGCATATAGAACTTTAAATTAATAGTTAGTTCTATTATTAATTAGAATATTTAAGTTATAGTGAGGCTAGTTGTTATTTATAATATTGCAATTTTATTGATTGGTTATAGCAAACTTCTATCACGAAAATAGAATCTGGGATTACAATATATCTACAACTTCAAAGATCAAAAGTAGCTACAGACTTATTATGAGTAACTCCTAAATTTACTCAGTCTTGAAATCAAATATCCAGCTGTATTGACTATATTAGTATTAAGTAATAACTATTGATAATAGAAGGTTGACCAATACTAAGTCAAACTTACTATACTGGAGTTCAAAACATTAGACTGATAATTTTATATCCATCGATTAATGATATATAATATCAACTATTGTTCAATAGTAAATTTTATAAAAGGCTTTTAATTTATTCTAGTATTTGATACTCTAAATACTAGAATAAATCAGATATTTACTTTAGTCTTCTTGACAGCATATTAGTAAATAGACTAACTGACTTAAGAGCTTTCTTCTATTTTTAGAAAAAACTACCTAATAGTAGAACGAAAATCGATTTGTAATTTCATTTGATATCTATCAGTTACCAGGGACATAAAAATCCTTATTTACTAAGTCAAGAAAAGATTTATCCGCTTATAAATTTATTATTAATGGTTTTGATATACTAATATTAGTAAGTATTTTATAACTGCTTAAAAAGCATATCATAAATGTATGATTATGATATGGCTTAGTCATATCTCTTATACTTTGATATATTTCTACTAATTAATTTAAGTAAATAGAGGTTGAGGAAAAATAAGTGCCCTTCAATATACCTTTTAGAACCCATTATTTACAAAAAAATTATGCAATTTATACTTCGCTTTTTCCCAAAATTATCAGTATCCCAGACATTAGTCTCAATAGTAGATATAAAACCGATTTCTTAATCAGGATAAAGTCTCCACTTTTCTTGCTTAAGCGCGATCAAAGCTAATTTTCTCTCTGAAGAATTTGTAGATAATTTATATCTTGGTAAAAATTCAAAAGAGGTGAACTTATGGCAAGGATTGCAAGAATAAATACATAGGACAAGCAAAAAATCTTCTATTGCCTGTAAAACAGAAATAATAACCCCTACAGCAACAGAAGTTATAGCTAAATTAGAGATGGGAGTTATTAATATTAGCTGTGGCTTGGGTTTATTACAGTTTGATAAGAAACAAGAAATATTAAAAATGTGAATAGTCTGTGAACATCACAGGGTTTTTTGAGTATTCTTACAGCAGATAATCAAGTTCAAGAAAATATAGATATTTGGGGCTATACTAGTAATCCTCTAAATTTAATGCAGGACACAAAAAGGCAATTCGACAGCAAGAACATTTTTAGTCCCGGGCATTTTGTTGGAGAGATATGATGAACCTCAGATAACAAGTGAGAATCTGAAATTAAAAATCCTATTCTTCGTATATTTATACTATTTCTTAATAAGAACAGTATTAGACATTAGCTATGCAAATTCCGTATTATAAAAACGGTCAGCAGATCAATATAAAAAAGCTTAAAGGTTTTGATAATAAATAGCCAAAAGATTCTAAATTAATTGATAGTTGCATGCACTATGGGTTTTATCTTTTCATCTATCCTACTTATCAAGTAATTGGCAAATAAATGGATTCCCCTAGTGGTAGAATAAACTTAATATATGCAACTAATAAAGGGAAAATAGCATTAAGTAAATCCACAATAAGGCTTTTGATTCTTATGTAGTTTATTTATTATGTTATCATACATCCTTCTAGGATGGAACATGATAGAACATGATAGGCTAATAGCTGCAAGTAATCTTATGCCCGCTGTTTAAAAAATTCTGCTATCCGCAAAATACTTCTATCCCTATTTTTCTATATTAATAGGTTAATATTTTTCTTTTTTGTCCTCTTATTTTCTCAAAAACTGGGGTTTTCTAAATTCTTTTATGCCACAAAAATACTTTATAATGTCTCCCATATTTTTACAGTGATGGAATCTCTTCTGACAGAGGCCACTTTAAAATATTTCCAAGATGATTTGCCAATTATTATTCTTGCGTAACAGAAGAAATACGATTAGGTGTAATTAATTCTGGGTTGCATACAAGTGAATGCAGCAATTTGTTGTGGTAGTACAGAAGTTTATAATATTTTGCAATCTGAAATGGCAGAAGAATTGTGGTGATCAAAGGTACAAAACCTCTTTTCGACCTAATTCTGGTTGTAGTTTACAGATTAGGAAACATTTACAGGAAAATCAGATAATTATCATACACCCTATAGAATTTCTGGACTATACAATTCAGGATAAGAAGTTAACAGGTATGTAGCTAACCCACAATAATAATTTTATGAATGTCAAGGTTATACGACTTCCCGCTTGAGTACTTTGTGAGTGTCTTCATAAAAGATAAAGGTGGTAATAAAGAACTTTAATTATTTACACTTACATCAATGATTATGCTTTGGGAGCAAGATATTAAATAAATAAAATCCATACAGTAAAATCTATAGAATTAATAAGTAAAGTGAATAATCTTGCATACCCACATAATATATCCTATACATGAATGGTTTCAAAGACTTAGGTAAATGTCATGATTTTTGCTCAATCCACTTATGGCGATCTTGAATCAGTCTAAATATCTGTGAGGAGGAGAATATTTAATACAAGTTACTAGTCTAGCAGCTTGAAAAATTAGAATATTAGGATATAAATATCCCAGCGGTTAAATATACCATTATAATTAATCTGGTGAATAAGTCTACTTGAGTTTATAGAGGTAGTAAACAATGGAATTGACAGTAGAAAATGTAGAAACTGTATTAGATGAAATGCGTCCATATCTTATATCTGATGGTGGTAACGTAGAACTAGTGGAGCTTGATGGCCCCATTGTAAAACTTCGTTTGCAAGGTGCTTGTGGTTCTTGTCCTAGCTCTGCCATGACTTTAAGAATGGGGATTGAACGTCGTTTACGGGAGATGATTCCAGAAATTTCCGAAGTAGAGCAGGTTATTTAAAAGTTAGTTTAGCTTGCTATAATGGCATCATTTGCAGAACAACTCTTCTATTACTTTCAAATAAAGAGCTTTTAGTTAGGAATTTATAGTTATATACCCTATTTTCAGTTTATAACAGTACACTCTTGCTTAAACCCAAAATTATAGGGATTTAGATAAAGGGATACTAGCAAGAGTGACTATTTCTAAATAGTATCACATAGACAGTAAAACATTTAAATAAGTGACAATAAATGGAAAGGTAAACCAAGATCTTAAAAGATTAAACGTATACTCATATTTGCAGTTTTCTTGGTAAAAGAATATAGAGCTAGTCAGAAAAAACGCTAAGGAATAATATAAGGTTAGATTTCGATCGGTAAAACTTTATAAGTGTAAATTAATGAAATTATTAAGTTTCTACTGGGTAGCAGCTTAAAATAATCTTCACTAGTAAATAGGATTACTTAATGTCAACTTAAACACTGGTTTATTTGCTAGCAGGTCTATTTTACAAGATAGAATACCCAAAACTGGAAAGTCTAAAAAATAAACTGTTGGTATTACTCATACTCACATACAACTCTACGTGAAGTTCCATATCAGTTTTATTTAGTCAAAACTTAAAATATTAAGGCACTAGAATAGTGACTAAAATAATATGTTTATCCTTCACAATACAATTCAAACCCCTTATATAAAAATTCCACCCGTGGCTTTATTTGGTTAGATAATATGAAGACTTATTATCTCCTACTAATCTAATAGTTTGATTGTTTCTCTACTATTGAATACTTATGAATTATGATTACTATCAGATGCTTTTATAGGTAATATCTTGACTTGTAAAAACTGTTTGAAATTGAATTTCTGGAAGTTTTAATAGTATACATCTAGCATTTTAGAAGTTGTTTATATACCTACCTATATGCAATATGCTTAAAACTGTCAGAAACAGCTCTTTATTTTAGGAATATAATCAAGACACTAATGCGGAAATTATATATTTCCATTTTAACTAGTTAATTGCAAGGCAGTTTTATTCCTTTGATTTTTTTTCAAGTTGTGGTCAATCCAATCCAAAATTAATTTATTAATTTCTTCTGGATTTTCATCATGAGGACAATGCCCAACATTATCCAAGTATATTACTTGTAAATTTTGATTATACTGGGCAAATTTTTCTGCCAGCACTGGGGGAATTAACTTATCTTGGTTACCCCAAATTAATAGAATAGGAATAGTTAAGTTAGATAAAATATCTTTGATATTAGGACTAAAATTTTTACTGGTAAAACCCTGCAATAAAGCTACAAAGGTACGGGCTGAACCATGGTCTTGTGGAGGCCTTGCAAAAATATCTATTAATTCATCAGTGACAGCTTCAGGATTGGCGTAAGCGATGATAACCCAACGACGTAACACAATAGGATGGCGTACTATGTAAAATAGGGGTTTAAGTAACAACGGTGATACAACCATGTTCTTAATACCCATTACCACAGGATGTAAAAAAGCTGGGGTTATTTTTTCTTCCCAAGAGAGGTCAGGTAAGCTCATAATCACTGCGCTCTTTACTATTTCTGGATGGCTTGCAGTTACAGCTAAGGAGATTAACGAACCTATAGAATTACCTACCAAGACTACTGGCTTACGAATAAAAGCTCGCCAGAAATCATATATTTGCTCTACCCAAAGCTTCACCTTATAATTAGCCGGAGCTTTTTGGGAGGCACCAAAACCCAACAGATCCAAAGCATAAACTGTGTGGTAACTACCCAATACTTCTAAATTATTTCTCCAATGACCAATGGAAGCACCAAAACCATGGATCAAAATCAGCGGTACTTCTTGAAGAGAATATTCGTGGGGGCGAATGAAAGTATAGCGAATTTGCCAACCCCTCCAAACCCAGTTTCTCTGATTTCCTAACTTATCTTGCCACTTCATAAACCTCTCTCAAGCTAATCTCCACAATAAAACTCTATGACCAGGAATTTTAGAGCTGTTTCATATAACAGTAAAATCTATGTTTTTCTATCCCCATCTGTTCTGGTTTACTTAGTCAAGTATCCCTATGAAAGTGAAACAGCCATGACATATTCCAATCTCGATTTTTAAAGTCACTTTACAGATGCTAATGGTATCAATAACTATTAGGAATTAACCCCATTATGACCTTTGAAATTAAGGCTTCCCAAGAAGTTTTCCAATAGAGTATTTAAGACTATACCCCTCTAATATTCTATAGCTTCCAGGTTTTGGGAACCTAAGCATCAAAAACTAGCAGAATAGTCTCTCTCCAAAAGAATATTATTGATATCCAAAGCGCCTAGAGTTTATTTACTCTATAGTCTGAGTATCTAAATAATGGCATTTCAGGAAAAATTATTACAGTTAGTTTGTTATATTATGTAATATTAAGTAATCTAAAATAAAAGTACCAGGGAAAACCCTGCCCATTTTTATACAATACATAACTTACTCCCATGTACCATCAAAATGTTGCAAATATCAAAGAAACAATTGCGCCATAATATATTGGTGTTGTTTACGGCAGGTTTTTTATTCTGGTGTAGCATGGGCTCATTATTACCTACATTACCCCTTTATATGCAAACAGTAGGAGCAAACAGACAGCAAATTGGGATTGTTATGGGTTGTTTTGCTATAGGAATACTGTTATCCCGGAGATGGATGGGAAAAATGTCTGATTCCTACGGACGTAAAATAGTATTATTAATAGGCACTTCTGTAGTGGCTATTTCTCCTTTATGTTATTTGGCAGTGAGTTCCTTACCCCTATTAATGTTGATTCGAACTTTTCACGGAGTAAGTATTGCTGCTTTTGCTACTGCTTATTTAGCTTTAGTAGTGGATTTAACACATGTGAGTAGACATGGAGAAGCAATTGGATATATGAGTTTAGTCAATCCCCTAGGAATGGCAGTTGGTCCAGCTGTAGGGGCATATTTGCAGGCGGAGATGGGCTACTCAGCCTTATTTATTGCTTCTTCTTTCTTTGGTTTACTGGCATTGCTGTGCATTGTATCCGTTATTGACCCTCCTACTCACAAACAACCCACAACAGTAAAACAAAAGGGTTTTTGGACAACTTTAGCTAGTCCTAGAGTTAAAATTCCCTTTCTGGTAATGTTTTTTTTGGGAGTAAATTTTGGGACACTACATACTTTTATTTCCTTATTTATAAAAGATACAGGAGTAGATTTAAATGCAGGACTATTTTATGTTGTAGGTGCAATAGCAAGTTTCAGTTTTAGGTTATTTGGTGGACGGGCCAGCGATCAATTCGGCAGGGGTTTGCTTATAACAGTAAGCCTTGCAGTCTATGGGTTAGGAATGTTTTTTATCTGGCAAGCAAATGATATTAATACTTTTCTCTGGGGAGCATTTTTAGAAGGAGCAGGTTATGGTACAGCTGTTCCTATAATTACTGCGATGATGAGTGACCGCTCCCGGGCTTATGAAAGAGGACAAATATTTGCAGTATGTATTATGGGTTTAGATTTGGGAATTGCAATAGCTGGCCCCATTATTGGCTATATTGCACAACAATACGGCTACCGTAATGTTTTTGCCTTAGCTACGCTATTAACTCTCTGTGCAATTCTTGTATTTCTTGCTTTTTCCAGCAAGAATATTCAAAACTCCATAAGTTTTGCCTTGGGTAAAGGTAGAGACTTTTATGCCTTGAATAATAATCCCCCAAGTTAGTGTAAGGGTAGTACATTTGAGTTGGGACGGGTGAGCATTTTTCTCAAACTGTCTCCCGTAATATACGGACGAGGAGGGATTCGAACCCCCGACACCGTGGTCCGTAGCCACGTGCTCTAGTCCACTGAGCTACACGTCCTTGCGAGTAATTTATGATAGCATAGGTTAGCCAAATAAAGCAAGGAGACTATATAAATTTAATCTACTTAGAGACCCAAAAGCATTCACAGAGGGTAGATATATCGACAAAAATAGCTACCAATTACTACTAAAGTATAATGCTTACAAGCAACTTTGCTGCAATTGCAAGATGGTAATACTCTCAAAAGAGATGTACTAGTAACTGCGAGATTAGTGGGAATTGGGGGTTTGTGTATGGTATTTAAACAGATATCTAACTGAATCCCTTTGTATCAATCACTATCAATACAGAAAGTAGAGATACTAATAGATACTAATTCTATTTGATGAGTATCACTAATGATTAAATCCAATCGATGGTCAAAACAAAAGCGGAAACTATAGTATAGATTGACTGCTTTTTCTATAGCAGCTTTAACCTTAATATGTTGTCTGAAAAAGCGCTGGAAAAATCCATTCAAATTGAATCTGTTCACTATATTATTAGTAAGCCTGGTGGCAGATAAGCGGATTAACTTAGTGGTGAGTAGTAAAAAGACGAATAAGAAAGATATAAGGCTATTCCCTTGTTTATCCAAAATTTAAAATCTATAATTGTTTGACTCTATATCCCGTAAAATAATTACTGCTGAAGTTTTTTAAAAACTACCAAACATAAGATTTATGCCTCCCAGTTGGCCACGAAAACCCAATCGCGAAGATCCAGCCTACCGTAAACTAGATGATCGCATGAACTTTGCTGTTCATTTAGCAATTCTGGCTGCTAGCAATTCTGGATTGTGGTTCTTCCATATTTTTATTAGAACTAACAAGCAATGGCTGTATTGGTTCACTTCTTCCTGGTTGGTTTTACTCTTAATTCATTTTCTCTATGTGGTTTTAATTGCCGATTACACAGAAGCCAATAGTGAAAACGATATAATTTAATTCAAGGGAAAACAGTAACCCAAATTGCTCATTTCCCAATGCTATTTTTAATGTGGCTATAACATGGGAATAAAGTACGAATACAATATTCATTAGATGGGGTTATTCTGATGGTTTCAACTAATACCAACAAAATAATAGAAGCACTAGCATTTGAAATAGGTGATAATCTATACATAGATATAGCCAAGTGGCATCTTTATCTTTCCAATGCAAAACTACATACAGTAGTAGCAGAAAAAATGTACCCATTATTAGTAGATAACACAATAACTGAAGATCGAATTTTTGAGGTGCTAAGTTCAATTCCGGTGAAAATTGGAGGAGGAAAAAAAGAACTGCCTTTGACTGATTTACTGACCTTGCAATCTCAAATGCATCTAGTTAATATCATGAGAACATTTCAACAGGAGATTTGAATTTTATTGCTAGTCAATTTAATGTGGCTGTTTAAAAAAAACTATAACAGCAGAAATAGCCTGGTAATTGTGATAAAATCACAAACTACTACTGCTGTGTAGTAACGGGATGTAGCGCAGCTTGGTAGCGCACTTCGTTCGGGACGAAGGGGCCGCAGGTTCGAATCCTGTCATCCCGATTAGTATAAATTTTATTCCTTTAAATAGATATAGCAACATTAATATATCCTTGACCCATTGATCAAACAGCTTAATTAGATAATTGTGTTAATCCCAATAAATAAGTCTGTATTACTTTTGGCATATTAGTAGACTTAGAAAGTTTAATGATTATTAGACTTTTTCTTGCGGTGAATAGAGTCACCAGATTATTTTCCTACTTTATCAATCCATGAATACATAAAGTATTACTAATACTAATTCAACCCTTGATATGAAAATGTTCAAACTTTGATATAAATATTCAAAACTTGTTGATTTCTTGAGCATATTGAAGAACATGGTACCCCTAAAGGCAATCATTTTTACTTTTATGTAAATATGCTCAACTTAATCAATCATTACCCACCCAACCGCATCGAAATGTATAATTTATCTTAAAAATTTTTCTATAGAATTTTATCTGCCTTCTGATAATCTAAAGCATACTCTAAAACCTTTTGTAATATATGCGTTTAGTCATGAGGTTAAGCATGCTTTTCATTAAAGCAAAGTTTTATTAAGTCGGGGAGTATATAACATTTGAATTAAATAATAGGATATGGCCAGATTCTTTCTGATAGTCACTTAATTAGGTTTTACAACTCATTTTTTTAGTATCCTACAGTAGAATAAATTGAATTAATTAACTGCTAGTTTCTACAACTAACTGAGCCACCCTCACCAGATTCTTGCCTGGTTTTCATTGTGTATAGGATTAATAGTAAAGTGCAATCACTGTTTTCTAAAACAATTTATAAAACTAACTCCGGAATAAACCTTCTAATACAGAGAAGTCATAGATTTAGGATTTCATACCACATGCTTATTGTTTGTATAGGTATTAATAATTGTTCTAGTTTATGATTACGCCGTCCCAAATGTTTCTAACGATGAGAATTATAGAAAATATAATTAAGAGAATTACAGCAATTAGCAGGAGTAAGTAAATCTACTAGTAAAAGTTAAAGGGTTATATTTTTTCTTAGTTATTATATTTACAAACAAATTGCTTGAACACTATAATGGATGTTCTACCTCATATAACTATTCTATAATTGCGCCCTTAACAAGCTCCTCGTCTCAGCATTTCAATAGCTTAAATAGCATAAGTCTTGATCTGATTTTTTTGACTGTAGCACCTCTAATATTACATAAATTAACAGTTGTCAGGAAATTATATCCTTGAATTTTTTTATTAGCAGGTATGATTGATGTCATACGGAAAATGATATAACAATGAGATTTCCTCGAAAAGATCTACATGGCTAACTTTTTCAGTAGACATTCCCATATAAAAGTATTTAATTTTACCCGTAGCATATCAGAGCTGATTGCAACTGCAATAGTCTTTGTGTTTTGCTTGAGTGGGTGTATTCCCTTGGGTAAGATGTCTAGCAAGACAAGGAAGGGGTTTACTATTACAAAAGATGCTAATACGCGAAATAAAAAAGTTATTCTCACAACCTTCACAATACTTGCTGATATGGCTCGTAATGTTGCAGGAGAAAAATCACTTATTGAATCTTTAGTTAAGCCAGGTTCGGAAATTCACGGCTATGAGCCTACCCCCAGTGATATAGTCAGAGCAAAGAGTGCAGACTTAATATTAGATAATGGTTTGGGTTTAGAGCGATGGGTAGAGAAGTTTTATAGCAATTTAAAACATGTGCCTCATATAACCTTGAGTAAGGGCATTATGCCGATCAACATCAGAGACAAGACCTACGGAGGACAAACAAATCCTCATGCTTGGATGTCACCAAAATTGGCTTTGAAGTATGTCGAGAATATTCGTGATGCTTTGATATCATTAGATCCAGATAATACAGAGACTTATACTGCTAATGCACTAGCTTATGGTGAAAAGATTAAACAAATTGATCAGAAGTTACGAAGAACCGTTGAAAAAATCCCGGTGAATAGGCGTTTTATCGTGACTTGTGAAGGAGCATTTTCTTATCTAGCTAGAGATTATGGGCTAAAAGAAGTATATTTGTGGGCAGTTAATTCTGAGAAGCTAGCAACTCCACAACAATTAAGAAAAGTCATCAGAATAGTTCAAGATAATCAGATTCCCGCAATCTTTTGTGAAAGTACTGTTAGTGCAGATGTTCAAGAACAAGTAGCAAAAGAAAGCAACACAAAATTTGGTGGTGTTTTTTATGTCGATTCACTTACCGGAGTAAATGGGGCTGCACCAACTTACTATAGGTTAATAGATTACAATATTAATGCTTTTTCTAATGGTTTTAAAAAGTCGAAAAACTGATGGTTATTTATTAGCTTTGTAGATAAGTGTATAACGTATTATTTAGCATTTGTTTTTTGATAAAAAGCTGCAATATATCATTGAATACAATAGAATTCAACAAGTTATAAAATATTATGTCTATAACTACAGTTAGAGTGGAAAATGTCACAGTTACCTACAATGGTAAAGTAGCTTTATATAGAGCAAAACTAGAACTAAAGTCCGGGTCTATAATTGGCTTAGTAGGGATGAATGGTTCTGGAAAGTCGACTTTATTTAAAGTCATTATGGGCTTTGTACCTCATAAAGAGGGATATATCCTTATTAAGGAAATGCCTATAAAAAAGGCACAAAAGCAGAACTTGGTTGCTTATATACCTCAATCTGAGGACATAGACTGGGACTTTCCTATAAGTGTCCAAGATGTAGTAATGATGGGGCGTTATGGCTATATGAACTTATTAAGAATCCCCAGCTCAGATGACTGGAAGGCGACAGCAGAGAGTTTGTCAAGAACCAACATGAGTGAATTCAAATATCGACATATTGGAGAACTTTCAGGGGGACAAAAGAAGCGGGTATTTATGGCACGTGCCTTGGCACAAAGAGCAGAAATAGTTCTTTTAGATGAACCTTTTGCAGGAGTAGATATTCAAACAGAGAAAGCTATGATTGAACTCCTATTAGAATTAAGAAATATGGGCCACACAATTTTAATTTCAATCCATGACCTACCTTCTATTTCCACATTTTGTGATGATGTGGTTTTTATTAATCGCTCTATTCTAGCATATGGGCCTACAAGAAGAGTTTTTACTGAAGAAAATATTGCCCTCGCATTTGAGGGAATGATACCAACTAAAGAAATTGTGAATGGTAAATAATTGCTCCCTACTTACTAAGTGAATCACAATTCAGCAGTAATATTAATTAGAAAATACTTCAACTCTTTGCTTAACCTTATCTATTTTTATAAGTTTCTATAATTTCCAACTTTTTATGCATAAGAAATTATCTGGAGAAAAATATTTTGATTATTGAAACAATTTGGCAATGGTTTGTTGCTCCCTTACAATTTGAATTTATGCTCAAGGCTATATTTGTCAGTGCATTAGTAGGATTTGTTTGTTCAGTTTTTTCATGTTATATGACCCTGAAAGGGTGGGCTTTAATGGGGGATGCGGTATCTCATGCTGTTCTTCCAGGTGTTATTATCGCCTATATTTTGGGTATTCCCTTTGCGATAGGGGCTTTTGTATTTGGCCTAGGTTCAGTGATTTCAATGGGGTTTATCAAATCCAAAACTCGAGTTAAAGAAGATACAGTGATGGGTTTAGTTTTTACCGGCTTTTTTGCTTTTGGTTTAGTACTGATTTCTAAAATACCAAGTGGTATAGATATAATACATATTCTCTTTGGAAATGTTTTAGGTATTTCCGACCAAAAATTAATTCAAACAATTATTATTTGCACTGTTGCAATAATATTCTTGATGATATTGCGTAAAGACCTACTACTATTTTGTTTTGATGCAACTCATGCTCGTGGTATTGGATTAAATACCACCGTACTGTATTATGTATTATTAACATTATTAGCTTTAACTATTGTTGCTGCGCAACAAACTGTGGGAATTATTTTAGTAATTGCCATGCTAGTGACTCCTGGAGCAACCGCTTACATGTTGAGTGATGACTTTGGCAACATAACATTAATTGCTGTTATTTCTGGAATCTTTTCAGGTGTTGTAGGTACTTATATTAGCTACCATATTGATGCCGCAACAAGTGGATGTATTGTATTATTACAGACTCTATTATTTGCAATCTCCATGGTTTTTGCACCTAAGCATGGACTTTTAGTAAAAACACTAGGAATACATAGTCATTGAATTAGAAACTGTTGAATTGTAATATGAATGATGTGGTCGCAGACCAGTAATATAGCCGGGGTATATCTCTCGAGAAATAAGCAAAATCTAGGGACCTTGGTAAATTCTCACAATTAAAGCACCACCTAGAGTACTTGTAAAACTTATTTAATTTAAAGTTTTTATCTGGTAAATAAGAGAAATATATAGTGTTGGCTTGGCATCCAGATAAAAAGTTATAAATACCGAGCAGATATTGAACCAAGAATACGGTGAATAATTAAATTGAATGAGAAAGTCTTTATTCTCCATAAGAAAAATGGATTATGTCAGTAGATAAAACCCAGTCAAATAGATATCTATAGAAATATTTTGGGGTAAGTTATTTATGCCAGATTTAAATTTTATGGTGGAACAGGGCAAATAATTTTGCCATAGTATCTTCAATGATCTTGATGGTCATTAATAACCCCTGCTGTCACAAAGTCAGGGGGGACTCACTTGACAGCGGAGCAAGGCAATTAAATCAGACACAATGAAGTTATATAATTGTCACTACAACACCTAAATCACTTCTAAAGCAATCCCTATTAAGATTTATGTTACGAGTACTAACGGAGAGAGAGGGATTCGAACCCTCGTATACGTTACCGTATAACAGCATTTCCAGTGCTGCGCCTTAAACCACTCGGCCATCTCTCCAAACACTATGAGGTTTTATCCTACAATGAAATTCTACAAACTGCAATCATTAAAGAATATATTTCACAATTAGTATTAAAAAATGTCGCAAGATTATAAAGTTCAGATTCACGACCATGCTAAAAGTATAAAGTATAGTTTAAAAGTCCCTGATGATTACTATATTCTTCACTCTGCAGAACAACAAGGTCATGAGTTGCCATTCTCCTGTAGAAATGGTGCTTGTACTACTTGTGCTGTAAAAATATTGTATGGAGATATTTACCAACCAGAAGCCATGGGACTATCTCCAGAATTAAAGGATAAAGGTTATGCTCTATTGTGTGTTAGTTATGCTTGCTCTGATTTAGAAGTTGAAATTCAGGAGGAAGATAAGGTGTATGAGCTTCAGTTTGGGAAATTCTTTGCGAAGGGTAATGTGAAATTAGGCTTGACATTGGGTGAAGACTAGACTCTGTAAAAAAAGTCAGGAGATAAATAATGGCTATTCTTACTATTAAGAATAGCCATTGTTGCATTGCTATTCAATCAAGATAAAATCTTTAATCCATAAGAAATATGTTTTTCATCATGAAATTAATCGAATACAATATATTGGCTACACTCGACGCAAAAATGATGACTTAATGAGTTAAAAGTTTTCAAATATATACTAATTAGACCTAAACCATTATCCACAAGATTTATTTGATGGTAGGTAGGAAGATTAACAAGTAAATAATTTCTCACTTAAGTTGATACTTATACCTTGATAGTGACCTTGGTTGTGGAATAGATATGTTTGACATTAGAATTTTCCAGTATCATATATTAGTTTCAAGTTGTATTATTTTCCTTCTAGTCGGAGGATGTGAGTTTGTTAAAAAGTCAGAAGAAACAATTAAAATACAGGTAAATGTAAGTCAAGTGGTTAGTGGGCAAACCTTGGAAGTAAGAGGTATAAATAATCAGTCTACCTTGATTTCTCAAGTTAAATTAATTGGTGTAGAAGCACCTAATCTGCGTCAACGCCCCTGGGGAATGAGGGCAAAAAAAAGACTACAAGAACTGATTGGTAAAGGAAAACCAATCATCCTAGAATTGGATATTCTTATCCAAGATAAAATTGGTAGAACTCTAGCTTATGTGTGGAAAGATGGGACACTATTAAATGAGCAGTTAGTTAAAGATGGTTATGTATTATATGTATCAAGTACACCAAATCAAAAATATACCCCCCGCTTGGAGCGTGCCCAACAATGGGCAAGACTTACGGGCGGGGGAATTTGGAACCCAGAAAAGCCTATGCGCTTAAGCCCTCATGAGTTCAGTCGTCAGTATTGGTGAGAAATAATATGGGGAAAAATAAATGAATGATTTAACAATTTCCTATTGGATTTATAATCAAAAATTTAGTTATGTCTAATCTAAAAATATTTCTCGATGTTGCTACGGAGGGAGCATTGGCTGCCGGAGCCCTTTTGCAAGACTATCTAGGCAAAGTAGAAGATACAATTATGGAAAAAGAGCGACCAGGAGATTTAGTGACTGTAGCAGATAAAGAATCTGAAGCAGTTATATTGGATTGTCTGCACCGCCATTTTCCTGAACATGCAATTCTTGCAGAAGAGTCTGGTAACTTAGGAAACTATCAAAATGAATACCTCTGGGCAATAGATCCTTTAGATGGAACTACCAATTATGCTCATCAATATCCTTGTTTTGCCATTTCTATCGGTTTGTTGATCAATGGTGTTCCTAGGTTGGGTGTAATTTATGATCCTCTTCGTGGCGAATTATTTCAGGCTGCTATGGGTTTAGGAGCTACCCTAAATCGTCACCCTATTTGTGTTTCTCAAACTAATAAATTGGGCAAATCCTTATTGGCGACTGGATTTGCTTATGATCGCCGGGAAACACTAAATAATAATTATGCAGAGTTCTGCCACCTTACCCACTTAACCCAAGGAGTAAGACGTAGTGGGGCTGCATCTATCGACTTAGCACATGTGGCTTGTGGACGTGTTGATGGTTATTGGGAAAGAGGTTTATCCCCCTGGGACATTGCTGCTGGAGTAATTCTAGTCCAAGAAGCTGGGGGAAAAGTTACTGCCTATGATGAGGGGCCACTAAAACTATATTCTGGAAAGATTATGGCTACAAATAGTATAATACACAAAAGTTTAAGCCAAGAGCTGTTACAGGTACCAGCACTGAATACATGGGGCCAAAACTAATTTTGAATTTATAGCCCCTTATAATAACAAACAAATTAGACTAGAAAATGCCTTTAAGACTTAATTTACTAGGCAATTTTTCTGTGTTCTCATGTTAACGTTAAAATCGGCTCATGATGCTTCTGAAATATTGCAAAGATTTTGGGGAAATTTATGGCTAACAAATCTAAAACCAGTCTTGTTGGGTTTAGATCAGAAAAGAAGTCTGAGTGTGGTGATTTATTTTGTGGTTTGTTTGGTAGAAAGAAAAAATAATGGTGTATCAACCCCCAGCAGGAGCCAGGGACTTGCTGCCCTTGGGTGTGGCTCAAAAACGCTGGATTGAAGATAAGTTACAGCAGGTGTTTCACCGTTGGGGATATCACAGAATTATTACCTCAACCCTGGAGCGTATGGACACATTGATGGCCGGGGGAGCAATTCAAGACTCCACAGTCATTCAACTGCAAAATGCCAATGATGAAGAATTAGGGTTACGTCCAGAATTAACAGCTTCCATTGCCCGCACAGTGGTAACTCGCATGGCTGGTAATTCCTATCCTCAGCGTCTTTACTACAATGATAGGGTTTTTCAACGTCCGCCCAATATACAACATAATCAACCTCAAGAATTTTTTCAAGCTGGAGTGGAATTGCTCGGTGGTGGTGGATTAATCGCTGATGCTGAAGTCTTGATGATTGTTGCTAATTGCTTACAAGGTTTAGCAATCAAGTCATGGCATTTAATTCTCGGAGATGCAGGAATTACTCGCTCACTATTAAAAATTTTCCCTCAACAGGTACGTCCTCAAGTACGCCAAGCAATTGCTAACCTTGATCGAGTTGCTATTGAAAAATTGTCATTGAGTGAAGAGCTAAAGGCACATGCTAAAACCATATTAGATTTACGTGGTAAGCCTCATGATACTCTCAAAAAAATCTATAAATTTGATTTAGGAAAACCCCAGAAAGAAGCAGTAAATAACCTAAAAACGTTAGTGGATTTAATTGAATCCCAAGTCGACTTATCTTTAATCCTTGATTTAAGCCTCATTCAAACGATTGATTATTATACTGGAATTGTATTTGAGGTCGTTAGCAACGCAGAAACAGGAGTAACTATTCTAGGTAGAGGAGGTCGATATGATCAACTATTAGGGCTATATGATCCTCAGGGAGAAAGTATACCTGGTATTGGTTTTGCCTTTTCAATAGAAGGTTTATACCAAATACTTTTACAAAATCAGCAATTGCCACAGGCAATTCCTACTACTAACTGGTTAGTAGTTCCAGAAACCCCCGACGACTATGGTTTAGCCTTTGCCCATGCCCAAAAACTCAGGGATTCCCAACATTTAGTCAGAGTCGAAGTAGATTTGGTTAGCAAAACGGCCGCAGAAGTCAAACAATATGCTATTGACCGAGGCATTCTTCAAATTGCCTGGATTAAAGCAGGTTCTTTACCAGTAATTGAATTAGTCCACAACCAAGAGAAATCGCAGAAGTTTAATTATTTGCTTAACAAACCCAGTAGATGATAGTTTTATCTTTTGCACTTAATACTTGATTTAGGTTTTACCTTAATGAGTGATATCTATCACTATTGTAGACATATAACAATAATGAAGACAAAAGACGGTCTTAAGTTCAAATTCGCTTAAATAAGCAAAACCAAAAGTACCAAATCCAAAGAAAGAAAAACATAAGAGAAGAAAATCCATGACACATACAATTGTAACAGGAGTCTGTGAGGGTATTGCAGACTGTGCAGATGCTTGTCCAGTAGCTTGCATTCACCCAGGCCCAGGTAAAAATGCCAAAGGTACTGATTGGTATTGGATTGACTTTGCCACTTGCATTGATTGTGGTATTTGTCTTCAAGTATGCCCTATTGAAAATGCTATTCTTCCAGAAGAAAGACCAGACTTACAGAAAACTCCATAAAGAATAAATTTCTATAAGGAAAAGCTCATTATTTTTTAGCAAAATAGCAAGACCATATTTAGTTTGAGACGAACAATAAATATCTTCTTTCAGGTAAGATTTACATACGTTTTGTAAACTTGATTTTAATAGTATGGCAACTGAATTATTATTGCAAATTTTAGACTAATGCTATTATTTAAAACTTTGTTAACAAAAAGTCAGCAAAATGCTATTTATATAGCTTAGACTGAATTTTCGAACTTACCTACAGGTTATTTTAGCTTAAAACCTAGATACCAAAATATATATGATATTGAAACTGCTTAAGAATCACTGGAATATAACCAAATTTTCGAAAAAATCCCTACACAGATAGCAATTTATCTATAGCATTGAGTATAAATCATTACCTTATATATTCCTATGATATTACCATAGAAATAGTTGTAACTATTTGAGTCAATATAATAGTTATTACCAACTATACAATAGCTAATGAGTTTATGTTTCAGCATTTCACTAGCAGTTTGTTGTCAACATATAGGTTTAAATTTGACTAATGTAAATGAATATTCACTTAGAACATATTAGTTATACAATTTGATTATTCCAGAATACAATTGGTAGACTAAGCCTATGACTGCTAGTCTTATTAGTTATTTATCACTTTTACTTTCTCTCTATAGCCAACATTGCAAATTCAGCATTTTCATGTCCAAAAGCAATTATCGATGAAAAGACCATAGGCCTAATTATATAGGGAGGCTAAATAATATGTTTCTATATATCAAGGCGTTGATATACCTGATCTAAATGTTGGAGATGATATTGAGGATCAAAGCAAGTTGCAATTTCTTCAACAGATAACTTCCCATTAATACGGTCATCTTGACTAATTAAACTACGGAAATTTCCATCTGGCTTGTTCCAAGCTTTGTTTGCATTTTCTTGTACCAGTATATAGGCTTCTTCCCGACTCACTCCTTTTTTTAACAAAGCTAATAATACTCGTTGGCTAAATACCACACCCCCGTAACAATTCATATTCCGAGCCATATTCTCAGGATATATGAGGAGATTTGTTACTAAATTAGTTGTCTCCTCCAACATAAAATAGGTCAAAATACAAGCGTCTGGTAGAATCACCCTTTCTACAGAACTGTGGGAAATATCTCTTTCATGCCATAATGCTACGTTTTCCAAAGCAGCCACTGCATAACCCCGAATAATTCTTGCTATTCCAGTTAAACGCTCTGAACAAATTGGATTGCGCTTGTGAGGCATAGCACTAGAGCCTTTTTGACCTTTAGAAAAGTATTCCTCTACTTCTAAAACATCTGTTTTTTGCAGGTTGCGAATTTCCACAGCAAAACGCTCAATTGATGAAGCAAGCAGTGCTAATAATTGTACGTAATTAGCATGACGATCGCGGGAAATTACCTGAGTCGAGGCACTATCTGGTTTTAATCCTAACTTCTTGCAAGCAAGCATCTCTACCCTAGGTTCTATATTTGCATAAGTACCAACAGCACCAGAGATTTTTCCGACAGCAATATTTTCCTGTAATTGGTTTAAACGTTCTTGATGGCGTAAAACCTCAGCTAGCCAACCAGCTAATTTAAAACCAAAAGAAATAGGTTCTGCATGAATACCATGGGAGCGGCCAATCATTACTGTATATTTATATTCCCTGGCTTTATTACGTATTGCTACGATTAACCTACCCAGGCTTTGTAACAACAAATTCAAACTAGCTACTAATTGCAATGCCAAAGCTGTATCTAGCATGTCCGAACTAGTCATACCCATATGTATATAACGTCCTGCATCACCAACAAATTCATTAATATTTGTCAGGAAAGCAATTACATCATGGTTGACTTCAGCCTCAATTTCTAATATCCGTCTAGGGTCAAAATTAGCCTTTGTCTTGATCTCTGCAACTGCCTCTTTTGGGATATAACCCAGTTCAGCCTGTGCCTCACATACAGCAATTTCTACTTTTAGCCAAGTTTGAAATTTATAATTATCATTCCAAAGATTGGACATTTCTGGCAAAGTATAACGCTCAATCACAATTCTCTATATTGTAAATACAACTGTCACATTGTACAGGAGAATGGAATAAAGGAGGCACGAGAAAAATGGAGTAAGATAAAGGGAAACAATCATAAACTGATTAGTTCTGCAACATACATGATTAGAAACATCATGGATATATCATAATAACAGTTTCCACAATAGTATTTATGTAACTCTTCTACCTGTAGATATTGTTGGTAATTTCCTTCGTTTCAACATCTGAACAAATCTTTTGATTTTTTCATTCTTAAACGTTACATCTTCACACAATAGAATCAGGGAATAATTGATGATATTAACAAATAATTGATTCTTCGATGATATCTTGAGCAAACTTCACAACGTATCTCAAAAAAAGTGTTTATTAGAAATACTCACAGCCTAGCCACTTAAAGTCAACTAGCTAGCGTTACAAATGAATATATTGCAATAATAAACTCTTGTTATAGATGATATTAAGTAAATAACATACCATGATTATATGGGAATGATATAAACTTTCTGAGTAACCTTGTGCAACCGAACTTTGCCCTATTCATGTCCAGGCAGTTAAATTAAAATGACGCATTTATTAAGTAATTCACAGGAAAATCAAAAATAGTATCATAGGAAATTTAAGAGATTTTAACTTTCAAGTAAAAATCTGAATTAAGCCTACTTGTACATTCTATTGTTCTCTAACGATTAGAGATAATGTCAAAATTATATTATGGACACCATGCTAGGTACTCCATTTTCGCTAAACCTTGCTGGGAAAATGGGATATTTGTTCATTAGTTGTGATATTAACCTTAAAATTAACATATGGAAACTGCTCCCCTGTTCATAGCAGTAGCGTTTCGAAGAATACTGGATTGGTAGCGTTGACGACTGACAATTCAGGAACAAGGATCATAGTAAGTAAACTAGCTGTTATGATAGTCATCTAGCTTGTGCTTCATGTTTGCAGAAGTAAGATTGGCATACCAATCAAATATCCCCAGAATGACAGTATGATTATTTCCAAACACCAAGTCTTAAAAACTTTACTCGGTTTTCAAAAAACCAATAAAGTCATTTAACTTGTTGAAACATACAGCTATAGAGGAAGCATTTCATATTTTTGGGTTTTGGAATCATAAATAAATATTTAAACTCCATAAACCAGACCAAGGACCAAATATTCAAGTATTGTGATAGCATTTGGAAATTGCTACATAAATTTAAATATTCATGATGGAATTATGGTGATGGAATTATGGCTCTGACGCAACAGCAAAAACAAGAAATTATTTCCCAGTATCAAGTTCATGATACTGATACTGGCTCATCTGATGTACAAGTTGCAATGCTAACAGAGCGGATTCAACGCCTCAGTAGTCACTTGCAAGCTAATACAAAAGACTATTCTTCCCGTCGCGGTTTATTAAAACTTATTGGCCAGCGCAAACGCCTTTTGGGTTATATAAATCAACATAATCCTGAACACTATAAAGCCTTAATCCGACGTTTAGGTATTCGTGGGTAGGTTTTATCCTGTGTCTATAGAAACAGAAAGAAATCAGCTTGCCTTTGCATCAAGCAAAAAGCGTGAAAATTCTAATGAGGCTAATACTAAAACGGCAAAGAATTTTCAGAGTAACCCTGCTAAGCGAACAGGATATTCTGAAAATGCCGGCTATATAAAAGAGCAACTAGCAATACCTAGGGCAGTTAGTCAAAGGATGATAAGAAGAGTTGCTGCATTTTGTGGTATACCAACCTTACTAAGCATTTCGACTCTTATTATTAGCTATTTGATATTGACTTACACGAAGGTTGTATTGTCTCCTGTAATAGTATTGCTATTAAGCCTAGGTTTCTTTGGATTAGGATTTGTCGGTATTACCTATGGTGCAATATCTGCTTCCTGGGAAGAAAATAGAACTGGGGGAATTATAGGTTTGCAAGAGTTCAGTACCAATTGGGGACGAGTGACAGATATATGGCGTGAGAACAAGCAGAAAAAGCATAATCAATAGTGTTTGTGTTTAATATTTAAATATGAACTTTCTCTGTTGGGTAAAAATATAATCAACGTTTGATCGTCCTTGGAAATAGTGTTTTCTCTGATTCTAGATAATAATTGTCCAGAGTCAGCTGTTAATATTAAATTTTATTCAAGTCAGACCCAACACTGCTAAGTATAATTACATACAAATGTTGCTTTTATCATACGGCCCGTGTGCCTAACGGGTCGATGTTAAAGACAAGATTTAGGTTTTTAGCCAAAGCCACTAGGAAAATAAATTTTTATGGAAATTTTTCATACCAGTAAGAATGGTGTACTTAATTATCATTAGCTAAGTTATTTGATAGGTAAATTGAACACAGTCAGGGAATTTGGCATGATTGTAGTAATGAAAATCGGCTCCCCAGAAGCAGAAATTGACAGAGTTACTGATGAACTCTGTACTTGGGGCCTGAGTCTGGAGAGGATTATTGGTAAGCATAAAGTGGTTATCGGTCTAGTTGGTGAAACTACTGATTTAGATCCATTACAAGTTCAGGAATGTAGCCCTTGGATTGAACAGGTATTAAGAGTGGAAGAACCCTATAAGCGGGCTAGTCGGCAATATCGTCATGGGGAAGCTTCTGAAATAGTAGTAAATACTCCAGAAGGGGACGTAGTGTTTGGAGAACACAAACCCTTGGTTGTAGTTGCTGGTCCTTGTTCTGTAGAGAATGAGGAGATGATTCTTGAGACAGCAAAATGTGTTAAGGCCTCAGGGGCAAGATTTTTGCGTGGTGGTGCATATAAACCTCGTACTTCTCCTTATGCCTTCCAAGGACACGGTGAGAGTGCCTTGGAATTATTGGCAGCAGCTAGTAAGGCTAGTGGTTTAGGTATTATTACAGAAGTAATGGATTCTGCTGATTTAGATATTGTAGCTGAGGTTACGGATGTGATCCAGGTAGGATCAAGGAATATGCAGAATTTTTCCTTATTGAAAAAGTTGGGAGCACAAGAAAAGCCCGTCTTGCTCAAGAGAGGTATGGCTGCAACAATAGAAGATTGGCTGATGGCTGCAGAGTATATTTTAGCTTCAGGAAACTCCAATGTAATTTTATGTGAACGGGGAATCCGCACTTTTGATCGCCAATATACTCGTAATACACTTGACTTATCGGCAATTCCAGTATTACGGAATTTAACGCACTTGCCAATTATGATCGATCCCAGCCATGGTACAGGTTGGTCATCCTATGTGCCATCTATGGCAAAAGCTGCAATTGCTGCTGGTTGTGATTCTTTAATGATTGAAGTACATCCAAACCCTCCAAAAGCTTTGTCTGATGGCTCTCAATCTTTAACACCAGAGGCCTTCGATGGTTTAATGAAAGAACTTTTAGTAGTGAGCAAAGTCATGGGAAAGCTGTGATAAACAGAATCTGCTGTATTATAAATATTCCTACAAAAACACTATAACAGTTATCCTGGGCATTGTGTTTTAATGATAAAAATGAAGTAGTTGGGGGACTTTCCCCCCAATTGCCCCTAAACTTAAGACCTTAACTCCCTTGATATTTTTAGCATTGACTACTAAAACTTATAAATTTGGAAAGTAGAGGTTTATATGTTTGGACATTATTCTTAAGTTAAGAGAAATAGAGTACTATCGACACTGAACTTTTTCTTATTCCGTTATTATCTCAACGCATCCTCCTACGTCTACCGCCAAAACTCCTAGTGGGAGTGCGATTTATAGAGCGGCGGTTACTGCCAAAACCACTATTAGAATTACGTCTTATTATAGGGCTAGACTTACCAGAACTTTTCAAATTACTACTACCAAATCCAGAACCAGTACTACGATCACCAGTTTTCTGTCTTTTGGGTGTGCGTATACCTGCAGAAGCGTCAGAGCTTCTTAAAGAGCCTGTCTTGCGGAAAACGGTACGATTCTTAACCTCTGCCGGAGGCTGATTATAGCGCTGGCGGTAATTATCCACTGCTGCATTATAGCTATTACCATAACCACCGTAGCCACTGAGGTTAGCACCTGGCTGATAAACGGGTGGTACATAATATTGTGGTCTAAACAACAAACCACCTAAGGCTTGACCTGCTAGAGCTCCAGCAAAGGGTGTCCAGAAGTTACTTTCCTGACGTACAACTACAGTTTCTTGTTGTCCAGTTTTAGGATTAATTTTATTCTCAGTAACATTATGGACATAATCCAACTTAAAGTCCTCTGTGAGATAGAGCACTGATTGCTCATCATCTACCTTAAGATAGGTTTTTTCACCTTGTTTTATCTGCTCATTTGTTAGTCTTGCCATTTTTAACTTACTGGAAGTATAAATTGGTGTAGGGCTGTTGAGCAAAAATAATGTATAGTTACCATCGCCATCATTATACCTGGCTTGTTGTACTGGATACTGACCGCTCCTAATTTGAGTTTGAGGTACTCTTTCTGCCTGGGCACTTCCATTAGTTAAATTACTAGACTCCTGAGCACCACTACAACTGACTGTAGTCAGGCATAAAGTCAGCGTTAAAAAAACAACCGTAAACTTTTCTAATATCTTCATCAGCATTTTACTATAAATCCCCTTTCTTTTTGAGCTTAACAATGACCCTATGTCAACAGTCAAGTAGGGGCTACCACACTGCAAAATATTATTCAAAATTACGAGGCAATAACTTATACAGATAATAGCCTAATTGAATGAAGTATCTCTTGAATATCTGCTAAAAAATTCTAAAGCCTTCTGCGAACAGAAAATAAATTCTTTTCCTTACAAGTTTTCTGTTACAAGAGGTTTCACAACTTAGTTAATTAAGTAAGATCCTAAATTTTCTAGCACTTAAAAAATTGACCTAAAACTTCAATCAAGTGTTAGGAATTTTGTATGATATGAATTGTACTTCATAAAATTCACAGTTTATGTAAGATTAGAAATGACTTTGTATAATTATGAATAGCCCCAATTACTAAATTACAAACCTATAATAGGGTGAATGTGTATTCTGACAATTATGTTAGGGATTCAGATAATTATTCAACTATTATTTCTATGTTATTACAGTATGAAATAATTACAAGTAATACATTGGTTACAGAATTATAATTTAACCCCTTATTGATTCTCAAAAAATCTCATCAGACTTCATTCTCTTATCTCCTAATCGATGAGAATAACTTTATAAGGGTATCAATTCAGGATAATACTGAATTAACTGATCGTTGGTAAGATCATCCCCAAATTGAGCAGGGGAAAAGTGAATTTGGATGGCCTGGAGTAGATGATTATAATGTAAATTAATAATGGCTTTAAGACCCTTTTTAAGGGCTGTAGTATCGGCTATACTTGTTTCTAGATCTTCTACTTCTCCTTTATAAGCTACTGTAATCATTACTACTACATTACGAGTTACCGGAAGGGATAAAGGATATTTATCATCTGCTTCAATATAGCTTGAACTGCTCAGATAACGTTCAGCAGAATCAGTAAATATTTCATTTACATAATCTCCAGCATCTCCTTCGTCCCAAAATACATCTCCTTCATTGGCAGCAGATAGCCAGTTTTCATCGTATTGTAGTAGTGTCTGACACACTTCTACTAATTCTTCTCCCAAAATATCCAAATTACCATCTGCATTGATTGCCTTACGAGCCACATCATTTAACACTCCCAAAATTGGAGCAATATCAGGGCCAGTTAAATGTACAAATAACCTGCAGACTACATAACGGGTATATCCCATCATTTTATTAAATGCGTTCCGCATATTTTACTCCTAAACAATCACATTCATTACAGCAGTGGTATATTGCATTATCTTTGTGCAACATACTCACCTTAACCAAGGTATTTTTCTAAGATAACCCCTATGCACCCTTTTATAGGTTACTTGCCTTTATAAAGCGCATACCATTTGTAAAAATACGAGACCATTATCTAATAATTTTCTCCTTTTATTGGTTGCTTATTAACAGCCTGAATTATATGAAGCACGGGGATTATCCTTATGTACTCACTTAATTACCTAGATAGTATTATCTTTTAAGTAAAAAAATAAAGATAAAAGAGATAATAACTTATGGTGTATTTCCTGGTGTTGTTCATAGGACAGATATACGAAATTACTCATCCATATCATATATGTCTTTTAGTTTAATTATCGTCTCTGATTCTGGTTTTCACACCTCAAATACATCTGCTGCATACAAACAGATTCAGGTTTTTTCTGAATGTCTTATTTACTTCCCTGATTTGTATTTTAGTATTTTCTTATTATGATCTTATTATTATATAATCTAATTGTTCATATAATACTTATTTTTCCATGACAAGTAATTATCTACTCCAATTACTCTATTACTAACATTCCTAATGCTTTACTGTCTAGATAGACTAGCAGATATTTTTCAAAACTTGTAATATTTTCCACAGTATGTAACTCCTTATTAGTAATGTTCCTCCTCAACATTAATACTTGCAATAACTACTAAATATATAAAACTATAGTGATAATAAAAACAAAATATAATATTTTGCAGGAGGGGTAAAATTAAATATTTATTCTTTTCTTTTTATAATAACTCTATTGATATATAAGTATTTTGCTGAAAGTCTAAATTACGACATACAGATAAACTCATTGTAAGTGGCTTATGATGAAAATTGAGAGACAGGATACTCACCATTTTCATGAGTCTGCATTCAGAATGATTGATGCTATAAAATTATGTTTAACTATAGCCTTAGTTTCCAAGAATACCTTGAGTTGTTGAGGAGTATATTCGAAATTATCAATAGTTTGTAACTATAGTTAAATACAAGTCTGGCAATATTACTAACCAACAAAAATACTCTGATTATGGAGATTGCAATTACTTCATTTTCACATCTTGAAATTTAAATCAGATAACTATCCGTATGATAGATATCTGATATTATTTGTGTAATAAATGTGTTTTTTTATTTAGAAATAAAGTACAATTACTGATGTGATTCTTCCATATTTCCCATAACCTTAGTCAAAATATATTTTGACTAAGGTTATGATGGGATTGCTAGGCAACACATATTTCATAATATGGCCTGCCATAACAACAAGTTTTTTTAATTCTTACAGACAATTCTTCAAGGAATAATTCAATTGGGTTAAATGAAAATACTTACTCCTGAGTATCTTCCTGGTTCTGCTTTAAGGAACCAGTGGGGGCATGAACCTTGGATTTCATGTAAGTCTAGTTGTACGTAACATTCATTAATGATTGATGACTTTTGTTCGACAAAACAAATATTGTTTTGTCAGGTGGAATTTGAGAAGACAACATATATGAGTGGTTTAACAGAAGTTGCTGCCGTTCAATTATTAGCTAGTGGGTGACGAAATAATGAGTGAAGCAGAAAACCCAAATCACAAAGCTGTGAATGAGTCGTTAAATGCTCTAAATTCACCATTATCCAAGCAGGTGTGTCCCTTCTATTATGTGAAGTTCCAGCAGCCAATGGTAAATTCCCAACAACCGCCGGCATTGGGAATGAATGATGATAATGAACCATTAACTATAGACATCTCGGCAAATAAGGGTATATCTAAAACTTGCTGGTTTGTAGAAACAGATAGAGAAAAGCAAGGCTTATCTGATGGTGAATCCCAAAAATCTCTGGAATTGAACACAAAATTGTGTGGAGAGGATAATGACTTATATCAACAATTGAAAGAGCTTAAACAGGCTCTAGCTAACACTGAAGAATCTTTACAATTGCAAAAGAAACGTTCCTGTATCACAGAGTCACTATTTGTTCAACAAACCCAAGAATTGAGTGTAGCACAAAATCAAATAAAAACTCTATGTACCGATTTAGACATGGCGGTAGAAGCAGTACAAAATGCAAAACGTCAAGAAGATTTAGCGAGGAATTATAAGATGCATTTAGAGCTGAGCCAACAACGTCTGGCTCAATTGGAAAGGGAATGTACCACGATGCAGGCAAACTATGATGAGCAATCTCACCAACTACTGCAATCAGAAAATAACTGCCGGGAATTGCGTGCCAGGTTAATGCGGCAACAACGTCAAACACTTCAATTCAAGGCAGCATTAGAAAAATGCTTAGATGTATCTGTACCTACCACGGATTTCCTAGAGGATATAAATAGTGAAGTCTTTGAACATAATACTAATATTTCTCAATTAGCTAAGACATTATTATTCCATACCCAACCGATTCAACCATGGTCTGCCAATACTGAATCTGTTGCTGATGATTTAGAGCATACTTGGGAAGAATTATATTTATCATCGGATGAAGGGAGAGTTGAAACTACTCCAGTACAATCCTTACACTCTTACTGTGAGACCACATTATCATCTTCAGTATTTGAAGAGTGTCCTGCAGAGGATAGTAAATCTAATATTGTTTCAGAAAATAACATTATAGGGAACCAAGCATGGGGTGAGAAATTAGACTTTGCAATCCAAACTTTATTAGAGCATCAAAATCCGTCTAACCTTTCTGCATCAGAAATTGAAGCAATTACTTCATTAGAATCTAATTCTTCATCAACTTATAATATCCATTTAAGTCCTGAATATGAGGAAAGAAGTGATGCCCAGTCAATAGTAGAAGCTAGGGAAATGAGGAAATCAATTTTACCTGCTATTGAAAACGCAGATAATTATTCCGTTACAACAATTGTTGAGCCTTCGGAATTGCCAATTACTGAAGATTATTGGTCAGATGTGCCACTAGTCTCTCCTTCAGATGTATTGGGGAATAGCAACTCTGATAATTCTTGGAATAATTATGATGAAGAAAAGGTTTCCCCATCACCAGTAGTTTACCCCCAACGTCCTCCTAAAGGGAGGAAATCTTTTGCATCGGTAGAGCTACCGAATTTCCCTTCTTAAAAATCTGCGGAATAAACAGTTTGAATTAACAATCATGTCATCGAAATTCTTTAGCTGCACAAAGAGAACAGACTTGCCAACGCCTTATTTCCCCTGGGGGGGTAGGGCATTGACACTTGGGGCACAAAGGTATAAATTGTGAACGTTTATCAGTTAATTTTTTCCAATTGGTAAAAGCTTCATTGATACTTGTTTTTTCTTGATGATTGCAATCAGAAATATTAATGGTCTCAATATAACTAGGATGTTCCTGGGGTAGGTTGTTGTTGCTATAATCACGGGTCTGGTTAGCTTGATTTTGATTGTGCTGCCAAGAGCCGGTGGAAAAATGAATATCTTGCAAAGGAGAAGGTAAAATAGAATTGATTTTCACTAATAACCTTTTGCGTTCGAAAGTGAGGTTTTGAGACCAAACGGCACTATAGGTAGCAACCCGCAATACTCCCCTTTTTATTGACGTTGGCTGAGTATGTGCTGCAACAACTTCCCCTACGATTTTCTCCCATGCAACTAGCAGGATTTGTAAAGGCTCTTCTGCCAGTTTCGTCTGGATTTGCAAACATCCTAAAATATCATTAACCGATTGCCAAGACATTATATTTGTGTAATTACCTTAATTAAGCAATGAAGTTATTAGTTATTGACATCAATATTGTTTCATTGGAAATGGAGAAGAAAAAATATTCAACAATTAGTAAACTCTACTGGAAATAACTCAATTGCCTTTGATACATACTCTATAAATAGGTAAAACTTTGATTTTTCCGATAAATCTCAGTAAAAGTTGACTAGCAACCTGAGAAATGGAGAAAAGAATGTTAGACTCACTTACATCACGAAAGAATTAAGTTATATGAAGTAAAAAATTTAAATCTTAGAATTTAAATTTTTTTGACCCTATTGTACATTTTGTTTACCCAGAAGTTAAGCCGAAAGTTAGGTAGGCAATGAGCGAACACCCCAGATCAAATCCCAATAATTCATCTCCTAAAAGCACCGCAATTATATTGAATCCAATTCTTGCCCAGGCATTGGCAAGCCTAGAAGTGCAACTAGATGGAGAATTAGCCCGTTATAGACGTACTAGAATTGGTTCTAGAACACCAAACCCTCCTCGTATAGTTAACTCTACCAGCAAGCAATCATTGGGATTAAAATCATTTAGTCCCATAGTAGATCCCAGTAATTCATTAGCCATAACAGAAAGTAAAACTGATACATCTGCAAGCATAGCAAAAACAAAGGAAATAAGGGAAGTCTGTAAACAAAACCAGTCGACTAAAACAGCAAAAACTCCCAATGCATATTCATCTGGTAATATTGCTCCTGCAGATGCGAAAGGTGATGTTAATATCAGTGCTGCAGACGCCAGAAAATACTTTATAGAACCAGAAGATTGTTTAGAATATTCTGGGGCACCTTTGCATAGTTTGATGGAAGAGCAAAAACAAACAACAACCCAGAGCAAAAATAAAAATGATATTAGCATACTAATGCTAATATCCAATTTGGGTATTGGTTGCATGTTGTTGCTACTATCTGCCGTGGCCATTGTCTATTTGGTAATCAACCGGAGAATCTGGCCCCAAATTAACTTCATTAGGTTACTTCAGAATCAACTGCCTGAAATTACAGACACAAGAGTAAGTAATTCAAATATTACAAACCAAAAACAAACTCCTAGTTATCCAATACGTCAATACCCGAATTTAGCAGTACAAGATGTACCAGAGGTTGATAAGCCTAGAAATGTAGTGGGATTAAACCCTAAAACTGAGAATAACACTGTTGTCGTTCCCATACAGACATTTGAAAAATCAACCCCCAAATCTAAAGTTACTTCTACTCCAAAAACTTTTCCTGCAGCCTCCCATTTATCATTAGCTATTAAACCTTCATCTGATGGTTTTTACCACATTGTGACTGAGAACCAGAGTAATAATATCCTAACCAAAGCGAAGACAATTGTTGGAGATGCTTACCTATCAAATAATAAGAAAATTATTTATTTAGGTGCTGTTAAGACTAAAGCTAGAGCAGAGAAACTACTAAAACAATTAAAAGCTCAAGGTCTTATTAATGCCACAATTAAGCAGCCTTAAGCTTTAGAATAGGGCAATTTAGGTGATAATAAGAGCATTAAGATTTGAGTAGGGATGGGGAAAAAGTGAAAAAACAAATATAAGTAATTTAACCTCCACCCTTCACATTTAAAATCCATAATCGAATAGATGATTGAAGAATATTAATGGAGGGTTTGACATGAGTCTAATCGACCGTATCCTGCGGGTAATTCGTGCAAACTTTAACAGTTTAGTTTCAAATGCTGAAGATCCGGAGAAAATTCTTGAGCAAAATATGATGGAAATGCAGGAGTATTTGATGCAATTACGGCAGGCGATTGCAGCTGCAATCGCAAATCGAAGACGAACAGAACGCCATGCAAATCAAGCTCAGTCTCATTCTGAAGAGTGGTATCGCCGAGCCAAACTAGCTGTAAATCAGGGTAGTGAAAACTTAGCTAGGGAAGCACTCACCAAGCGTAAAGAATATCAGGAAGCCACAACCACTTTGTTAAAACAGGTAGATGAGCAAAATGAGGTGGTAGCAATGCTGAGAAATAATATGCGAGCCTTGGAGTTGAAAATCTCCGACATGAAAACCAGAAAAGATATGTTTATTGCCCGTATCCGTTCTGCTGAGACTTCTGCAAAACTCCAGGAGATACTCAATGGAGTCAGAGAAATAGGTAGCCTGAGTGCTTTCGAACGGATGGAAGACAAAATTTTGCATTTGGAATCGCAACAAGAAGTAATGCCTGTAAGTAGTACCACAATTGATACTTTAGAAGATAGCAGTAATATTAACGGAGAACTCACAAATATAAAAATGCAGCCAAAATATATAGGATATCCAGAATCAAAACAATTACCAAAGAACGATAATTAATACGGCCAGGAAATTATTTGTATGTACTAGTATAAATGGAATTTACCTTCTCCTCTTTAACCCAGTCCCATTTTATAAATGGGACTGGGCAATTGCTGAATTGGTAGCATATCTTAAAAAAATAAGAGAAATACTTGTGGTTAGTCATCAATCTCAATCTGAAAGGATTACATTGAAATAAGTAGCCATAAAATTTTGTAAAAAAGCTAATTGCCTACAAGGCATGTAAATCTATTACAGGAAAAACAAAATTATGGGATTGTTTGATCGCGTGAGACGACTGGTCAGTGCTAATTTAAATGATTTGGTAAATAAAGCTGAAGATCCAGAGAAAATACTGGAACAGTCTATATTGGAAATGCAGGAAGATATAGTACAATTGCGGCAGGGTGTGGCTCTAGCAATTGCTGCTCAGAAACGTACCGAAAAACAATATAATGATGCTGCCAGTGAGATCAATAAGTGGCAGCGAAATGCGCAACTAGCATTGCAAAAAGGTGATGAAAACCTTGCCAGACAAGCCCTAGAGCGCAAGAAAACCTTCAGTGAAACATCAACAAGTCTCAAGACAAGTTTAGATCAACAAATTGCTCAGGTAGATAGTCTTAAACGAAACTTAATTCAACTAGAAAGCAAACTTTCCGAGGCGAAAACCAAGAAGGAAATGCTCAAGGCCCGGATTACTGCTGCTAAAGCCCAAGAGCAATTAGGTAGTATGGTTAAAGGAATGAATACCAGCAGTGCTATGGCAGCTTTTGAGCGCATGGAAGAAAAAGTGATGATACAGGAAGCTCGTGCCCAATCTGTCGCTGAGTTAGCCGGCAGTGATTTAGAAAATCAATTTGCTCAATTAGAAAGTAGTGATGTTGATTATGAATTAGAAGCTTTAAAGGCACAAATGTCTTTAACTAGCAGAGAAAAAAACAGTCAACCCCAACTACCCCAGCAATCTATTAAAAACCAACCTATTCCCGAAAATCAAGAACCTGTGGATACCGAGTTAGACACTCTACGTAAAGAATTAGATCAAATGTAGGTTTTTTCCCTTTGTTTTATTTCAATTCTCCCACACATTCTTGGTTGTGGGACTTTACTTTGCACACTATATAATAACATCTGGGAAATGTGGCTCATCAGATTGCTAATTATAACAACATCATTTAATTTTTATAATTAGTATATAGGATAGGAACTACTATAACTATACATTAAATAGAATTTATTAATAAGTTCTCTTTCATTCTTCATTACTGTAAACAAATAGTTTATAGGGAATAACAATATTATCTTACTATTTTTATAGTTCCAAGAATCCAAAGTTAATTTGAATTAGAATGAATACTATATAAGATATACTTAGTATTATTCACAGGTTTATATTAATTTCATCTTACTTAAGCTCAATGTAAGCTTACACATTTTCCTATAAATATTATAGATTATTGTTTTTTCAATTTTTAGAGGGTTTAATTAAATATTCAAATTTATTAATCATAATTTTTACAATTCCATCAAAATGCCTAAATATTATCCTATACTATACTTAACATAAATTCTAGTGATATTGGCTTATTATCCAAAGTATGCTTAATATATATATTTTGGAATTTATCATCATCTATAATATTTCTTAATAGACTCAGCTATATTTCATATCAAAAATAAGTTCTTGTAACTCTAAAAGTAGATAAAATTTGAGTTGAAATATAATACAAAATTATTTGCTTCGAGAGAATCAGCAATTATTTTTCACCATAATTTAAAAATAATATTGGCAAGAAAGACAATATACTTATTATTCATAGACATTAATAAAAATCTACAAATTTCAAGTCAAATACTTCATGCCCAATAATAGTTTCTCTTAAAAACCTGGTGGTACTTTTAGTAGTGTAGTTACTATTTCTATCTTAGAGCCATAGCCTAATTGCGCTACGAAATTGATTAATAATATTATTGGTAGTTTGGGGCAGGTTAGATAGTTCCTCAACTAAATCTTCTGGAGTCACACCAAAAACCATTAGTATCAATACAATGATCAAAACTGCTATCATTGTACTAACCACAGTTTTGACAACCTTAAGCAATGTTGTAAATACTAACCAAGCAACCATCAAAGCTGCAACTAAAACAATTAAGCTCATTAGTCTAATGTTAGATATATGGTTTTTGCATGTTATGTCATTCTAGTGCATCCAAGGAATTTTCATGCAATTGCTATTTATTAAATGTGAGTTTTAAATAAAAATAGGTAATTACTAATAGTTTAATCAAGGTTAAAGGATATAAACAGGAAGTATTAGCCTAATACTTCCTGTTTATTCAAAGTGTGAAGTGCTATCTATTTTTTGAAGTGAGCACTTAAATCCGTTTATTATCCCCATTTAAATTTACATGTATGGGTGCTAAAACTAATAAACATAATTAAATATCCCAAGTTTAAGCATGATATTAATTCTGACTCAGCACAAAAATGATAATTATTAGTTTTATAAAATTAAGTTAGAAGCTATATTAGGAGATACTAACAGTCATTCTTCATTTTCTACACTTTTTTATTTTACAACATAACCCGTACTCCATATTATCAGGTATGCGTGTTTTATACGATGCCTTCATAACCATGTAAATCTTTTCTACAAATTTTCTTAAGTTATCCTAATAAAAACTAACACCCTCTTAACCACAAATATGGTAATTAGTAGGATTGATACTGACACTGCAGCTTTCCACAAAAAGTATTAAAGCTATTAATGAATGATATGAGCTGTGCAATTTATATTTTGTTAACCCCATATTTTTGTCCAAAACATATTTTGGAATAACTTGTAATTCATACACCCATAATTGTAAAATTGGACTCTAAAAATAAAATTCTCAGCACAAACATCAAAAATAATAAGAATACCATTTACCATTCAGTAGTTTATGCTGGGATATTTTTAAATATTAAGGATTTGCTAATTCTGCTATTTAAGCAGCTGTAATTTTGTATTTATAATAGGGAAATGAAAATAACACTTGCTTTAATTATTATGTAGTTATACTAACAATCCCAGACCACTGAAATTTTTTTAGATTATCCCGACGGTAGGAAAAAAAGTACTCAGGAGTTTGATAGGTACAATACGGAGCAACTGCTATTTGTTCTCCACGAATACCCATTAGTTCCATTTGTAAATAATTTATCCTTCGAATATCTAAACGAACATGACCTGGCTTTTCATCTGGTATCACTGGGGGGTTATTTAGGACTTGCAATGTATTAATAATTGCCTCTTCCTCTTCATAATTGAAAATACTAGCTCCAACTTCTACCGCTGTTTGTTTTGAAACCTGGTAAACTACCCCTGTGATTGCAGGTCCCATGACAATGCGAAGGTTAGTTAATTTACTCCCATTTGCCAATAATCGATGAATTGCTTGGGGAATAATTTTGGCTGCCGTTCCCCGCCAACCTGCATGTATTGCTGCCACATTACCTGTTTGGCTATCTGCAATGAGTATGGGGGTACAATCAGCGCTAGCAACCCATACAGCTTGCAAAGGCTTCTCACTTATCAACCCATCAGCCAATGCCCAACTAGATACTTCACTCTTATTTTGAGCATATCTTTGCAACCGGCTATTGATTTCTCCAGGAGTTATTACCACATTCCCATGTACTTGCTCTAAGCGATACCCAGAAGCATCTTCATGCAATACTCTGGTTAACTCGGTTTCTGGGGGATGAGACCAAAATTTTTGAGTAAAAAATCCATGGGGCCAATCCTCTAATAAACTACAAGTCAAATAGGGTAGTCCTTGCCAACTTTGCCAGTTCCAACTGTACATATTCCAAACTAATATCAACCAACAAAAACAGTCGCCAATCAATGCTAACTTTAACAAATAGAATAAGAGGAGTAAGGTTTAAAGGTTAACGTATTTTTCCTATCTTTACCCCTTCTAGATAAATTTAGGGTAACCCTAGTGTTATTGGACAAACAACAGTTAGAAAAAGCTCTAGCAGTAAAGCGCAAGTCTGTTTATTTACCATTTTCTCTACATATTTTTGACATAGTCTCTTCTACAAACGATATTCTTTGGAATTTAGTCGATCAGGGTGCAGAACCTGGATGTGTAGTTATCGCAACTCAGCAAACTTCAGGTAAGGGACAATGGGGACGTCAATGGTTATCACCCCTAGGAGGATTATATCTTTCTGTAACAGTTCCTACCCATAACTTATCTGCCAACAGAAGTTATCAACTAACATTTGCTACCGCTTGGGGAATTGTTAACCAATTGCAAAACCTTGGTATAGACATATCTATAAAGTGGCCTAATGATTTAATTCTTGAAGACCGTAAACTGGGTGGTATTCTTACAGAAACCAAAGTAAACAAAGGAAAAATTACCCAAGCATTGATTGGCATTGGTTTTAACTGGAAAAACCCAGTACCTGAAACAGGTATTAATTTGGAAATGTGGCAATCTAATAAAGTGCAAAAAATAATTCCCAATCTAGAAATTTTGACTTCTCAAGTTTTGCTTGGAATAGAATTAGGAATACAGTGTCTCTTCCAAGAAGGAGTAAATGTATTGTTGTCAAGTTACCTCAAGTTACTAACTAATATTGGTAGCTGTATATATATCAATAATTCTTTTGGGACTGTAGTTGGTGTAACTCAGACTGGTGAGCTTCATATTCACATGCAAACCGATGACACTAGATTGGATCGAAATCCAGATATTTATCTCCAGCCTGGTCAAATTAGTCTTGGGTACCAAAAACCTTAATTAAATTAACTTTGGAATTACTTTGTGCTTGCACGAATTCCACAAAGGGAGCCAGTAGCATTCTGGCTCAATCTTTATAAGCGCACTCAAAATAGAATCAGAGAGGAAATTGCTTCAGATAATCAAAATCCCTAGGCCCGTTTGCACAGACTATATAATACTCCAGAATAATACAGGTTTTTATGAGCAGAATTGCTTGAGCCCGCTTGATAGTGTTTTATTGTTGATCCAAAATCAACCAGTAGTAATTAAAAAGAAAATCACATCAAGATATTATTTTTTCCAAAGGGATACCTTTACATTTAAGACTTGGTTATAAAAACCCAATTCAAATCAATCCTAAGCCGGATACTTACAAATAAGTAAATACAGAGCAGAAAACTATACCAAGCGACAATAACTACTTACATAATCTAAACCTCATAACCCAAAATAATTATTATCAACTGCTACAACTGTTGTAAAAGCTCATATCAAACAACCAACAATTAAGGACACATCATATAAGCAATAATCAATACTCTCTCAAATCCGTCTTTGAAACTTTTATGACGAGAGTGGGATTTTCACTTCTGTCATGCATAACTTAATAGGAGTAATTGCAATCATATAACTAATAACATTATCAAGAGTGGTATTTACACTACAGAAATGCTCTTCTAACATCTAACAGATTAGTCTAATCCCAGTAATTACCAAGTTCGAGGTAAATATAACACACTAAGTTATAGGAATTGCCTATTTCAATTATCTTATTAAAATTAATATTGGTTTACTTATGGGCATACTTATTTTTCCGATGAAAGCTTATAAAATTATGGTTGCAGACTGCGATAAACAAAATTATTAATTGTGACGAAACTTAACAGATTATCAACTAATTAGATGGGCTGTATCTCTAATACAGGAAAAATTGTTATAGAAAACTTGTGGTAATGCAACTAATTAGAGATTTAAAAACCCATATAAGGTATGATTTGTCTATGCTAGGAGTTATTTTTATGTTTTTTATTGTGTTTTATATTTAGTTTGAGTAATTCAGTACTAAGTAAATTAAACCTTGCAAAAAATTTTACAATTAGAGTCAAATAAGACTTAACTTTACATCTATGTAAGGTAGAAGACCAACATGAAAATGGAAATGTAAATGTAAATAGTTAGTCAATATTTTTTATTTTCCTACAAATATCCATGTTCGTTAAGAAAACTGGAGTCAATATCGTTTTTACTATCATTTCCCTTGAAAGGTATAGTTGATTTACCAACATTGAGGAACCTTTCCACATACTTACCTAAAATATCTCCTTCTAAATTCACCCAACTACCATATGTTAAATATTGGAGATTAGTGTCAGTATAGGTTGTGGGAATGACAGCTATCTTAAATTTGCACAATTCCTGATCGTATTCTGCTACTGTAAGGCTGATACCATTAACAGCAATACTGCCCTTGGGAACAATATAACGGGCTATTGCATCTGGCGCAACGAACTCCATTTCCCAAGAAGTGGCTGTTTGTATAACACTTATCATCTGACCTATTCCATCGACATGACCCATGACAAAATGTCCCCCAACTTTGCTATTAACCCTCAAAGAAGTCTCCAAATTCACGTATTGGTTGCTTGTTAATGCTTGTCCTAATGTAGTTTTTTGGAGGGTTTCTGGGGAAATAGTAGCAATGAACCCATTGTCAAGTTTCTTTTCTACTGTTAAACAAACACCATCCACAGCTACACTATCTCCATAAGCCAAATCAGTCATCATTAATTTTGAGTTATCACCAACACAAGTAATCTGCCAGGAATTTCTCCCTACAGGTTTGATTTTTCCTAATGTCTGGATTAATCCTGTAAACATGGCTTTCCCTATCGATTCAATTCTATTTACCACTTAATTAATTTGAAAATGAACTAGTAATTCCCATAGTATTTTTTCTATTGGGAGCATATTGACTCACTATGTTTTCTGTATAAATCACACAACATTCTGTTTTAAATCAAGGCATACTTAATAAAGCAAGTTATTGTTGGATCTTTTTGCTAAAAATTACTCTGATATTAACAATTTGGGGATTTAATGGGGGCAATTCTATAAGTGCTAAAACTCGTATTTATATTTCTTCCAGCCTTGAACAGAAAAAGCATGACTTGTTAATGTTTTTACCTAGTGCTCAAAGTATTATAGAGGCATAGCCAATGATTGAGATGAAAGTCGCCGGCATAGCATTGGATGCCATTACCCGTAGCCCCATTATACTCTTGAAAGATGCTTCCGAACGCCGCGCTTTGTTGATATATATTGCTCTGGAACAAGCCAGAGCAATTATCGGCCCATTGGAAAACCAAAAGCCTCCTAGACCTTTAACTCACGACTTAATGATGAACTCTCTTGGGGAATGGAACATTAACATAGAAAAAATTATTATTCATTCCTTAGAAAGAGATACATTTTATGCATCTGTGATTTTGCAGCAGGGAGAATTTAGAAAGGAAATAGATTCCCGCCCAAGCGATGCAATTGCATTAGCTTTGCGTGCCAATGCATCCATATGGGTTATGGAGGAAGTCATTGCCAATGCCTCTATCCCTATAGATCGGGATGCAGATGAGGCTGAGCAAGAAGCATTTAGAGAGTTTATTTCTAATCTTTGTCCAGAAGACTTAATCCGCTATTTTGGAACTAGTGAAAACAGTTAAATATTTATTTGGGGTTAATTAAGATAACATACATAATTCAGGATGCAATATCGACCAGATGCAATATCGACGTTTTGGCAAAACAAATCTTTTCCTCTCTATATTTTCCCTGGGGACTATGCGTTATTTGACAACACCAAAGAATGCATATGACACTATTAATGCTACGATTTCACACGGAATAAACCATTTAGAAACAGCCAGGGGTTATGGTCAAAGTGAGGAATTTTTAGGGAGGGCATTTGCCGCAGGACTTCCAGTACCTCGTTCTCAACTCTATATTACTACTAAAATACCTCCCACTGAAGATGCAGACACAATGAATCGGTATATCGATGAATCCTTAGCTAGGTTAAATGTATGTTATATCGATTGTTTAGGGATTCATGGTATAAATACCTGGGAGCATTTAGAGTTAATTAAAAATCCTAATGGCTGTATGCAGGCTGTATGGAAGGCCATCGATGATGGGCGAGTTAAACATATAGGATTTTCTACCCATGCACCCTTAGAAGTTATTTTAGCTACTATTAATACGGATTTTTTCGAGTTCGTTAATCTACATTATTACTATTTTTTTCAACGTAATGCTCCGGCAGTTGAGTTAGCCTATCAAAAGGAAATGGGCGTATTTATTATCTCTCCTAGTGATAAGGGGGGACGATTGTATACTCCTCCTCCAACTTTAGTTAAGCTGTGCCATCCTTTTTCACCCTTAGAAATCAACTATAGATTTCTGTTAAGTGATTCTCGTATTACGACGTTGAGTGTTGGTGCAGGAAACCCAGATGAATTAATCAAACCTTTACAAACTTCTGATAGTATTCATCCTTTGACAGAAGAAGAAAAAAGAGTGTTCCATACTTTAGCAGATTATTCTTATCAAGCATTAGGCAATAGCCAGTGTAGTCAGTGCTACAAGTGTTTGCCCTGTCCGGAAAATATCAATATCCCGGAAATATTAAGACTAAGAAATCTTACTATTAGCTATAACATGAAAAACTATGGGGAATACCGTTATGGAATGCTAGAAAATTCTGGTCATTGGTTTCCCGGAATGAAGGGGAACAGGTGTACAGAATGTGGTGACTGTTTACCTAGATGTCCAGAGAATCTAGATATTCCCAGTCTATTGCAAGATACCCATACAAGATTGCAAGGAAAACCTGGTAGAAGGTTGTGGGGATGAGTATAGGTCAAGAAGGCTAGGGATTACTACTAAACTTCACTATATCTCTTTATCCACATAATATTCTTTTTCAGAACAGAGTCAGTAAGATTTGACATAGTTGAGCATAACATGAATTGAATTAGTCAAAACTTCTTAATCAAGTTAATTTTTAATTTTCAATGTACGATAAACTTAATAAAAACCAACCCTATAAACGACCAACATGGCATGAATATTTCCTAATGTTGGCTAAATTAGCAGCTACTCGTTCAACTTGTCTAGCCTTCCCTGTAGGAGCTGTAATTGTTAAAAATAAACAGATACTAGCCACAGGTTATAATGGTCCTCCCTCTGGTTCTGCCCATTGTATTAATCAAGGCTACTGCTACCCTGACCTCAGCAGTTGTGATGCCAGCAAAACTTTACCTTCACGGGCTATACATGCAGAGGCTAATGCAATTGCTCAAGCTGCTAAACATGGTATTTCTACAGACATGTCAAGTATTTATGTTACCTTAGAACCTTGTTTATCTTGCCTTAAATTAATTATTTCTGCCGGGATTAAAGAAATATTTTATGAAACCACTTTTAACACACAGGATAAAGCTTATATCAGAGATTTATTTATAAATGAAGGTTTAATTAGATTAAAAAAATTAATTTATCACCTGAAATAGCTATTAGAGCATCCCAATTTCTCCTTAATCCTACATCTTTGACTCGAGACACTAATACACTTCATTAGTTGTACTTGAATAGAAGCCATTAAAAAGGCATTATCATACAAACATATTTGATTTATTAAAAAAATAAAACCCGAAGTGAATTGACCAAGTTATACTACCATGAAAATTACTATCCTAAAAAATACAAATAGTATTTTCAGTGTAATTAAAATTAATTTATTAAACAACATAATGAAAAAATAACACTATTTTAAATACCAGTGATTTTAACAGGGAATTGAGATTCAAGATACAGGCTTGTTTGTATTTATGGCAGTATTATGTATAACTTTCCTAAAAAATACTTGTGATTACTATAGAGCAACACAGTTATTTTGTAATCTGAAATACAAGCAATTTACTGCATTAGCTAGGAAGAGTTTGTAAAGTAAATAACTGTTTTTGCCATAACTATTTTTGAATAATATTGTAATAGGAGTTAGTGTGAGACATGATTCATAGTATAGAAACTAGTAGTACAGTTACAGGTAGTTCATATTACAGCAAATAATATAACTTTTATCTTTATCTAAGTAATAGATTATAAATATAGCTATAGAAGAGTTAATATATAAAATCGACTCTAATTCCACATTTTTCCTAGACTTAAATAAAAGTGAGCATAGATATTTTATTATTAATAATTTGATAGAGAAATTAATTGTGATAAGAACTTGAGGAGTATTACGACTGTTGTGATAATGGATTCTGAACATCTCCTAATGCTATATTCTAAGGCTTAAATTTATCGGATACAGTATATTAATTTGCTTATAAGTTATTGTCTAAAACGATCAATAATCATATTATTTGGTTGGTAGAATATCTAACTACCTTAATGTTATAAATATCTATACATATCTGCGTTAAAATTGCTTGTAGTGCATGTAAGTCATTGCTTCTTATTATGAAGAGATATACAACTATCACAGCTGGGGCCTGTCAAATAGATCCTATAAGTCGATATAGTTTCTGGAAAATAGTGAAAAGTAGTAGGTTGGTAGTTTAATATCGGAATACTAAATATTGAGAAAGTATTGAACTAAAAGTTATTAATGTAGATAAGAATTTGAATGAAAATAATTTTCATTCAAATTCTTATAAAATTTACTGTGACATAGTTTTCCAGGATAGTCATAGTATTTTCATGAAGCACACATGATTAAATGAAACACTGAGTTTCATTTTTTTGCTTTTAGTTCAATATGCTGATTTTAAGCTATTTACGATGGTCAGGATATGTATGTTATTTTTGGAATCTTATAAATTTCTGAACCATTTAAATTACTCATAGAATTTTCCTGAGTTTGCCTTGCTAAAAAATAGCATACCCTTACTTTTGTAATAATGATAGTCATTAATTGCAAGTATATTTTTGCCTTTTAGTAGGAAAATATAATTTTTATTTTTGGACTATTGGAAGCATTGAATAAGACCTTTCACCTCATAAATCATGATTCCCTTAACTCCATTATTCTTCTCAAGATTTTTACATACTAATTCATTTAACTTCCTTTTAATAAGACTATCTTTTTTGCTAAAGTATATTTTAGCAAATGCCCGTTACTTTTTACATTAAACTATGAATCTTAACAAGTGATATCTACATTAAAGTTTTATATTTAAAGTAAAAAAAACGATGTTTCAAGAATCAAGTAGTAGAAGGGTAATTCCTATCAAAAAAAATCTTAGGATATGGATTCTTAGAATAAAGTAATTATTATTTTATGATTTATAGATATTGCTAAAAGTTTATAATAGTAGCTTGCTTTTCCTCTTTAATCCTGAATATTACTTGCTATTAGTTGCTTTTATCTTAGAACCCTATAGATACAAGATATTGTTCTCATTTAGCAATTAAATATCTATTCTTATTTATTACTAAATATAACTATTAGCTGCGAGAAGCGGAAAATTTTTCTGATTTTAATCCTTATTAACAATTTTTTGTTGGAGATAGAGTTATAGGCACCTATGCTATTGGTATGATGTTATTTTGCAATAGTTTATAGATTGAATGAGATATAATCAGGAAAATTTATGGATATGACTGCTTAATAGCTTACTAGATTAACTTCCCAATTATGTATTCTTTTTGGTGATGCAATACCTAGTAATAATAAACTCTCTGATGTTATTGATAAATTGGTAAAATAGAATGTACTAATTTTGTGAGTATCCAATTATCTCTCAGTCTGTTCAATTTTTACTTAGAGAAGGGAATTTACATTTATTAAGTTTAATGTTTAGTATGAAGGCAAAATTAGTTAGTGTGTGTAATAAAGTAATTAGGCCTACCTAGGACTATTCTTATAGGCTTTAAAGTGGTTAATAAGAGAATCCAAATCATTAGCAACCTCAATTCAGATACTACTATAATAATAATAATTAAAAATAAGGTATTGCCTGGTTATGTCAGGATACAGGATATCATTGAAATCACATGCCTAGAGCACTAAAACTTTAGCCTTAGCAGCTTTGATAATTCACCATCATCCAGGATAACTAGCTGAAAATATAAAGAAATATACCTGAATTATTTGGAGCCTACTATTTTTTTACAAAAATAACTTATGAGCTATCCTAAGTTTATTCTCTATGGGTGAGTCATAACACATCGTTGATAATAACAGAATTTTTTATAGTAACTATATGCTATATGAACAAATTTCCATTTTTGTGTGATGAAATATTTTCGGAGGTAAGGATTAGAGATATTCTATACTGTCAGTATTATTTATTTTTCAAGAGCAAGATGTGATACAAAATCCATCATATAGGGTTTTTTATTAATTTTATCAAAAGAATGTAAGATAAAGTACTTTACCTTTAAATAATATTTAATGATCTTATTCGTTAACTACTAAGTAATAATCTTGGGATAAAAATTATGTGATAAACGTATGAATAAAAATTGTGAAAACATATAGGTTGTAAATATTCCCTCTTCATTCTCACATAGCAAGTTAAAATACTTGCAGGAAAAAGTTTAATAAATAGTCTTTAAACTTGTCATGACTAATTCTCAGGATATTGCAACATTAGCTCGGTGGATGGCAGCTGACTTTAGTAATCAGCAACAAGCTTTTGATAACCCCCCGTTATTTGCTCATATTCGAGTATGTATTCGTCCCCTCCCCTGGAACTTGTTATCTGGAGTCAGTTTATTGTTAGAGCAGGCTTATAATTATAATTTAAATCAACCTTATCGCTTGAGGGTCATGAGAATAATTCCTGCCAAAGGAAATATTGTAATTGAGCACTATAACTTTAAAGAAGAGAAAAAGTTTTATGGTGCATCCCGTAATAGAGAACAATTAAAACGCATTACCATCAACAGCCTAGAAAAAATGCCAGGATGCAATATGCTTGTAAAATGGACTGGCAGCAGTTTTAAGGGGAAAGTGGAAACTGGCAAACAGTGTATAGTTATTCATGATGGCAAAAAGACATATCTCGATAGTGAGTTCGAAATTGACGCAGAAAAATTTGTCAGCCTTGATAGAGGAAGGTATCTAGAAACAGATTTACATGCCTGGGGATCGATTGCTGGGGAATTTAAATTTGTACGTTGGAATAGTTTTGCTAATGAACTTGAAATCAGGTAAATCAATCAACATAGGCCCAAACATGGACACGATAAAAGCCACTTTTGCTCACAATTTAGAATTTTGGCTATTCATTAGTCATGATTAAGAAGGTCTTGCCTGTACATAACATACTCGAGAGCCCAACATCATGGGGTCATTTATGTAGCTGCAATGTGTATTTTGTATTAGTAGGAAAATTAATTAATTTACAAATATTATTGAATTAATCTGCTCAAAAAATGTAGGGCAACACCGCGGTTAATATACTTAAATCTATTTAAGTAGGGGCTCATCCAAGACAAATTATTGTAAATATCCTCTATTCTATCTACTCGATTAGAGCCAAAATAGCAATATGAGTCGCTAGTTTGGTGTAAGCTTTCTCGCAAACTACACTTGGTCTAATCAACCATAAATTTTCATTATTTTGCTCTTATATAAATTTACTATTTTTATCAGATTTCCATAAGACTTGTATTGCATCCCATTGATAAAGAATGCTAAATAAACTTGCTGAGGTGTTTTTAGAGAGTGGTTTTTCTTATAATTAAATAAAATTTAATTTGCCTTTTTTAGAAAAAATACTCCCTTACTTGCTTTAATATATTAGTCTCAAGTACTCTCTCCGAGACGCTTTTAAGTTTACCTTTGCTTTCTATTGTGCTAAGTTTTGATAGCGTTAAATAGGACATCAAGCTAAACCAATTCAGTAACACACCAAACCCAATCAAAAAAAACAGATGGTATTTGATTTATCTTTATGGTCAAAATATATTCCGATCTAGAGTAAATTCTAAAGTTTCCTTTAATTTATGCATCCAGTAATGAGTTTAAATAATTCATATCGAATGATAATTATAAGAGATAAATGTTGAGTAGCATTTGAAGTGGTTATAAACTCCCTATCATCTTTATAATTTTGCAATAGTTCTAATGTTCAAATATATTCTGGTACTGTAATAAATCTAGCTGAGTTATTGTTGGTAGGCACCGAAAACACTTTTGGGCAATCTCCCACCTTTCCTCTCTTTGCAGAATCACCTGTAATTTCTGTTGTATATTTACTAGATAACGGACATCACTTGCTGCATAATTTAATTGTACTTCTGTTAAGTTAGCTGAGTCTCCCCAATCAGAACTTTGGGCAGTTTTATCCATTTCTATACCTTCCAATTCTCTTACCAAATCTTTCAAACTATGGCGTGGGGAATAGGTTCTAGCCAACTTGCTAGCAATCTTAGTACAAAAAACAGGATTCACATTAATCCCTAAATGGTAATTTAAGACTGCCAAGTCAAAACGGGCAAAATGGAATACTTTTGAAATTTTTTCTGCCTCCATAAGCACTTTTAGATTGGGTGCACTCTTTTGACCATTATTTATCAGGACAACTGTAACTTTACCTTCAGAGTTACATAATTGTACTAAACACAGACGATCACGTTGTGGCAAAAGCCCCATAGTTTCTGTATCTACAGCAATTATGGTTGACTGGAGATATTCAGCCACAGTATCATCACTTAGGTCGCAATCGCAAACATGAAAATCTGGCAATATCATTCTTTATTATTTAGGATGGGACATAGTGCCTAGGGTAGGGAATAATAGTCCTTAGTAGACACTAATATAATAATATGCAAAAACTAAATTTACTTAGTACGCAGAAAAATTTGTGTAATATAAACTTGTCTACGATCATTAATAGCAACGCCAACACCAGTCAAATGAAAACTACCTTGAATATTCTCTAAATGTTTATGACTATTGAGCCAAGCCTCCACAGCCTGAGCTGCGGGGTCACTGTAGCCTTGGTTGTAAGCAACATTTTCTGATGCACTGTTGTAAGGTATGGGAATTACACTCACCCTTTGCTTAAATCCCTGATGGCTAAGAGGCACTTTTTTCAAAGCCATATTTTGACTATGATATCTTGCCTGCCGAGAGATTGTCCCATTCAAAGCAAGTTTTTTTAAACCTCGCCTAACACGATAGTGGTTAATTTTCTCAAAAACTGACTTCTCTATAAGACTGGCATGAAAACTGGTCAGTTTTGTCAATAAATTTGAGGTATTTAAGTTTGTTTGACCACCAGTAGTTTTTTTTGTAGAAGTATGACCTGGCACAGGAATAGTTGTTAACCCACTACCAAGGACAAGCAGACTCAAAGCAATGCCAAAAGCAGTTCGTCGGAACATTGAAATTTAAATAACGTACAATGTAATTGGACGTACACCCTAGTTTTAGGTTTCTTGGTACACAAGTATACTAATCGTAATAATATGGAAATATTGGCAGATTATTTCAACTATGTCTAGAGTAGTTTTACTGGTTCAATATGTGGAATTAAACATTAAAAATAAGTTTTACCTGAAAATAAACCACAATGACAACTAAGTAATTTACATGCTGCTCTGCCGATTTGCTCATAATTTCTGCGAGAATACACAACAGGTAAAACCTAATCTACCAACCTTGAATAATTAAAGATTTATAATGGCCATATCTGAAGAAGCACCAATAATTATTGCTGAAGATGTTCACAAATGGTACGGCGGATTCCATGTGCTCCGTGGTGTTAGTTTGACTGTTAATCGTGGTGAGGTATTAGTACTAATGGGGCCTTCTGGCTCTGGCAAGTCAACCTTTATTCGCACCTTCAATGCCCTAGAAACATATCAGCAAGGCATGATTGAAGTTGATGGTATTACCCTCAGCCACGATTTACGTAATATAGAGGCAATTCGTAAAGATGTGGGAATGGTTTTTCAGCAATTTAATTTATTCCCCCACTTAACTGTTCTGCAAAATATTACTTTGGCCCCCGTTTGGTCAGGTAAATTCTCTAAAACTAAAGCTCAAACGGTGGCCATGCAATTATTAGAAAGGGTGGGTATTCTTGAACAGGCTAATAAATATCCCGGACAACTATCTGGGGGACAACAACAACGAGTCGCCATAGCTCGTGCTTTAGCAATGCAACCTAAAATTATGTTGTTTGATGAACCAACCTCGGCCTTAGATCCAGAAATGGTAAGAGAAGTACTGGATGTAATGTTGACTTTGGCTAAAGATGGTATGACTATGGTGGTTGTTACACATGAGGTTGGATTTGCCCGGGAAGTAGCCGATCTCGTAGTTTTAATGGATGATGGTTTGTTAGTTGAAGCTGCAAAACCAAACGTTTTTTTCAACCATCCCCAGGAAGAGCGAACCCATCAGTTTCTGTCACAAATCCTCTAAATAAACCTGGTGGTTATAAAAAGACTGAAAAATTGTGTAATTTTAAGGGAAATAATTATTAAGACTATAGTCTTTATTATGAACTTGTAATTGCCAGTTTGTCACAGTATTCCTTGCATCTTATCTTGTCACTTTCAATTACTTGAAATTAGATAGTTTAAAAATAAGGGAGAATAAAAAGTGAGAAAGCGACGAAATAATAGTATCAAAGATTAAGTGATTCTTAAGCTCGGAATCAGTAATGTGATTAATAACCTGATTGTAAGGAAAACTCTTTTTATTGGAAGCTTTCTGTACTTTTTATAAGCAACAATTAGGTTCTACTTCACGTTAATATTTTTTTAACGATTACGCACTAATCAGTTACCCAATAAGCGGAACAAGTTATATTTCAAAACTTTTACCCAAAATTTGGGTGACCAGTACTTTTGTTTAATATGGAGTGTGCTCAAACTCATTGATGGATACTATAGATTACAGATGGATACTATAGATTACAGGAAATTTAAGGATATGCTTCAAATTAGGAAGATAACATGACCAGAAAACTAGTGAATAATTACATTTAATAGCATAGAAAAATTTGTTAGAGGCCTTGATTAAATTGAGCAATTTATTATTTATGGAGTTGAATATTCCATTAAAAATTCTCAATCTCTAGAGAGACAGCAATAGAATTTTTCCAACAGTATATGCTCACAAAAATTTATTAGGGTTAGGTTAAAGCAGGAGGACAATAGTCTATAATCAAGAATAAATTAGAAGAAGTTCACGACAAAAACTTTCCAATGATTAATATGTAAAAGTAAGGGTATCTAATCTAATGATATTCCCATTAAAATCGATTGGGAGTTTATTGCAACAAGAAGACAGTACAACAATATGCTTACACCTTACTGAGATATCCAAAAGTGATAAGTTATTCTAGAGGCAGAAAACTAAAAATTAAGATTTGAGTCAGTAGTATTTTGCTTGTGATAGTGATTTTTCTGAAGTGAGTGGGGTTTAAGATACTTGAATTAAGGGAAAGGACTTTGAAAGTGATTGTAATGACTGCTGGTGTTGGGTCGTGGGACTCTTAATTGAATGATGGTCTTAAATAAGTTTTATAAACAAATAAGGCTGTGTCATTTAAACTTAAACACCAAGTCATTTCTCAACAAATAGATGCTATACATTCGACTTCTCACTGGTTTGTTATGCTATATATAGCAAGAGCATGAGGCAAAGTACGATTTGTATGAATTAATGACTGACCCTCAAGAATTAGGCCTGTACTACCCCCACCATCAAGCATCATCGAACTTTTCACACCAAAATGTTTTAGTGTGGTGGACGCATCGATTTGACGGGTGTAATTGCCAGAGTAAAATACTATGGTTTCCGTTAGACCATCATTATCCTGGTCCATAACTCCAACAAAGGTACGAGGTAAATATTCCCGGGCTGATTTATTGGCAGTAATATCAAGTCCACCCACTACATTCTGAGATATCCTAAAAGTCTGTACCATATAAGTTTGAATAAAACTCACAGCAGTTTTATTATTCCAGGAAAGTGTGCGTATTTGCCCAATATATTCTTTACTAACACCATAGCCATATATTGGTCGTCTACCTGGTATTTTCAACCCAAAGGCAACACCTGTAGGGTTGTTCTTGGTGGAGAAATATGTGCCATTAGTAATAACCTTTAACTGTTGTGCATTATCATCAATTTTCTTTTCATCCTGCCAAAACTCTGTCAATGATTTCTTGTAGATTTTATTATGATTGCTTTTTGACAAGTTTCCAGTTAAATGTTTTACTTTGGCCTTATTTGTATTTACAACAGTTACAAATTCCAATTTATTATCTAAAGTTTTCCTTTTATATACTTTTAAACCAGATGATTTATATATAACGGTAAAATCGGGAGTCATTCTGATCGCTGTGGTGGAATTATCTTGATAATTTCCGCTCTCTCCAACAACAGCATAAAGTAATAAGAAATACTTGACAATAATTGTACTTATTCTGTATAGATGTGAAACCATAAAACTGAATGTTAGGATTTAAATGAACTACCTCAAAATAATTAGAGATTGAAATCTAAGCATCAAACAGAAGATTGGGGGCATTTAAGCTTTACTCATTTTTGGTTTAAGTAACTCAATACTAAAATAAAAAAGCATTATACCTACAAAGTTACCCATAGTAGCAAATCAAGATAATTTTCTATCAGATTGGTATAACATAAGTACAGAATTATTTTAAATTAATTCAATCAATATAGTGATTATTTCCTAGTAAGTTTATGACAATATTTAACTATTCTAAAGCCCAGATTTAGATTCTGGATATAAATGATTTCTAGTAAACCCTGGGATGGATAATAGACAACCCAAAAAAGCTTTTCCACTTCAAGGTTTACTGAATGTTTAATTTGCTAGTGATTTTATTTAATATTGACCTTACCCAAGCCCATTACTATTATATCTGGACTACATTTCTAATTTGGCTAATAAGATGGTATTACCAGAGAATATAGATTTAGACATCACAATATAGAATATTCCCTAAATAGCTGATTATTAGCTACTATATAGTTTTTTCCCTGAATTATTAGTCATCTCAACAAATTGCTTCATTACCAATAGGTTAATTTTTTACTGTTTAGTTATAGAAGCAGATTCTTCTTCAACACATGCGATATTCCCTGTGGAAAATTACTCTTTTAAATAAAAATTTAACCATCATCATAACAGTAGTATCTTAAACGTTTTGATAGTATTTAAATATTAATTTAAACCTGGATTTTTATAAAGTAGCTATATAATAAATCCCCTGCTTTATTTGTAATTTAGGATAAGATAAATAAATTTTGTATGTAATATCAAACTTGTTTAATAGAGTTTTTACATACTAAGTTAATTAGTTACTATAAAATATTCTTTGAGAACAAGCAGATTTTTATGATATGTGTGATTCTTGGTCATGCAAAAAAAATACTGGTTGTGAATTCACTTAGTTCTCTTATTGTAAGCTCCTTTGTCTTAAAGCTTCATATAACATCAAGGATCCAGCGACCCCTACATTTAAAGATTCCACTCGTGGATACAAAGGAATATTTACTTGGAAATCTGCTATTGCTGACAAATCAGGGGATAGCCCGGCACCTTCATTACCTAAAAGAATTAAACTTGGCTGTTGCCAATCCACGTCCCAGTAAATTAGGTTGGCATTGGGTAAACTTGCTATTACTTGTATTCCTGCCTGTTGTGCCTGTTTTACAGTTTTTCTTAAATCAGCAATTACTGTCATAGGCAAATGGAACCACTGCCCAGCAGAGGCCCGTAATACTTTGGGATTATCTAAATCTACGCTATCCTTACTTACCCATAATCCTGCAGCACCCGCAGCCACAGACGTACGAATTATAGTCCCTAAATTACCGGGGTCTTGAATTGCCTCTAAAGCTATAATAATCCCATTAAGGGGAATATTAATCGAATCACTTCTCCTCACAGCTGTGGCAATAATTCCATTAGGCCTTATTGTAGTTGCAATCAGGTTTAATACTTCTTGACTAACAATATCAGCGTAATTACATCGACTGCAAACATCATTCCATAAAACCTGATTATTTTTCTGCCATTGTATAGTACAACAAACATTAACCAGGGGATATCCTACGTCACAAGCTTCTTTAATTAAATGGGTCCCCTCAATTAAAAATAATCCCTGTTTATCTCTTTCTTTAGTGGAGTGTAATTTACGAATTTTTTTGACAAGATTATTTTGAGTACTAGTCAACATAAAAACATATCTTCCTTGAAGATTGAGGACGAGACCTTAAAATTAGCCCTGCCACTTTTAAACTCCATACACTGGTACGTACGTAGGGCGTAATAGTATCTAGAATGTAATATAAATTCATAAAAAAAGAAGCAAAACAATTAACTTGAATTAGTCCTTAAGTATTAATAATGCGGAGTCCGGGACTTGAACCCGGACATCCATAAGGAAACTAGAACCTGAATCTAGCGCGTCTACCAATTCCGCCAACCCCGCGTATTGCACTATATATTGCCGTATACTATTGTGTTACATGGATTGATTTGTATACTCATAACTATATTTATCAGTTTAATATTATCACTTATTTATTTGGTGGTGTCAAAAATCTGGCAATTAGAACTCCTTTATTACCTAAAGTTTGCCAATATTTTTAACTAGAAAAGCATCTGGCTATGTAGAATGGATTATGTAATACTATGGGAAAATTAAATCTTTAATGTAAAATCGGAATCAACTTTCAATTAAATAATATTACTTACTTTTCATGGAGGGTAGGCTTATTAATCTTCCCAGTGGCTTACCAGGTGCCAAAGTTTCAGCACTTACAGATTCCTCGGTGCTGCAAATATCAGGTGGGCATAGTTTGCATGGTCATGTGGAAATCAGTGGAGCAAAAAATTCGGCACTAGTGATTATGGCTGGGGCCTTATTATGTTCAGAAGATTGCCGTATTCGTAATGTTCCTCTCTTGGCTGATGTGGAAAAGATGGGGCAAGTATTATCGGCTTTGGGTATTAGTTTAAAGCGTCATGGTGATGTTTTAGATATCAATGCAAGTGAAATCAAAACCTCAAAAGCACCATATGAATTAGTTACTCAGTTACGAGCTAGTTTCTTTGCAATCGGTGCAATTTTGGCAAGATTAGGTGTTGCGCAAATGCCCTTACCTGGTGGTTGTGCTATTGGTGCTCGTCCAGTAGATCTACATGTCCGAGGACTTCAAGCTATGGGAGCTGAAGTACAAATAGAGCATGGTATTTGTAATGCCTATATTCCCAAGAGCAGGCGAAGGCTTAAAGGGGCTAAAATTTATTTAGATTCCCCTAGTGTAGGAGCTACAGAAACTTTGATGATGGCGGCAACTCTAGCTGAAGGTGAAACCATTATCGGAAATGCTGCTCGTGAGCCAGAAGTGTTTGACCTAGCTAATTTCTGTATCTCTATGGGAGCAAAAATCAAAGGTGCTGGCACTAGTACAATTATTATTGATGGTGTTACTAAGCTGTATTCTACCGAGCATACAATTATTCCTGACCGCATTGAAGCCGGAACATTTCTAATTGCTGGAGCTATCACTCATTCTGAATTATTACTTTCTCCCGTAGTTACGGAACATTTATTACCAGTAATTGCTAAGCTTAGAGAGATGGGTGTACATTTAATAGAAGAGCCACCCAACTGTTTGCGAGTCTTACCAGCAAAAGCCTTGCGGGCCACGGATATTGAGACTCTACCCCATCCGGGTTTTCCTACAGATATGCAAGCACCTTTTATGTCTCTGCTCACCCTAGCAGAGGGTGATAGCTTAATTAATGAATCTGTATTTGAAAACCGTTTACGCCATGCTTCAGAGTTGAACCGGCTAGGGGCAGATATTCGTGTGAAAGGTAATACTGCTTTTGTTCGGGGAGTACCAATGTTATCCGGAGCACCAGTATTATGTACAGATTTGCGGGCAGCAGCAGCCTTGGTTTTAGCAGGGTTGGCAGCTCAAGGAAAAACAGTAATTCACGGACTACATCATCTTGATCGCGGTTACGACCAATTAGATGTAAAGCTACAAAACCTCGGAGCTAAAATACGGCGGTTGACATCAACAGGAAGAGATCAGGAATTTATGAGTAACGTTAATACTACCCCAGCAAAGATTACCAGGAAATAATCAGTAAGTAATAACTATGGAGATGGGCAGGTTCACACTGAAGTTTCTCAAGTATTTATTTTACTAACCTAGTATAGATTTGGTTTTATGACCATCTCCTACTAATATAACTGAATGTTCCTCATAACCTCAAAATATGTCATCATCCAAAATATCTCTAATTGGTCTAAAGGCAGATGCTTTTCGTCATCCCCTGGACTTGAAAGCAACGCAAGCTCTTAAAAAAATCCCCGGGACAGATCTTATAATACGTAATTTCCTCGGTCCAGTTGTAGAACAGGTATTTCATGTGGAAAATATTTCTTCTAGTGTTCTTCTAGGAGAGAAGCAGTTGCCACAGATATATGAATTATTAGTATCTGCTTGTAAAATATTGGATATTCAAATACCCAGGTTGTATATCCGTTCTTCCCCAACTCCCAATGCCTATACCTTTGCTATGCGAGGGAAACAACCATTTATAGTAGTACATACTGCTTTAATCGATATGCTCACGTTGGAAGAAATTCAAGCAGTAATTGCCCATGAACTTGGACACCTCAAGTGTGACCATAGTGTTTACCTGACTCCTGTGAACTTATTGATGCTGGCTGTAACTTCAATACCAAATATTGGAGAAGTAATAGCTCAAGTAATTCAGAACCAACTTCTAGAATGGTTACGTTGTGCAGAATTTACTTGTGATCGTGCGGCATTATTGGTGTCCCAAGATCCAAGAGTGGTTATGTCCGCACTAATGAAGTTAGCTGGTGGTTCCCCGTATATTGCTCCACAACTAAATGTAGATGCTTTTATTGCACAAGCCTGTGATTATGAAGAACTTAGTAATAATAAATTAGGAGAAATGATTAAAACATTAATTAATGCACAATTAACCCATCCAGTTCCTGTAATAAGAGCAAAAGAAATAGAACTCTGGGCAAATAGTCAAGAATATCAGAGATTATTACAAAATCATAAAATGTGTTATCATAACAAGTAAATATTCATGGGCGGGTGGCGAAATTGGTAGACGCACCACACTCAAAATGTGGCGACCTTACGGTCATAGGAGTTCGATTCTCCTCCTGCCCATTGACAGGTCTGTAATTGTATGATGTTAATACATATGAAACATAATTACGTATATGTTAACTATATTATTAAGATATGAAATACAGCCCATGAGTTTAGGGCTTGGAAAATATGGTTAGAGGTTAGGGAGTTTTCATACTCTATGATGAAAATAAACAGAACTGAGTAAATAAAGCCTTATTATAGGAGAATCCTGTTGATAGTTAAGACAGTTATTTCCAGGACCTAACAGCTGTCTAATTATCTTTCATAACAATGCAGAAGAAAACACAGAATAAGTAACTGTATTATTATTAAATTAACAGGTTAATTTTAGTTTGAGTCGTTTGCAAGTTTCTAGCAAAGATATAGCTAGTCAAGGACAATAATCTCATCGCAGATGTGGAATGTAATTCGTAGTTTAAATTGAAGGAATACAACCCATTTTGGCTTTCAAACGAATTTTATATCACTATCAATTCAAAATATAATAGGTCTGTAGTAGGTTTTGGATTTTCACTGGAGCCCTAAATTCATTTATAATAAACTGCATCCACGATACCTTAGTTTTTTCTCAAAGAAATTATCTCTTCTACAGGCCAACCCATATATACTAACTAATTCAAACCCAAATGTTAATTCTCTTGTCCTGGGGAAAATTCAGTAATTTTGTTTTTTTGTTGGGATTGTAATATCAATACATCATTAAGTCTCTCTGTTGGAATATCATTGCACTTACAACTATGTCTTTAGATTCATGCATTTATACTATCAGGATAAACTTTTTAACTGATATAATCTCTTACCTACAGAATATATTTAGTTAAATAGGAAAAATACCATGATTCTCTCAGGTTGCCAATATATTATAATTTTTCACTAGGCTATACACTAAAGTTATTTCCACTATTTTTTAATGGCACGCACGGGTTATACTCTTCCAGTTTTTGCAGTTGCTGCAGCAAAAGCAGCCTTGATTCACCTACAAAAAATTATACAAAGCCCATCCTTTGTCACTTTGGATTTACTGAATGAAAATGCAGATATACCAATTGAACAAGTAGCAATTATAAATAGTGTTACAGCTTTGGCAATTACTATCAGCGATCCAGGAGACAATCTAGACTTAACCAGGAATACTCCTATATGGTCTTGGGTAAAACTTTCACCACGACAAGTTCAAAATCAAGCTCTGATCGTTGAAGGTGGTCAAGGTATTGGAAAAACTGCTGCAGGGGAACCAGCTATTTATCGCTATGCTCATTGCTTATTTTCAACTAACTTATCACCACTGATTCCTGAAAATAAAACTGCTACTGTACGGATTATTCTTCCTGAAGGTATTCAATTAGCACAACGGACATCTAACGAAGCCTTTGGTATTTTAGAAGGCCTATCCTTATTGGGAACAAGTGGGATTTCCCAACCATTAAGCGCTGAACATCACTTACTTGAGCTACGTAAAACATTGCAAGAAAAGGCACAAATTTATCCGCATTTGGTCTTTTGCCTTGGTAGTAATGGTTATTCTGTAGCCCAACAACTAAAAATTCCAGAAGATTTAATTGTACAAACAGGAAACTGGTTAGGCACTTTGTTGGTAGAGGCAGCCTTAAATAAGGCAAAGTCTATTTTACTGTTGGGATATCAAGGAAAATTAATAAAATTAGCAGGTGGAATTTTTAATACATCAAGTCATCTAGCAGATGGAAAGTTAGAAATTATCGCTGCTGCGGTTGCAGAGGTAGGAGGTAATATGAATGCATTATCTGCAGTTTTACAAAGTAAAACTGCAGATAATGCTTACAGAATCCTAGTTGAACTAGGATTAGCAAGTTCAGTATTTAGCTATCTATCACTAAAAATTAGTGATAGATCCAAAAAATATGTAAAAAAATATACAAATATGGACTTAACTATTAGAGTTATTTTGGTTGATAGGAAAAGAGGAATTATTACTCAAAGTATTACTAATGAAGAGATTATAGAATATTTTTCGTACTCTAATATAGAATAGATTTATATCATGCAGAAAATTTAATGAGAAGTTTATCTTTGATTATTTAGCCTAAGATCAGCTTATCAAAGGATATTTATAGAAGTTTATCAGAGTCAATGAATTAACATTTTCCTTAGTTGAATATAGTCGCAATGGCATATAGAAAATTATTAATATTAGGTGGCACTAATGAGGCTAATCAGTTAGTGAGACAAGTTGTTAACTTACCAAATTTAAAAGTAATCTTATCTTTAGCTGGTTGTACTCATAATTATGGAAGTATACCTATTACCCTGATAAAAGGTGGTTTTGGTGGTACTGATGGGTTAATCAAATATTTACATAATGAGGCTATTGATTTTCTAATTGATGCAACTCATCCATTCAGTATACAGATATCTTCAAATGTAGCTAATGCTGCCCAGAAGTTGGGATTATCCAGATTAATGTTAGTTAGACCTCAATGGGAAAATATTACCAATAATTGGATTGAAGTAGATAGTTTTGAAATTGCAGCTATTAATTTAGTAAAAGAACGATCAAAGCGAGTTTTTTTGGCTATTGGTAAGCAGCAATTAGAAGTATTTTCTTGTCTACCACATATATGGTTTTTAATGCGAGTAGTTGAGGGAGTTGCAAAAGACACAGTTATACCAATGGGTAAATTACTTGTATCGAAAGGTCCCTTTGACATGTTATCAGAAAAACAACTCTTAATCGACTATCAAATCGACACAATAGTGAGTAAAAATAGTGGTGGTAATGCCACTTATAGCAAGATTTTATCCGCTGCAAAATTAGGAATTAAAGTTATAATGATACGGCGTCCTCAAATGCCAAAAGGGGAAAAGGTTACAGATGTAGGGGGTGCAATGGCATGGTTATCCAACAAATTATGAGCTGACAATTGAATATATAATACAGTTTAAATACTTAGATATAGCCTTTGGGAGTTTAAATATAAACAGAGAGCATGCACAACAGATTTAATGATTGCCATAGTAAGATAAACTTACAAATAATGTTAGATATACTATTGGAATATTAAGCTTGTTAATAATGACTTTTTCGCTACTTGTAATTTAGTGCTATACATAAGAGATCCTTGATTCAGATAAGTCTGTATAGTTGCTATGAGTACATTGACAGTAAATTTCGTCTACATGTTAAAATCTGCCTGTATATTAAAAATACATATGATTGAGTTTCTGTATTTTGACTACTAAATCTAAATATACGCTAAATTATTATTATATAATACATCTTCCTCGGGCTGAGCAAACACTTCTGTCACTGAAAGTTTATACATAGAAATCCAAGGGTGATACCAGCTTCTCCACAGCTTTATCAGGCTATAAACGAGTATAATAATCTAATTTGAGTTAAGAATTCGGCACCCAATTCCAAAACACTATGTAGTTTTGGAGTTATTTGGAAAATAGAATAGTATTGGAAATATCCTACCTATCAAACTGGAAAGACTCTACCCAATATCCCAACTATTAAAGCTGAGGGCTTAATAGTTGGGATATTATAGATACCAGAATCATCTGCACTTTTGTATAGATTCATTAATTCGGCTTAACTACTACCCATTGGGTTATAGGGGCTATGGCTTTCCATCCCCAAAAATTACCTATGGGTTCTGCCTTTTGAACAGCTATTCTAGTTAAATTACCGCCCAATTGTTTATACCAATCAAATATTTTCATTTCCCCTTCTACTGTTACTACATTGGTGACTAGCTTCCCACCAGGAGGTAAGGCTTGCCAACAAGTTTCTAGTAACCCCTTATTGGTTATACCACCACCAATAAATATCACATTTGGAGTCAGTAAATTTTGTAGTGCTAGGGGTGCTTTGCCAAATATAATTCTTAATTGGGGAGTTCCTAAAGAAGAAGCATTGTCTGCTATATATTTTAATCTAGATGCATCTTGTTCAATTGCAATGGTTCGACAATGATCGTGGGTTCGCATCCACTCAATACCAACAGAGCCACATCCCGCACCCACATCCCATAATAATTGTCCGGGTAATGGTGCTAATGCAGCCAAGGTAATAGATCGAATTTCTTTTTTAGTGATTTGTCCATCATGGTGGTAAGCGTTATCAGGTAGACTAGACACTCGGGACAAAGCTGTAATTCCTTTGTCAGCAACACATTCCACTGCAATGGTGTTTAAATCTGCAATTTCCGTGTGATTCCAGGAATTCGCCATACTTGTAATTATTCTTTCTTGGTTCCCACCCATGCGTTCAAGAATGATTAACTTACTTTTACCATACCCTGATGATTGCAGAATCGCGGCAACTTGAGAGGGGGTATTTTTATCAGCACTGAGGATAAGTAATTTTGCATGATTGTAAACATAAGCAGATAATAATTCTACTGGACGACCACACAAACTAAGGGTTTCGACTTCCTGGAATGACCAACCCACTCTGGCACAAGCCAAACTAAGAGTACCAAGTGTAGGTATAATAGTCATCTCCTCCAAAGGGATTTTCCGTCTCAGAGTAACTCCAACACCATAAAACATGGGATCACCACTGGCTAACACACAAACTGACTGTCCCCGCATGCTCATAATAGTTGCTATGGTTTCTCCAATTGGAGAAGCCCAAACAAGTTTTGGACGAACATCAGTTTTTGGAAGCATCTCCAAGTGACGTTCTCCACCTACTAATACTTTTGCTTGGTTCACCAAAGCAATAGCAATAGGAGTTAAACTAGAGAACCCATCCTCACCAATTCCGACTACCGAAAGCCATTTGCCCATCAAGATACCTATTTTTCAACTCTTTATCTCCTGTGCATATGCACACTTAAACCCATATTAGTGGTTAGTTGAATGGACCTCAATCTTATCCTATTTTAAATTTACTAAAACCTACTCAACTATCAAATGAAGGGATAAAAATCAAATAATGGGATCTCTTTGCTAATAGATATAGTAAAGCCTCTTACCTAGGGATAAAAACTAAAACAAACCGTTTCTCAAACCCTATATAAATCATTCCATTTTAGGGAAATACTTGGAACCTACAAAATATTTCTAATTACTATGTTTGCTTTCCAATTTGATAAAAGAATTCTTACTAATCAATTAGGCTGATGTAGTTTTTTTTATATTTACTTGATAATCTTTTTCAAAAGATTATCAAGTAAATATACCATTATTTGAGCTATCGTAGAAAAACCAAAATAGTACAACACAATCCTTTACAGACAAGGATGATTTTCCCCATTTTTTGTCAGTGAGTTTGCTACATAGAAAAACTTCAACGATAGAGACCATTTCTTCTCTTGAGCATGTGTTTCAAAATGCCAAGAAAATTGTCAAGTATCATTTTTATCAATAAATCTAATTTCTGGAAGTTTTGATAATTTTCTAAAAGCCATATGTTACTTGTTTAATGTCTTTAGTTACGAATAACTGCCAGTCTGGTATAATTCCAACGAGGATTACACTAAACGTAAAATACGGTTACAATTCCCAAGCCAGAATGAATTATATTCATGACAGTAGTGACATATACAGGCGCTCTTTTGAAATTATTAAATCGGAGATGAATTTAGATCATTTACGACCGGATCTAGTGGTGTTGGTCATGCGTCTAATTCATGCTTGCGGTATGACAGATATTGTTGCTGATATTTCTGCTCATGAAAACTTGGTTGCAGTGGGTAGGGAAGTACTAGCAGCAGGGAAACCCATTTTATGTGACACTCAAATGGTTGCAGCAGGAATATCAAGAACAAAATTACATGCCAAGAATCCGATTATCTGCACCCTCAATGAACCAGAAGTAAAAGATATTGCTAAACAAATAGGTAATACTCGCACAGCAGCAGCTCTAAGCTTATGGATACCCTACATAGAAGGAGCTGTGGTTGCTATTGGTAATGCCCCTACAGCACTGTTTCGTCTACTAGAAATGCTGGATCAAGGAATGCCGAAACCATCTATAATCCTTGGTTTCCCTGTGGGTTTTGTGGGTGCAGCCAACTCTAAAGCTGCTCTTGCAGCCAGCACCCACAATATTCCATTTATTACATTACATGGTCGTCGGGGAGGAAGCGCAATTACAGTAGCAGCTATCAACGCACTTGCAAAGGGAGAAGACATATAAATGTCATATAGAACAGGTCATCTATATGGTTTAGGCATTGGTCCTGGAGATCCGGAACTACTTACCCTTAAGGCGCTGCGTATACTAAAATCTGTTCCGGTTATCGCCTACCCGATTTCAGCAGAAAAACGATCCCTAGCTTATTCAATTGTAGAACAATACTTAAGGGGCAATCAAATTGAAGTACCCATACTATTACCTTTTAAGTTGACAGAATCTTCTCAACCTTATTATGACAAAGCCGCAAATAAACTTGTGGCTTACTTATCTCAAGGCAAAAGTGTGGCCATTCTGTGTGAGGGAAATCCATTTTTTTTCGGGACTTTCATCTATTTATATATTAGGCTGGCAGATAAATTTCCCACAACTGTAGTGCCGGGAGTTTCTTCTATAATGGCGAGTGCATCAGCATTGGGTATACCTTTGTCTTGTAGCAATGACATATTTTTGGTGTTATCAGCAATTCTACCACCGGAAGTTCTGGCATCCAGATTAGCATTAGCAGATGCAGCAGTGATTATCAAAATAGGTAGACACTTTTGTAAGGTATGTAATGTATTGCAGCAATTGAGATTAATGGAAAAGGCAAAATTCATTGAATATGCCACAATGTCCAGTCAAAAGATAATACCCATAAAAGAAGTAAACCCTGATAATGTTCCCTACTTCTCAATGATTTTAATACCTAGCCATACTGTTTTTAGTTGAATGATAATAATATAGTTATATTTGCTAAGGATTGATTTCGAGCCATATGATTATTCATAGTTTGGAAGCATGTTGTCGTTGTTTGAGGAGATATTTAAAATATTTAACCGTTGAGCAAAATTATTATCCAACTAGATGTCACTATATGTTATAGCATTTCATTTAGTATCATCTAATATGTTTATCAGTATTTTCAACTTCTTGTTTAGATTTTATTCTACATCCTTTCCAAAACAGGAATACCTAGCAAAGACAATCCTAACTTTAACACCCGTGCAGTAACATCACACAACGCCAACCGAGAATTGCGTATGGTTGCTTCTGATTTCAATACTGGACAATTCTCATAGAATTTATTGAATTTATCGCTTAGTTGATACAAATAATCACATAAACGATGGGGTAATAATTCTGTTTCCACTACATTAATAACCTCACCTAGCTGTAATAAATGCTTTGCCAGAGCTAATTCTAAGTCCTCCTTCAATATGATTTTAGTATCTCCCAACTGAGTGAAATTAATCTTGCCAGAACGGGCAATTCCTCGGATTCGTACATATGCATAAAGCATATAAGGAGCAGTATTTCCCTTTAGGGAAAGCATATTGTCAAAACTAAACTTATAACTGCTAGTTCGGTTTTGGCTTAAATCTGCATACTTCACTGCACTTATACCTACTACTAGGGAGACATTAATTACAAATTCCGCACTTTCTTCCCTCTGTTCTTCTTTTAGTCTGGCATCCAAGTCTTCCCGAGCATGATTTACAGCCTCATCAATTAAATCCCGCAACCTCACTGTATCACCAGAACGGGTTTTAAGCTTTTTGCCGTCTTTTCCTAATACCAAACCAAAGGGAACATGAACTAACTCTACATCATCAGGAACCCATCCTGCTCTACGTGCTACCTGAAATACCCCGGCAAAATGATTTGCCTGTCCTGAGTCTGTAACATAAATAATACGTTTAGCTTTATCTAATTGAATGCGGTAACGCACAGCAGCTAGATCAGTAGTTGCATAGTTATAACCACCATCAGATTTCTGAATAATTAATGGCAAAGGTTCCCCCTGCCGATTAGTAAAACCTTCTAAAAAGACAACATTTGCTCCTTGGTTTAATTCTAATAACTGAGACGCTTCCAAATCTAATACTACCGCTGGCAGAAATGAATTATAGAAGGATTCTCCTCTTTCTTGAAGTTGAATATCTAGTAAATTATAAATAACTTTAAACTCCTGACGAGACTGCTCGCAAAGTAATTTCCAAGCATGATTTGTATTTTTTTCTCCTGCTTGTAACTTTAATACTTCATGGCGTGCTGATTTCTGGAAGTCTTCGTCAGTATCAAAACGCTGTTTGGCTTTTTTATAAAAAGATACTAAATCGCCTATATCTAATGCATTTTCAGTAGTGAGGGCTTCTGGATATTTTTCCCTTAAATAGGTAATTAACATACCAAATTGTGTACCCCAATCACCTACATGGTTTAGCCTTAAGACATTATGACCACGAAATTCTAAAACCCTAGCAATACAATCGCCAATTATAGTTGAACGCAAATGTCCGACATGCATTTCCTTAGCTATATTGGGACTAGAAAAATCTACTATTTCCAATTGAGGTTTATTTGTTAGGGGAACCCCCAAACGAGAATCAGCTTGCATAATATTAATTTGCTGTTCTACATATGCTGTTTTCAAGCGCAAATTAATAAAACCAGAACCAGCTATTTCTGGTGATTCACAGATATCAGATACATTTAGGCTTTCTATAATAGCAGTAGCAATCGCCCTTGGTTGTTGCCCAATTTTTTTTGCCAGTGATAAGGAAATATTGGACTGATAATCGCCAAATTTTGGGTTACTAGCAGCAACCAAAATTGGATCAATGCCATCATAGTCTTGACCAAAAGCCGCAGCTAAAGCCTGTTGAAATTTATCCTGTAATATTGATTGTGTGGGGTTCATATATAAAATTAGCAACTGCTAGATAGAGAGAGAAATCATTATGTCTGTTGTTCCAGTCATAATCTGTAAAATTAACCTTACTACAGGATTGGAAATGATATAAAGTAACTGCAATATGACTTCATCAGCTCGTACTTTCTAGAAATTAGGACAAGACAAATTAGGTATTTAAGGCAGCAAATATAAAACCTCAAATTGCATGGCAGAAAATAAAAATCAAAACAATAGTAAATCTATTCCCTCCGGCTTCATCATCCGTATTGTCAAACTTATCTGGACAACCATATGGCAAATTATGATGTCTAACCTTGCACCCCGAAGCGAATCGGGAAAATACATTCGTCCCACAACACAGTTTCATAATTTTATTGGTACAGAGCCAGACAATCCATATACACCAGCACCTGGGCGTTACGATCTTTACGTTGGATTTGCATGTCCTTGGGCACACCGGACTTTAGTTGTAAGGTCACTTAAGGGTTTACAAGATGTAATCTCTATTATTATTTGTTCTCCCCTAGGGGATAAAGGAATATGGGTAATGAATCAAGAATCAGAAGGTTGTCGGACCCTCCCAGAACTTTATAGTTTATCAAAACCTGGATATAGAGGGCGTTGCACGGTCCCAGTTTTGTGGGATAGGCAAACCCATACGATTGTTAATAATGAAAGTGCAGAAATAATTGTTATTTTAAATTCCCAATTCAATAAATTTGCTGCCAATCCCAAATTAGATTTGTACCCGGAAGAACTCAGATATGAAATAAATATATGGAATAAGACAATATACAGTGCAGTGAATAATGGGGTATATAATTGTGGTTTTGCTCAAACTCAGTCGTCTTACGATAAAGCTTGTCAGGATTTATTTGCAGTATTAGATAAAATTGATGCAGTTTTAGAGAATAATCAATATCTCTGCGGAGAAAAATTAACTTTGGCAGATGTGCGTTTGTTTACTACCTTGTTTCGTTTTGATATGGTTTATTATGGCTTATTCAAATGTAACCGTCGCCGTATTCAAGATTACAAAAATTTGAGTGTTTACCTGCGGGATTTATACCAATTACCTGGAGTAGCCAATACCTGTGATTTAGAAAGTATCAAGCGGGACTATTACGGCAATTTATTTCCACTCAACCCTGGTGGAATTATTCCCTCTGGACCAGATATTAAGTATTATTGGAAATCTCATGAATGGGGTATGGAGTGAATAGACAATATTGTGTGTTCACGCAAATTGGAAAATTGCCCACATGAAAGTAATTCTCTAATTAGATCAATGCAGCTATTCTAGATAAAACAGGAATGCTGTACCATTAAGAATTATTTCCTGCTCCCATTTAGCTTTGTCAATATGTCAGAACCCAAGCTAGTCTCACCCTTCAGTAAAGACATATCTCACTTCCACGACAATCAAAATAAGATTTGTATTCGGGGAGCGAGGCAGCATAATCTTAAGAATATTGATTTAGAATTACCTCGTGATAACTTGATTGTATTTACTGGAGTGTCTGGTTCCGGTAAGTCTTCTCTTGCATTTGACACGATTTTTGCAGAAGGGCAACGGCGCTATGTAGAATCATTGAGTGCCTATGCAAGACAGTTTTTAGGACAAATGGATAAACCAGATGTAGAGGCCATTGAGGGTTTAAGTCCTGCAATTTCTATTGATCAGAAGTCCACTTCCCATAACCCCCGTTCCACAGTAGGTACAGTAACGGAAGTTTATGACTATTTGCGTTTATTATTTGGACGTGCAGGGGAACCACATTGTCCCATATGTGATCACCCTATTACACCTCAAACTATTGATCAAATGTGTGATCGTATTTTGGACTTACCGGATAATACCCGGTTTCAAATTCTTGCACCAGTAGTAAGAGGAAAGAAGGGAACTCATAAAAAATTATTGTCTAGTTTATCTTCTCAAGGTTTTGTCAGAGTACGTATTGATGGAGAAATACGGGAATTATCTGATTCCATTAAACTGGATAAAAATGTTAAACACTCTATTGAAGTAGTAATTGACCGGTTGGTTAAAAAAGATGGGATTCAGGAGCGGTTGGTAGATTCTCTTACCACCTGTTTAAAGCAATCAGGTGGTATTGCTTTGATTGATTTTGTCACTGGTAATAAGGATAAAGAGGCACACCCAGAGTTGGTATTTTCGGAGAATTTTGCCTGTCCTGAACATGGGGCAGTAATGGAAGAATTATCACCACGATTATTTTCTTTCAATTCTCCCTATGGTGCCTGCCAAAATTGTCATGGTATTGGTTTGTTACGTAGATTTTCTCCGGAATTAGTCATACCAGATCCAGACTTACCTGTATATGCTTCAATTGCTCCTTGGTCAGAAAAAGAAAACACCTACTACTTAGAGTTATTTTATGCCTTGGGTCAAACTTATAAATTTGAGTTACAGACGCAGTGGAAGCATTTAACTCCTGAGCAGAAACAAGTTATTTTATATGGCGAAAATGATACTCCAAAAGAGGGAAAACAATTATTCAAAGGGGTATTACCAATACTACAAAAGCAATACGATTCTGGTTCGGAGTTGATTAGGCAAAAACTGGAACAATATCTAATCGATCAACCTTGCCCAGCATGTCATGGCAAACGTTTAAAACCAGAAGCTTTAGCAGTAAGGGTAGGAAAACATAGAATTTCAGATTTGACAGGGGTACCCATTCGGGATTGTCAAAAAATGATTAATAATTTGGAACTTAGTCCCCGGCAAATGCAGATTGCCGATTTGATATTAAGAGAAATTGGTGCCCGTTTGCAATTTCTCCTAGATGTTGGTTTAGACTACCTGACTTTAGGCCGTCCAGCAATGACCCTTTCTGGGGGAGAAGCCCAGCGCATTCGTTTAGCTACCCAAATTGGTTCTGGTTTAACAGGGGTATTGTATGTGTTAGATGAGCCCAGCATCGGTTTGCATCAACGAGATAATGGAAAATTATTGCAAACTCTCACTAGGTTGAAAAACTTAGGTAATACCTTAATTGTGGTAGAGCATGATGAAGAAACTATCCGTGCTGCTGATTATATAGTAGATATTGGCCCACGTGCAGGAGTATATGGGGGAAATGTTGTGGCTGCAGGAAATATACAGACATTACTAAGAGCAGAAAATTCCCTGACAGGTGCTTATCTTTCTGGACGTAGGATGATAACTACTCCTACTCATAGGAGAGAAGGAAATGGCATTAATTTAATTATTGAAAATGCTCATCGTAACAACCTAAAAAATATTAATGTCAGTATTCCCTTAGGTAAATTTGTTACCGTTACTGGAGTATCTGGCTCAGGTAAGTCTACATTAATTAATGAGCTACTCTACCCAGCTTTACAACACCACTTACTGAAAAGAATTCCCTCACCTAAAGAAGTTGATCGCATTCAAGGATTAGGCGCAGTGGACAAAGCAATCGTAATAGATCAATCTCCTATTGGTAGAACTCCACGTTCTAATCCTGCAACTTACACAGGAGTATTTGAGGCGATAAGGGAAGTTTTTGCCCAAACCATAGAAGCAAAAGCGCGAGGTTATAAGCAAGGGCAGTTTTCCTTTAATGTTAAAGGTGGACGTTGTGAAGCCTGTAGTGGTCAGGGGGTGAATATAATTGAGATGAATTTCCTGCCCAATATTTATATTCAGTGCGAGGTCTGTAAGGGTGCTAGATATAACCGGGAAACTTTACAAGTTAAATATAAGGGTAAATCTATTGCTGATGTACTACATATGACAGTGGAAGAGGCTTTAGAATTTTGCAAAAATATCCCTAAAGCGGTGAAAAAACTACAAACTCTAGTTGATGTCGGTTTAGGTTATGTTGAGTTAGGACAACCAGCAACCCTTCTATCCGGTGGTGAGGCACAGCGGGTAAAACTAGCCACGGAATTATCCCGTCGTGCGACAGGAAAGACCCTATATTTAATTGATGAACCTACCACCGGATTATCATTTTACGATACACATAAACTATTAGATATTTTGCAGAAACTAGTTGATAAGGGTAACTCTATTTTGGTAATTGAACACAATTTAGATGTTATTCGTTGTGCTGACTGGATAATTGATTTGGGGCCTGAAGGTGGAGACAGAGGAGGTAAAGTAGTAGCTGTGGGTACACCAGAAGAGGTGGCTGCACATCCTCAATCTTATACAGGTAAGTACTTAAAACAAATATTACAGCAATATTCAGCAGGTAAAAGAGGTTAGATATTTTTCTAATCTGCCCACACAAAATAGGGAATAGTATCTCAGTGAATGAAATAATAAAAGAACTTTATTTCCTCTTGTCAATTAGTAAGTAAATAGCCCATTACAAAATTTGTAAAAATTACGAGTAACTTACTTAGTGTAAAGCCACTACAAATAATTAGGCAAGATACCAAATATTAACTTTTAGGCTTTAGGGATTAGAGAAGAAAAACCTGTAAAGTAATTAGACCATAAAAGCATATGAAAGCTTCCTATGTAGTCGATTACAGCAGAGAAATAGTACATTCTAGCCTCTTAAACTTATGTCTTATCATCTGTGTATACTAGAATTATCATATTAGCTATGATTTTTTTTACTCTTAGCTCAAAGAACTTGCGTATAATTGCACTTCAACCCTGAATAGATTCCAGTTTTGTGTGATGTGATTAACATCATTTTTAAACTAATTGAAATTTGTACTAGTAAAAATTCACAAGTATTACTTTTTCCTTTTAATTAACTGGATTGATTTATATGCAGGATGACTGAGTCTAATAAGTTAAATCGACATTAGCATTATTATTTACTAATGCTAATGTTTCCAGGCTAATTCACACACCACCTATTTTTTATAATGGCGATTATTGCTTGGAAGATAAATTTTCATAGTTTATATATTCACCCCACTAAGGCTTTAAGTATTACTCCCGGTAGTGTTTTCGTTAACAATCTACATTTTTCTTCCCACAGTCTGAGTAAGTAATAAGTAAACTGACAGTCCACAATTTCTGTTGTCACCGCAAACGTACTACATACTATGTTTTAATTTTTATCAATTCGTAAGTCAATTCATTTTGCCTACAAGACTTATGTATTTTCGGTATTAATATATTTCAAATTTATCTATTTTGATACAGCTCATCTAGTTTTTTCGGGTACATTTATTATTGTAACAGCCACTATTTTAGTGTTTTACCTTATTCTATTTCTTATTAGTTCTTACCCTTACTATGTTTATTGTATCTCCTAATAATTACCCTGATAATATCTTACCTATACATATATTCACTTTCATTAAGTTTATCTATTTCTTCCATGGCATTTTAAATACTTAACCTTTTAATTTATAGATAGTCTCCTTTTACCCAATAATCACCTGTGCTGGTCAATTTATCATTAACTGTTTGAATTTCCCACTGTCGAGCTTTAGATTCAACTGTTACTCCATACATATTAATGTTAATCTCCAATAGAGGTCTTCACTCTTGTCAATATCCGAACATGTAAGTTTTAATATTTAATCTAAATGTCAGTTAAAAGTACATGTATTTTAATAAAAAATATGCCAAACTGGCAACATTGAATGATTCTATTTGTTATTTATGTATTACCGGGGAAATTTTCTGTATGTATATATTTCAACTAATGGACTTCTGGTAATATCAGAAGCAGATGTATTGTTAGGATTATTTGGTAGCCCCATTTTTGCAAGATAATAATCAAATTTCAAAGAATTTTTATAAAAATCAGGGGTTAATTGGGGTATACAGGGAAGCGTAAAAGTAATTTAATTTTTTATATCACCATCAACATATGATCGGTCAGTTACTAGCAGGACACTACAAAGTCCTTAAAGTTTTGGGTGAGGGAGGTTTTGGACAAACCTACATTGTAGAAGATATTCATCTTCCTGGTAAGCCTAAGTGTGTACTAAAACATCTCAAACCTACTAGTACCGACCTGCAGGTTTTAGAAGCAGCAAGAAATTTATTCTGTAAAGAGGCAGAAACCTTACAAAAGTTGGGTAGTCATGATCAAATCCCTAGGTTGTTGGCTTATTTCGAAGAAAATCACGAATTTTATTTGGTACAAGAGTTTATTCATGGTCATTCTCTAAGTAAAGAATTACCCCCAGGGAAAAAATGGACTGAAACCCAAGTTGTCCAGATGTTAATTGAAGTATTAAAAGTTTTGCAATTTGTTCATTCCCAAGGAGTAATTCATCGAGATATCAAACCGGATAATTTAATTAGAAATACCTTAGATCATAGATTGACGTTGATTGATTTTGGCTCAATCAAACAAATACATAGTCAGACCACAATGTTAACTAGGGGGGCTAGTCAAAAAATTATACTTCCCTCTTCCAAAAATCATAACGTAACAATAACAGTTGGAACTCCTGGTTATATGCCATCTGAACATATCTGCAGGTTTCCCCGTCCTAGTAGTGATATTTATGCTGTGGGAATGATGGCGATTCAGTCCTTAACAGGTGTTCAACCTCATAAGCTCCAGGATGATCCACACACAGGGGAAATTTTATGGCAACATTTAGTTTTTATCAGTTCGGAGTTTGCCGATATTCTTACCAAGATGACGCGCTACCATTTTAAAGATCGCTATCAAACTACCGCGGAAGTACTAGAAGCACTAGAAAAACTAGTACAAACTTCTAAAATGGGCCTACCAATTCTTCAATCAACCTTAGAAACAAATTCCCTGCACGAGTTAACTTTAGAGTGGGAACAGGATGAGGAAATCAAAATACGAAAGATATTAGAACACCAACATAGTAAGAACCCCGGGAGAATTCGTATTGGTAGAGACCCAGAACAATGTGATATAGTGCTCTTAGATGCAACCATATCTGGATTGCATGTTGAGATTTTCTTTCATCCTCAAAAACAAAGATTTTACTTACGAAATCTCCGGCAGCAAAATCCCCCTATAGTGGATGGGCAATTGCTCTTAGCAGGGGAAATGCCCCTGACACGCGGTAGTTATCTGAGGTTAGGGCAACAAGTATTTACTATTACTAATATTACTTGTAAGGATTACCCTGCTGGATATACACCTATGGAGTACATGAGTAGCCATGAGACTAAATTCCAGGAACCAATACTAAAGACAATGAGGTGGCAGCAACCAGCAAGACAGTCAAAGCAAATAACACCGGCATCTGCGCTTCAGAAAGAAACTATGCCTAAACTTCAGGAAGAAACTATACCTAAACTTCAGGAAGAAACTATACCTAAATCAGTTCCATTTATACCAACTACCATTACTCCTACATTCTCACTGAATAGCAGGTTATGCTTAACTATTGGAGTTGGAATAGTTGGCTTTTTCACTACAATCACAGGCTTACTTTTATTTAAACCTGAAAATCGAGTTGCAGCTAATCTAGAACAAAATAATTATATTTCCCAAACATCCTTATACTGTCGTGAAGTAGCACCTACACGTGGCCGGGATTCTGCTGAATTACATGTTCAACCCCAAAGAAACTCTCATGCTTTTCAACACTTAAATAAGGGAGAAGTTGTTGTCTTTATAAAAATAGAAGGCGATTTTGTTAAGGTTAGATTGAATAATGGAACTCAAGGCTGGGTTGTATGGAATCAAATCAAACCTTGTAGTATTTCCAGTAGATTTGGTAGGGAATAGGAAGTTACAGAAATTCGTTTATCACAATGGGACATACTAAATTATTGAGCCAGTAATTAACCAATCGCTAAATAGTATAAGCAATATACCAATTGAATAGGAAAATCAATGATTTATTAGCAACAAGTAAATTTTATTTTATAAAATTTACTTGTTGCTAATAGATGATCTTAACTAAATACCATTAAATGAGGAATATGATTTTGTATTTTTTTGTAACTAAATGATTTAAAACAAAATCAAATTATTTAAATAATTAAAGTAAATTTGCATCAAAGATACTGAGATAAAATAAAGAATAAATAACACTATTTTATTAGGATATAAATCAAGACTTAAATTGAATTGCTATAAGCTCATTGACTTATAAAGCTTATTTCAAAGTTTCATTAAATAAATCAATTTACTACAGTAGTAAATATTAAGATAATTATCAATATCTCGATCTAATTGTGAAAAATTATACTGAACCAAGCAAGAGAATTTACTTTATAAAAATACTTCTCAGTCAATAAAATTTATTATATTAATAGTAAGGTTTGATTTTTACTCTTAGGTGACTCACAAATTTTAAAATTTCTGTGATCTTGGATAATTCTATTGTAATGTTTTCGAATTCCAGAAAAACTTAGATATGTTTATATCCTGTTTCACTCTATATGAAATGAGTTTATATCCTATCTCATGAAAACTTATTATTTAGGTCTTATACACTAATTAAAAGACATATTGGGATAGAAAAACTTGCTTTTTAGTACAAACTAAAAGATAGTGAATACCAGGGTTTTAATAAAAGTATTTCAAAATATTTATTGGCTAAATTAGAGAATTGATACGCAGATATCTATTTTTTTTAAAGCAGCTCAGTCTTTTCCATTGATACCTAATTGTTGATTAATTTTCTATTCTCTGTAATTCCCTAAGATTTTAAATTACTTGGCTATGGCAAAAGTATGATTAATAATATTGATAGAGATAATAAAAGCAATATTTGCTAATATATTTTTTATAATTGGCTTTAATTTATAGAATTATAATAACCATGTTATGTAACATACAATAGTAATCATATATTACATAAGTAATTTATACTCAAATAGTTATTGAGTATAAATTTATTAATGAATTTATCTAATTTACTAATTATAATTGTCTGATTTATAGACTGTTATTATAACTCTAAAACTAAAATATTAATACTCAAAGTTATGTTGTAATTTCTATTGTTAGCATCAAATGAACAAGAAACTTTATGGTAGTAGTAAAAATGTAAATTGCTAGCTATTTTTTACTATTTTTAGTAGATACATATCGTATATTTTTTTGCTAGTTGAGCTAATATGAAATTTTGAATTAATTAATTCTATTTTTTGTAGAGCATAAAAATTGGAGATAAAACTTAAGCTATAAAATATAATCAACTGTATTTTGGACAACTTTATAAGAGTGATATCAGACATACTTTAATTATTGACAGTGGCAAAGTTTCTAGCTATACTCCGACGCAGGTTATTTGAATAATATAAGACTAATATAGTGATATGTTTAGCAAACATAGGGGATAATTTATAGTATGGTGAACCAATCTAAATTAAATCGTGGATTAACTCAGGGATTTAGGATATTCTTGGGAATTGCGATTGCAGTTTATATTTTACGAGGTATATCAATCTTGACTTTTATTCCTGGTGGAGTGATTAGTTTATTATTTTTTATGGCAGGTTTTTTCGGTTTTCTTCGCTATATCCAAAGAAGATGGTGGCGGTTGTAATATTCAAGGAATATACAGGAATATAAAGACAAAAGTAAATAGATAATCTTTTTGAAAATATGGAATGTTCAGGATTATTAATAAATATTTTCTTGGATCTTTTCTCCGCTTTGAGTCGTTTAGTGTTAAAAAGCAAATATTCAAGATTAGAGTAAAACTATTTAATAAATTCTTTTGGAAGATGAACACTACATGCTTTTAGTAAGCCTATATTAGTTCTTGTAGGTTATTGAATTAATTAAAAAATATTTATCTATTAGTTTATAGCAATACAGAATTTTACTTGTAAAGCAAAATTGAATATTTTAGTCAACACATTGTCATTCATGTCATCATTGGCTACTGTATTGACCTCAACTGATAGGGATATTTATAATAATTGTAGATGTAGTGATATTAATTAATTTGGAGAAATATTCTTTGCAATACAAATATTTTGGTTAATATCTTAAATTATTTTTACTCGTAATATATTGATTTAATAATGTTTAATAGTTAAGCTTTAATCAGCATTGCTTTCTTATTATCTACTTTCTCTAATCTCAGCTTAGTCCAATTAAAAATAAATAATTATAAACTATTAACAGTTTATGTTGACATTTAAAATTTCATTCTGCTAGGATTAAAAATTAACTCGCATCATCGTTGTAAACTCTATCTTTTTAAGATAATTTGTCAATTTGTATTTAGGTTAACCATATAATATTGTCTGATAAATAACATTTGAAGCTAAAGTAATAAGTTTAACGTTCTCAAGTACTACTAAAATAATATGGGTTTCTTTAATTTCTAGCTTGTGAGCTGTGAAAATCACTGAAAAGCTTGTAGCATATTGCAAACTTCTAGTTTGTGTTTTACTTGCATATTCAGAAAATACTATCGATGGGGTAAATACACCTGGATTTTGATAGATCTAAGTGTAACTGCAAGGTGAAATGTACCAGTCAAGTTTACCTTATTGAAGGATAGTTACAGACTTTGAACAAAAATAAAAGAGTTTATTTTCTGATACTGTTTCATGAGCTATATATATTTTTATATACTAGTTAATAGTATATAAATCACCCGTTGGTGATAGAAAACTTCTATAGAGAATATTTAATTTAAAATCAAAAATTGTTTTAATATAAGCTTATCACTTATAGACATTTACCCTCAAGTAAGACAACCTTAACGTTATAAGGTTCAAATTATTCTAACTTTGATTGCATAGTGTCTTAGTATCCTGAATTTGTTACAAGTCTTTTCAATTTCCATATTCCCCAAATAATTAGTTGGCACCGGCAAGATCTAAATATAGGAGAAATGCAGAGAAATTATAACTAAGGGGTAAGATTAGAAATACTTTTAACCACTTACTATTAATTTTCAGCTTATAATCAACCACTGTAATATATTCATGCAAATTTAGTTTTAGTAAGATGAGCTGCCAAACCAATTGAAAATAATTTACACTACTTTCATGCCTTTATATTGATTTTTCAACAATGAAGCGCACTAATGACTTGAATGAATCTCGGTTCCTAGTAATTTCTTAAACATTACTAGGAGTAAGGATAATTCTAAACCTAACAAAGTTGGTAACACCATTCATAAAGGAAAATTACACCCATGGGCAGTGAAATTTTTAATGTGGGAATATTAGCCTTCAGTTTGATCTTTGCTGGTTGGACTGTGGGTACATTATTACTCAAAATTCAAGGCAAATAAGGCAAATAGAGAAACCAATAAATAGCCCATTCCTACTGAGTGGGCTTTTAATTTAGTTAAAATACAAGAACATGACTGGCTTATTTATGAACTGAGTGTTTACAGGTACTATTATAATAGTAAGATTTTTCATAAAAGTTTACTAGTTGTTACATAATCCCATGACAATATTAATCGTCGGTGCTACTGGCACCTTGGGAAGACAAGTAGCTCGTCATGCTATTGATGAGGGATATAAAGTACGCTGTTTAGTTAGAAATTCAAAAAAAGCAGCTTTTCTGAAAGAATGGGGAGCTGAACTGGTATGGGGAGATTTATGTCGAAAAGAAACACTGCCTTTTGCTTTGGAAGGTGTAACTGCCGTCGTGGATTCTTCCACAGCCCGTCCAACAGATTCTTTAAGTGTTAAACAGGTTGACTGGGAGGGTAAAGTTGCCCTGATAAATGCAGCTAAGGCTGCTCATGTAGACCATTTTATTTTTTTGTCCATATTAAATGCTGATAAATATCCAGAAGTACCTTTAATGGAGATAAAGCACTGTACAGAGCTTTTTTTAGCCGAGTCAAGCTTAAATTACACTATCCTACGTTTAGCTGGCTTCATGCAGGGTTTGATTAGCCAATATGGAATTCCAATTTTAGAAGAACAGCCAGTATGGGTAACTGGGGAATCTTCCCCCATCGCTTATATGAATACTCAAGACATTGCAAAGTTGGTTATTAGGGCTTTATCAGTGGAGGAAACCAAGAATAAAATATTCCCTATAGTGGGGACTTATGCTTGGAGTGCAGAAGAAATAATTGGTGTTTGCAAAAAATTATCAGGAAAAGAGGTAAAAATTACCAGAATGCCTATTGGCCTACTTCGGGCTGTACGCAATAGTTTACGCTTTTTCCAATGGAGTTGGAATGTAGCAGATAGGTTGGCATTTGCGGAGGTGATTGCTAATGGAAAGCCCCTTGATGCCTCCATGGAGGATGTGTATAAAGTATTTGGTTTAGATGCAAAAGAAACCACAACCTTGGAAGGCTATTTGCAAGATTATTTTAACCGAATTATGAAAAAGCTGAAGGAATTAGATTACAACAAAGCCAAAACAGGAATAAGAAAACCGAAAAAGTCTCCCTTTAAGAATGTCAATAATTAATAATTCGGTATTTTAACTTTAAGTTAATCTCCTTTTTCCCCCTTGGCGCAAATCCTATAAACAAGTATGAAAAATATTTGTTAATACTATCAACTCTCAACTATTTCCAAATGATTACTACAAAAATCACTAAATTTAAATTTGGACTAGATTGTCTGAAATTTATCAGGATAAAATAATGTGGAGCATTGCCTAGATAATTTGGATATTTGAGTGTGCCAAAAGCAGGCATTATTTACAACAACGCAAAACCAGTAGCGAGTCGCATCGCTATGGAACTTCAAGGGAAATTCCATACTGTTGGTTGGGATGTATTTCTCTCAACTGGTATAAATGGTATTCTGGGCTGTTCCAGTCCGGAAACTCCTGTATGCTATACTCCAATCCAAGGTTTAGCACCACCCGGTTTTGATACTGACATGCAATTCGCTGTTGTATTAGGGGGAGATGGAACTGTTTTGGCTGCATCCCGTCAAGTTGCCCCTTGTGGCATCCCCATTTTGACTGTAAATACTGGTCATATGGGGTTTTTAACTGAATTGTATGTGAGTCAGTTGCCCCATGCAATTGAACATTTACTGACTGGGGATTATGAAGTTGAAGAAAGAACAATGGTAAATGTACAAGTCCTTCGAGAAAATGAAGTTCTTTGGGAGGCTCTTTGCTTAAATGAAATGGTTTTGCACCGGGAACCATTAGCTTCCATGTGTCATTTTGAAATAGCTGTGGGCAATCATGCTCCAATTGATATTGCTGCGGATGGTGTAATTATTTGTACACCTACTGGATCAACCGCTTATTCTTTAAGTGCAGGGGGACCGGTGTTATTGCCTGGTGTACCTGCATTGCAGTTAATACCTATTTGCCCCCATTCCCTGGCTTCTAGGACATTAGTATTCCCCAATGAGGAACCTGTGAATATTGTTCCTGTAAATACATCGAGGTTAGTAATGACAGTTGATGGTAGTGGAGGTTGCTATGTAATACCTAAAGATAGGGTATATTTAGAGCGGTCGCAATATATAACCCGTTTTATCCGTCTCCAGTCACCAGAGTTTTTCCATATTTTACGAGAAAAGTTAGGTTGGGGTGTACCACACATAGCTAAACCAACATCTATGGAATCACCTTAGTTTTAGGTGACTATTAGAAGTATTTTCTCTGTATTCTACTTCAATTATAAATCTAATACCGGATATCATAGGTTTCATATCCGGGTTTTGTATGTGTGGGAACCTTGCTAGCCTAGCATTTAGGCTCAGCCAACATTTTGTCATCAACAGTCAAAAATTGATATGACCCTTGCTCAGATTCCCTATGTTCTAGTGATTGAAAGTGATGAAAACTTGGCACACAAATTAGCTTATGACTTGAAAAAAGTTGGTTATAATCCAGTAGAAGCTCATAGTGCCATAATTGGCCTGCAATATAGCCAAGAGTATGAACCAGCTTTAATCATTGTTGATCGTTTGCTTACAGGAGGTTCAGGAATCTCTCTATGTAAGAAGATCCGTCATCATGGTAATACATCTCCTATACTAATTTTAATGTCAAGGGATGAGGTAGAAGACAGAGTAGCTTGTTTAGAAGCTGGAGCTGATGATTATTGTCTTAAACCATATTGTTCTGAAGATTTTTTGCAATTAGTGAAATTATATTTACAACCTAGTACTAATACTTCTGAACAATTGTGCTTTGGGAATTTGTTACTAAATACTAGTACCCGACGCGCTAGTGTCAACAAGCGGACTATAGATTTGACGATGAAGGAGTTTGAGTTACTTAAGTATTTTATGGAACATCCCCATGAAGTTTTGACAAGAGGGCAAATCCTAGAACATGTTTGGGGTTACGATTTTATGGGGGAATCTAATGTTATTGAAGTTTATATTCGCTATTTACGCCTAAAAATAGAAAATGGGGGAGGAAGACGTTTAATTCAAACTGTACGTCGTGTAGGATATGTTTTGAGGGATTCTTAGTGTGTTTATGATTATAATCACCTAATTAATCAAAACTTATGGTAAAAAAACGGGGATATTATCTTGCCTTGTGTTGTTTTTAGTTATCACTACTCAGAATACTACAATAACAGGTTTTCTATTTAGCAGGGACAAAAAACATATTGGTAGGTAAAATACCACAAGTAGAAATAAAAAACTACCAGTAAATTCTGAAGACTTACCAGCAGATCATGATGTAAAGTCCATATAGTATATATAGTGATTAACACAAATCTTGTATTAATCATCGAACAATATTATTTAACTATAGTGACTCCTGTAGTATGTATCTTGGATAACATGGTTATTGTCAGTGATGCTTGTTTTCCATCATAAACTTCTTGTCATGGCTCCCATTTTTTACTCTGCTCCAAATTGTGGCAGCTTGAAACTGGTTTGACTGTCGATTCTTAACAATTTTTATAGTTTTCTTAATTACTCCGAGTATATGTGTAGGGCTTTACTTCCTCTCTTCAATTTTTCATTGTGGAAATATTTTTTATCCCCATATTTTAGAGTTTGCGTATAACTATAGTAACGCTTAAATTTCAAGTCTGAAAAAGATAACCATGTTTAAATCCTTAAACTTCCTACTTTATGGAGGATAATTGAATCAATATAGAAAACTGTGTCTGAGGGACAGGGGGAAAAGCTATCCTTCGCTTAAACTTATTTGTGAAAATCACTCTACTTGATATTTCCTTATGGACGCTAAGGCACTTTGGCAAAGATACCAGCAATGGTTATATTTCCACGAAGGATTAGGTTTGTATTTGGATGTAAGCCGGATGCGCTTTGATGATGCCTTTGTGGAGGCATGCAGTCTGAAGTTTAAGCATGCTTTTACCCAGATGACAGAATTAGAGAACGGGGCACTGGCTAATCCGGATGAAAATCGTATGGTGGGCCACTACTGGCTACGAAACCCTGATTTAGCACCAACTCCAGAACTTACCCAAGAAATTGCCAATTGCATCGAGAAAATTGAAGCATTTGCCGAACAAGTCCACACCGGTGAAATACATCCACCCAAAGCACCTCTTTTTACCAATATTCTCTCTATTGGAATTGGTGGTTCAGCCCTCGGTCCACAATTTGTGTCTGAAGCCTTAGTTCCCAATAAGCCACCCTTAGCAATTCACTTTATTGATAATACTGATCCCACAGGTATAGATCGTACCCTTAGTTCTTTAGACGAAGACCTACATAGGACTTTAGTACTAGTGATTTCTAAATCAGGGGGAACTCCCGAACCCCGCAATGGAATGATGGAAGTTAAAAGGGTATTTGCTGAAAAAGATTTGGATTTTGCAAACAATGCTGTTGCCATTACGATGGCTGGTAGTAAATTAGACGATATTGCTACTAGAGAAAATTGGTTGGCCAAGTTCCCCATGTATGATTGGGTAGGTGGACGTACTTCAGAATTATCAACTGTTGGTTTAGTTCCTGCAGCTCTTCAGGGTATTGACATCCGTGCGATGCTCCGAGGGGCAAAGGATATGGATGAGGCAAACCGTATTCCGGAATTACATAATAATCCAGCAGCTTTACTGGCTTTATCTTGGTACTATGCAAGTAATGGCAAAGGCGAAAAGGACATGGTTATTCTGCCCTATAAGGATAGCTTGCTTCTATTCAGTCGGTATTTGCAACAGCTTGTTATGGAATCCTTAGGCAAAGAAAAAGATCTAGATGGAAATACCGTTTGTCAAGGTATTGCTGTTTATGGTAACAAGGGTTCCACGGACCAACATGCCTATGTTCAGCAATTACGGGAAGGTGTACCTAACTTCTTTGCTACTATAGTTGAAGTGTTAGAAGACCGTTGTGGAAAGTCTATGGAAGTTGAACCAGGAATTACTTCTGGAGATTATCTATCTGGCTTTCTTCAAGGAACTAGACAGGCTTTGTACGAAAACAATCGTGACTCGATTACACTGACGATTGCACAGGTAAGTCCTCGTACAGTAGGGGCCTTAATTGCCCTATACGAACGTGCAGTGGGCTTATATGCAAACTTAGTAAATATTAATGCTTATCATCAGCCAGGCGTAGAAGCAGGGAAAAAAGCAGCCGCGGCTATCCTAGAGTTGCAATCAAGTATAATGAAAGTACTGGAGAAGGAGAAGGTACCTATCTCGCTAGAACTATTAGCCCAAAAAGTTGGCATGCCAGAAAAAATTGAGTCCATGTATATGATTGTTCGCCATCTTCATGCTAATCAACGTGGAGTTGTACTAGAAGGAAATCTTGGTAAACCCTCTAGTTTGAAGGTTGCTATAAATTTTTAATCAGGCGCAGATTAGCAAACATTACACCTACACCTACTACCAAGAGAATATAATAGTCCCCAATTGGATTTAATACAGTCAGCTTATTACCCCAGTTAAAACATTCCCTCTCCTTAATGAGGAGAAGGGAAATGGGGAATAAAGCAATACTAGTAATAACCTCTCTGACAGTTCCTAAATGTATTTTTTGTTTTACCTTTTAAGATTTTTGAGAAATATTATTAATAGGATAGTACCGAAAACTGCAGGCATATTACTGCAAGTATTATTAAGATTAATTAGAAAAATCATAAAATTTTTTAGGTCTTTGATATTCTACCTGTTGTTAATTTCTTCCTATATCTCTAATTATTTTTCAAAACTCCACCAAGATATTTATATATACTTTATTTGGAAAGCCTGAAGTAGAAAAACTGCCCTATAAACAAGTGGTAGACTGTCATATCAATGAAAAGAATGAAAAGGTCGATTTATATCCTCAGTGCAATGTTTACTTACAAACTAATTCTCAGCCTTTAATTAAATCCCCTTTTGAAAAGGCACTAACTTCCCTTTCCGTCTATCCAATAGGTTTATGCCTAATCACTACGTTTTATCCCACCTATAACAGGTCTTACTTCTGAAGGAGCAAAAGGATTAGTTCCTCCATTCCAATTGAAGTCACTAACCCGAAAATTAACTGCACCTAGTCCTAGGACAGGATTATAACGAATAGTAACCCCATAAGTCCGCCGACTATATTCCAGGATGTAGTCAGTAGTGCTGCTTTCTCCAGTATTCAAGTTAATAGCAGTTTCAAAGCCAATACGTAAAGGGCCATATATCTGTTGAGTAACACCTAAACCTAATACTTTTTTATCAATATCGCGATCGAATAAAAATGGTGATACTCCACTATTTATACCTTGAGAAAAACTGATATTAAAACCTGTATAGTCAGAGAATAGTTTAGAGGAATAGCCAAACTGGCCTTGCAAGCCAATAGTTCCATTTATAGTGCTTTGCTTGTGACCATTACTGTATAAATTAGCAGTGGCAGTCACCCCTGTATATAATCTTATAAAGGGAACTACTGGATTCCGTGTATATTGTAATCCCTCTTTTGCCGTTGGTGGTAGTCCTTTCCCTTGCCATAATAATAGTCCTCCACTAAGAGCTGCACTACCTTGAAAATTTATCAGGGAAACTAGATTATTATTCCTGATTGTATTTAACAACTCTTGGCGATCAGTATCAGCTGTAACATATTGGGCTCCAGTTTGATAGCTTAAATTAAGACCTTTGCCTAAATGTATTACTGGGGACATTACTGTACTACCAATGCTACTTTGGATTGTTTGAAATCCCAAATTACTGTTAAAAATCCGTTCACGATAGTTGAATCCCATAGACAACTTATGGGGCTTTTGAAGGTTCCCAAACTTTCGCTGAAGACGGATATTAGCTCTTAATTTCTCCTGAATTTCTCCTGAATCAAAACTTGTAAGGGAACCATAACCTTCCAATATTGATCTTTGATCAAACTGAATATTTAGTTTACTTTTTAGCCCAAAGACAGAAGCAATACTGCTTGTTTTTTTTATAGCTTCTTGGGTGAAAAATTGTGGGGTTATATTCCACTGAGATGTTTCTTTATTCAGGATCTCAAATCGACGTTCTAAAAATAAGCCTCCCCTTTCATCTTCATCAAAACCGAAAGAAACTAAAATTGGTGTTACATTTCTTTCCCGATAGTCAATAGTTTGGGAGCTCTTAGGGATAGGCAAGCTCAAACCTTGATCGAAGACTAATTTTTGTCCCTGGGTCTTAATCTTGTTTTTCAAAGGAGACTTACGTGTGAGGGTAATTTTTTTTGCCCGCAATTCCAACTCTGGAGGTGAGAAAGGATCATTGGTTAGTTTTACATCTCTGGCATTCCAACCATGGGGATAGAAATCAATCCATGCAGCCTCAAATCGTATTTTATTAACTGTTCCCCCTTGTTTATATTTGGGCAAGTTACTAACATTATTTACACCGCCAATATTGAAATTAATAGCTCCAGGACTACTGGCTTTTAGGGGTTGTCTAACACGAATGCGATCACTAATTGGTTCGACAATTCTCCCTGTTGTTACATCAGTAGCCAAAAAGGAAAAATCCTTACCAACTGTGGGTATAAATATTTCCCCCCTACCATTTTGCAGTTTTCCTCGGTCTTGAATAAATTTATAGGTAAACTTATCTGCCCTAAGTAACTGATTACCCCTTGCCAAAGACACATTCCCTTCTCCCGTGGCGATGAAATCACCCAAGTTTACTTGTAGGTGATCAGCAGCCAGTATTGATCCATTAAATCGGACAATTACCTTACCTTTGGCAGTGATTATACGTCTTGGCTCATCATACTCCTGACGATCAGAAGTCACTTCTATAAACAGTCTGGTGGGCAGAGACAAATTCCCTGATTTTCCTTTTTGTGGATTATTTAGTGAATTATATGTAGTTTTCCGGGTATGTGAAGTTTTTGATTGATTTGCTCGAGATATTGGCTGTCGGGATTTAAAATTTATAGTGCCTAGTCGTCCTTCAGCCATAGAGTTAAAGTTAATTCTTATAGGATTTTTGGTTGTAAGTGAATTTTTGAGATTGACAGTTATTGGTGGTGATTCCATAATTCTCGTATCTTCTAATGGCAGCATTTTCTTACTTTTGCTGAAACAGCCACAAGTAGTTACGAGGCTATAATCTACACATAAATGATTCCTTAAATTTTCTGCTTTTCCTAGCCTTATTGAAGAAGGAATCCCAGGTGTAAATATTTTCCGGGTGCTACTAGAAGTCGATAAACTTTTGTAGTTAGTAACCCCATTTATAGGAATATTGTCAGAAACCTGAAGAGACAAGGGACAATTATTTTTATTTCTATTTTTTGTATCAGTTGAAGAGTATTGGTTGTGATGGCCAATAATTTTATACCGATTAAGAGCTAGGTTTTGGCTGCCATTTGAAGTCCCCAGAACAAGGGGTACTAAGTATGGCAGAAACGCGTTGAGCATATTTCAGTACAATTAGTCAAGAGCATATAGCCAGACGAGCAGTCGGAAGGTAGAATAAATGAGATTTTGTTTTGCCTTCCGACAAGTTATTTCCCTAAGACGGTGATAGCTAATCCGTAGTTTTTCACTGTGTATCTATTTCTTCATTCCCAAGGCACTTATACCAGTAAATACTAGCCTGGTGGTAGCTGAGGGCTGAAAATATTATTGCCAATTACTCCAGGTCCTGGCGCCCAGGGTTGCGTGATGGATCACTAGACAAAAAACCAAAAATGAAAATACTGATAAAGAAGGCAACGACGATATAAACTACTACCTTTAAAGTCAACATGGGAATACTCCAGTTGTATGTATAATAATGACTTCCATCTTTACAATACAAGAAAAAGAGAACTTGTCTGACTTTACTTAATATTGTTAATTTTTTGATACCCTATGTTAGCAGTTTAGTATTGACCTTTAGCATTAGCTATCATTAATGACTTAGAAATATTCCTGGTTAGAAATAATTTAGCTATTTACCCCTTAAAAATTATAAATGAGTAAATGCTTGATAAGCATAAGGCTAGAAAAGTTAAATATTCCTATCCCAAATATTTTCAAGGATGGCAGTTTCAATGAAAAATAATTATCACTAAAATAATTTTCTAAAAGTCAAGGTTTTCTTTTCCCTGCCCAATATCAGGCAACTATAAGCCAGAAAACTACCTCATATCTAACTAATTACAGGATAATACTTCCTGATTTTTCCTACTCTTAATAACTTTTGCAGGAACTCCCACAGCAATGGAAAAAGCAGGGACACTTTTTGTTACTACTGCTCCCGCACCAATAATACTTCCTCTACCAATTGTTACACCATCTAATACAGTAACTCCATGACCTAACCAGCAATCATCTTCAATTACAATTCCCTTACGAGTAACACCTTGGTCTTTGATAGCTATAGACAAATTATCAAATTTGTGATTGTTAGCAATGATGCCTGTATGGGCAGCGATTAAACAACGTTCACCAATTTTTATGTCTCCAGGACCACCAATACAAACATTAGGACCGATGAAGGTTTCCTGGCCAATATGTATATTGGTATTATCCAGAAAACCAATTTCTACATTACGTTCAATCGCGACCTTATTTCCCAAACACAGGCGATTATTTCTGTGCCCACGTGCATCTAAACGTGCCCCCTTGAAAATATATACACCATTACCGATTTCTATGGAGTGAGTACCAAATAAATCAACATTATGCTCAATAAATACTTTATGGGGAAATCGAGGAAAAAGTAAGCGGTATGTTAATTTTCTAACCTTTGGTCCACAAAGAATGGATGGCATCCATCCAAATAAATTAGTTAACAAAAATTCTGGTAATCGCTCTAGCTTTTTCAAAAATAGTTGCTGATTCATGCAGAAATGCTTCTCACTTAAAAATGAGCCTGATCTGATTCCTTTTGTTATGTGATATGTTATTATGCCCTGCTGATAACTTTGAGTTTATATGTAAACTATTTCATAACAAAAATATGAAATAGTTCTGCTAATTTGGAAGTAGATCTTTTACAATCAAAAGCATAAATTTATAGCCTACTAGTTAATAGGCTCTATTCAATTCAATTAATTTGTTCTATCAAATAAGAAATCTATAGTAACATCAAACAATTATCCAACTCCTAAAATGATACTAGCCTAAGATAGTTTAACAATAAATAAAAGTGCATTATGAGTAAGATAACCTTCCAGAAAATTATGGTATTAGACGTTTCTTATCTAATATTTCAATTGTTCAAACTTGTATGCTCAAGAGTATGTGCATTTGTAAAAACAAACTGTCACTATATTTACTAGATAAACAACTAAGTTAGAATTAATTTATTCTGGGCCCAGAATAATTGTCGATGCAACGGAATAAAAAAATCCATAATGGAAGAAAAGCATTGATTATAATCAAACGCACCAGGTGACCTGCTGTTATAATATCCACGTTATGATTTAATCCTAAGGCAACTAAGATTATCTCTGCTGATCCCCCTGGTGCGGTTACTAGCAGACAGGTTAGCCAATCCCAGGATGTCAGGTACATTGCCAATAAACTAGAGACAATCCCTGCGCTTAGAGTCAAAATAACGCAGATGAAGGCATAAGTGATGTTCTTTCTACCAAATTGAAAATTATGTCCCCAGTATTCGCCAATATTAATTCCTAGTAGCAATTGGCTAATCAACTGGATGAAGCTAGGTGGAGTGAATTCAATATAATCTACAAACGGTAATGAATTAAGAGTAGTATTAAATAAGATTGCAACTAGTAAAGGTCCAAAGAAATCACTTGCTGGTATTTTAAATAAACGTGCTACATATGCACAAATTACCGCTACTATCAGCAGTAATCCTAACAGCCCTAAGTTATCAGCCTGTATACTATAATAGTTAATATTTTGTGGAATTGGCAAGTCAAGAAAACTGCTACTATAGACTCGGGCAAGCAAGGGAATTAAGATTATTACAGATGTAACTCGAACTGTTTGTGTAAAGGTAACCAGACCTACATTCCTATTATAATCTGCAGCTATTGCAGCCATTAATCCCACTCCACCAGGTACAGTGGCAAGTATTGCTGTCAGGATATTGATTTTGCTCAGACGAGAATAGATGTAACCAATTGCAGTACTGCATAGTAGCAAGAATACAGTTAAAAATACAAAAATAGGTATGCTGGTGTATATATTTTTTGACAGGTCACCATGAATACTCGCAAAACCAGTTGTAATACCCACTAAAACCAAGCCAATTTTCCTAGAAAGGTGATTTGGCTGTGGATTATGAAACAATAGGTGGCTAAACTGTAATACCACATTACCAGACACAGCACCACCGATAAACCAAGCCATACGTCCTATATAGAAGTGATATAGAATAACACCTAAGGGAATTGCTATTATGAGCTCTAAAGAAAGAAGGAAAACAAGTTTGCTAAAAGCAGAGTATTGACAAAGCCTATTCCTTATTAGTAAATAACCAATGATGCTGGAAAGCATTTATGCAAACTTATGAATTTTATTTAACAATGCGTATAATCTATTACATAACTATCCTAAACAGATTGTGAATAGCCTGAGCATACTTCATTCAGCGAAAAAATGCTTAGGCAAAATTCACTGGTTTAAAGTACAATAATTATATTGTGAAATTTTAAACTAGTAGTTAGGACTTTTTATGATTTTCTGCATCCTCATTTAATTTCTGAGTCCAAATCACAAATCTTCAATTTAATTAAAGCCGGGATATTTTTCAGGAATGTTTGACTCTAAACATAACCTCTTTGAAGATTTTAAGCGATTAATTAGGAATATCAAAGAATAATATCATCAATCATATTACTGAAATACTGCTCCATTTAAGTCTCAAATCAACATCTATCATAATACCCTTCAAAATAATTAGGGTAGTCAAATCCTGAATTTTTCAGCGTATTTTTCAGAATTGGCACTATAAAATAATTGTCCTATTTATTCCAAGGTCATTTACCATGATGACAGTCTCCGTATCAATTTATGATTTTTTGTATTTTCCCATTCCTTGATTCCCTGCATAGAATATTACACCACACATACATATATAAACTCTCTATATCTTACTTCTTCGTTAATTACCCATAATGGAAAAAGTAATTTTATTACATTGCAAAAAACAAGTTTTTGATTTTGGAGTCTTTCTCTAAAATCGCTAGGAACCCAACAATAAAAAAATGTTTTTATTGGACAAAATATACATTTAGTGTTTAGATAGGTAAAGGGTGTTTATAAACTAAAAAAATAATACATTCCTATTTATTTTACCTGGGGGTGTGGCGGAATGGTAGACGCTACGGACTTAATTTATTTGAGCCTTAGAGGAGAAATCCTGTAAGTGTAAGCTCTCAAACTCAGGGAAACCTAAATCTGGCGTCAGACAGGGCAATCCTGAGCCAAGTCTTGTTGACTACTTGTAGAACTTTGCCTTCTAATTGCGATAATTCAGATGGTAAATAACAGAAGAGTTAACAAGAAAGGTGCAGAGACTCGACGGGAGCCGCCCTAACGTAAAGCCGAGGGTGAAGAGAGAGTCCAATTCTCAAAACCTAATGTCTATAAAAGACATAATTAGGTAGCAGTGAAAGCTGTAAGGGAATGAAAATCCGTTGACCTTAAACGGTCGTGAGGGTTCAAGTCCCTCTACCCCCATTCGTTACTGTACTTGTTTAATGTATGGTCAGTATGTAATCCCAATTTAAGTTTGTTTATGTTTAGAAGCTCATTATGTTTAACCTCAGTGACAGCTTCTTAGCTCCACTGCTACACTAATATTTTAGTTAGTGCAAAAGCTATAGTCGCAGTACCCAAGGGTACAGTTAGGTTATCGATGCCTAAGAACGAGAGGCTTTCTAGTGCAGTAGCTATTAATGCTACTACCACAGATATCATCCAAATCTGCCATAAATTACCCTGTACTGTAATTAATATCAGTGAAGCAACTATCCAACTAGTAAGACACATAGCGAGAGAACCCTCCCAACTTTTTTCTCTCCCTAGTGTTTTGTACTTATGTTTACCGAAACGTTGGCCAACTAAGGCTGCCAACCCATCCCCCCATGTCATCACCATGACTCCTAAAACTGCGTATTGGGGCTCATGTAAATGCCAAAAATAAGTAATTAGGATGCCAATACTAGCAGCATAAAAAAAAGTACCTAAACTTTTTCTTCCTACACTGTTAATCCCTGGAATAATGGGTAACTTATAAGATAACAAAGTCACAATGCAGGCACAAATTGATGCTGTTATACCCACACCAGAAGGGATATTTAACCACCAGGCAATTAGAATAACATGACCTGTACCAATATGAACTATTTTGCGAATAACTTCTGAGTTAGCAGAAGTGAAATAGCTTACACACCATGCGACTAAGATGACAAGTAACATCCATAACCCAATGCTACAAGTTTGCAACCACAATGACAGGAGAGATCCCAATTGAGGAAATAGACTCAGCAATTACCATTCCATATTACTAAACTTTCCTACACTTTATCCGATTTGGTTGATAGCAATGAAATTATTATTAATTTGGTTAATTCAATTTTACCGAACCTTTATTTCTCCTTTATTCCCACCAAGTTGTCGCTTTGAACCAACTTGCTCCATGTATGCAATCCAAGCTATTGAAAAATTAGGTATATGCCATGGTGGATGGCTAGCCATATGTCGTATTTCTCGATGTCATCCTTTTCATCCTGGTGGCTATGACCCGGTTCCACTAGCCCCAAGGAAAACTGATAAATGAATGGCCTACATTCATTTATCAGTTTTCTTGATATTAAAAAGCCCACCTTATTAGTGGGCCTTTTAGATTCTAACAAGTTCTCAAACTAAAACTTGAGTGTTGTACGAACAGTACCTACATATATGGTATTGTTCTCATTGCTATGTTCGGGATTGAAGATTACAACCATACCAGGAGTCACAACAACGCTATTGGAAATCTTCATTTTATACAAACCTTCTAAGTGGAAGGAAGTATCATTATCTTCACGAGTGGCAATGGAGTTATCATTAACTTTGGGTGACTGACCAACAATCACACCTAAAACATTACCTGTTCCTCCAATATCTTTAATACCCACGTTGGCAGACCAGTAAAAAATATCAGCATCTGCACCCTTCTTGTCTACCCCACCAGATTCTGCCTCAGCATCAGTTAGACCAGCCCAACCACTCACAATAACTTTATCAGTAGCCCTGAAGGATGCCTGAAGACCATAGTTGTTAGAAGTGGTAGCAACATCATCAAATGGCTTAGAAGCAAATCCACTACCAACACCACCTGTCAAGTCTACTTGATCTCCACTCTGATAGGCACGCGAGTATACAAGACCTATACCTAGTTTTCGATCAGGCTTGAATGAAAGCTGGGCTAAGGAAGTATTAGAACCATCGAACATACCTTTACCATCAGCAGGGTTGGAGCTATTATTTCCAGGTACCATATAGGCAGCATCAAAGCTAATATTACCCTTAGGGTTAAAGTTAACGGTAACACCAGCACCCCCACTATTAGGAAGATAAACGGGACTGAAACGCCCGAAGCGAGAAATAGCGCCAGAACTTCCGCTACTCCAAAGAGGATTAAAGACGTTGACATTATCGGCAACTGATGCACCTGTAGCTTCAAGCTTGATACGAATACTGTCACTCATGTTAAAAGCGTAATTAAACTTATCAAGCTCAACATTATTATTATCATTGCTGTCAAAGCCTAAACGTGTCATGCTTGTGCCAGTTGCACTAGGCCCAAACTTAGTTATGTTACCCGTATTCAAACGGGTTTCCAAGCGATCTGTACCATTGAAACTGGTTAATAACTTTAGGCGCAACCGATTAGAAAAAGCAACATTATCTTCTAATTTAGGATTATTAGTAGGATCATTATCAGTATCAGCCCCACCATCGCCAAATGCACTAGATAAAGCGAAAATTGCTTCCCCTTTTAGCTTTGTAGTAGTGGAAAAACGGTTTGCTTCTAACTCAGCAGTACGCGCCTCTAAAGAGGCCACTCGGCCGCGTATAGTTGCTAGCTCAGCGGAAAACTCCTCTTGTAATCTTTGTAGGGTGGCTAAGTCCTCCTTAGTAACAAGGTCAGCAGTAGTAGTGGCAATTAGCTCATTAACCCTATCCAGACAGGCATTTAAACCAGCAGCAAACTCGTAACGGTTTAAGGTATCTTCTCCACGGTACCTGCTGTTGGGATAACCAGAAATGCACCCATAACGTTCAACTAAAGACTGAAGTGCCTGGAATGCCCAATCTGTAGGCTCCACATCTGAAAACTGTGATACTGAGGTAACTTGACCTATCCCTGTAGAAAATTCCTGGGATAGTTGGGATGTTGAGTCAATTTCCCCAGCGACAGCAGGATTAGTTGTCCCGAAGACAGCTGCTAGAACAATAGGGCTGACTCTCAATGCGTTCAATACTAATTTAGTTATTAATAGTTGAGCCATTTTCTAATCTCACTCACACCAGTTTGTGTATATTTCAAATTCTACCACTTATTGCCTAATTTCTTAGTCAGAGTAACTACTGATTAGATTTGGGGAGAAACCTGCTAAAAAACCAAGCTACCAGTACATAATTTCATGCTAATTTTGCAGACTATGATTCAGATATTTAGGTGTTTATAACTTAATTAACTGACATACACGACAAGGCATAATAAGGAAATCATCTTGGTATACAACTAATGCAATAAAATATTGTATCTGGACTCTAAATTTGGGAGTTGCTTAAGTCAAAAGCCAAATGTGTTATTACCACCCTAAATTAGAGCCTGTATCACCTATTATTTTTATTCATTTCATATTCCATAGACTAATATCAGTGGATGGAAAACTGATAAATTCTTTCCTTGTTTATAAGGTAAGATGTGGCAATAGAGATATTTTCAGACCACCCATAAATATGAGAGATGACAATAATGTGACTGAACCAAATTTATATTACACTGCCATGAAAGAGAAAGAAAAGTTGTGTTTGAACTTCATCCAATTCATTTTACTCAATGATTATTTTCCTCTTATCAAGGGTTTTTACAGCCGAAGAATTCAAAGTTTATATACTTTATATCCCTTCATCACCATCAACTTCATTGCCATCAATCAATAGTAAAAAAATCACTGCATTTTACGCTTATGAGTTTTATCTCCTAACATAAACTCAATCCACCAGAAAGGCTAAAATATAACATATCTCCAGGGCATATTCGCTCCATACAAATATGAGTTTTAGTCTCAGAAGTTTAAGAAAACTATAGTTAAGTATATTAATTAATTGAAGGGTCTCTATTTATGTATACTTAAAATTAAGTCAAACTTGATAATTTTTTTAACAGACAAAAAATATATGGTATTCGTAGCCACATTGTTACCAGGATACCAGTCCAAAATACATAGGGGTTTATGTTGCATTAATTTGTATAAAAATGCCTATCAAAAAAACACTTATTTTGTAAAACCACAGAAAAACATTCACTAATACGGGCAAGGTGTAATTTGTCTGTTTTTAATTTATCCTACGATAGATGTCCTAGCAACTTTTAAAATAATTGATGCTTAAAGTTAACTAAACCGAGGCAATATAATTTCTTCCCTAGCTATTACACTTTTACCTTATTCCGAAGAAGTTTGGATACCAGGTTTACCATATTAATGCAATTTACCACAAATATCCTAACACGTAACTATAGATACTACTCTTTCAACTATATTGGCTGCATGGTCTGCCATTTTTTCTAAACAGCGAATTGCTAACCCTAACAACAAAATCAGTTCCCCCACTCCTTGCACATTTTTCCGGGAAGCAATGTCATAATTGAAGCATAATCAAACTCTATTTATAAAAGCCATCTATTTAGTTGTTCAGCTGCTTGCAGATAACGGTCACAAAAAGCCCTATGAGGTGAAATGAGCATTTTACTAATGCTCCCATCCGTAAAATTTCTTGCTCTATAGCTTGAATTTTTCTGGTTAACTGTGGCATGCTACTTTTATAAAGTTTTTATAAAGTAATGATTTTAAATCATCTGTTTCAAACATAAATCATTAAATATATTTCTAGGTCTCAGGATTTGCTATCCTTGCAGGAAGGATAAGTTGTAACCTGGCACCTCCGGTATGAGTGTCATTTAGAGCTTTAATAGAACCTCCATGAGCCATGATAATCTGTTGTACAATTGCTAGCCCCAGACCACTACCCTCTATTAATTCAACCCTAGTCTCATCTTCTGAGCAGTAACGAATTCGTGATTGATCCCCCCTAAAAAATCTGTCGAAAACATTAGGTAAATCTGTTTCTGCAAATCCTCTTCCAGCATCAATAATATTGATGCTTAGCCATCGCCCTTCATCTGTGATTATAGTCTCTGTTTTCAATTTAATAGTTCCTCCATCAGGGCTATATTTAATAGCATTATCCAGTAAATTGAGAAATACTTGATACATTCGAGACTTATCTGCATGGATTAGCATATTATCCCCACCAGTCTCGGATATTTGTATGTGTCGTCCCTGTGCTATTGCTTCTAGAGTTTCCCAAACTTCTAAGACTAGAGAACGCAATTCTATAGGTTGACAATTCAAGTCCATACTAGGTTTGGTTTCCAACTGGGACAAATCTAAGCATCGTTGTACTAAGTGAATCAGGCGATCTACTTCTCGTAATAATCGATTTACTAAACCACTAAGTGGTGATTCCAGACGATTTTGCAACGTTTCCACAACCAAACGGATAGAAGTCAGAGGAGTTCTCAACTCATGGGCTAAATCTGAAAAAACGCGATCACGCTCTTTGCTTATATCTAAAAGTGATTGTCGATTTTCAATAAAAACAACCACTTCTCCATTCGCCAAGGGAAAACTCGACGCTCTTACCAGCAAAGATTTTACTTTGGAGATAGTTAGGGCACAATCAAGGGATGGATAATATACCCATTCACTAACTTGTGGTTGTTGATAGCTACGGGTTTGCTCAATGAGCTGATCTAGTTCATAGGAATTTACCAACTTCTTAAGTAATAACTTTACTTGTCCTGGTTGCCATCTTTGTAAACTGAGGAGTTGCCTGGCTTGTTGATTGCACCACTTCAGTTGATTGTCCCTATTTACATGCAAAAATGCCGTGGGTGCTAAATCTAATAGCTCTTGTTGATCGCGCAATTTTGCATGTAACTCTAATTTTTCCTGTTCTAGTAACTCAATATGACCTTGTAATTGTGGAATTATAGGCAGATCGGACTTAGAATAACCATGTGATATGTCCTGCGGCATTTTTCCAAAAAAATACTCTGTACAAAACTTTTGCCACATCCATAATCCCAGACCTATGGCCAACCCAGTTAAAAATAAAATTAGCTGCATTACAGTAGCTAGTTACTATCCAACAAGTAACATACTGACAACTATCCAAATCTATAACCAAACCCACGTATAGTCACTATATATTCTGGATGACTGGGGTCTAATTCTAACTTCTCTCGCAGCCAGCGAATATGAACATCAACAGTTTTACTATCTCCTACAAAATCAGGTCCCCATACTTGATCTAATAATTGTTCTCGTGACCACACTCTGCGGGTATAACTCATGAACAATTCCAATAAACGAAACTCTTTAGGCGATAAATTTACTTCTTTACTCCGCACTAATACTCGGCATTCACGAGGATACATGATAATGTCTTTATATTCCAGGGCTGGCTCCGGTGAAGTAGCAAAACGTTGGCGACGGATTAAAGCACGGCATCTTGCGACTAATTCTCTCATACTAAAAGGTTTAGTTAGATAGTCATCAGCCCCTACCTCTAATCCCAATACCCTATCAGTTTCACTACCCTTAGCACTTAAAATCAAAATTGGGATGGAATTACCTTGATACCGCAACAGACGACAAATATCTAAACCATTAATTTGCGGCAACATCAAATCAAGAACTAGCAGGTCAAATGTAGTTTCTCCCGAATTTGATCCCGAACTGGTTAGATATTCTAAAACTGTGCAACCATCAGTAACTGCGGTTGCTTCATAGCCTTCCTCTTCCAAAGCCAGGACAATCATATCCTTGATGAGTTCCTCATCTTCTACTACCATAATTCGATTAGTAACTTTGATATTACCTTTAGCACTATAATGAAATGCCTCACTGGTATGCATTTGGTGTGGGGATGACATTGTGATTTCTTGTATAAAAACAATTCTCTAACTGTCTCATACCATATCTAAGACGTTTCCCAAGGAAAATTTCGCTAGTATTTTAAGATAAAGAACTCAGGGTAAAAAATGTTTGAGATTAAGGCTCGTAACAAGTTAACACAATTATCGTTTTCCTAGGTTGACCAAGCTTTGCTCGTAATCACGATCTTTTACTAAAAATTGAGACTATTGGTAGTTTCTAAAAACCAGAACCTTGGGAAAACATGAATGCTGACCAAGAAGTATGTTGATATAACATACTTCTTGTAATATTTAGGAGCTAGATACCCCCAAGATAATTATTTAAGCACCTAAAACTCAGAAAAAAGACTGCTAATTATAATTTGTCAGTCAATAGAAATAGATTGTGGGTTGCCAGCCTTGCCACTATATTTAGTATTACTAGAAGAATTACTACTGTTTGTACAAGTCTGTTGGGTAAGCCAACTGTGAATAGGATCATCAGTTAACTTGAGTTTTAATGCACCGGAAACAAAACCACCCATAAAAGAAACGGGGTTATTGGCCAATTCCCTAAATATTGGTGTTAGTTCATTGATAAACATCAGCTATTTCCTGCCACTTCAAAAATGATAAATTATTATTTGATCGTAACCCTTTTAGCAATATATGAATCCTAAATTTCACCAGTATTAAGTATTAAGTCTCAAAATTTTCAACCTCTTAGCTGATTGCATAATTACCTATGCAATTTATATAGCTTTACCTTCTCTTTAAATTGATTGTTTAACATCGTTAACATATATTAACACTCAAAATTTAATACCTTATTTGATTGTCAAAGGGAGTTTTTATGTTATTGGATAAGAGTCCAGATCGTAATACTGTATCCTTCCCATTAGTTTTAACCGGTACTCTTGGTTAGAACTGGCTGGAAATTGACTTCCCCGTAACAATAGTAATGGTGATATTTCTATCACTGAGGTTTGCGAATAAAGCCCGAGATCTTATGCTGCAATCCATTGGCATAGACCCATCAGAAGTTATATATAATGGGAATCAAATCACCAATGCATCAGATAAAACGCTAGGATACATTGAAGCTAATGGATTAGACCCATTTCGTCGTATAATATCAAATATCATTCGTGTTTGTTGGAGAGCCCCAAATAGAGGATGGTGATGCTAATTTTTTCCCAAAGGCAGAACATATTAAAACAAGTGTTAACTATAGCATCTTGTCTGCTAGATTCTATCTCTCCTTACGCTTAGTTGTATATATCTAGTACCTGTATTGACGCAAAACTAAAAAATAAGGGTTTATGGTCTACTGATATCAGTACATCTGGAATTATAATTCCAGATCCGAGCAATGTAAGTTCAATTACAGATAAATATTATATTTATGCAAAATTATTTCGTCTATTGATCACTCGCTTCAGTTAAAATAGACAAATGAGAAACTTCAAAGGCTTTATCTACGAAAAGTCGGCATTTTCGTAGATAATTAATAATTGTAAAATCACAAATTTCAGCCGTTTTATACAAGTCAAAAAAGAAGGGTCTAAAGTATGTCTACAAATATTAACAGAGAGGTTACTTTTTGTACCTAATTAACTAGAAAATATTAATAACTACTATAGTTTAGACATACTATAAAACTAACATTTTGTACCGGCTCCAATGGATTGCAATTATCCTAATACAGAATATAGAGACATTAAGAATCTCTTAATAGAATATAAAATAACCCTACAATTGGTTAGCAGGAAGAAATAACAGGAATAGTCCAGAGTAGTGTTGAAGCAAAATATGATTTACATGTTAATTATGGCCAGCAATTTAATAAAACAGATCATTGCTAATACCTATTTCCTATAGTCCAATACCAATTGGATGTTCTTCATTATCTCCACTAACTAAGTCACTAATAGATGATTACCTACTAATAAATTTAATATGGTTATTTATCTATCTAGAAGTATCTAAAGTAAAATATAGTAATCATACAAAAGTTAAGTTAAGTAGTAATATGGGTTGCCTATTTTTTATCCCCTTATTGAATAACAACTTGCTGCAAGGTACTGACAAAATCTGGATAAGAAATATTAGTAGCTTCTGCCCGATGTATAGTAGTCCTCCCCTTGGCATTAAGGGCAGCAACTGCCAGACTCATAGTAATGCGATGGTCTGTGTAACTGTCTAAATCTGCTCCCCTTAAGGGGATACCACCAGTAATTTCCATTCCATCGTCTAATTCAGTAATTTTTGCTCCCATTTGCTTTAGTTCCTTGACCATTACCATAATACGGTCACTTTCTTTTACACGTAATTCATAAGCATCCTTAATTACAGTCTTCCCCTTTGCAAATACTGCTGCAACAGCTAGCACTGGAATCTCATCAATTAGCCTAGGTATCATATCTCCAGCAATTACACAGCCTTTTAGGTGGCTATGGAATACTCTTAAGTCAGCAACTGGCTCCTCTCCGACCTCTCGCTCATTTTCTCTAGTAATCTTTGCTTCCATCATTTCTAGAGCTTCTAAAACTCCAGTGCGAGTAGGGTTAACACCAACATTCTTAATTAGGATATCTGAACCAGGTACAATTGAACCTGCTACTAACCAGAATGCAGCAGAACTAATATCCCCAGGCACAATCACTTTTTGCCCATATAGTCTAGTTCTACCGTTTAGAGTAACACTCCTAGCTTCAGGATCAACAGTGAGTTCGGCCCCAAATGCCTTTAACATCCTTTCACTATGATCCCGAGATAGTGCCGGTTCAGTCACAATTGTTTTACCTTCTGTCATCAGACTTGCTAGAAGAATACAAGATTTAACCTGTGCTGATGCAATTGGGGAATGGTAGCAGATGGATGTCAGGGATTTGCCACGAACTGCTAAAGGTGCCAGAGAATTTTCCCCACGCCCCCAAATTTCTGCCCCCATCTGTTGCAAGGGTTGGATAACTCGGGACATGGGGCGAGCTCTGAGGGAAGTGTCCCCTGTAACTGTAAAAAACTTATCTGAATGGGATGCTAATAATCCCAATATTAATCGTAGGGTAGTACCAGAATTTCCAGCATTTAATACGTCTACTGGTTCTCGCAAATTACCCAATCCAATACCTTTTATCCTAACTGATATTGTATTCAATTCGGAAATTTTAGCTCCCATAGCTTGGAAGCAACTAGCAGTGCTATAGGGGTCTTCTCCCAATAACAGCCCTTGTATCTCTGTTTCCCCATAAGCAATTGATCCTAGTATTAAAGCACGATGGGATATAGATTTATCTCCCGGTATTTGAATTACTCCTTGCAAGGAAATACCTGAAGGAGGTTTTTGAATAATTAGGTCTTGAGAAAAGTTTTCTTTCGTTTCTAAAGTAATAAAGGAAAGAGACATTATAAACAACTCACTGGTAAATATAGCGATAATCCCAGAGTTTTAATAGCTATACAAGTCAATGAGCAGAAAAATATAACTTCGGCTACTTCAAAACTTGCTGACAATAGTTTTTATTTCTTGTATTACTTCTAATGTCACATATAAATATAAACTTAAATGTACTGTGTCTATAGTTTCTTCTGATAGACTGATGTGATTGATTATAGAAATAGCTAAAGTAAGAGAGTAATTATTTCAAGCTTAGCAGACTAGCAAAAAGTTTTACAACTCTAAAATATAGGATTAAGTATGTCTGAAAGTATTCCAATGACAATATATGCGGGATTATCTAGAGTCCAAGAGATCAAAGTCTTTATCCCCTAATAAAATGGCAGAGGTGTTAGATTTACTTAAAAGCAAAAGAATAAAAAAAGGAAAAAGAATAAAGCTTAAGAGTTTAGTTAGTCATAATATGGTTTTTGAGAGTACTATTTCCTGAGTAAAACCATATGTTTCAGTGATTACAGTTTATAGGAATGCAAATTTATAAATTATTTGAAAAATGTCTTTTTTTGATGAAATCCATTTAGGCAGTGCTTTAATTGTTGGTGCAGGTCAAGGTATTGGTCTAGGCTTCGTACAGAGACTACTACTAGAACCAAAAATTCTAAGAGTCTATGCTACATATCATCAAAAGGAACATGCAACTAGTTTGATTTCTCTTGCTCAACTTCATCCCAATCAACTGATTTGTTTTTATATGGATGTAACTGATGAAGCCCAGATAGAAAAATGTGCAAAAAAAATCAGTCAATATACGAAAGAACTCCACTTAGTTATCAATTGTGTGGGAGTTCTCCATGATACACAGTTGAAGCCAGAGAAGAGTTTAAGGCAGGCTAAACAAGAAAACTTACTGAAGTACTTCCAAATTAATAGTATTACTTCTATACTACTAGCTAAACACTTTTTACCCTTATTTATACACCAAGATTCCAGTATATTTGCCTGTATCTCTGCCAAGATAGGAAGTATAGGAGATAACAAACTGGGAGGATGGTATGGATATCGTGCTTCTAAGGCTGCACTGAATATGTTTATCAGGACTATAGCCATTGAGTATAGAAGGAAAAGCCCTAAAACTATTGTGGTATCATTACACCCAGGTACAACTAACACCCAGTTGTCCCTACCATTTCAAAAAAATGTGCTACCAGGCAAACTATTCTCCGTAGAATTCACAGTCACCCAATTAATTAATGTAATTGCACACTTAAAAGATGTTGACAGTGGGTGTTTTTTCTCTTGGGATGGAAGTAGATTGCCATGGTAGGACGAGAATTGATGAGAAATACCAATCCCCATTCCCATTAATTATATTTATGCAGGAACAAGCTGAAGAATTAGAGTTCTCTTGTCAAAAGACTGAACCTTACCAACTTCGCTGAGGTCTTTAATTACTCTTTCCAACAACTCGGTAGCGCGATCTCGATGTTGATGTTCTCTACCACGCAAGCGTACTTGAAACTTCACTGAATCACCCTTACCTAGCCATTCTAAAGCTCTATTGATACGCACACTATAATCAGAATCACCAACATTTGGGCGAAGTTTAACTTCCTTCATTGTCGGCTTTGAGGTTTGACGCTGACGTTTTTTCTGCTGATACAAATGTTTACCATAGTCTAAGATTTTGACTACTGGTATCTCCTTATTATCTGACACCACCACTAGGTCTAGACCAACTTCTTCAGCCAGTTTTAGAGCCTCACGGGTATCTGTCATACCACGATTATTATTTTCATGGTCGATGAGTAGCACCTTGGCAGACTTGATGCGATGGTTGATTAGTTGTTTAGTGGCTTGTTTAGTAACGATAACCGTTTCCTCTTTAAATTAAACTCAAGTAATACTAGGATAGCGTAAACGCTCAATAACCAGCTCTATCCGTATGGTTAAATTTGTATATACACATTATCTATACCCTATAAAATAGGGATAGATAATGGAACAGAAGTTCTAATTACCTTTACTAGATGCATATATTACAGCATATAAAGTTTGCTAGATGTACTATTGATTGTTCTGTTCATCATCATTGTAATATAGGTAAAGTTAAAAGATGAGTCTTACATTATAATTTCATAGCAATTCCATAAAAATATTTTGCCTGGACTATGTATATAATAACCTCATAGATACGTACACATTATTTATGAATTCACTAGCGATTATATTTTCAATTCAATATCATATATGAATTACATATGTTTTAATATTCTTAAGCTTTAGATTTATATGCATCAAATTGAAAAGCATGTGAAAAAATATTGAGTAGTTTTTGTTTTATCATCGATTAATTTTTATAAAAAAACATGGTATCAGCCTGAAATTTATCTTTTCTATATATTACGACATCTAGCAGATATTGAATAGAAATAATACATATATCTGCTTTTCGAGTGGCCTGAATTATCATGATTCTTTTATTTAGCAGACTCTCTTACTAATAGTCTACCCCTAAACCAAATACTTTAGATTAGTTATGAGGATTGCTTCTATATTACCATTACTTAATTTTTAGGTTTGAAAAAATTTACTGTATTTTCATGGCATTTGAAATCGAATTAGGATAAAGTTGGTGCTCACAAATATCAGCAATCATCATTTATCAATATCATAAATCAGTATTTCTATCACCCTACTATTTGATTTTATGATTAGTGGCACTAGTAGTAATGATTATGATGACTTTAGTCTTAGAATATTAAAAATTAGGAAAAAGTATTAATTACCCGATCTAAAATCCAAAATAATATAAGCTGTTTATCTATAGTGTTTGTAACAGCTTAATATGGCAACTATTAATGATAACTACCTAAAACTCAAAGCAGGCTACTTGTTTCCGGAAATTGCTCGTAGAGTTAATACTTTTACTCAATTGAACCCCAATGCCCCCATCATTAAACTTGGTATTGGTGATGTGACTGAACCGTTGCCAGAAGCTTGTCGTATAGCAATGATTCAGGCAGTGGAAGAGATGGGCAATCACTCCTCTTTCAGAGGTTATGGTCCAGAGCAAGGCTATACTTGGCTAAGAGAGAAGGTCGCTGCTCAGGATTTTCAACTACGGGGATGTGATATTGATGCATCAGAAATTTTTGTATCTGATGGTTCTAAATGCGATACAGGTAATATTCTTGATATTTTTGGTAAAAATAATACGGTTGCAGTAACGAACCCAGTTTATCCTGTGTATGTAGATACAAACGTTATGGCAGGCAATACTGGAGTTGGTAATGACGATGGTAGCTATGAGGGTCTAGTATATATACCAATAAGCACAGAAAATAACTTTACGCCAGCCATTCCTGCACAAAAAGTTGATTTAATTTATCTATGTTTCCCTAATAATCCGACAGGGGCAGTTGCAACTAAAGAAAACTTACAAGTCTGGGTAGATTATGCCAGGGCAAACGAATCAATTATATTTTTTGATGCTGCCTATGAGGCCTTTATTACTAATCCCACTATACCTCATTCTATATATGAAATTCCTGGAGCAAAGAATTGTGCTATTGAATTCCGTTCTTTTTCCAAGAATGCAGGGTTCACAGGAACTCGTTGTGCACTAACAATTGTACCTAAAGCCCTAAAAGTTAAGGCTGCTGATGATTCTTATGTGGAGTTATGGAAGCTGTGGAATCGCCGTCAATCAACTAAATTTAACGGTGTTTCCTACATTGTTCAAAGAGGTGCAGAAGCAGTTTATTCGGAAGCTGGAAAGGAACAAATTAAATTATTGGTTAACTTTTATCTAGAAAATGCTAGAATTATCCGGGAGAAACTTACTACTGCAGGGTTACAAGTATATGGGGGCATAAATGCACCTTATGTATGGGTTAAAACTCCTCATGGTTTATCTAGCTGGGATTTCTTTGATGAGCTGCTGCAAAATGTTAATGTGGTGGGCACACCCGGTTCTGGTTTTGGTTCCGCAGGTGAAGGTTATTTTCGTATTTCTGCATTCAATAGTAGAAGAAATGTAGAAGAGGCTATGAAACGGATTACTAATAAGTTTAAAGTTTAAGAGTTTGGGGTGGTTTTCCCACCCTTAAGACTAAGGTTAGGAAAACTCTTCTATGTCTTCATATCATTGTTGGTTAATAAAAGTTAAATTGGAATGTTGGTTTAAATATTTGTTATTAGTCAGGTTGGTTTTATAAAACTTTATAAAACCAACCTGACTAATAACAAATATGGCTTTATGCTTTCTATCATGAAAGTTTATAAAGTATTTACTATTCTTGTAATTATATCAATTATAAAAACCTTCTCATGTAAATGCCTTCTAACGAAAGTATTTACTGCAACGAAGATAGTGTTAAATTTACTGGGAATTCATGGAAACCAGAAGTTTGGTAAACATAAAATGGAAATGATATTAAATACGAGATATTCATTAAACTGAAAGAAATTCATGTAGGCAATAATCATAGTTGAGTATGAATACTTTTGATATTTCATTCCTAACAGTATCAACTAATGCATGAATCATGATTAAGTTTTGTTAAAAATTGTAAAAGCCATAAATACTTTAATATTTTAAAATTTTAGAAAAATCAAACCTAATATCTTGATTTAAACCTTGCAAAAAAAATTTTTAGGTTCAATAATTAGATTTCTAACTTTAATATCCATAGTAAAAAATCTATGAGGCACTGATAACTTTTGGAAATATCATGGCTTGAATAGTTGATACACTTACCTGAGAAAAATACTGTTGTTGAAATTGCTCTTCATGGATTGCAGCTAAGAATTGACAAATTTCGTTCTCTGAAGTGCTCGATAAATTATGGTGACTTTGCATAATTTTCAGGTGATTTTCTTGGCTTTTAACATCAAAACCGCAGGAATTTAGTGCTTGAATACCAAAATGCAAGCATTGATCACTAATTTGTAATTTTTTTAAGATCTGGATACGAGGAGCTAATTTTTGGTTATGACTGAGGTATTTAGCAAGACCCACCAAAGTTATCCAAATTTGAACAGGTGATTTTTGTTTTGGTTCATTCCAAGCTATTGCTAATATCTGTTGATTATATAGATTTCTCTCTATCCAAACCTGCAAATCATTCCAACTGGAAGGACATTCGCTTAGCAATAGAGTGTTTGAAGGTAATTCCTGACTATTTTCCAAAAAAGATGTAGAACAATTACGCCAATCAACAATTTTTGCTGATGTTTGAGTTAGAAAAGACTTCTTACTGGCACGCACGTTGATTATCCGGACTTCATAGCGATTTTTATAGGTGTTATAGTCTAATTCAAATATGCAATCACATTTTCCTAAGGGTAATTCATCCTTGTAATGTCCCCACCATACACCAGGAAATTTTATATTGGTAGAGTTATCCCGAACACAAAAATCAGTTTTAATATACTGAACCTTATTCCCTTTCAAATCTTGCTGGTTTCGATGCCAAATATTCTCAAACCAACAATCTTGAATTAATAACTTGGGGACGGGGTTACCTATACCATATGGCTCTAATAACTTTAATTGTGTGAATAATTCCCTTCCTAAATCTGCAACTGTTACCTTTAAGTCTGCTGTCACTGTCAACTTTGAGGTTAAAATGTCCAAATTTTGCCGTAACTTTTGATTTATCGCCTGAGTAAAGAGGGGAATATTTTCCACTTTTAAGCTTAAGCCTGCAGCAAAGGGATGTCCCCCAAAACTATGTAATAAATGTGCTTGTTCGCTAACTAACTGATATAGATCGACTGAATTAATGGAGCGAGCTGATCCTTTAGCTAGGATATCATTTTTCCCTCCCAAACTTAATAAAATTGTTGGGCGGCCTGTCTCTTGTGCCACCTGCCCAGCAACTAATCCCAATACCCCCGTTGCCCATTGAGAATCAGCTAAGACGATGACACTAGTTGTAGATAAATCTATGTGGCTAAGTTTGTGTTGAACTTGTTGCACCACATTTTTCTGTAATGACTTGCGACGGGTATTTGCTAACTCAGTGATTTCTGCCAATTCATAAACCTGTTGATGGTTACGACTTGTCAGTAATTCAACACATAGGCTAGAGTCACCTTGAATCCGGCTTACAGCATTAATTCTAGGACCTAAACCAAAGGAAATATCTGTGGGTCGATCACCACTCCCATGACATAATTCTAATAGTCTTCCCACTCCAGGTCTTCGTCTTGCTTCCGGTTTTTTTTAAAGTCTTCCAAGAGTTTCTGGATTCCAAACTGTGCTAAGTAGCGACAGTCTCCACTCAATTGCACCAAGTCTGCAATTAGCCCTATAGCAACTAGATCTAACAAGTCTTCTATAGGTTGCTTAGGTATACTAGGTAATGTTTCGTACATTGCCTCAATAAGTTTATATACTACCCCCACGCCAGAAAGATGGTATAAAGGATGGTCTTGTGATAGATATCGGGGATTTACAATAGCTGTAACCGGTGGCCTAGATTCTGGGAGAGTATGATGATCCGTAACAATTACATCTATACCCCGGGCTTTTGCATAAATAATTTCATTGATGTTCGTGCTACCAGTATCACAGGTAACAATTAACTGACAGTTTTCTTGAGCTAATTTATCAATACCCAGATAATTAAGTCCATGGGATTCTGTCAAACGGTTGGGAATATAGTAAGTTAAATTATTTTTCTGTGTAAAGAACTGTCCTAAACCATCCCAAAGTACGGCAGTAGAAGTAATACCATCAGCATCAAAATCTCCCCAAATTGTTACTTTGTCCTGATTTTTATATGCTGACTGTAACCTTCTTACTGCCAACCGAATTTCTTGCCCGAATTCCCAAGGACTAGCAGGCTGATAACTATGGAAATTGATAAATGAATCAAGTTGAGATATAGTTCTAATTCCCCTTTGCCACAGAAGTTGTGCCCCATAATACTTTTTAAAAGTGGGATTATACTGTTTTACTACTTCTATAAACCAATCTGGAGGTTCTTTTGTTTGGTTAATCAACCATTGCTCTTCCATAAAAAAATTCTAATAGTTCTATCAAGAAGCTAATCCATGTAAAAGCTGTGCCTATTAATTTCCTCAGTTATTGTGATTATAAACAAACAAATATTAATAGGTTTATATTTTCGATGGTATCATAAAGTATGATTTGGCTATTAACATACTTAATCTGATGTAAGTCTAACTAGTTCAATTATTGTTAAGTCAAAAAATTTTGTAATAGTTTTATATTCACGATGACCAATTTAAAATGTACAAAAATAATGATAAACCAAGTACCTCTTAAACATTCTAATTATTCTCTAAGACTTAACCTCAAGTGATTATGAATTAGGATTATTAAGTCTTTTTATTCAGCTTATTGTAGATCTTCTTTCTCTTACATCCTTAACCATTAACTTTTCTGCTAAATTACAAAGTGACTTCCTCAATGGAAATTATACTCGGCAAGTTTGTATAATCCTCTGAAATCATTGTTTCAGCATTGGATCCCGGGAATATAGTACGCTCTTGTGGAAAAGCCACACGTCTGCATCTGGTGGAGTATTGACAATGTTTACAAACTTTTACTCCTTCTGGAACCTGGGCAAACATATCACCTTGAGAGTATTTTATCAAACATTCACTTAGCTTATCTAACAGCTGTTTAAGTTTTTCCTCAGTTTTTTTATGCTGGGTTTGACTATAACTAAAATTGATACTTTTGGGTTTTCCTAAATATTGGACAAAATAATAAGTCATACAAATATCCTCTGGTAGATAGTGGCTAGTTTCTACTAAAACATATAGATAAAGAAGAGTTTGCCAATTTTGTCCTAAGTAGATTTTATTAGGTGGTTTTGGATAAGTTTTCCAATCAATTATTTGTGCTTTATTTTTCTGTACAATTAATAAATCATAGATAACCGTGAGCAAATAATCATCAACTTGCAACATTCGAGAGTGCTCACTATATCGAGAAGTTTCACCACAAACATTAGGATGAACAATTTCCGGTGCAATTTCTATTACATTAGACATCCATCTTTGTAATTGGTCATCTGCTTGAAGAAAACTACTAACCGGTAAACCTATCTCCTGCTGGTGCATCAACAAGTGAAAGGAACTACCCAAATTTTGCAATTCTTCATGCTCTTGGTTATTGGGTGAATATAACTGTTCTAAATAAGTATACTGAAACTGGCGAGGACATTTTTCGAAGAGCTTAAGTTGTCCTTGAGATAGATGTAAAAATGTTTTTGATGTGGGTGGCATTTTATTGATTAATATAGATTGGGAATTGAGAAGCAAAAGAATTACTTTAATTCCGTCCCATCATATTACAGGAATAATATTTTATAAAAACTGTTATTTAAGAACAGGTATCTAGCCTTTCTCTGATGTAAAGAAAGCTATAGGAAGTTTACCCGGTGATAAACTCACCAGTGCCTCATTACAAGTATTAAATGGTGAAAAATGGTGAAGATGCCTTAATTATGAAAAGTCAATAGACGCTCAGTAGTTATATCAAATATAAAATTTAATTATGTTTTATTGTTACTCTGAGTAAGAATACTAATATAATAACTGAGAAAATCACTAAGATATCCAGAGAAAAATAGAACGGATATAGTTGAGTTTAGTAGATAAAGTGGAGTCAATATACTAATATTCCCAAAAATTCATTACAAAATAACTTTAAGCTATAAAAGTAAAAAGATAAAACTTATAGAATCATTGTCTATACTTAAGTTTATTCGTTAAAATTTAGATCTTAGGCCTAAAGCAGAATTGTGAATAGATAACTTTTAGATAATTATTAATTTAGAGGTTTAACAATTCTACCAAAAAACGTAGGTAGGATTCAGGGAAAAATAGCTGAAAGTTTATATAGGATAATATGTAAGATAGTAAAATATTAATTATTTTAAGGAAATGGATATTAGTTTATATTTAAAACTAAACACCTGAAAGGCTGGCATCTCTGCATAAGGTAGAAATAGATAATTGGAAGGAGTTTACTTATCTTATATATATATGATCTCACCAGAATAATAGTTGAATTGCCCCAATAACTGCTAAGAATTCTTGTAATAAGAATATGTTTGTTGTACTATCTGAGCAGTATTTAATATTGAAATTTGAATCCATCTTTTTGTTAATATAAACAGACCGGTTAAGGTGTCAAATTTTACAAAAAATACATAAAATTGTGGAAGAGAATTAGTCTGAAATATATTATTTTTTAATTCATATATAAACTATCCCAAAAAGAATTAAATTAGTAACATCAAAACATTTATATATATAAGACCATCTACCCCTACTGTGATTTACATATTATTACTATATGGCTGTAATTCTCAATCTTGGTAGTTATAATCTAAAATGCCAAGTATTTTTTGTAAATCCCTCGAAATTTTTGTCTTGAGAATAAGAATGATTATTTCCATGTGCCGTTTTGAGCTTCTAGGAATCCAGTTTAGTAATTTTTTTCTACACCGTTTTGTATCAGGTAAAAAAACGAGAGCACTCTAAAAAAAACAGATAGATAATAATATGGATATTTTCACCAATATCCTTAGAATTAGGATACAAATAATAAACACCACGAATAATAAAGTCTATCAATACGTCAACATCAATAAATAGAATATAAATTAGTAATAATTTCCGGAAATTAATATTCTCTATAACTTTTCTAAAAATGCGATTTTGAACATGTTTAATTTCCTGATGAATTAACTCTAGAAAACGAGCATTATTTCAACTTAAAATCTAACTTTTTTCCCAATAATTTTCTTAGAATATAAATAAACCACAAACAAATAGACTACTGATACTATCTTATAGTAGTCTATTCGTTGGGAAATAAAAAAATAGTATTTAGGAATTTATTAACCCCATGAGAAAAATGCTAAACATTGAGCGGGTCTTAAAGCAAGAGAGACTAATGCTAGCAATGACAGGATTTAACAGAAATACCTTTGAGAATTTATTAGTTACTTTTAGTAATATCTATGAACAGCAGATACTTTCTGTTCCACGTCAGCGTGCTTTAGGAGGTGGACGTAAAGCCAGGTTATGTAATCCCCAGGAAAAATTATTTTATATTTTGTTCTACTTTAAATGTTACCCAACATTTTACGTAGCAGGAATTTTATTTGATATAGACCGTGCCCAGGCCCATTACTGGATGCATAGATTACAAGGTATTTTAGAATATACTTTGGGTAAGAAAATGATATTGCCAGAATGTAAGTTAAACAATATAGAACAATTCATTGAGCGTTTTGATGGGGTTGAGAGAGTTATGATTGATGTAATTGAACATCATGTGAAACCTCATAAGGAACAGAATTAGAGGAACTAAATTATTAAATTAAAACATAAATATATAATTGTAAGTGCTTGACAACATAACAGAGTAAGAAGGTTTAAATACAATTAAGATAAACTCAGGGTTATTGCATATCAAAAACTTCTGCAGCTATTTGAACTCTATGTGGGTTTTATTGAAGGCTAAAAGATATGATAATGTTATTATCACTCCTATAATAAAATCTGCATATAAAAAATAATTCTAAGAGAAAAAGAATGGAAATTGAGATATCAATCTATAGTTATTGATAATAATTTATTTGAGTAAAATATGTAGCAATTTAATTTTATTTTGTAGACTTCAATAATAGTTAATAAAATTATTATATCTTGGCGATTGTAAAACCTGCTTTGATATTTTTAGGCAAATAAATTTCATATTAACTAAATATACTTATACGGTTCAGTCTTATGCACTAATTATATACTTATAGATATTCTAGAATAGTTTAGTCTCATGCTTAATTAATTGTATAAAAAGTAAAAAGATTCCTCTATTTTATTTCTGATTTTTGAGATCTAACTATTTCTGAATAAATCGCCTTCAAATATAAAATGTATTTTGGATTATAGTGAAATGCTTAAATCTACAATAAAGAGGGTCTTTCATATCCTCAATGAAGAAAATATTTTTTATACTCTAGTATTATTTACAAGGTATTTATTACAACAAATCACTTAGAGACTATCAGGAATATACTGTTAAAATGTAATTATAGAACTAGTTTTTTTGAAAATATAATAAATTTAGAGAATGTTGCTCAAAAACAGTAAAAATCTTTGAAATTTTGTAATTTTATATATTGTAAATTGACTTTTGCTAGCTTACATATCCTAAGACAGATAAATAGATATTAGCCTTCAACTTTATTTACTAATGAGGGCTTTATACATATTAGTTGTATGTAAAGGCAAATTCTTACAGATTCGATACTTTGCTTGGATATTTATGTTTAAGTCCTGCATAAAACTTTTGACAACAAAAATATTATTCTGGCAACACTTGTTTGTAATATTATTTGCTGCTGTATTGTTATTTTCCAAGAATGGTAATCAGCAAGTCAAGACAATATTAAATAAATATTGTCATGTAGTCCCAGAAGAGGTAAGAACCAAACGGAATTTGCGAATTGCTACATTCAAAGGTGATTTGCATGCTCAAAAACGCTATCTTCGATTAGTACAACAACATTCCCAAGCAGTAAAAGAATGTCGTGATCATACTTGGCCTCAAGTGCAAGCAATTTGGCTACGTTTATATCCTTGTGATACCCAACTAGGTATGATCGATAAAATTATGGATCGAATTATAAATAAAGGATATAATCAAGTCTACATAGAATCATTTTATAATGGTCGTGTTCTTTTACCTTCTACCAAAAATACTACTGCCTGGCCTTCGATAGTTTTGGGGAAAGATATAGAAAAAGTTGATTTGCTCTCTGTAGCCATTCAAAAAGGTAAAAAGAGAGGACTCAAGGTATATGCCTGGATGTTTAGCACCAATTTTGGTTATAGTTATACCCAAAAGAAAGATAGACAAGGGGTAATTGCTCGCAATGGCAAGGGTCAAACCAGCCTCTATATGTTTGACAATGGTTCCCAGGTGTTTGTAGATCCGTATAACCAGCAAGCAAGAACAGATTACTATAATTTAGTACAACAAATCCTCCAATATAATCCTGACGGGATTTTGTTTGACTACATACGCTATCCTCGTCAGACTGGATCTGATTCTGTTTCAACTAAAGTTACTGATTTATGGTTATATACTAAAGCTACACAAAGAGTATTATTTCAAAGGGCAAAGAATAATAAAGGGTTAGAACTAATCTACCGTTTTTTAAGAAAAGGATATGTCACCTTGGCAGATATAGCTTATGTTAATAAGCTTTATTTCAGAGAAGGAGAACCAATGTGGCAAGGTAGAGTTGTTGCTCAAGGAAAAAGAGTTATCCAGTTGCCACAGAATCAACAGCCACAATTACAATGGGAGTTATGGCAATTATCAGTTGCTCACGCTATGCAGGGTATTATAGATTTTCTTTCTTCTGCTGCTTATCCTGCACAACAAAAAGGGATTATGACTGGAGTAGTTTTCTTCCCTGACGGCAATAAGAGAATAGGTAGAGGATATGATTCCCGTTTGCAACCCTGGGATAGGTTTCCCAGTAATATGGAATGGCATCCCATGGCCTATGCTAATTGTGGAAGCAACAATTGTATAATTTCAGAGGTACAAAGGGTTTTAAGTATAGCAAAATCAGATACGAAGATAGTTCCTGCCTTAGTTGGTAATTGGGGCACTTCTATAAAGAATCGCCCACCTCTAGAATTACAGATGCAAGCTTTACGAAAATTCTCCACCCAACTCTCTGGAGTAAGTCACTTTGCCTATTCCTGGCAATATCCAGATCATGATAGTGAGCGTAAGTTTTGTAGGAAAAGAAACACTTAAAGTTTTTTATACATGTATTTATGTTACTAATGACACATCTACACATATCTATTATTTAAGTAAGAGCTACTACCATTTTATCTTTTAATATCTATCAAGTTAAGCAACTATCCTGTCGAGTTTTTATCAGGTGATTGTCGCTCGACAGGTAAAAATATTATCTTCCTTGTAAATTAGATCATAGGAGAATACCTGAAAAGTTATTAGGGGTTAGTAATTGTACTTGTTGCCTGGCCATAATATAAATCAAAGTGAAATTTGAGGAAATTTCTGGGCTTTTGAATAATGATTGATAATCTCTGATTAATTGCCAACATCACAAAAAACCAAATAAAAACACAAGATACCCTCAAAAAATGGGTGATGTTTTCAGTGTTTTCTATATAACTTAATATTCTTAATTTATTTACCCAAATAAGCCTCTAAAACTTGTGAGTTGGTTTGAATCTCCTCAGGAGACCCAATTGCCAGATTATGTCCTTCTGCAAATACCCACACCTGATCACATAAAGACATAATCACCTCCATATTATGTTCAATAATTAGAAAAGTCATACCATTTTTATTCCAAGCCACTATACAATCGCAAATTTCCCGAATTAAATTAGGGTTAACTCCTGCTGTTGGTTCATCCAATAAAATCAGCTGTGGATTTGCCATCAAGGCTCTGCCAATCTCTAGAAGTTTCCGTTGTCCCCCCGATAAACCCCCAGCATAATCATTTGCTTTGTGTGCTAAACCCACAGATTCCAGAAGAAAAATAGCCTTTTCTTGTAATTTCTTTTCCTCCCTCAAAACTAAATGTGATTGGAATTGCACAGTCCAAAAATCTTCACCAGTTTGTTTCTGGGCTGCCAACAACATATTATCTAGTACTGATAATCTTGATAGAGCACGTGCCACCTGAAATGTCCTTACTAGTCCTCGTTGGGCGATTGTATAGCTTTTTAGCTGCTGGATAGGTTTCCCATCAAAGATAACTTGTCCTTTATCGGGGCGAATAAAATTGGATAGTAAATTGAACATGGTTGTTTTACCAGCACCATTGGGACCTATTAAACCAGTAATACTGCCAGATTGTACTTTAATTTCTGCATTATTAACTGCTTTTATACAACCAAAACTTTTGCAAAGTCCACTAGCAGCTAGTAGGGGTATGGAAGACTGATTATTATTTATCAAGTGTAAGTTCCTCCTTCTTCCCTAATATGCCTTGGGGTCGCCAAACCATCATTGTAATCAGTACTAGACCAATAAACATGATACGGAATGCACCTAGTTGTTCTACACTCAATTGAGTAAAAATTCTGGGTAAAAATTCTCGTGTCAAAGTGTTGTAAGTAAAGAAAATTACTGTCCCTAATAAACTACCAATATTATTTCCTGAGCCACCTAGAATTACCATAATCCAACAGTCAAAGGTTAATTGTGGCTGGAAATTATCAGGATAAATTGCACTTAATTGCCATGCAAAAAAAGCACCTGCAACCCCAGCAATTGCTCCCCCCAACATCAGTGATTGTATCTTATACCAAAAAACATTTTTCCCTAAAGCTATGGCTACCTCTTCATCTTCTCGGATGGCTTTTAGAACTCTTCCCCAAGGTGATCGCAGAGCAATCTCTAATCGCCAAAACACAAAGGCTAGTACTAGCAAACAGAGTAATAACAGGCCAGCTTTTGGGGTGTAATTATACAGTGATATTACCCCAGATATATAAACGGCCAGGAGTAGTAAACCCAAAAAAATACTAATAATTAAACGTGACAAAAATTCCTGCTGATAAATGGAATGTTTACCTATAAATGTCTTAAGCTGCTTTTTAGCAGAGGAAACCCATGTATAGAGGGCAAATATGGTAACTATTCCTAACAGAGTTAACAGCCCAATCATAAATATTCTTAAGAATATATTGGGCTGGATTATGACTAGGGGAATAGGGTAATTCTGAACTCCAAATACTCCAGATATCCAGTTATCTCCCACAGGTAACTCTTGGTTGTTAATAACTAGGCGAATGACTTCCCCTAAACCAATAGTAACAATGGCTAAATAGTCTGTCCGCAAGCGTAAAGTTGACAAACCGATAATTAAACCTAGTAAAGCTGCGATACTTGCTCCTACAAGAATTGCTATTAACATGTGCACACCTTTAAGGCTTAGTAATACGGTTACGTAAGCACCTAAGGTCATAAATCCTACATGGCCGAAGTTAATTAATCCTGTAAAACCCCACTGTAAATTCAGTCCCAAAGCAAGTAAGGAAAAAGTTGATGTTAAAATTGCCAGAAAAATTAGATAATCAACCATATCTTACGGAGTAATGAATGATAAGCCGTTATTATATTAGTAAGTTAAAGTTTCCAGTTAGTTAAGTTAAAAGTTCTAATTGTCGTGGAAAAAAGAATTTTAAGGGGATACGTCATAATTATTTATTTCCGCTTGTAAATAACATAGCAATTACTATATTAAGACCTCAAAGCCCTCATTTTTTCCCTGTTCTATTTTTTCGCCTTTTTATAGAATTCTTCTATGGGAGAATAACGCAATTGAATCTAAAATCCCAATTTTGCCTTAACTCAAAACGATCTGCTCAGCCACCAGTTCAGAATATAAACACAGTTATGATTCGCAAGTTTCCTTTTTTCTGGATCATCCTACTAGCTTTACTGGTGGTTAGCTGTTCTAATCAAACACAGGGTAAATTACCTATAACTTACATTGATTCTGGAAAATCAATTCCTAAAAAGATGGGTCAGAAATTGCCAGTTTCTGCAATTGCAAGCTTTCCCAGAGGTCAAAAAGTTCAACTGGAAGTTGCCATAACACCCAAGCAAAAATCTATGGGATTGATGTACCGGCAAGCTTTACCTCATGATAGGGGAATGCTATTTCCATTCTCCCCCCCCCAACCAGTTAGTTTCTGGATGAAAAACGTTCCTGTTCCCTTAGATATAGTATTTATATATAAAGGTAGAATCAAAGCGATTGCTGCTTCTGTACCTCCATGTAAAAAGGAACGATGCCCTAGCAGTAGTTCCAATACACCAATCAGTGATGTTATTGAAATCCGTGCTGGCAGAGCAGCTGAGCTAAGATTAGAGCCAGGAAATAAAGTAACAATTGATTACCTTTAGTACGATTTATTACTTAGATAGACTAGTTTGCATTCACAGCTGGAAACTCTTTCCCTTAAAAACTTCAGAGTTTTTTCTTCAGAGAAATTCAAATAAACCTTGGTAAAAAAATTGATTTTAGGTATAAGATAAGATACTGAGTTAGTTACTTGTAATTTGTTGTTACCTAAAACTGGTGAAAATCATCATATTTGGTAATGCAAGAATCGATGCTTTTAGTGCACAGGTAAATATTAGCTGGTATAAAAAGCTTATACGGGTTATAGAGCCTTGGTTGCTTTCAGTATTACTAATTCACCATCCAACAAGATATAGCTAGTATTAATAATAAGTAAAAAATATTATGGAAGTCAGGGAAAATCCGTTTAGTTTCCGTATGTTTTCTCTGAGGCATTATTTTCTGTCATTTTCAGAGTGTAATTATTTTACACTTACTCAAGTAATTTAAGTTACAGTGACAGATTAAATACTGGCCATTTATAAACACATTTTTTGGATGTTATGCATCATAATACACACTGCATAGGGAGGTGAGATACAAATGCTACCATCAACATATTCTGGGTTAATTAATTTCCTTCAGGAAGATTTAGCTATTTCTACAGCTTATATTTCAGTAGCTCTCAGGCATTGCGAGCAAGATCCTGGCCCTTTGCCCATGATTTTGTGGCAGTATGGTTTAATTACCCTGGAACAGTTAGATAGGATTTATGATTGGCAGGAAAGCACTTAGTTTCAGGTACTTTGTCAGGTTAGTAACTTGTGTTCTATTGTTGCTTTCCGGGGAAATATTAATTAATAAACTTGTTGAGGCAAAATTTATTATAAATTTTTCTTGTTAATTGCAATGCTAATACAGGGGATTGAGTAATAGTATCGGCTAGTTCCTCTGTGTTGTTTGGACAGTGAAATTTTAAAATTAAACACAATACATAACTGTTCAAGTCCTAATGGTTATTGGGCCAAATTTTACAATTAATATATCAGTACATAAATTATTAATATTATAGCCCAAATTCAAGTCAGAATGTTCCTTGAGCTGAATATTGAAGTCCAGTTCTAAATAACGTAGGTGTAGCATCAAAGATAGATAGTAGCTTTAAGCATGATTTATTTCAGGGGAAATATAATATTAACCATATGGACTAGTAAGGGAGGATAACCCCCCTACTATGAGGATAACCCCACAACTATTAGGATGTATAGCAAGCATTTTTGATGTAGTTTTGTGAGGAAAGAATAATTTCCTTCAAAAGAAGCACTAAATAATTTAGTTTAGGAGCTTATTAGCTTTCCATCCTTGATTGATGGGTAATGACCTTGGCTAATGCCAAAGACTCCTTGCCAGTAATTAACCTTGAACCACGTTTACGTGTGAGATAGCTCCAAGTCCACTGGAGCATGATCAATATTTTGCTATCAAACTCAATTAAGAAGTAGATGTGAATAAACAACCAAAACAACCATGCAGGAAAGCCTGTCAGCTTAACTGGACCTAAATCGACAACAGCTGCATTCTGTCCAATCATAGCTAAGTTACCATAATCATTATATTTGAATTTCCCTATTGTGTTGTGTCCTTGCAAACGTTTTTTAACTAACTTGGCAACATATTCGCCTTCCTGTGTGGCGACTGGTGCTACACCAGGGAGAGGCTTGCCATTATGGTGAGAGAAATTACTTAGATCTCCAACAACGAAAATGTTTTTATGTCCCTTAATACTCAAATCTGGTTCAACAATTACTCGTCCCACACGATCACATTCTGCATCTGTGCGCTTAGCAAGAATTTTGCCCATGGGTGATGCTTGAATCCCTGCTGCCCATAATATGGTTTTCGAGGAAACCTGTTGAACTTTATCATCTTGTTTAAAAGTAACAATCTCGTTGTCAATATTTGTCACCCTAGTTTTCGTATGTACTTCTACACCTAGTGCTTGGAGAGCATCTGCTGCTGCTTGAGATAACTCTGGTGAAACAAATGGGAGAACACGCTCACCCCCTTGTAATAATAAAATTTGCGTTTCTGAAGTGTCTATGTTGCGGAAGTCTTCTTCTAGGGTTTTATATGCTAACTCTGCAATTGCCCCGGATAGCTCCACACCTGTAGGGCCACCACCAATAACCAGGAAAGTTAATAAAGCTTTACGTTTCTCTGGATCAGTTTCCCTTTCTGCTGTTTCAAAAGCACTAAATATACGCCGACGAATTTCGATCGCATCTTCCACAGTTTTCAGGCCAGGGGCCTCTTTCTGCCAATGATCATTACCAAAGTAAGAATGCCTTGCACCTGTAGCCACAACTAATGTGTCATAAGAAACAAGTTTGTCCCCCATTATTACATTTTGTGCTTCTGGATCGATATCATTGACTTCTCCTAGCAATACTTTTGTATTCTTGCTTTTGCTGAGTACTGCTCGTAAGGGTGAGGAAATATCCCCAGGTGATAAGCTGCCAGTAGCAACTTGATATAAAAGTGGCTGAAATAAATGAAAATTACGTTTATCAATTAGGGTAACATTTACATTCTTGACATTTTTTAGTGCCTTTGCTGTATACAGTCCACCAAAGCCACCACCAACAATTACAACCTCATGTGGTTGATGATTCTCAAGTGAAGCTCCCATAAGCAGTACTTTCCTTTACCAAGGATTATGTAACTCTTCTCCATCCTTATGTAACAGAATATTTAGATTTGTTGCAGTTATTTCTGGACAATTATATAAAAATCGGAAGTCCTTAGGATAACTATTTTGATTGAGATAAAGAGCAATTTCTAACCTATGTACAAATACTGACCTAAAATCTTATATAGTAGGATTTTTTTCGTATGCAAGTGTTTACTCTGTTTTAACTTGGAGCTTAGTAAGGATGTTTCACTGTTACTACTTATAGTCTGACTGTATTGCCTCGGCAATAATTTTAATTCGTTGCAACTGTACTTGCATATCTGTTCGAGTTAAACCCCGAGCAAAAGCATTGAAGCCCCAAAAGACGAAGGGATTAGGGATTTGAAATTCAAACCGATTTAACAAAAGAGTGCCATTTATAATGGTTTGGTATTCCCAGTGATCACGCCCAGTAAAAAAACCACTAAACTCCCAAACTAATAGACCTGCTTCTCTTACTACAACAGTACTTAGTAAAGTAGGCATAATAATTGGTATTTTAATTATAAAGTTAGCTTGATTACCTAAATCCATACTCCATTTGTCTAGGGGTTCACAACACAGAACTGGATTCAGCCATTGGTGGATCAAAGTTATGTCAGTAATACAATTTTCTACCACTTCTAGGTCAGCTTGGATTTCAATTGATTGGGTAAATACTTCTGAGTTAGGCATATAATTGTGGTAATAACAATTTTTTTATAGTTATTAGAATATTCTCATACACAATAATGAAATATTACAGATGAATAGCTACCCTGAGCTTTAAATCCCCAATTTAAACAACCACTACACTATATAAAAAAGCTGACCTAAAATGCTAAGCAAATACAATTTTATTGGCAATATCCATCTGAATTAATACATAAATTATAAATGAACCCAGCAGTCTATAAATTTAGAGTTTTGTATATTCTTGAAGTGCTTGTGCTGTAATCAGAATTACAAAGTTTTCCGGTCGCATTTGCTCATATAGTAGGAGGGTCTAGCAATATCTGCCACTAGCTTATTTATTGATAGATATGCTCCTAAATATAATAATGGGTTAAGTCTTAATGTTAGGACAGGCAGCAATAAGTAATATTATTGTCATAGTTTTTCTATAGTATTATGGCAAATTAATATTGGGACAATATTAATTTGCCTTTAGTTATTCGTTATCTCCTAATTTCTATGGCAATTTCTTTCGCATTTAGTCTTAATGATTAATATATTGCAGGTAGACAAATTAAAAAACCTTTAGATACACTAAAAAATAAAGGATGAAACAAGAATTAATTGATTTTTATCTTATGTCTTAATTCGCCCTTAATGCGGTTAATAATTGACTTTTCATCAATATTAGCCAAAATCTTATCAATTACTGCCTTGGGTCCATCTGGTCCCCAATTTGCTCCATTCTCCAAATAAACTTTACTCACTTGCCCAATCCCATAAGAAGAAATGCCAGCCACTGCAGCTTGAGTTAAGGCCACTGATAGATAAGGGGCTAAAGATACACCTCCAGTAGCTGTTGCAGATATACCCAGTAAAGTTTTTAAAGAACTCAATCCCAAGTTTGATAGTAGTTCACTAGCGCTAATTCCACCCATACCCAGGGCAATTTTCTGTAGTAACTTTATAGCTCCTGTTTCAGTCATCTCTATTCCATAAAGTTTTGATAGCCCAATAATCATAACTACATCAATAACCAATCCACTGATAATATCAACAACTGTGATTGGATTAAGAGCAATTGCTACTGATTTAGTTATCGTTGTCTTCCAAATTAATTTATTGGCTGCTATATCCCGATTTACCAGTTTGCGCTTTACTATTTGCTCGTTGAGGTTATCAGCATAAAGCATAGTATTAAGAGCTACTAAATCTTTTCCTTCCCGTTCTAGAATTTGTAGTATTTTTAATTTTAACTCTTCTATTTGAGCCTTCCCAGAAGACAAACGTATTGTCCTAGTACCATCAGGATGGTGTACTAAGGTTTTCACCATGGGGGAAGCAGCAGCCATAACAATTTCATCAGGGGAGAGCAATTCCTGTACCCGACTATCACGGATTGAATTATAAATCGCTACACGATCAGCTGCTGGATACTGATCTACTTTGTTAAATACTAATAATATTGGTTTACCTACCATTTGCAATTGAGAAAGAGCCTTATACTCGAATTTATTAATATCCCCAGCAATGATAAACAGAATTAAATCTGCCCGATGTGCTACCTCATAAGCCAAAGTATCCATTGTGTTGCCATTTACTTCGTCTAAGCCAGGAGTATCAATCAGCTCCAACCGGGCTTTACCTTGGCCAGATAGTGCAACTTGTAATGTTCCTATATCTGACTCACTAATATGCCAATCTACCCTTTGCTTAATACGGGTGATACCATGTAAAGCTCCTGTTTCAAATACTTCTTTTCCTACCAAAGCATTCAGTAAAGAAGACTTCCCCCTACCTACCATACCAAAGGCTGCTATTTGTAAAACCATGTTGTCCAATTTACCCAACATAGTGTCTAGATCAGCAATTTCTGATTCTAGTCCCTCTTTCTCCTTCAGTGTTAAATCCAACTTATTAGCTAAGTTTTGGAGTGCGGTCTGTGCACTTTGGTAGTTGAGTTGTGTTTGTATTTCATCAAAACTAGAGATTGCATTCTCTAACTCTTCTTGCCATTCTAGTTGATGATTATCTTTAATATAAGAACTGTAGTAGTTGGTATTATTGGACATTAGATTTTAGACCATGTAGTTACCGCAGCGTGTAGATCAACAATGTAATATTCCATGTTCCTGAACTTCCATAATAGAAAAATTACCCGTAAAATGTCATCCTTGTCACCCAATCTGGTATTTTGAAAAAAAGAAACTCACAGACATCTTCTGGTTAGCTGTTGGAAAAATCTCACATGTACTTTAAGTAACAGTGAAAGTTATCCAATATTAATAACCAGTCAAAAATAGACAAATACATTTATTTAGGATATTGACTAAATTACCCGTGCGGAAAATTGTTATTGCTGGTAACTGGAAAATGTTCAAAAACCAGGAAGAATCCAAGGAATTTATCCAAGGGTTTTTGCCTAACCTGGGGAAAACACCCACTAATAGGGAAGTTGTGCTATGCATTCCATTTACAGACTTAAATATCTTATCTGACATTTTATATGATAGCCGTGTCCAATTAGGAGCGCAAAACGTTCACTGGGAATCAAGTGGGGCATATACAGGTGAGATTTCCGGGGCGATGTTGCAGGAAATAGGAGTACGCTATGTTATCGTGGGTCATAGTGAAAGACGACAGTACTTTGGGGAAACAGATGAAACGGTCAATCTTCGCCTCATATCTGCCCAGAAAAATGGTTTAACACCTATTTTGTGTGTAGGTGAGACTAAGCAACAAAGAAATGCAGGAGATACAGAATCCCTAATTATTAATCAAATTAAAACAGGTTTAACTGGTATAGACCAAAATAATTTAGTTATTGCTTACGAGCCAATTTGGGCTATTGGCACTGGTGAAGTTTGTGAGCCAGAAGAAGCTAATCAAATCATTGGTTTAATTCGTTCTTTATTAAAAAATACTAATGTGACAATTCAGTATGGTGGATCTGTAAAACCAAATAACATAGATGCAATTATGGCCCAACCGGAGATAGATGGTGTTTTAGTGGGTGGGGCTAGTTTAGAACCTTTGAGTTTTGCACGCATTGTTAATTACAAATAAGGAATAAACAAGGCTTCTATACCTAAATTTTGAGAGCAATACTCTCATCATAACTGGAGACAATTGAGAAATCCTCAATTGTCTGAAATATTCCTCTTCTTCTAGACCTTAAATATTGGTCAAAAGAATACAATTTGCTTAATGTATAAAAGCCTAATTTATAGATATTTTTGATGGTAAGGAAAGTTTTGGTGGACTGACTGAACACTCTCCTCTTTCCTGCTACTACATAAACTTTGAAATATAAATAGCATGAGCAATAACTTAATTGTTCGCGGTCAATGTTTCTCCTGGGGACAGAGGACTTATTTAATGGGTGTTTTAAATATAACTCCTGACAGTTTTAGTGATGGTGGCGATTTTAGCTCAGTGGTCAGGGCTTTAGATCATGCCCGCAAAATGGAATTGGCAGGAGTAGATATTATAGATGTTGGTGGTCAGTCTACCAGACCGGGAGCAGAACAGATTCCTTTGGATACAGAACTAGATAGAGTAATACCTGTTGTGGAAGCTATTCGTGCAGAAAGTTCTATTCCTATTTCTATTGACACTACTAGTGCAGAAGTGGCAAAAGCTGCCATTTTAGCTGGGGCAGATATAATTAACGATATTTCTGGGGGTAGCTTTGATTCAGAAATGTTGCCAGTTATTGCCAAATGCCAAATACCCATTGTAATCATGCATATACGCGGAAACCCGCAAACAATGCAACAGTATGGAAACTATAAAAATTTAATGGCAGAAATTAGATGTTTTTTAGATAAACGAATAAATGCAGCAACTTCTTTAGGTATTCCTAGAAGGAAAGTAATTATTGATCCTGGGATTGGCTTTGCTAAGAACTACAAGCAAAATCTAGAAATTTTACGGCGTTTGCCAGAATTGCGAAGACTAAACTGTCCAATCTTAGTGGGAGTATCTCGTAAGAGCTTCATCGGCCATATTTTACATCAACCAGACGCAAAAAAAGGGTTTGGGGAACAGCAGCAGCATGTTGTGCAGCCATTTTCAATGGTGCTGATATCCTTAGGGTTCATGATGTGCAAGCTATACGTGATGTCAACCTAGTTGCTGACGCAATATTCAGGAACCCAATGTGATTGAAGTGGGTATAATTCAATTTTCAGAGCTAATACTCTTGCCAGTATCTTTACGCACCACTTCATCAGCAACGACCTGATCATAAATATCTTTCGACTTTCCAGGATCCATGAAAATAATTTTTGCATTTTCGCTGGCACTAAGTTTTTGGCTTGCCTCAACATAATCTTGAGCCACCAGATAACGGAGTATTTCCCTACTTTCAGGGTTTGAACGTATAGCTTCGGAAATAATCTGCATCGAAGTCATAGTTCCTTCCGCTTTTTTAACCGAAGCCTGTCTTTGGCCTTCAGCTATCTCGATAGCAGCATGACTTTCAATTTCTGCCGCTCTTTGCATCTCCATTGATTTTTGAACACTTTCAGGGGGATTAATACTTTGAATATCTACTCGCAAAATTTGCACACCCCAATCTTTAGATGTATCGTTCAATTTTTCTAATATGGTTTGATCCATTTCAGCTCTAGCAACATTGGTTTGCTCTAAAGTGTTCTGAGCAATAATCTGTCTAAGATTTGTTGTTGCTAGGTTATTTAATCCTTGTTGTAGATTATCAATTTCATAAAAACTCTTCTGCATATCATTAATTCGCCAGTAAACCACAGCATCGACCTCCAGATAAATATTATCCTTAGTAATTACATTTTGGGGCTTAATATCCAGTAATTGTTCTCTGGTAGTGTCCTCCATAACCACTTGATCGATAAAAGGAACAATGAAATTCAGCCCTGGGGACAATTTACGATGTCTTCTTCCTAAGCGTTCAACTAAAGCTTCATTTCCCTCATTAATGATTTTTGCTGCTCCCACAGCATATCCCACAAGCACTAATGCAACTGCAATAATCGGCTCCATAATAGTATGCTCCCAAGTTGAATTTATTTAGAAGAATTTACTTTTATACTTTCAGTCTAATGCCTTTAATGTGTAACTTTAATATCATAGGTAAACTGAACTGACAAGAACAATACTTTTCTTAAGTGTTGGTTTTACGACAAAAATGAAAACTTTTAATCATTATAAAACCTAACTTTGATAGATAACATCATGTCTTAACCTCCTTATAGTACTAATGAGTAATTTATATTACAAGCAAGTATCTCAGTAGTCATTTCTGATTCATATCTAGCAAATATCTTAATATCCACTTCCCAGCTTTGTTGAGAAAATTTTTCATTTGTTTTATAATAGAAATTATTTAAAAGTAAAAGCTAAAAAAAATGTCCTTATTGCAAATAAATATTGTTCTAGAAGAGGCTGTAATACAGCAGGTAATTGAAGTCAATGGGTTGGAACGTTGGTCAGTCTATCGGCGTTTACAGGAGATAGAAATTCCATGTTCCTGTTCAATCAATCAACCACTCACAGCAATTATTAATTCTCCTATAGCCTTAGTACAACTATGGAGTGTGCTCAGATGCTGTACTTCTTCTCGTCAGGAAATGATTCTATTTCTGCAGAAATGCTGGTACTATAATTTTTAAGAATTAATATTAATAAGAACATATGACTAGATTAATTAATAGCTGTGAAGATACACAAACATAATTTATTCCCTATGCAATAAGGGCATTTAGTAGGTTTTATTACTAAGGATAGATATAAATTAAATGGTTTGCAGATATCTACTTTAGAGGAAAAGTTGATATTAGTTTGTACAAGAACTTGCAGGTGAAGTTTAACTGGTTTTTAACACAAGGAACTCTATTGCAAGTTTATGGAGTAAAAAAGATTGATTTAAAAACAGGAGAGTATAAGTTTAAAGCCCAGAGAGTGATGACTGTAAAGAATACCAATAATTTGTGGGCAAACTCCTTAGTAACTTCTAATTTATTGTCTTCCTTCTCCTACAAATAGGAATGAAATAAACTTAAACAAGCTAAATCAACTACACTAGTCTGTAAAAAGTCTTGTTTTATTAAGAAAAGAGATAAAAAACTTTGTCAAGCTTTATAAATAGCAATAAGCGATTGTGATTTAGTAAATTATATAAAAATAAAAAAGACTAGCTATCTGAAGACTTATAATTCTGGTTCCAATTTTGTGAAGCCAGATAAAACCCATTATGAATTCATTCAAGCAGACTAATTAGCATAATGGCTTGATCAATACTTTACTCATTATAAAGAGCAATAACTTATAAGAACTTGAAACTATTCTCACTATTACTATGTCTAGGGCTCTCTGGGGTGAAACCCCAGAGAGCCCTAGACATAGTAATTTCGACTCATCAATTCACTGGAAACTAAATTTCGGCGATACAATCAATCTCTATTAATGCATCTTTAGGTAAACGAGATGCTTGTATGCAAACTCTTGCTGGAGATGCAGCTCCGTCAAAGTATGTTTTGTAAACACTATTTACATTAGCAAAATCATTTATATCTGCTAAGAAAATAGTGGTTTTAACCACTTGGGTAAAGCTAGACCCTGCAGTTATTAATATTGCCTCCAAATTTGCCATTACTTGCTGAGTTTGTTTGATCACATCTCCTTCACCTATTATCGTTCCTGTAAGAGGATCAAGGGCGATTTGCCCAGAAACAAAAATTATTGGACCAGCAGTTATAATTGCCTGACTATAAGGTCCTACCGGTTCAGGTGCATTATTTGTATGAATAACTTTTTTCCCCATCTTTCCCTTCTTATAAAATAAATACCATAATGGTTATTAATAGTTACTTTGCCAGTAATGATATAAGATCAAATTATGAGTTTATATCTTTTTTTTACTAGATACTTCCTAATAGCCCTTTAAAAGGATCATATATGTTAGTCTGCACTGGAAAAAAAATATCTTAATTAAAGATACCCGAAGAAACCTTGATTTAAATTTATTTCACAAACAGACTAATTTTTCTTAGTTTACGACCATGCAGCTATTCTTAAATATGATTTGTGATTGGTAAGGTTGCTGGAAAGACTGAACCTAAGAGTAATAGTAACTTATTCAATTAATTGTACTGATATTAATCATCAATTAGTTTGATGACTATGACATATGGTGTAATAGTGATTTATATGATTAATTAAGATTTTTTATAATCCATACTTACAAATGTTTTAGATTAATTTATTGGTACAAAACATTTTTAGAAGGAAATACTTTTACTTCTACAATAAGAATCTTGAATTAAATCACCAAACATATAGATTTAGATTCAGTGGGGTAATCTGAAATCCCGGATATTATCATTTAATTTAGAGTACTAGAAGAATTAATATTCCATTACTATTACATGCTAAATTCGATGGGGAATTATTCGAGGTTGTCAAGTTAACTATGTCTTCCGTTAGGGCCAGTGGAATTTTATTACATCCTACTAGTTTTCCCAGTCCCTTTGGAATTGGGGATTTAGGAATAAATGCTTATCAGTTCATAGATTTTCTTAAGGAAAGCTGCCAACAGTATTGGCAAATACTGCCATTAGGGCCAACTGGTTTTGGGAATTCTCCTTATATGTGCTATTCAGCAATTGCAGGTAATCCCTTATTAATTAGTCCAGAAAAGCTGAAACATAAAGGCTTTTTGGTAGATACAGACTTCATCGACTTACCAGAATTTAGTGAAGATAGGGTCGATTATGAATTAGTTATCAAGACTAAAATACCCTTATTACAGAAAGCTTGCACAAATTTTAAAAATAATGCTAACCCTGAACAACAACAAGCATTTACTGAGTTCTGTCAGAGTAAGGCTTATTGGTTAGATGACTATGCCTTATTTATGGCACTAAAGGAACGTGAAAAAAGTGCTAGTTGGCACTATTGGAAACCAGAGTTATCAAAACGAAAACAACAAGTAATCGAAGCAGCTAAGTTACACTTAGTCAGTGAACTTTTTTACCACAAGTTTCTTCAATATGAGTTCTTCCATCAATGGTCAGAATTAAAACAATATGCTAATGAAGCAGGAATTCATATTATTGGTGATATGCCTATTTATGTAGCTCATGATAGTGCTGATGTATGGGCAAATCCCGATATATTTTGCCTAGATGAGGAAACTGGAGAGGCTAAACTTATGGCGGGGGTACCACCTGATTATTTTAGTATAACTGGCCAGTTTTGGGGAAATCCAGTTTATAATTGGGAAGAACTGGAAAAACAAGATTTTCAATGGTGGATACAACGTTTTGAGTCAACACTAGACTATGTGGATATCATTCGAATCGATCACTTCCGAGGCTTTCAAGCTTATTGGGCTATACCGAAAGGAGAAGAAACAGCCATCAATGGTAAGTGGATTCAAGCACCAGGGGAGAGACTATTTTCAACTATCAGAAATAAGATAGGTAAGCTACCTGTCTTGGCAGAAGACTTAGGTTTTATTACACCAGAGGTCGTAGAATTACGTAACCACTTCGATTTTCCGGGCATGAAGGTTTTACACTTTGCTTTTGGGTCTAACCCTGATAATCCATTTTTACCATTTAATTTGCCTCGAAACTGTATCATGTATACTGGAACACATGACAATGATACTACTATTGGCTGGTTTGAGCAAATTTCTGATTACGAGCTATATAATCTGTTAACGTATATAGGCTGCATTAGCCCTGATGGAGTTCATTGGGATTTAATTCGTTTGGCGTTAACCTCCGTTGCCGATCAAACTATTATTCCTTTACAGGATATTTTTGGCCTTGGTTCCCAAGCACGAATGAATTTTCCTGGTAAAACTGAAGGTAATTGGGAATGGCGTTACCAACAACAGATACTAATTCCAGAAATCAGTGAGAAATTAAGGAATTTAACCAAATTATGTGGACGTGCCCAACAATGAATTTGGTTAATCTTTTGGTAAGTATAAATAGTAAGTGTAATTTTTCAATTAGGTGATAACTATCATATTATAGTTATTGATTTTTGGGAACTGTTTTGCTGCTTTGTAAGAAGACACCTTATACTAGTCTATTCTTTTTGCAAATAAACGAAATATCTTCCCGGGGTTCTGTAATTCAACAGTAATATTATCAAAGAAAGCAAACTCTTCCCAGATAATTACTATAGGGGAATTAAGCTAATTGATCACTTGACCTTATAAAATCAGTCCTTGTTGTTAATTATTAACAAGCATTGATTGGAGTTTTAGCAATTAACTCATATATTTAGGATGCTTGTGATAAATTTATCACCTCCTCACTATCACAAGTACCTAATCAAATACCCAAATCTGAAAACTGTTAATAATTATTTTACTTGTACTTACTCCTGTAGAGTTACTATCAGATTTAGCAAAAATATAATTAATTTATATGAAATTGTCAGTAGACCAAAGCTTTAATTATTAAAAGATGACAAGTGACTAGTAGGAAAACGAAGAAAGCCGAGAAGTATATTAAGATATCTGGGAAAAAAGAAATTACTTGTTTGAATTAAAGAAACAAAGCTCTTATAGTAAATAACATATTAGGTCTCTTAACTTTAGAATATTGTACTTAGCTTATGTTAGTTGATACTGGGAATTTCTACACTGACTAAATATAATTAAAACGTCAAAGACCTTAATTTATTAGGCTTAAGGGTATAAAACTTATTAGAAAATTATTGTTATCTTAGTTAGTATACCTGAATATCAAAGTAGATTAATTTGCGATAAAAGCCAATAGTTAATTAGAATTATATAAATAAGATACTAGTAACAAAAATGAATAAAAAAATATTCAAATAAGTCTTATATATAATATAAATTAGTAATTGTATACATACCTATCTTTTTATCTTATTAAAGGAGCTTAAAACATTTTTATTTTTTTTAAAGGTAATAGGGTTAATTTCAGGTTTATAAAAAGTAGCTATTTTAAGCTTTGATTGTCTCTATGAATTTATGATTGAATATACAATTTGATTTAATGTTTGTAATGGACATTATATTTAGGTAGAAAATAACTCTTATTTAAAATTAAGTTACACATTTATAAAAAATAAGCAACCTTTAATAAAGTATGAGAAAAATACAGCTAACTTTTAGTCTTATTTCATATAGAGTGTATTGTTCCAATAAAAATAAGATTTATAAGTTATAGAAAAAGGAATAAAGTCTGACTTGTAGTCAGACTTTATTCTCTTAAAAAACAATTATTTGATGTTATTCGTATTAGTACTAAACAAGTAGAAACAGGTAACTTATTTTACTGGCAGATAAATATGTACTCTTTTCAATACCCAAGCATCACTTCCTCAAGAATAATCTACAAGGATTATAAAAAATATAATCTAGTAACAATCAGTTACTGTTGGCTATAATTAAAATACTCTAGTTTTAAAATTAGTAACAGAATATATTTAGGTGTTATCTTTAAAGTTAATTCGTGAAATAACAACTAGTTAACAAGTACCAATAGAAACAATGAATCCAAATAAATTAAAAAGCTATTCCCACACTTATAACTATTTTTAGGATATATATACTCTATTCTTCATGTTTACAATTAGAATTCCACAAATGAAAGTGAATCTGATGTTATTACTTTACTATTAGTTAACATTGATAGAAATATAACTAATAAACGTTTAATAAAAGTCTATTATATTAGACTTAAACTTATTTATTAATCTAGTCTAGTTTAATGAATAAGGAATAATGTAAGCATGAATCTCAAAATAAGAGAATCTAAAAATATACCTGTTGCATATTATAATGTTGTTTTTTTTGATTAGGATGACTAAATTTTTTCTTTTATAAGTTAGAGTCTCCCTACTCATCGTACTTCTGAAAAAGCTTCAATTATGGAAAGTAGACCAAATTTTTTCCTGAAAAATATATTTGATACATATTCAAAGATTTATTTATCAATAATTATCTTTTAATTATCAGATTTATGCATAATACTATGTATATGGGATTAAATTTATATGCTAAAAATACAGTTTAACCTGAGAAAATTTTTCTCAGGTTAAACTGTATTTAAGCTCAAATAACCTTGAACATTAGCTTTTTTCCCATTTTATAAACAGCATGCGGGGTTATACCACTCATGGGTTTTACACTATGGCGCTTTCCCCATTCATTACATAAAATCTCATAGAGAAAAAAAGCCTTAATAGGCACTTATAATATATGGGGTTATCATCATGGGTGTAGATGGAGAAAAAATACTTTTGCAATATCTTAAAGATCGTGGCGGATATGCTAGTCTGAGTGAGTTTAGGCAAAAAAGTGCATTACAATTATTGGTGGAAAAAGGATTAGTTAGAGTAGTACGTCAATATCGTAATCGTGATCAACCTAATGCTTGGTTTGTAGAGCTGGTTTATCCTTAAAAGATTTGTCCAAGCAAAATATAATCTTGACCTTGTTATAACTTTGATAATCAAAAGCACATAATGGTGATCGCATAACATGACTTGGAAAGTCTATAATTCCAGTATGGGTTTAATGGAGAAAAGCAAACAGATGAAGGTATTATCTGAACTAACTTACCGCTGCTGTAAAATTATATGAAGTCAATTAGTAGCAAGTTATTATAATGGGTTACATGTTAGAGTCCCAATTAGTCCATAATATTTTGCAGTATAGTTCAAAAAAGCTCTCTTTTTGTGTTATTAACAGCAAAGGAAATATTTTTATTGGGGCTCATATCTGCTTCAATTATCCTCTAACTCTACAAGTCTTTTCAAGCACTTAATTTGTATTGTAGTCAACTTGATTTTCCCGAATTACTTTTGCATCTAAGTTCAATATCTAAGATACTCAGGAGACAATTTAGTTTCATTGGAAGCCATTACCTCATAACAGAAATAGTAAATCTTGCAATTATCACTTATATTTACAAGTAATAACATAAATCTGCGGATGTGCGGACCTATGATGATTGTTATTCTACCAATTGTATTACCACCATAAACAGTTACTATTCCTAGACATAATTCTATTGACCTATGGCCTCACTTTTTTTTAAATAGTACTGTAATTAGTTGCAATGAAAGAGAACAACAGAGGTTATTATTATATCAAATCAACTGGATACAATCAATACCTGTATTCGCCATAAACATAAAAGACGAATACTAGGGAATACCATTGTATAATTCTATACAATAGAATAGCTATTTGTTTGTATGGCCTTAATTTTTTCATTTTCTCTAATCTTATAACTGCTGGTATTACAAACTCATTTTCTGCTAAATATATAACTATATGGGGATCAATCATGACTCAATGTAAAAATTAGTGATTCTATTTATTTATGGAGTACACTTTATAACTGGATCAAATAAAATTTCAATAATTCAGCAGCAATCACTATAGATTAATCATTAAAATTCCATACCTTACTTGTCTGGCAAAAAGCTGTGTCTGCTGCAGAGTAGATTTATAGATGATTGAATCAACTCTCGTTTAACTTATTATATTTACTCTTATGCTGTTAGCATAACTGACTACTCATTATATTTTTATGGGGAGATAATAATATTGAAATGCTATTTTCTAACTATGATGAATATTTAATCTATTCTAATGAATATATCCTATAAAGATTACATCATAGACTTCCACTAATCTTTTCATACTTAGAAACAAGATTCCCTCACTTTAGCCGAAAAGCAACAGTTACTTGCAGATATTTTTTTTCAAAAATTACCAAGATAGTCGGATTTTGACTATTCCCAATATCAACAGCGTTTGATATAAACTTGAATTCTCTCAATGGGTATTTAGGATATCAAAATGCCCATCAGTTTTTATATAATTTCCAGATTATAATACAAAGTGTATTCCAAATTACTTTATGATTCATATATTATATATCCAGTAACAAGTTTTTTTTAAAGCATACATCAGGATAATATTGCTACATTTAATTCAGAGCTGAAAATCATGATGATGAATTTTAGGAATTATTTATCCTGAACTTGCAGCTTCGCTTAAAAAAACATTGGGCTGGATTATAACTTATTTATTACCTCTATATATAGTAAAAATATGATATTAAATAAGCAGTTAAAATCCATTATTTTTCTGAACTTATCAGGATGGCTTGTTATTTTTAATACAACCACTCTATTGTAATCATTTATTAGTTATCTCGTTATTTTAACTTCATTATGGCCACACATCTTAGTGATTAATTATAAAAATTTGGAATTGTGATAATAAAGAAGCCAACATGCTTATACTGACAAGAATCTGCGAAAGATAAAAGCAACTATGAATGTATCCAAGTTATTCAGGCTTAGCATGAGCTTGTAAGTTTTCTATTGGCATTGAAAATTCAGACAGACATATACGCTAATCATATTGTTTTTCTATTAAAAGTTTATAAATACTATTCTGTAATTCTTCATTGCTATTAATGATATCAGTAATTTGATTAAAACGTTCAATCGTCATTTCATTTTCTATTACCATACTTTGATAGCTTTGGCAAAAATTTACAACAACCACTCTGACTTTGTTTGGTAGTTGATTAATACTATTCTTGTCATTGCAAGCTATGATAGGAAGACTTCCCCTGCTGTTAGAAATCATTATTTTGATCTTCTTAAGAGAATCCTGCCGTATTGGTTCCATTGTCAATAAAGTCTCAGCATAGTTTTTCAGTTCCCTGGTACTTGGTAATTTTTGAGCTATTGCATGGGTAGAAAAAATTAATTGACTATAAATTATACTGATAATAGGAAAAAGGGTGAAAAATAAATATTTATTTTTCACCCTTTGAGGGCTAGAGATTAAAGAAAAATCTTTCATTATTATCATTATTGATATGAGAAATAACTGTACATTATAACTAGTTAGCATCTTTAAATTCTTGTATAGAATCTAATTTCTAAAATTTTTTGTACTTATGCAGAAAAAATCATTTGTTATCAATTTCTATAGTATAACTGACATAGTTCAATTACTTTTGCTTTGATGCTAGATGACTGGTTAGCTCCTTGTTTGAGACTAATTTCCAGGTCTAAAAGTAACGGCAAGGTAGATATTAGTTGTTGTACAGAAATTTGTTGAACTTCTTTCTGCAAAAAATAAATGCGTTTGTGATTAGCAATATCTACTGCCTCAGCAATCAGCTTTAGGTCTCTTTCTCCACTCTCCATAATAATTTTTACCCATGTCCAAGTGCGGAACTGCCCAATTAAGGTCGCAACTATTTTTAAGGCAGGTTCTGATGCATCTATCAGTTCAGTTACTAAGGTTAAGGATTTAGCTGTATCACCATCCCTGATAGCTGTTGCTAGCTGAAGGCTATTTTGTGTATTACTACAAACAAGACGAGTTAGTATATCTACATTTAATGGTTGTTCGTCATTACCAGCATAAAGTCGTAATTTTTCCAACTCACTGTGTAATAAACGCGTATTATTTCCTACAGATTCTGCTAAGAATTGAGCACTTTTTGATGTTAAATTCACCCCAATTTTTTTTGCAGTTACTAGTACAGTATGTACTAGTGTATCTGTCTTCCAGGGAGATATTAGTGGGAAATCTTGGAATTTTGTGGCAAACTTTTGTAGTATTTTGGTTGATTTCAGATATGGATCCGGCCTATAATGACTTGTCATTAGCAAGTATGTATTCGTAGGGATAAAATTTAGGGTATTTTTTAATTCCTCTAACACATTTTTCGAACATTCTTTATAAAGAGCAGTAGTATTTTGAAGCCATACCAGACGTTTTCCTCCTCCAAAAGGCGGAGTCATCGATTGATTTAAGGCCTCAACAACAGTGTCAGCATTTTTTTGGGGGAAAATATGATAGTTGAAACTGGCCCATGCCGGATCTAAAATCCATTCTCGCAATTCCTTTACAGCTTCTCCCATAGCAAATTCATCTTTACCCCAGTAAATGTAGATTGGCATATCTATAGAAAATATTATTAAAAGGGGGAATTACAAAGGTTAAAGCTTGGATTAACCTGTTGATTACTAAAACTTTTTGGCATTTAAGTACTAATAAATACAGGAATAACCTACACTTATTTAAGGTAGTAACTATTGCTATTGAAAATTGCTTAGTTATTTGATCGTGATTTTTTGCTAAGGCATAATTATGACTAGAATTATTAAACATAAGGACTTAGAGGTTAATAAGATTGGACGATAATTATTATATTACTTACTTAAATAGGGTGGAGAGAATAACTTTACCAGAAGCAGATAAGTCTAAAAACCAAAATATTCAGGAATCTATCTAACTAAGTTATAAACTATACTAGATAGTAAAAAAGAAGTTATCCTATTCAATGACCATACCATTATTACTCCACCTTGTGAAGAAGACAAATATAAACCAGTTTTTATGACAGATTAAAAGATTATCAGAAGCAAGTATTAGAGCTATCATATATGATGATTTCATCATACCTATACCTACACAAAGTTTTAACCTGACCCTGGCGAATTTAATTTGGGGAAATAACTTCCTTTATTTATGTCAGCAAGTACCTAACTATGATGTAGATTTGCAGACTTGCTGTAAGAAAATTTTCTTACAATACCAACAATTATTTACCCTTGAAAATCTTATCTGTTGGGAGTTATTAGGACTTATGTTGATTCAACAACAAGCAGTAGGTGTTTGCCTTACTCCTTAAGATGAAAACAGTTACAAACAGGTTGTCAATTTGCAGCGAAATACTTACCAAAATAAACCTACTGAATAGGAAGAAGAATCCTTGGTTTATCTATTATTAGAATTAAATCAAAAATAGATTGATGATTCTCCAAAAATTCTGGTTAAACGTGCAGAATTATGAAAGTTTGATAATATGAATCGATATTATTACCACCTAAAATGAGCAAGTTTAGATGTTTAAAACACTTAAACAATGGATTATGAAGTTGAGAGGTAAGAGGCATTCTCATATGTGTCCAATGTTCTACCTTTTATGATATATGAAAATAGTCAAGCCTTACAAGTAAACTTTCTAACTAATAATGATTTCTTCTATAGTAGAAGTATCTGTTGGTAGGTCTGCACTTAAAACTTTGCTGCCAACATTAGTAACTAAGACTTCATCTTCTATACGTATACTACGTACATCAGCAAATAGCTCTAGCTTCTCCCAATTAATTAGATATTTATATTTAGACCTAGCAGGATTTAGGATTGCCGGCACCTGATAGAATCCAGGTTCAATTGTTATCAACATATTTGATTGCAAAGAACGATTTAGACGCAAATAACTCAATCCAAAAAGATCGCTTCTGTTTCTTCCCTCTTTGTATCCAGCTAAATCCCCTAAATCTTCCATATCATGTACATCTAAACCTAACAAATGACCAATGCCATGAGGAAAAAATACCGAATGTACATTTCTTTCAACTAAATTTGCCGGATCTCCCTGTAAAATTCCCACACTAACCAGCCCCTCTGTCAGGGTAAGACATGCAAGCATATGAATATCCCTATACTCTACCCCAGGGCGAATTTTGGCAATACAAGCATCGTGGGCAGCCAATACCACATCGTATATATCTTTCTGAGTAGATGAAAACTTTCCACTCACAGGAAAAGTTCGAGTAATATCTCCAGCCCATCCCATTTCTGTTTCTGCACCTACATCTGCCAAAAGTAAATCCCCAGAATGCAAGGGGTTATGATACTTGTTATTGTGTAAAACCTCGCCATGAACAGTAACAATACTATTGTAGGCAGTAGTCATATTATTAGCAATAATAATGCTTTCCATGGCAGCCCTTACCTCTGCCTCTGTACTAGCAGATTTTACAGTTTGCATTCCCGCAAGGTGGGCTTTTACACTTATATCAGCAGCTTTGACCAATTCTCTGATGGCCTCATCATCATGGATAAGGCGCAAGGTAACAATAGCTCTAGCAAGTTCTAAATCAATTCCTTGGGGTGGACTTAGCGGTAGTATCCACCTACCCAATAATTGTGACTGCTGAGTCCATGTAGCTGGATCTTGAACTGCAATTGTTGCTGCACCAAAAAGATGTGTTTCTAATTCTGTAAGAGGAAAAGCTGCATCTGCACCTATAAAATCGGCTATTTCTTCCCGTTGGTATGTTTCTCCACACCAGAGACTAACATCAGATGTTATATTGTCGATATACAGCTCCAGCTTTTCCTCTTCCAACCGAATGACTGCATTTTTAAGCGGAATACCAGCAAAGTAAAGAAAATGACTGCTGGCCCGAAAAGGAAAATGATTGGCAGCAAAATTTCGTGGAGTTGTATTTCCTGCCCAAATAACTACAGGAAAGTCAATCAACTTAGCTAATTTTTGCCGACGGCAATGAAGAATATTACTTAGGGAATTAGGGGAATCATAGATTGGCATAGTAAACTGATGATTTAGATATAGATATGATTATTAACAATGTTAAAATTAATTCTCTGTAGTCTCTATTCTCAATTTTGTCAAACTTAGATAATTGACAATAACAAATATACCTCTTTAGTCGGGTTTGAATTCACTTGGCTACTAATTGCACGAAATTAATATATAGATTTCTAATTTATCAGGGTTGTATAATTGGCAATTCTCCACATTTGCCCTGATCTCTATTAATTTAGGTAATTTTTCTAAACAATTATTATATTGGGAATATTTGATACCAATTCATATTTTCTTCAGAAAATAAAATAACATTAACGCTAATACATATTTAGACTTGTTCGGAAAAAGCAGGATTTTACTTATTATCAGATAATCGTGCTTTCCTATAAGTATTATCTTAAACTTCCAGAAAATTAGGTTTTCTATAATTTGGTGTCAGCAAATATTAAATTAATGTCAAAATTATAAATTCAAGTGAGATAAATTGTAATTATTAGACAATACAACCTAAGCCAGGTGCATTTTATACCATGTACCTGGCTTACTGGATTCTTGTTTTTTATTCTTCGAGCCGTTTTTTTTGCATTTTGGCTTTTGTTTGGTAAAGGATAAGGAATTGACTTTCTGGAAAAATCTATAACATATCTACACTTTTCATTCTATGCCTCACTTAGTTAAACCATAGATTAGAACTTGTACTCTATGGTTTAATTCGCTTCTTCTCTCAATTGTTTCGCTAGTGCAACCGCTTCATATTTAGTGGATACTCTGCCTTCAGCCTGGGCTACAGCAATTTCTACAAGTATTTTACCAATTATTGGAGATGCTGGAATTCCCAGTGATTCCATGATTTCTTTTCCATTCACTAAATTATTAGGATGAGCTACCAAATCATTATCATTTAAGTAGTGGGTAATTAGGGGCTCAATTGACTCTATGGGATAATCATTACCTAGAGCAAATAATACAACAGCAGGGAAAACTTTCCCTGCTGCGCGAAAGAAGAAATATTTTTCCCGTAACGACATTTGCCTAACTTTTAAATGTGGTAATAATCTTAAACTAATGATTACAGCCTTAATTTCTGCACGACTATAGGTCATCATGTTTAATTCAGTTTCTGCTATTTCTGGTTGTGGATGTACAAGACAGGCTAACTTTGCTATACCACACCAAGTGATTTTTACAGTGTCTAGGATATATTCTTGAAGTTGCTTTCCTAAAAATTGGTAGGCTTGTTCTAATTTTCTTGCGGCTACATCTATTTTAGATAGCTTGGAAAAACTTTCCTTGGTAGCATGAGAGAAATAAAGTGCTAGTAAGCCATCTTCCCAAGCATTTTCTAACCAATGAGTACCACCAATCTGAATATTCAAGAGGTAACACAATTCAACTCTTACTCTTTCAACCGCTGTCTGACTAATTTTTGGTGCCAGATTGCGAATCGCTATTCGAGTATCGGTTTCAATAACGAAATCTAATTGGGAAGCTTGACGATAGGCTCGTAATAAACGTAAGGGGTCATTAGCCAAGTTACGATATGATATCATCCTCATCAAGCGACTTGTTAAATCCATTGAGCCCTGAAGGGGATCAATAATTTCTCGTGTATGGGGATTATAAGCAATTGCATTCACTGTGAAGTCTCTGCGGTGCAAATCAGCTTCAATGCTATCTCCTTCCTGTTGTGCAAAATCCACAGTTGCATTGGGAAATATAACCCTAGCAATTTTCCTTTCTGAATCAAGTACTACAAAACCAGCTTGATGGTATTTAGCAATATGCTGTGCTACCTTTATTGCATCCTTAGGCAATACAAAATCGAGATCTAAATATTCTCTACTGTTACTTAGAATTGCATCTCTTACTGCCCCACCAACTATATAAACTTGTTGCGGTAGTAATTTCATATCAAAGGGAAATTTCTCCGGAGAAAGACTAGAAATAGCCGAATCTTGCATACACAATAAAAAAAGTTAATAAGTAGTGTAGAAAACTCTTACTTAAGCTAGATTATAAATAAATCTTACTAATACAATCCTAACTATGTGTATTTGCGTTAACTGTAAACATGTAGATAATTGCACAATTTACCATGTAGTTGAAATGCAACATCAACAGCCTCATATAACTAATAATCCTGATTTTAAGCCAAATGAGCCCTCTATAAATGTAAATATTTCCTCAACTGGTAATTTTGTTGAAGTAGAATGGGATGTATTTGATTGTTTAAGTTTTAAAGAGGAAAAGGGTAGATGGTCTACTTTACATCCAGGTAAACTAGTGCCAACTTAAAACACAATTTTTGGACAAATCTACAATCAACTCCCCTATTCAAATTTAGATTAATTCAACATTCCTGGAAGCTTACTAAACTATAAGTATTATATCTGCTTAACAATAAATATGTGGTGGTATAAGACTACCAACTTACGAAAGTAATGGTTTGTGGTTTTTTTGTAGTCTTTTTTCTATTAACTGAGTTATTTTTGTTTAAGCTAAATATACGTTCATAGCTGTTTATATAGTAAAATTTGGCGCGAACGCCAAAATGTAAATTTGTTCCAATGTGAATCCATCGTATAAATCCGATATCCTAATTTAAAATAAAGCTGTTGTGCCTGTTGATTATCTTCTAGCACGTGCAAGTATAATTCTTTAAAACCCCAACTTATAGCTATCTGTTCGCAAGAATTTAATAATTGAGATGCTACCCCTTGGCGACGATATTTGCGGTTAACTGCTAAGTTAGACAGATAAGGGAAATTTTTACCTGTTTTCTTAAAAGAATCACTAAAACGCAAAGTCATCTCCACTGTTCCAATCAAATGGTTAATTCTTTGCGGAGAATTTACTGCTACCAAGCAAATATAGTGGGGATTGCGTAATGCTAACCGTTGTCTTAAATCCTCATAAATACTTAAGTGTAATAAGGGGAAAATCCACCCCCATATTCCATGGCGAGAGTGGAAACTATCAGCAATTATTTTAGAGATGCTATGCAAATCAGAAGAGATTGCCACTCTTACTTCAAATATGGGTGAAGTTTGAGTGCAATTGGCAAAGAGTGTTTTTGGGTAAAATAAATGAAAAAACCAGGGAGTCAATGTAAATTTATTTATAATTGAATTCAAGGAATAATCTTATTAAGTATCCATACCCTAAAATAGCTCTACCATAATATATGGTGAAAACCTTAGCACGGGTTTTCACCTAACTAGGCAGTAATAATCTGATTATAAAGAGAACACATGAAAGTCTTGGTATTTTAGGGTATGAGGATTAAAACTATTATTGAATTGTTTAGGAATAATCTGAATGTAAGTGTATTTTGGGTGCATATTTTTAATTGCAGGTCAAAACCAAAAACTTTTTCATTAACATTTATCTAAAAACCATAACTGCTAGGTTACTTCTAATAAAGTCTTGAGTATCGTGGTATGGTTATACTCCACATAAGGGGTAGACTTGCATGATTCTTTTGGATATTTCAATCGTTCTGTAACGAATATATAGCTCAATATCATGATATTGTAATGTTTCATTTGAAATAATATGTAACTAATTGGCTATACTAAACATTCTCAATAAAACCTGAAAAACGCTAAACTAAATATGATAATCAGAATTATAATGAATATTTAATAAAATTCTATTTGCATATCACTAGTAAATCAAATCTTTATACAACTCATCGTAGAACATTTAAAACTTATAATAATAAAAAATTGATAG
>NZ_CAIY01000026.1 GCF_000350105.1 Richelia intracellularis HH01
ACTTATAAATACTTTTATGAAAACTAATTCTCTTTGAGGATTTTTAATGTATAGAAAATAATTTGATTCTTGATCATTATTTTTACTGTTAATACTAAATATTTTCATAAAAAACTTAATAAATTATAGATTATAAAAGTACTAAATAGATAAAATTGCATAGTTTATAATAAGCGAATTAGTAAAGCCAAAAAAGAATAATAAATAGAATAAATTAATATGATTTATATCTCATTGAGTGTGATTTTACCAGGAATAGTATAATTGTCAGAGAGCCCAATAAAACATTTTTTATATATAAAATTTAGCATTAATAGCAATATCAAAATTTGAATGCTATATAAGGACAATTTAATTACTAAACAGCAGAAAAAATCAATAAATAAAAGTGTGTTAATTCCTAATTTTTGTAGCAAAATACCAGTAACCAAACTGCTTGCAGAAAACTATTAAAATGAATTGTTAGAATCAAATTATAATAAACTTTGAAGTGTATAAGGTATATAAAATAGTTTTATATACTGTTATAATAGTAGAATAATAAAAACTCAAATAAGAAAATTAGTAGCAATAAATTAATGAATCGAATTAAGTAATTACTGATATTAATATTTCAAATTATCGATCAAGCACATCTTATGAGATATATACTGATATAAAATACTTTTAAATTAAACTTAAATCCTGATTATTTTAGTGTCTATGAGACCTGTCCAATTATAGCTCAAAAGAAGTGCCAGATGGACTGATATTATTATTTTTATCAACTAGTTAGAATTTCAAGTCTAAATAAAAAATAGATTGAATATTTATAATCATCATAAATATTCTCAAACCCAAATCTATTCCCAAAATACTTATCAAGATATTAGGGTTTAACTCAAAGT
>NZ_CAIY01000025.1 GCF_000350105.1 Richelia intracellularis HH01
GAATATATTCGATTCTACTTAGTTTACATCTTGAATTTATATGATAGCTAATTTACATATACACGTTATAACTACAGGTAAAACAAAATAAGTATCAATAAATTATATTTTTCTCAAGTATATCTTGATTTCCTCTCACAGTATTTTTATGCTATAAGACTTTTCTCTATATAAGTATTAAACATAATGCTTGTAGATGAAATGATTACAACTTAAACTGACAGTTAGAAATTTGTGTAATATGGGTTTATCAATACCCCAATTACTACAAGTTAACTAGGTAGGTATGAGAGTAGATTTAAAATTAATATCTATTCATTAATAAACTCAATTTTCTATATTTTAGTCAAATGCTTTAGATGTATATTTTCAACTAAATATTTTACCCTATAATAACCAGTATATATATCTTTTTATAAATTAAATAGAGATATTATATGAATCGTAATTCATTGTATTTTAGTAATTAATTTAAGGCAAAATTGGAAAATTATAAGAGCTTATCTAAGTCAATAATTAATAGTTAAAATACTAAAAAATATAACATTTATGATTTTTTATACTTTATAATTAGTTCTACAAGTTTTAATTTATGGCATTTAATCAAAGGGATTATTTGGGAGATAAAAAAGTTTTTATACAGGCTAATAATTCTTAGCTATAACCTAACTAGATAAGAATCCAGATTAATAGTGGCCTGTATGAAAAATCTTTCATATAACTCATGATAGATTATTTAAGAATTTTTAGCTATTAATATACTAATGTTATCTTGATGCTCAATACTACTTGGTAGTAGAGCTATACTTTTGCTTATTCTGTTAAGTCTCAGTAATTAATCCAAGATATTGATTGACTAAAGTTTCTGATTTTTTTTATCTTGTTTCCGCACAATATCAAAGTAATATAATTAGCGAATTTATTTGTAGTTATTGATAAATATTTTAGGCTGCCTTAGGATGGGGTCAATAATTAATTATTGACCTATAAGTCTTTTCTAAGAATATTTGGTTATTACAAAGTCTAGCCCTTATTCTAGATTGAAAAATCTAACCCAAACCCCTATGGGGATTTGGGCATAAAAAATATGAAAAAAATCAACCTAATCTCTTTCACCTAACTAATATCAGCATTTTCTTTCACTTCAGAACTTATTTCTTTCAAGGCTTGCCTCAATAATGGTGGTGCAAGAAAAGTAGTCGAAATTACCATAATAATAATTGCTGCTTGTAGTGGTTTTTCCAATATCCCACTGGCCTCACTAATTCCAGCAAATACCAATCCCACTTCACCACGCGGAATCATTCCACAACCAATGGCAAAGCGATTAATTCCTTGTTGACCAAATACAGACCAACCAGTAATGAGTTTACCACAAATTGCAACTATAAGAAGGAATATAGCTATAATAAGCCCCTCCCTATCTTCTGAAGCCATTGGATTCAGCACACCCAAATCAACCTTTGCTCCTACAGTAACAAAGAAAATAGGAACTAAGATATCTGCAATGGGAACTACTTGTTGATCCAGCTCCTTACGCTTGTCTGTTTCATCCAGAACTAAACCAGCAGCAAATGCCCCTAATATTGCCTCTAAGTGAATTGCATTGGCAAGAAATGCCATAAAAAAAGCAAAGATAAAGGCAGGGATAACAAGTTTTCCTCGAGTTTGCAGTTTGTCTGCAATGAAAACAAAGCTTTTGTTAAAGAACTTACTAAGTAAAATAGAACCAACAAGAAATATAGTGGCACTGACAATAAGATAAATAACATTAACAATATCTACCTCACCTGTTTTTGCCAAGCTCGCAACTACTGCTAAAACAATAATACCCAGAACATCATCAATGATTGCAGCACCAACAATAATTTGTCCTTCTTTTGATTTCAGGTATCCAAGTTCAGAAAGTACTTTGGAGGTAATACCGATGCTAGTAGCAGTTAGTGCTGCACCAGTAAATACTGCGGGAATAACAGGAATATGAAATAAAAATATCAACCCAACTGTGCCAGCTGTAAAAGGGGCAATCACCCCAACAACAGCTACAATTGCAGCTTGATATCCAACCTTCTTTAATTCTTGCAAATCTGATTCTAGACCGATCTCAAATAATAAAACAATTACACCTAGCTCTGCTAAAATAGAAATAGACTCGCTCTGACTGGAAAATATAGCTGTAACAGCTTCCGGTGTGAGGTTACCCATGAATTTTAAGGTAGTTATAACCACCGATTCAGAAGCTATCACACCACTATCAGGGAATACTAATAGATGTAACGCCGAAATACCCACAACTACACCACCCAACAATTCGCCTAAAACTGGGGGTAAGTCCATCATTTTTGACAATTCACCACCAAGTTTACCAGCAAGATAAATTATCACTAAACTCAGTAATACCCCTGCAAGTACAAAGGGAGCATATTCTGATTCTGCTGCCGTTGCCAGCAAAGGCAAGTCGGAAATCCAGTTAACTGAAGTTATCATTATGTTTTATTTCTGACTATGAGTTTGTGGGCAAAATGAAAAATGCTTAGGGTTAATTTTAATTGCCCCAGACATATATATTCCTACAAAATGGTTGAATCATCCAATGCTAGAATGTTACTACTTGTGTAGCCTGAGTATTTTATTACAAAAAAAAGTGCTTGCTGAAGTGCCTCTGTACGATTTGCCAACAAGTGGTTGGGAGGTAAAATTTGTGATAAGTCAAATCGTTCTAAACGCTGTTTAACCTTACCTGCAGCACTCACAATAAATACTTGCAGACCTCTATGAACTCCATCTTTAACTGTGTTTTCAATTGCCAAACAAGCAGTTACTCCTAACATTGGTACGGTACATCACTTAAATCTATTATGAGAGCATCTGCATCTCTCATCGCTGAATGCTCTCGAGAAATTGCTTTTGCCACCCTAAATATCATAGGACTATTAAGGTAAAATAACAGTATTCTTCCATTTACTTGTTCAAGTAAAGACCTCTCTATATTAGTTAGATTAATTTTTTCATCAGTATCACTAATAGTTTTAACTTCTTTTGATTGAAGGTTAAAAAGATGCTCAATAGTCAAAATATTTGCTATGAATAAACCTACACCTACAGCAACAATTAAATCTACAAATATTGTTAAAAATAATACATCATACATAATTAGCGCACCCTTAAGTGATACTTTGTGAGCACACTTGAGGAAATTCCAATCTAGGATATCAAGACCCACTTTTAAGGCAATACCAGTCAATACAGACATGGGAATATTTTGAGCTAGTCTTGCAGCACTCAAAATTACTATTATTAATACTAAACTACGAGTTACTCCTGATAGTGCAGTTTTAGCTCCTGTTTGAATGTTAACTATAGTTCCTATAGTTGCATCTGCACCAGGTAGACCCCCAAACAAGCCAGAAATTAAGTTAGCAATGTCCTGACAAATTAGTTCTTTATTAGATTTATGCTCAACACGGGTTAAACTATCTGCAATTACAGAGGTTAAAAGAGTATCAATACACCCCATTATTGCCAAAACAATACTATCTAATAGCAAGTTATTTGCCCGGGTGTGAAATACGGTAATTGTAGTTTTGGCCATTCTGCAGGGATTTCTGGTATTCTTGCTATCTCAGGATGTTGCAAAACAGTTATATAAACTAGAGTACCAATAATTAATGCAATTAAATGTGGAGGAAAGAAATACTTCAATTTTGATGGTGTTAGGAATAAAATAGTGATTGTTAACCCTCCTAATACCAAATCAGGGGCATTAATATTAGTAATTAAGGTTGGAATATTGCTAATAATAGTGCCAATTACCCCACCTTTTGGTACTTGTTCGCCCACCAATGGGGCAATTTGTAAAATCACTAGAATTGAAACAATTCCCGACATGAAGCCAGAAATAACACTATAAGGCATTAAGGTAATATATTTGCCTGGTTTAAATATACCAAACAGTAATTAAATCATACCTGCTAAGATTACCACCGTGAATGCCATTGCCACGCTACTCTGTATCCTTTGCTATCATAGAAGCTATAACACCAGTCATGATGACAGTCATTGGCCCAGTGGGTTCGGAAATTATTAGGGTTGGTGTAACACCAAATAATGCTGCAAATAAACCTATTATCACAGCACCATATACACCTGATATTGGTCTCATCCCAGAAGCAACACTGAATGCAATAGCTAAGAGCAAGGAGATAATCGCTGAGGTTAAACCTCCAAAGATGTCACCACGAAGATTTCTAAAATGGATGCGATTCAAAATTTGCATGGGTTAAATTTACTTCACTTCATATGACAGATAAGGGAGACTATAAACCTGTTTCGATGAATTCTTCCTGTATTTACTGGGAAATCAACTAGAGGTTAAGTTATTGAACAAATAGAGTAAAAGCTAAACTTTGAGTAGTTTATTTATATAAAAGTCTAGTATGTTTTATTATGCAAAATAATGTTTTCAGAGTAGAGTAAAAACTTAGTTACCTAATCTTCAGAGTAAGCTATATATCATTGTGCCCAAATTTAAATATGGCTCTAAACTCTATTATTTATAATATAACTTTCATGCATCATATAAATTAGTGCAAATAAATTATATGATGCTTAATCAAGGAAATATGTGATAGTATCTTTTCTGTCAAAGAAAATCATTAATAAAACATAAATCAAACATTATTAATAGAATTACTTGGGAATCTTGATGAGTCAAACTATTAATGATTGATGCCGTTTAAAATACTATCAAATACCCTTAAGATAGTTTGTTTTAAGCCTCATATATATATGAGGCTTAAAACATGTTTTGGAAAGATGATTATTATTCCTGAAATGACTTATCAAATATTTAATGATAATTTAAGTTGGGGCTTCTAATTAACATATATAAATTTGCCATATTTTAGAATGTCTCTAATTATAGCAAATTTATTAAATGATTATCAAGAGTTTAAGTAAAAATCCTACAATTTCATTCATTTTCAAAATTTATTTTAACAGGCTATAAAGTATCACCTAGTAGCAGTGATAATTGTCATTAGGCTTATTATAAAAAATGACTATTTTTTTACATTTGGGGTTTATTAGCAAGCCATAATTACACATAAATGGAAATGTTTTCGAAAATACTAGCTGCTATTTTTATAAATTTATAGTTATAACACCCTTGCCGAATTTACTTTATTTAAAGCTAAAACTATTTACTAATAGATTATCTAACGCTGTCACATGTTGACAGTGTATCTTCTTTTGTTAAACATAAACCCATATTCTTTCTCTTCTATAATCTTAGGGGTATTTGATAGTATTTTAAACGGCATCAACCATTAATAGTTTGACTCATCAAGATTCCCAAGTAATTCTATTAATAATGTTTGATTTATGTTTTATTAATGATTTTCTTTGACAGAAAAGATACTATCACATATTTCCTTATTTAAGCGTTTGGCACTTTTTCTGAACTTATCTCTATACTTATATAATACATGTATTTATCGTGCTAAGAAAATACTTATATTGTTGGATATCACAACTATTTAATATAATAATCTATAATCTTAGCTTTTTGCAGGCCGCTTCACCGCAACTATAATATGCAATTATATCCTTAGTTATTGATAATCTGGGGACATAACATATGCTCAAAATGTTATATGAAGTTAACTATTGATTTAGATATAATTGGACACTACAAAATATTCCCCAGGCAATAAGTATTATCATCTTAAGTTATTTCCATGAGATGATGATATAATTGAAAAACTTATAAAATAATTTAATTTTATTTAAAAAAATTCTTTCTATCTTTTATATCTTCAAATTTATATGTAATAATTCCAAATTGCTAAATGTTAATTCAAGAATATAATAAGGTATCTAAGTATGAATGAATAATATTGATAAATTGACAGTAGCTGACATGAGTGTATTACATATATGTTTTTGGGAGGAGTTCAGATTAAGATTTCTATCTTGATTACAGCTTTGATCATTATGTTGATAGAATCCTGGCAAAGTTATGTAAGTGTTATTTTTGAACATTAAAGTATTAGAAGTTATTACTCTCTGTCAACTTTCAGCAATACCTCTTTTTTGCATATATTAATTTATTTATTTTAACGACATAAGATAGTAAATATCAACACACTAATCTCTCGGAGAATGAGGGAGCGACCTAATAACCAACCTAGCATTTACAGGTTTCTCGTTATCTATGATTGTCTTACTAATTCTAAATTAAATACTTGTGCAAAAACATGGGCAACTATGGGGCTAACCTCTTTTACTGTAATCCCTGGAAGCCACTTTTCTAAACATCCCACAGGCTTATCTACAATCCCACAGGGTACAATATGTTTAAAGCCAGTCATGTCTGCACAAATATTAATGGCAAAACCATGCATGGTAATCCAGCGACTAACTTTTATACCGATGGCTGCAATTTTATATCCTTCCAACCAAACACCAGTAAAACCAGGTAAACATTCTCCATGAAGCCCATAGATTTCAAGTGTTTGAATTAAAACTTTTTCTAACTGTCTCAAATACCAGTTTAAATCTTTCTGATGATACTGTAAATTCATTATAGGATATCCTATTAATTGTCCAGGACAATGGTAAGTGACTTCTCCTCCACGCTCTACCTGGTAAACTTCATATCCAATAACCTGGGGATCAAACTTTAGAAAATCATGATTTGCCCCCTTTCCTAAAGTATAAACAGATGGGTGCTCTAACAAGATCAATACATCATCTAGTTCAGGATTCTCTCGTCTCTCAACTAATAGTGATTTCTGCCACTCATGTGCTTCCAAGTATGGAACCAGTCCTTGTTGATATAATAAACACTTTCGTGTTGATGAAAACATACAAAACACCTAAAAATTCTTGAATTATCTTGAAAACCAGATAAACTTCATAGCGTAAAGTACGAAGGTATAGAGAACACTTCAATTAGCACAAAGGATTATAAAGCAAATTAAAGTAAAATAAATTAATTACACTAAGTACAGAATGTTTAGTTTAAATTATGTAAACATACTTGCGTATGGGGCTGAATAGATGTAGAATCCATACATTCACCAAAAGATAAACATATTCACCAAAAAACAAACATATAAGGAGCATGGCATGGGAAATAGAAATTGCTTATATAGCTGATATTCCCATTGAAATACCATTACCCATTATACAACCTTAACATAGGTTTGTTGATGTTTTTTACTATTAATTTAATTTTCCATGCTCCTTTTTAGGCACAGCCGAGAATATATCAAAATATTTGAGGAGGAAAGTTTAGATGAAGCTTGTTATCCACGGAAAAAATATTAAGATTACAGAAGCTATTAGAGAGTATTTGCACCGGAAGCTTAAGAAAGCAGTGAGGAACTTCCAAAATATTACTGGTGAAATAAATGTATATATTAGCATGGCTCAGAATCCCAGAGTCACAGCAAAACACTCAGCAGAAGTGAATATTTTGGCGAATGGGAGTGTTATCCGGGCAGAGGAGATAAGCGAGAACCTTTATGTTAGTATTAATCTGGTAGCAGATAAAATTACTCGTAAGCTACGTAAGTATAAAGAACGTCGTCAAAGAAAGATAACTCATGCCAGGTCAATTAATGAACTTATTCCCATGGGGAATACTATTGGGGATTTGATTGGTCAACGCATTCCGGAACTCCATAGTTAATTTGTTTATACTGAAGATTTTTCTATCCCACTTAATAGTCATTAGCGAATCTACAGAAGTGATATCATGTATGAATGCTATTGCATAATTCAGGCTCGCAGGCGGAGGAAATGTGCATACGGAACTAGTAATAATAATGGCAAAGCCATATCTTTCCATGACTTAAAAGTCTTTGTTAATCCTACATTATCTTGTCTTAGAAATTAACTCAAATTAATGTAGAGATGTGAGATCTCATATCTCTACATTCTTACTTCTCAGGGTTTGTAGCTATTGCTGAAACTTCCTAGTTGAACAAGACTGATTTGCTTTCTAGTATAAGTTAGTTATCTTAGCTTTGTGTAACTTGAATTTGTTTAAGCGTTTCTTCTACATGACCCTTGAAATTGAACATCGAATCAAATACATATTGTACTATTCCCTCTGGATTAATAATATACGTGACTCGTCCGGGAAATAAACCGAAAGCAGTCATTGCACCATACAATTGACGTACCTTGCCACCATTATCACTTAGTAAAGTAAATGGTAGTTGGTATTTACGGCCGAATTCTAGATGGGATCTTGTCGAATCACCACTGACACCAATTAACTCTACTCCGGCAGACTGAAAGACTTGATACTCGTCTCGAAAAGCACATGACTCTGCGGTACATCCAGGTGTGTCATCCTTAGGATAAAAGTATAGTACAATTGTTTTTCCAAGAAAATCTTTGAGGCTTACCAGTTTACCATGTTGATTTCTAAGGGTAAATTCGGGAGCCTTTTCCCCAATTTTAACTGCCATAAAAATTATGTCTAAATTATCAGTATAATATAACCTTACGTAGATAATTAAGTATTATAATTTTCCCATATGTTCTGTAGGGGAAACTATAATACAAAACTCATAAGGATTATATTATAAATAATTGGCCTTAAGTTATTTTTCTTAGGATCTCTGCCTGAAGATAAAAATTTAATAGGTTTAATATGTCTTATTAAATTGAGTGCTTGATAATTGTCATACTTAATTAATTAGAATAAAACACTAGATAAATAGATACTAAAACCCAAGTCCCAGATATTGTTAAATGTTCAACTCAATAATTTTAGTATGAGTAGTGTGATTAGTATGAGTTAGGATACTATTAGGTAAATTAAAATAGTATATAAAGTAGTTGATTATACATGCATATTATTGTAAAAATCTGATCACTTATATCCTCTTATAATATCTCCCTTTATATGGGGCATATGGATCTTAGATAATACAAGTGATCAGATTATTGTGTAAGATTTCGAGCTAATGATAAATGTATTAAAAAGCTCCCAAACCAAAGTTATCACTACTTTAATAGAGGATGAAGAGAATTTATGATAAAAATCATTAGTGTTTTTGATAGAAAACAGAATTTGATTGAGTTTTGTCGATATATTTGCTTAAGTAGCTTGGCTAGTTTAATGCATAATAAGCAAATTCCAGAATTGACTTATTGAAAATCTAATAAAATAAATTAGCAAGTAAAAACTCAAATCTGAAATCTAATACATTTTAAATATTGATATTAAAATGCATTAGATGATTTTCCCATGTTATGCTTTTCATTTTACCAATACTATACACCAATAGAATTAATTACTTAGTAGCCAAGGTGCTATACTTTTAAATATTCACATACAGATTTGTCACCAATACTCAGCAAGAATGACTTTAGTTGATTTGCGTATGGTAAAAATCATAAATAAAATTGCCCAAAGATAAAGTAAGAATTTCTCTCCAAACAGGGGTAAATTTCTAAATAAATGTCCAAGTATTAAAATAGGGATTATTGGGGTTAATCAATTAGCCTCCATATTATTCAAACAAAATGCTTATTTAAAATATATACCTATCAGGGGAATAAGAGTGAAACTAATCACTATTATCGTGTTTGGTTAATAATATAAATTGTTGCCTAAAGGCTTACAACTAAGAAATGCCAGTACTATGGTACTAAGGCTATATACTCCCCAGAATATTTGCAGAGTGCAGAGTAAATTTGTTATATAGATTTGAATTGTCAACAAACTAACACCTAAGAAAATACTAAAATCCAGCATATATCCACCAACATAAGTTGATGTGGTAAATAATTCCCCTTCGGCGATCACTTTTAGTAATAGTGAAATTACTAAATTATCTACTGCAAATTTTTGACTTGGATGCAGTCATAGTTAATCTCGACTTCTAATTTAAATTTGTATATTTTTAAATCTAGTAATGGCTATTTCATCTTGTCTCCATTCCAAGGTGGTATTTATTGCCACCCATTAACCATTATCCTTTATGTACTGAATTGGTAGATATTTTATGAATCCTAATCTTTAAAAAAATGAGGGTGATAGATACAGTGCAACAAACACTACAATCATAGTATGATTGTAGTGTTATTTTTACTTACTATAAGGTTGCAGCTTCTATTATTCAACTGGCCATGTGTATTGATTAGTAGTGTCCACAAAACAAAATAATTTGAGCTGGAGCCGGAATCGCTTTATTCCTTTTCCAGGATGGCCATTAGCCTCTTCAGAAAAATACCTATGGTGAGAATAATTCAGGACCAAAGAATTAAATATTACCATGCCTATTGTAGATTTTATCTCACCAAGAATTTATATGGCATTTTAGAAAAAAATATGTATATTGGAAAATTATGATTTAGGGTTTTTAGAAGGTAATATAACGAAATTTACCATATTTTAATTTTCTTAAGAAAATAAGGCTAACTTATAGTAAATATAGTAGATAGCTGTTTTTAACAAATACTCGTTTTTAGGGAAAAATTGCCATGCCTTCCAAAGAAGTTCCTTCTTCAGAAAATCTTTGCCCACTTGAGCAAGCTAATAGTTATTTGCGTCAAGCAGTGAAGGAATTAAATATAAATAAAGGGCTTGCTGAGATTCTCAGTAGCCCTAGCAAGGTTATTACAGTTTCCATTCCGATTAAAAGGGATAATGGAGAAGTTGAGGTTCTAACAGGACATCGGGTACAACATAATGGTGTTTTAGGGCCTTATAAGGGAGGAACCCGTTTCCACCCCATGGTAACGATAAGAGAGGTATCTGCATTAGCAATGCTCATGACTTGGAAATGTGCATTAATGGGTATTCCCTATGGAGGTGCAAAAGGTGGTATTACCATGGATCCAAAACTCTACTCTGTAAAGGAATTAGAAACTATTACTCGTCGTTATACCAGCGAGCTAATCAAAGACATAGGTCCTTTGGTAGATATACCTGCACCTGATATGGGTACTTCTGCTAGAGAAATGGGATGGATGATGGATACTTATTCCACGAATCAAGGTTATGCTGTAATGGGAGTAGTAACTGGCAAACCTCTTTCCATTGGTGGTTCTCTTGGTAGAGATATGGCAACAGGAAGGGGTACAATGCTTACTGTTCGTGAAGCTTTGGCGGATGTAAATAGATCTTTTGAAGGGACACGGATCGTTGTTCAGGGTTTTGGCAATGTAGGTGCGGCAGCAGCCATATTAATGCAAAATGCCGGAGCAAAAATTGTTGCTGTTTCTAGAAGTTCAGGTGGTGTTTTTGCAGAAAATGGGTTAGATGTTTCCGCATTGAAAGCATACGCAGATAACAACAGAAGTCTAGCTGGTTTTCCCCAAGCAAAACCCATCAGTAATGCAGAAATACTAACCCTGCCCTGTGATGTTTTAGTTCTTGCAGCTATGGAAAATCAGATTACAGAAGAAAATGCCCATGAGATCCAAGCCAATATTATTGCTGAGGCTGCCAATGGACCTATTACTCTCAATGCTAGTAAGATCTTAGAAGATGGTGGTGCTACTGTATTACCTGACATTTTAGCGAATGCTGGCGGGGTTGTGGTAAGTTACCTGGAATGGGTACAGGGTTTATCTTACCTGTTTTGGGAAGAGGAAAAGGTAAATCAAGAACTGGAAAGAATTATTGTAAATGCATATCGTAAAGTAATTCATCAATCGAAGGAACGGGGAATATCTTTGCGGTTAGCATCTTATACTTTAGGTATAGACAGGGTAGCTAAGGCATTAGTTGATAGAGGTTTATATTCCCACCAAAATACCTAAATAAAGTTTAATTTGTTCATTAAGAAATTGTTTTATAATTCAGGTTCTTTGTGAACGAACCATCTCAATATGGACAATAGATAAAAAAGCTTAGTAATAAGCTTAAGCATTATTCCTGTCAAATAAAGGTCTTACTTCATTAGGCATAAATATTAACTAATACTTACTAAGTAAAATAGAATACAAAGTGTTCTGTCTTCAGGATAATGTAATCAGGATTTATGCCATACCTCGAAATTACTTTAGTATGATATAGAATGTGCTTATTGTTTATATTGTAGATGGTACTTAACCTTGCTAACAAAGTTTTAAGGGCTTTCCTATTCAATCCAGCTATTGTCTACATGAGTTGTAATTACCCATAGTTCAGTATTTGGGATTTTCCCCGTATCATCCACTAATGATTAACCTTCTAACCTACCTTGTTTTCCAATAACTCTATAAATAATTGCAGGTACTTATCCTAATAAAAAATGATAGGAACTATTGTATAGGATTGGTTCAATGGAAATGTATCTAGGGATATCAATGAGGATAAATTGAGGAGTAATATGAATCCTGGGCTACTGCTGTGAATGTGACAACATATACAATTACAATTATAAAGACAGAAATTAAAATTCCGGCCCCAAATAATCAAGAGGCCGGATTAACTTCATGAATTTATAAATCTGAGGGGAAAAAGAAAACCCAGTAGTGGTTCCTATTCAATAATGCTCCCAAAATAATGCCTGGCAAAAAGTTTGTATAGCTGCTAGTAACACTATGCAATTATGCAAATGAGTTTTATCTGTAGCGAGACTATTAATACAATAATGCCTTTTAAATAATTTTCACAACCATCAAGCTACAATACAGTATTGGTAATAACCATCCCATACCCTAGCTAAATAAATTAAGGTGCAAGAGCATTACCGCGGATTAAACTTCCAATGGTTTTAGCAGTAATCTTCAACTGGGTAAGAAGATTAGTGGGTGTGATAGTCTTATACAAGTAACTATCAAATGTAAGATTTTGCACATCTAAATCACTGCACATTTCCACAAATGCTTCCCTTGTTGCATCAGAACGGTAGAAAACAGTTTGCAGAATATCTAAGACTTTGTAGGTGAGTCCATATTTAGTATCCCAACGTTTAGTGTAAAGTTTAATATCCTCTTCAGTGGGAATGCTATCACCATTATCAGAAATTTCCACAATGGTCTCTGCACACAACCGCCCAGACTTGGCAGCGAAGTAAATACCTTCACCGGATGACTTTGTCACGTAACCTGCTGCATCCCCAACTAAAGCAATGCGTCCAACTACACGACGAGGACGTGGATGTTCAGGAATCGGATGTGCCTCTACCTTAATAATCCTCCCACCTTCTAACTTCTTAGTAGCACGGGCACGGATACCAGCTTGCAATTGCCTAATACTGGCCTTATTAATGTGCATTGTGCCAGTGCCAACGGCTACATGGTCATATTTGGGGAATACCCAAGCATAAAAGTCCGTGGAAACGTCATTGCCAACATACATCTCTGCCAGGTCATTGTAAAATGCCATTTTATCTTCAGGCAGGCGAATTCTCTCTTGAAATGCAATTGCATAATTATAGTCCCCAGCATTCATTTCTTTAGCAATGCGGGAGTTAGCACCATCTGCACCAATAATTAAATCCACCTTGAGGGTTTTGGTAATTCCCTTAGCTATACCTTCTCTATGGTCTACATAATGAATAGTATAAGGATCCTTACTACTTACAGGAATATCAAGTTTATAGACAGTAGCATTAATCAAATTAGCACCTAGTTTAGCTGCTCTATTCCGGAGATACCCATCTAATATTTCCCGACGGCACATCCCTATATATTCTTCTTCATTAACTAAACAAATATCCACCTCACGGTTAGAGGGCGATATCATTTTCATTTTTCGCACCCGGCGATCAATAATATCTTGAGGCAAATCGAACTCACTCACCATACAAAGAGGAATAGCACCGCCACAAGGCTTCGCATTATCAAGTTTGCGCTCAAACAAATAAGTTTCAATACCAGCCTTTGCCAGCGTTTCTGCAGCTGAAGAACCAGCTGGACCTGAGCCAACAACAGCAACCCGTAGTGTCAAAGGTCTTCCCCCAATCTCGACATTTACTGGAAGCATCCTATCATGTGGATTTAGCTAAATTATCCTTATAAATACAAAATATGGGAAAATGCAATATCCCTTAATATTTAATCGTAATTTGTCTGATTAACCTTTATATAATTTCCAAGGGGTAGTTGAAAGTGTAAATTCAAATCATGCAAAGTATCATGATAATGAACTTTGAAAATCGTATTATCCAAATGTTTTTAAGACCTAAATAAACTGATAAAACCAAATCCATTTGGAAATATTTAGGTTTGTTGAGAATATTTTCGCTTGAACTATTGGGATATATTTTAGCTAGTCTAGACATAGAATTAATTTTCTAAAACATAAATAAAATTTTGCACTTGCCATTCAAACATTTTCTATTTCCCCTGTAAGCAAGGACAAAAATTTTGAGGTAATGTCTTTCTCACCCTCTAACTTTTATCACCCAAAATTTTGGCCTACCACTATTAAGGAAAATATCTTTGGAATCTTCTCAACTTTTTGATTTGGCATATTAATGCTTTCACTCAAAAATGCCTATTATTCATGCTCAATTTGTTTCACTGCAGTGATTGCAGAATAACTTACTCCTGCTGTTCCTTCGCCGGGATGAGTTGAGTCACCAACTAACAATAAATTCTTAATAGGTGTACGATTAGCGAAACCAAAAGGCCCAAAAGTTGACAGTCTTTGGCCGATCCCACCAACAAACCCTTTATCTCTACCAGTAAACCTAGCAAATGTTAGGGGTGTTGCTGCCTCCTGGTAGACAACTGTTTCTGGTGTCAATTTAAACAATTTAGAAAGGTGAGTGATAGTTTTATCAGTATATTTACTTTTTAAATCAGTATAAGATAGCGAGTTATTCCATAATTCTGTATCTACAAAGCAAGAAGCGACTATTGTAGCTTTTCCTTTAGGCGCACGACCATCTCCAGGATGACTTACGGAAACAAACAAAGAATTATCTTCTCTAGTCTGGCTATCTTCATCATACATAAATTGAAGATGAAGAGGACATTTAGGAGGGATTGCCATTTCCTCGACACCCAGGTAGACAACGAATGCGCCAGATGGAGGGTGTAATTTCATCACTCGTTGTCTATACCCTGATGGAGTTTGCTTACCCATTAATTTAACTAAATTTTGAACTGTAACATTAGCAACTATATAATCTGCAGCTTCTGTCCAAACTTTTCCTGTTCTTTGGTTATAAATTACCACTCCTTTAGCTTTTCCCCTCTCCACTTGAATACTTTTAACAGTGTGACGCATCAATAACTTCCCACTATCCCTTTCGAAGCTACTTACTAATCGATCACTAAGTGTTTGCATACTCCCGTGCAGATGGTATAGCCCTTGTGGCTCTTGTGATATACTCAAAGCCGTTGCCGCATAAAGTAATGCTGTCTCCTCAGCATTCACTTGGGAATACAACTTCAATTGCAAATCTAAAAAAGTTCGCAAACGCTTATCGTTTCCCAAACCATAAAGACGTAAAGCATCACCTACTGTAGACAGGGTATAAGGTATTGTAATCAGTGTGCTAGGACGTATAGCCTTAGTTAGTTGTAATAAGTCCCATAAACTACGGGGTATAAGTACTGGATCGAGTTGTTGAAATTTCCAACTGGCCTTAAATAAATTTGATAGTAACTGCCAAAAAGGTTCGCTACCAGGAAATTGTTTTTGCCTCTCCTGTTGCCACTTTTCAGGTTTCCGCCAAACATTAATTGGTTGGGTTTCCCCTGGTAAATATACTGTACAAGATGGATCACAAGGAGTTGCAGGGGGTAAGTCTATACCTAATTCGGTGAAAATCCGGTGGTGAATTCCCCCTGGCTCTAAACCTGCTACCTGGGTTGCCCCCACATCAAAAGTAAAACCTTGACGTTTAAAGGAAGATGCACAACCTCCAGGAACTATTGCCTGATCTAACATTAAGACATCATAACCCCTGTGGGCTAATAATGCCCCAGCAGTCAGGCCCCCAATACCAGCACCAATAGAAATGACACGGGATTTTTTTCCACCTACACGCTGATTTGGCATTGATAATTTATATAACTTAGTTTTAATATTTTTTGTCAATTTATCATATTTATAATATTTCCACGCGGAAAAACTTAATCATTTTCCAAAAGACTGAAGTTAAATATATATGTTAGTTAATATTTAGCAAATGGGAGAAATTATCCTAAATCCTGTTGGATTTAGGATAATTTCTCTCAAATGTTATTAAGTTACCAGAAATCTTATTTAAGATAGGGTATACTCAGTACTCAGGTTCGTTGATATCTGCATAGATTATAATTAACTTTAGAATATACTTCAAGTGAGAATACAGTATCATTGAAATCACTATAAGAACGCATACATTAATTGACTAAGTTTTTACTATTTCCATGAACTCATGATTGATAGGGTTAAAGGGCATATTCAACACTACCAGTATCCGGAAAATGAAAATAGAATATTATATTTATTGGAAGATAGTCAAGTATACCAGTAGAAATAGTTGTATATATTTGTCTTAGGGTTTTTTAGCTATTCTTAAGTAAAAGTCCTATAGATTAACTATAGAACTTTTGCTTGATATCTCTTTAACCAATTATTTGTGATGCCATTGTAGTAGCAATATTTATATACAAGGCATATTATTTATTCGACTTTTTATTATTCTTCTGGGTAAATTATCTAGCATAATTTATCTCTATAATTAGAGTAGTTTATGGAGATTTTTACTCTAAACTTTTTCTACACTCTTCTTACTTAAAACCAATATTTTCCTAGCTTTAATATACTGATCTAATTATAATATTGCTGTGAAATCTGTTTTTTCTATATTTGAATCTTGAGGTTAAACTAAGACCCAATTCTTTTAGTGTTTAAATAATCTATTCAACTAAATATCAGAGTGAATTATAGGTACATTATAGGTTGAATCATCACTTCAAGATTAATGATTCAACCTCCCTGATTAAATAACCAAGAGATTCAGTGAAAATCTTTTATCTAAAAACATATGAAAGTTTTCACTACCATATACCCTCTCAACCAGATCCAAAAATTTCCTAAATTTTGTAGATAGGGATAGGAACATCAAATTAACTTTGAATTTCCCACTCATGAATTGATACAGATGTAGAATATCTCAGAAAATCTCTTTATAGTGATTAGTAAATAGTGGAACTTACAAATAATATTTTTTTATACTATATAGCAAGTGCAATCTCATAGTAATTAAACTAAACTAAAATTATATTCATAAATTTATAATAATAAAGTTATAGCCTAATGGAACAATTAAAAACCTGTACCTATTTACTGACTACTATACAGATTTTCATATGCTAAAAACTCAGAAAAGATAGTAAACCAAATAATCTTTGAAGTTTAAAAGAGGATAGAAAGTTAATTATTAGTGAATACAGTCAAGTGAAATAATCAAGTAGAATATAAGAATTGCACTCGTCTTGAAATGGTAAAAAATGCTCGGAGCATAGTCATCCCAGATCATATGGATCTAAGCTAAGCCAAATCACCTGGCTGCAAACGACCAGAGACTACCAAAGAGAATTAGACCACAGTCCAATACAAAAAAAGAACCTATTAAAATCTCATTGCCATTAATTAATTATTAAATCAATATCATCTAGGATAGTAATTAATATTCCACTTTAACATGCGGATGAAAGGACTTGAACCTTCACGCCTTGCGGCACTAGGACCTAAACCTAGCGCGTCTGCCAATTCCGCCACATCCGCACTGATAAATCAATATACCATAAATAAGTACCAAGCGGAAGACAATTTTGGAATGTTGTGGGGATACTGCTACTTTTTGCCGTATTTATTATTGCGATAGCCATTATATTGGTTATTTTATTCATGCATCGTCTAAAATGCTTAACAATAATTAATTTTATTTCTACATGATAACAACACGGGGTAACCGATGCTTAAATCCACACAAAATTTCCCAAGATATAGTATTCAATTCATCTGCCCACTCATAAGCAGAAATTTCTACTTGACCATCCTTGCCTAGTAAAGTGACTATTTCTCCGACTTGTATGTCTGGAATACTACTGACATCTAACATCATTTGATCCATGGTGATGCTGCCAATCTGTGATATTTTCTGACCACGAATTAAAACCTGAATCTTATTGGAAAGACTGCGCGGTATACCATCTGCATAACCAATGCCAATCACTGCAATTCTCATGGTATGAGAAGCAATAAAAGTATGATTGTAGCTAACACCAGTACTAGCAGTAATGGTTTTAACTTGAGTGACTCGGGCTTTAAGCTGCATGACTGGCAGCAAACTGACTGTATTTCGTAAATGGGGTGCTGGATATAACCCATAAATTGCCAAACCAACTCTTACCATATCGTAGTGCAGAGATGAATCACCCATCATAGCAGCAGAATTGGCTAGGTGAGAACAAGGTGATGTAATTCCAAAAATTCTGAGTTGTGTGATTGCAGCTTCGAATCTGGCTTGCTGTTGTTTCATTATTATTGTATCCTGACTGTCTGAAGTAGCTAGATGAGAATAAATGCTGGCGACTTTAAGTTTAGGTAAGCTTTTTACTAATTGCACAAACTCTGCAGCCTCTTCCCACTTAGCACCTAATCTGGACATGCCTGTATCCAGCTTAATATGAACAGGTATAGGAAGGGATATTCCAAGGATTTCTAAGGTCGTGGAAAAAATCAAGGCTTGCTGGGAGGTACAGATAGTCGGTTGTAAATTCCACTCAATTATCGCTCGAATCTGTTCGCTTGTATGGGTTGCTCCTAAAATTAAAATAGGCGAATCAACAATCCCTGACTCTCGCAGTTGAATTCCCTCTGGGACTGTAGCTACCCCTAACCAACTAGCACCAGCTTCCAAAGCTACGCTTGCAACAAAATTTGCCCCATGCCCATAGGCATCAGCTTTTACTACTGCCATTAATTTAGTCTGGGGTGATAATAGTTTGTGTAACTGTTTGACATTATTAGATAAAGCTGAGCCATTGACTTCGATCCAAGCTCTTTGAGAATGCCAAGCGTAAATGTCACAATCACCACGAAGTAAATCTTTAACTTTTTGATTGTCTAACATTCTTATTCACTCCTGTCAAACCTATAAAAACATCCTAAGCGTAAGAAACTCTTATGAATCAATCAGGAAGTTTATCTCTAATTCAGTAAGAGAATAAAGTATAGAAATGAATCTTGGCTGTTTTAAATAGTAAGAATTACTCCATCGTAGAATAATTCAACACAATAGCGCAATTGCTTTTGCTATAAGCGTTTATATAATAAAATAATATCTCAATAACCCATACATTATGTTATGTCTGCTATTGTGATCCCTAATCTATAAAACATTCTCGCAACCTAATAAACCAAAAAAGCAAAACTCGTGTTATTGTATTAAAAACTAGTACCTTAGGCTTTGATAGATGGGGAATGTTTTAGTATTAAACGCCTCTTACGAGCCGCTTAACATCACTGGTTGGCGTAGGGCTGCAGTCCTGTTAATAAAAGGGAAAGCAGAGCGTATAGAGTACAATAATAAACTACTTTATACGGGTTTTCCTATTCCAACAGTAATCCGGCTACTTTACTATGTACGAGTGCCCTATAGGGAAATGCCTTTGACCAGGAGAAATGTACTACATCGGGATGACCATGCCTGTCAGTACTGTGGTTATACTGGAGATAATTTGACCCTAGATCATGTTGTGCCTCGTTCTCGTGGCGGGGGTGAGGTTTGGGAAAATATGGTTACAGCTTGTGTTTGTTGCAATGTTAAAAAGGGAAATCGCACACCACAGGAAGCCAATATGCCTCTACGAAAACTGCCAAGAAAGCCTTATAGTAGCTTGTACTTTGAAGTGAGTAAACATATTAAGAATGGTTTACATAGGGAATGGAAGAAGTATGTTATAGGAATGTAATAAATTGAAATTATCGATTTGTGTTTCTTGATTGAGGACTATTTTTTGGTGTTAACATAAACAAATGCAAATCCTCACTATAGAAGATTCTAGAAAGACTTTGTTGAATAGATAATACGGTATACTTAAGATCAGAATTTGCCATTTTCTCTCTGTCAATTCAGGTATATACACAATGTAAATTTGCCAGAGACCTAATTCTCGAATTTTAAATAGATAGATACAAGCGTGATAGCAAAATTTTGTATGAGGTAATTATAGAAAATTAAAGTATTAAGAATACTAGTCTATGATGTTGAAAATTTCTCAAATAGGTTAGTAAGTTTCAGTAACAACTTCACGAAACAACTATTTTAGTAGATGAAATTTTTTATACAAGAGATTTCATAAAAATAGTGTTTATGAGGTTTTGTCATTAGTTTGCCCAAGTGGTTTTATTTATTTTGGCCTTAGGGTTTCCAAAATTGATCGAGAAGATGAACAATCAAGTATTTTTTTAAAATTAAATGCTTTATGGATTATGTTATGGGATTTTCAGGTTCCAACAGCCCCAAATTTCAATGGCAAATCTCGATATAATTAAAATTTTCTCTAGCCGCCATAAAATATATGGTCAAGATACTACACCTTTTCTAACAATTAGGAGAAATTGATACATAAACAAATATTAAAATATTTACCCGAGTTTCTAAGACCCAATTGTTAGTGATGGGAATCTCTTTATTCTCAAGATATATTAAGTCATAAGCATGACAAACAAATTAATAATTATGTAAACTGCTATTAACTCAGTCCGACAAGTATTAATTTATTTATGTTAACAGATTTATACTGTTACGATGTTTTATTTTTATGTTTTGACTTACCAACTAATAATTCAATAAATATGATATTTAACCTGATGTCATCGACAAATCTAGGATTCTGAGATCTTGAGGAAATACTGCCTTAGTTCAAACTGTATAGACTTGCTGCTTTAGCATTTTACCGTATCGATTCCAAAGACTTTTGATCCTTTCAAGGCTTTGTAATCGATAATCATAGTAATGCTGGCTAACTAATCTCAGTCTTATTACAAGATATTTTCCCATTAATTAAAGTAATTGGTCATCATAATTAGCATGGGTATAACTGTAAATTGACTGATATTTGCTTCTCTATAACTAATGTGGTGTAAGCAACAAGGCTTAATAGTGACAGTTTAATCTGATGGAATTTTGTGATCCTCAGGTATTGAAATTAATTACCCAAGTAAGTTTTACGAATTCGATCATTAGTTATTTAAGCTAATACTATCTTGATGTTATTCTCTAATCAGAAGATTCTCTTACAACCGAGGAGTATATAGATATTGCAATATTTTAAGGTATATTCCGAAACAAAGATGGTAAATTAAAAATAGTTATTGATTATTTTAGGATTGTGAAAATACTCTTAACTTAGATACAAATCATTTAATCAGAAAAGCTTTTTTATTAGTTGGTGTAATTGTGCATGTTAATTTTGCATCCATATGAGTTTCTTATCAGCGAGTAATGACGGTTCCAATCATCTAGAATAACGTGCGGGGTCTTATATATTTATGTAATATAAAGCAAGTATTTCTGAAATTAGTAAATATTCAAAGATGTCCCAAGTCATATCTGCTTGCTGTGAAATCAATAGAAATTCTAATATGAGTAATATTGACTGTTCGCAGTTAAAAGTTTCATGACTGAGAATAAATGCTCAAAGAATAAGGACTATATAATTTTTCTAAATTGATTTTGGTTAGAGTCTTATTCAATAAGTAGTCAGTAAAATTAAAAATTGTGAATTGGTACTCAGCAAAATTAGACCATCAAAAGAACAGATAAGTTTACAGAAGTATTGTCAAACTTGGGTTTGGACTTATGAGTTAATATCTATTGCTTTATTAGCAAGAATATAACAAACTGCGATAATTACTTGGACTGTTGGATTAGTTTAACTACTAGGTGATGCGTTTGTTTAGCTCTCTATGTTAGGCTTATTAGCTAGTTGGGCAAATAAGTGACATCTGAAAACATCCTATCTAGTTCCTAATATGGAATCATAGTCGAGTGCAAGGAGTGGTTGAGCTAAAGTCTCCATCTAGGAGAGGGGAAATAAAAAGAGACATTAGTTATAAAAGTGTTGATGTCAACAGTCATATGTTTTTGCTGATATCACACAAATACTTCCTCTATAACAGTCTTACCAAAATTTGTTTTTTTGTGTAAAGAAATACTGTTACGATGATATTTCTGTTAACTTGTAAGCCTCAATTAATTTTAGAATAAACAGATGGTGTTGCAATGATGGTGTGCGAATACAGGCCTGGTTTGGAAGGAATTCCTGCTGCCCAATCGGATATTAGTAGTGTTGATGGGCTAAATGGGGTATTAGAATACCGTGGTATTTCTATTGAGAAATTAGCAGAGAGAAGCACATTTCTGGAAACTTCTTATCTACTAATTTGGGGTGTATTACCCTCAGCGCAGGAACTGGAAAAATTTGAGTATGAAGTCCGTCACCACCGAAGGATTAAATATCGTATTCGGGATATGATGAAATGCTTCCCAGAAAGTGGACATCCTATGGATGCTCTACAAGCATCAACAGCAGCCTTAGGTTTATTTGATTCTCAACGTGATTTATACAACCCTAAATATGTTCATAGATCAGTAGTGCAGCTTTTAGCGACAATTCCCACTATGGTCGCAGCGTTTCAGGTAATGCGAAAAGGTAATGATCCTGTCGAGCCCCGTGACGATTTGGACTATTCTTCGAACTTTCTGTACATGCTAACCGGAAGTGAACCCGATAGTCTGGTAGCAAGAATTTTCGATGTTTGTTTGATCCTTCATGCTGAGCATACGATGAATGCCTCCACATTTAGTGCTAGGGTCACTGCTTCTACCCTTACAGATCCTTATGCAGTAGTTGCCAGTGCTGTGGGGACTTTAGGAGGGCCACTACATGGTGGAGCTAATGAAGAAGTTGTGCGGATGCTAGAGGAAATAGGTTCTGTAGATAATGTTCGCCCTTATGTGGAAAATTTGATTGCACGTAAAGCGAAAATCATGGGATTTGGACATCGGGTTTATAAGGTCAAGGATCCTAGGGCTAAGATCCTACAAGGATTAGTGGAAAAATTATTCTCCAAATTCGGGCAAGATAAGTATTACGAAATTGCCCAAGAAATGGAAATGGTTGTAGGGGAAAAACTAGGTCATAAAGGAGTATATCCTAATGTTGACTTTTATTCTGGTTTGGTATACAGAAAATTGAAAATTCCTACAGACCTATTTACACCGATTTTCGCAATTGCTCGTGTTGCTGGCTGGCTAGCACATTGGAAAGAGCAATTAGTAGAAAACCGAATTTTTCGTCCTACCCAAATTTATCAAGGTCTTCACAAGCAAGACTATATTACCCTTGGAGAGCGTTAGAAGAGGGGAAATTACTTCCTTTATTGCCTACTGAGTTTACACTCCTCTTTTGCTATCAACTATTGGAAAATCTTAGTGAACTTTAAAAATCTGGAAAATCTATTCCTAAGATGGTAGGAAGTATAAACCATTCAGGGATATACTAATTTATAGGAATTGGAAAAACCAAGATTTTGTATGGTCTGGGTAAGAGTGTTAACAGATGAGTTTACATTAAACTAAAAACTAGGGTATTTGATTGGGATAAAGAGTATAGGCCTTTTTACACGGAATCTATAAAAGTTATAAAAATGCAATATTCCATGTTGTGCTTATACTCTATCTTCAGTTCCTAGAATTCTAGTAACAACTTCTTATGATTGTTGATGGATAATAGAATCAACATTAACTTCATCATTACGGCCAGATGTTTACCTCAAAAAATGGGAGAATATGAATCCAGGAATTGATCTGCAAGGAACATTTGTTAAATCCCTGGTTAGTTTTGGAGTTCCACCAGGCATGGCTAAAGCTGTCTGGATGCCGTTGCCAATGATTCTCATGGTGATTGGTGCTACAGTAGGGGTATTAACTTGTGTATGGCTAGAACGGAAAATTTCTGCTGCTGCACAACAACGGATTGGTCCTGAATATATGGGCTCTTTGGGATTATTAGCTCCTGTTGCAGATGGTATTAAGCTGGTATTTAAAGAAGATATTGTTCCAGCAAAATCAGATGCCTTTTTATTTACCCTTGGCCCAATTATTGTTACCCTGCCAGTATTTCTTTCTTATCTAATTGTGCCCTTTGGACAGAATTTGGTTATTACTGATGTGGGAATGGGGGTCTTTTTATGGATAGCTCTATCTAGTATTCAACCTATTGGTTTGTTAATGGCTGGTTATGCCTCAAACAACAAATACTCTTTACTAGGTGGTTTGAGAGCAGCTGCACAATCTATCAGTTATGAAATTCCTTTGGCATTAGCGGTATTGGCTATTGCAATGATGTCTAATAGTCTCAGCACTATTGACATAGTCAATCAGCAATCTGGTCATGGCATTCTTGGTTGGAATATTTGGCGGCAGCCAGTTGGTTTTATTATCTTTTGGATTGCGGCTCTTGCAGAATGTGAGCGTATGCCTTTTGACTTACCTGAAGCAGAAGAGGAAATCGTAGCAGGCTATCAAACTGAATATTCAGGTATGAAATTTGCCCTATTCTATTTAAGTGCCTATGTCAACTTAGTACTTTCTGCACTCCTGGTATCTGTCTTATACTTGGGTGGTTGGGACTTTCCCATTCCTCTGGACTTTATTACTAATAAAATAGGGGTTAGTATCAATAGCTCTATTTTGGAAGTGGTAACAGCCTCTTTGGGTATTACTATGACTATTTTCAAGGCTTATTTACTCATTTTCCTTGCCATCTTATTACGTTGGACAGTACCTCGTGTGCGTATTGACCAGCTGCTTAATTTAGGGTGGAAATTTTTGCTACCAGTAGGGTTGGTCAATTTACTGTTAACCGCAGCTTTTAAGTTATCTCTTCCCTTCGCCTTTGGTGGATGACAGAACTATAAAAAATTTTAGATTTTAGAATTCATCCTAAAATCTAAAATCTGAAATCGCCAGTCTAAAATTTATAAGAGAGATATATAACCATGTTAAAGTTCCTTAAGCAAGTTGCTAATTACACTAAAGAAGCAGTAGAAGCAGGACGCTATATTGGCCAGGGTTTGTCTGTAACCTTTGACCACATGCGGCGTCGTCCAGTTACTGTTCAGTACCCTTATGAAAAGCTAATTCCTAGTGAAAGGTTCCGGGGCAGAATCCACTATGAGTTTGATAAATGTATTGCTTGTGAAGTTTGTGTGCGCGTTTGCCCTATCAACTTACCTGTGGTAGATTGGGAGTTTGATAAGACCAGTAAAAAGAAGAAGCTTAAGCACTACAGTATTGATTTTGGGGTTTGCATATTTTGTGGTAACTGCGTGGAGTATTGTCCTACAAATTGCTTGTCAATGACAGAAGATTACGAACTTGCAGCTTATGGCCGTCATGAACTTAACTATGATAGTGTAGCCCTCGGGCGTCTACCCTACAAGGTAACAAATGACCCCATGGTTACTCCGTTACGTGAGTTGGCGTACCTACCTGAGGGCGTTATGGATCCCCATGATCTACCTTCTGATGCTCCTCGTGCTGGGAATCATCCGGAAAATCTTGTAAAACATGAAAAATAACCAATTGTCAACGACTATTTAATTACACTGAAGAACTCTTGTAAAGACACGGCTAATAGAAATAATAAAGGAGCATAAAGGAGCAAACAAGTGGATTTAGCTGAAGGAGTACAATCGGCTTCATTTGTCATCTTGGCATTTATGATGATTGGAGCAGCGTTGGGGGTAGTTCTAAATTATAATATCGTCCATTCTGCATTTTTACTAGGTGGAGTATTTATTAGTATAGCAGGAATATACCTGTTGCTTAATGCTGATTTTGTTGCATCAGCCCAGGTACTAATTTATGTAGGTGCAATTAATGTCCTAATTCTATTTGCAATTATGCTGGTTAATAAACAGCAAGAATTTAAGCCTTTGCCTTCTACCTGGATACGCAGAACCTTCACAGTACTCGTTTGTATGGGATTATTTATATTGTTAAGCACCATGGCGTTAACTACCCCTTGGCCTTATTCATCTGCTACCCCATCAAGTAATACCATTACCTTAATTGGTAAGTATTTATTCAGCGATTTTTTGTTGCCTTTTGAGCTGGCCTCTGTACTGTTATTAATGTCAATGGTGGGGGCAATTATACTTGCTCGCCGTGAGTATATACCGGATATTGGAACTCCTACTTCATCTACATCTAAAGCTCTCAAACTGCCAGAGCGTACCAGGGAGTTAATTTCACCAATCCAGGAAGAAAACTTGTAATTTATTGTTTTTATCCAAAGAGAATTTGATAGCTCCTATATTTGAAAAAGTTACAGGGTTGAATTGAGGGCGATTTTGCTGTTTATTATTTCCTCTGTTGAATTTCTCAGTAATCTCGGAGTAGTTTGACTATGTAATCTATTATCACTTAAGCAGTTGTTTTGTAGGAAGGAAAATATTGTATGCAACTTGAATACTTTTTATTACTAGCAGCAGCTTTGTTTTGCATTGGTATTTATGGCCTAATTGTTAGTCGTAATGCAGTGCGAGTACTAATGTCAATTGAGTTACTACTAAATGCTGTTAACTTAAATCTAATTGCATTTTCCAATTACCTAGACCCTATAGAAATTAGAGGTCAAGTATTTACAGTATTTGTAATTACTGTAGCAGCAGCTGAGGCAGCTGTAGGTCTAGCGATTATTCTGGCAATTTATCGTAACCGTGATACTGTTGATATGGAGCAGTTCAAACTCCTTAAATGGTGATGCTTATGAATTAAAGTAAGTGATTTCACTAATAAGAGAACAAATTATCAACACAAGTGCCGGGTAAAAGCTAATAATACATAATTAGAAGAATATTAATGTGAAGTGTTAATGGGATCTAGTAGAACAAAATATAATTACTATCTGATCTTTTTAGTTTCTTCTAGGTGTCCCATTGACATGAATTTGTCCCTTGGAGGTTATATTGATTTAAATACTTTCAGACACTTTGACCCAGACAGTAAACCTGTTTTGGGAGAAAATTTAGGCAGTCATCTGAGGGTTTTAATGTAATCGATGATGGAAGTACCCAAAAATATAGAGAGAGTTTGGGATAGATTCCCTGAAGCCTGATTGCAATTCAACGCTGATGCTTAAAGCTTAACTATATTAAGTAGCAAAATCTATTTTTGGAGCCAGGCACTTAAAAACACCTGGTTTTAAATGAAATATGTGTCAAAATTGTTCCTGTTGACTGTATGATTACTTCCTATATTGGAAATGGATGGTGAATAAGTGAACAAGTATGTAGGTGATAGTTTAATTGTATCTAACTAACGGTCTTGACCAGTGATAAAGTATTTGCAGATATTTGATTGGAGAAAAGTATTGATTTTGGGAAAAGGTTAGAAAAAGTGATATTGCTAGTACTAGCCTAAAGGAATAAGCAATTATATACATCGACACACACATATGATAGTGACCATAAACTTTACCAAGTATGATGTTTTTGTTACTATTACCCCAGGAGCTTTAGTTCTCCAACATGAATATTCAGAAGTCAGAGAATAATGTTAAATCTATATTTCTTGAATACATAGAATATTCCTTTAAATATTGGGAACAAAAGTGATTTTGATTTCCTTTTATATATTTCGCCCGAATCTTTAAGCCTTAGATTGTAGACTCCAAACACTCAGGATATAGCTAGAAACAGCCCAAAAATACAAAGCAATTATGAAAAAACACATACAGTTGGTCTTAAATAAGGATATTAACAAACTTGGAAAGTTTGGTGACTTAGTAGAAGTTACTCCAGGTTATGCTCGTAATTATCTAATTCCCAATAATTTAGCAGTTCCTGCGACTCCTGGTATTCTGAAACAAATGGAACGCCGATGCGAACAGGAACGACAACGTCAGTTGGCATTAGAGCAACAGGCGCTAGAACAAAAAGCAACTTTGGAAAATGCTGATATATTTAAAATTGCTAAACAAGCTGGTGAAGCAAATGCAATTTTTGGTACTGTTACCACCCAAGACGTAGCACATGTAATCCATACTATTATTGGTCTAGAAGTAGATAAAAGAGATATTACTATCCCTGATATTAGTAGTTTAGGAATTTATGAAGCTGAGATCAAATTACATTCAGAAGTAAAGGCAAAATTTGCTATCGAAGTTGTAGCTAACTAAACAATTTACTGTTTACCATTGATGACCATAGATTAGTTCAAAACCACACACTGGAATTATTTCTACCCATATATCAATCTCTGTTTATATCAGAAATAATGAATCAAATCCAAGGGTTTTATTCATTTATAAGTCGGGGTCATGCTTGATTATGGGTGTTAAAATACACCATCAAATTGGTAAATAAAAATAGTATATGATTTAATAACAACAATTATGCTGAGCTGCAATTTTAGGAACAAACTAATTAAAAATTAATTCTATCAAAAATATCAGGGAAAACCTAATTTGTAACAAATAAGGATAGTTTTTTGAACAGAAAGGAGAGAGGACAAATTCGAATTACTTTTCTGGTAATCACTCGTTGTATTTTATTTTATAAATTAAAACATCAACTTGTTTATGCCTATCTACTTTGATTTTACCTAGTAGTGATAAATATAATCCTAATATTTCTTGGGTAGTACATTTACCTTTAGCAAGCCTTTATTGGAGGGCAAAGAAAAAACTTTAAATTGAGTCCTGATTTTATAATTGAGATTATTTCACCTCGTAAAAGCTTACAATGATAATAACTTCTTGGGAAAAACTTATATTGGATCCAAGAGTCAATGAAAGATAGCTTTCATATTAGTTGTTAAATCAATAAAAAAAGGATACAGAAATTTACCATCCTGGAATAAAATTGGGGATTTCTAAGTTCTCTTCAAGAGTAACCAGGAAAGTTATTCTAGTGATTACTCCCCCTGAAACTATACAAGTTTATTGTATAGTTATTTATTATCCATCCAAATCCCCCTCCATAACTTGGATAATTGCTTTCTCAGTGTTACTCTTAAACTCTTCTGTGTTAAGGTATTTCAGAATTGCAACAGAGATTATCATACCAATAGCTTGTATGGAAAATACTAAGCCATACGCCAAAGTAGGAACTTTAAATAAAAATTTACCTAAATCTAAAATAATTCCACCACTAATAGTTGCAAGGGCACGAGATAATGCCTGGGCAAGTGACCATGTACCAATAAATGTACCAGCTGTTTCCGCTGCTGTTAAATCTAACATTAAACTAATAGAGCTAATAGTAGTAACACCTGTGGCAAAACCAAAAAAGATTAAAGCTAATTTGAGTATATTTTGCTGTTGAGTCAATCCTGCTAGGATTATAAAAATAAAGCAAATTGCAACTAGAAAACAACCTAGTTTTGCCGTTGCCTTTTTACCAATTTTTGGAATAATCTTAAATCCTGTGATTCCATAGCCAATCAAAATACCTATACCCCAATAAGAATTAAGTAAAGTAGTCTCACCTATAGACATTTTAAAAATTTCACCCCCATAGGGTTCCAAAATTGCTTCCTGCATAAATAGGCTTATGTTTAACACCATCACAAAAAGGAAAAAGATCCCCGTTTGACGACTGGCTGTCAGTACTTTTAAAGCCTGATTGATAGTAATGCCTTCTGATTTATTAGCAAATATCGAACGAATTTCATAACGGGAATATTTTTTTTCTACTTTCCAAGTAGCAATAATTGTGAGAACTACAACAATTAAGGGAACAACAAAAAATAGTAAATTAATTTGCTCCTGTAAAACTTCAATAGGTATTGTGTTTACTATTTTAGAGTCAATAATGTTTTCATTACTCAGGTGGAGATTATCTAGCAGTGCTTTTCCTATCACTCCGCCAATAATAATACCTATCATTAACATTGACCAGATAATCGAGACTATCTTGGAGCGGTTATCTTCATCGGAAATATCAACTAAAAGTGCAGTAAAAGGTGTAGAGCTGGTACTTAATGATATTCCATAAATCATAAAAAACAACCCCAAAATAGCTGATAGGGTTATAGTCTCTAATCCCCATTGCCAACCACCAGAATTTATTACTGAAAATCCTAATTGCCATACAATTTGTAATGTGGCAATAATTACTATTGCAGAAAGAATTGATCCTAAACGTATATAACCTGTACGGTACAATTTGAATAGAGGTTTTGAGTCAGACAGTTGACCAATCCAAACTTTTATTGGGGCAACTATTTGTGACATTGCTAGAATTCCAGCAGTAATTGATGCAGGAATTGCTAGTTCACTAATCATAATACGGTTAATTACTGCTAGGGTGAGAACAGCCATTACACCCAAACCTACATTAAACAAACCTAAGCGAAATATAGTAGGTAAATTAATTTTAGGCATTGAGTGGACAATTCTTTCAGAAAAATTTTGGGAATTGTTAATAGCCATTATATATTACTTAATATAAGGAATCTCTGTTGATTTTACCTCTAAATCCGAAAATGTTGTTCACAAAGTTATTAGAAATATAAATTATACTATCTATTTTATAATTATGTGGATTGTATAAAGATACAAACAAATCTCTAATATTTAGGTTAATAAATTATGGCTATATAAAAAATACTAATATTTCATGAATCAAAAAAAATGAGTTCTGCAATCCGATAATCATGAGTGATACTTAACAATTCTAATTTGTTAAGTATTGAAAAATACTTTGATAGTTTAATAGTAAAAGCATGATCTAATTTATGTTTTTTGTATTTATAAAATATAAATTAATTAATTTGTAAAGCCAGGTGTTAGGTTCCTTGAAAATCATATAATTCATAATTATGATCTTATTATATATCAATATTTTCCCTTTAAATATATAATAATTTTCTATATTTTTATATTAAACAATAGATGTATTTTAGATATAAATTAAGGCTTTTATTATTCGCCTCTACTT
>NZ_CAIY01000024.1 GCF_000350105.1 Richelia intracellularis HH01
TAAAACCTATTCACAATAATATATACATAGCAATCATAAAATATAATGACAACAACCTTACAGAGACGCGAGAGTGCTAATCTGTGGGAACAGTTTTGCTCCTGGATAACCAGTACTGACAACCGCATTTACATTGGTTGGTTTGGTGTGCTGATGATACCTTGCTTGCTTGCTGCAACCACCTGCTTTATCATTGCTTTCATTGCAGCCCCTCCAGTAGATATTGATGGTATTCGTGAACCTGTAGCAGGTTCTTTACTATATGGAAATAACATTATCTCTGGTGCAGTTGTACCCTCATCAAATGCTATTGGCTTGCACTTCTATCCCATCTGGGAAGCAGCTTCCTTGGATGAGTGGTTATACAATGGTGGCCCTTACCAACTAGTAATTTTCCACTTTTTAATTGGTGTATTCTGCTACCTTGGACGTGAGTGGGAATTATCTTACCGTTTGGGTATGCGCCCCTGGATATGTGTTGCATTTTCTGCACCTGTAGCAGCTGCAACTGCAGTATTTCTAGTCTATCCACTAGGACAAGGTTCATTCTCTGATGGTATGCCTCTAGGTATTTCTGGAACCTTTAACTTCATGTTAGTATTCCAAGCAGAGCACAACATTCTGATGCATCCTTTCCACCAGCTAGGTGTAGCAGCTGTGTTTGGTGGCAGCTTGTTTTCTGCTATGCATGGTTCCTTGGTAACTTCTTCCTTAGTTCGTGAGACCACTGAGAATGAATCCCAGAACTATGGTTACAAGTTTGGTCAAGAAGAAGAAACTTATAACATTGTTGCTGCACATGGCTACTTTGGCCGTCTAATTTTCCAGTATGCTTCCTTTAATAACAGCCGTAGTTTGCACTTCTTCTTAGCGGCTTGGCCTGTAGTTGGAATCTGGTTCACAGCCTTAGGCATTTCTACCATGGCATTTAATCTGAACGGTTTTAACTTTAACCAATCTGTAATTGATTCCCAGGGCCGTGTAATTGGTACCTGGGCCGATGTTATTAATCGTGCAAACTTGGGTATGGAAGTAATGCATGAACGTAATGCCCACAACTTCCCCTTGGATTTAGCTGCTGGTGAGTCGGCTCCTGTTGCACTAAGCGCACCTGCAATCAACGGTTAATTAACAAGTTTACTGATTTAGTCAACATAATCAACATGTTTGAAAAATACCTCCTGGAGACAGGGGGTATTTTT
>NZ_CAIY01000023.1 GCF_000350105.1 Richelia intracellularis HH01
AAACCATATAAGACATATAGGATAAAATTACTAAGATAGTAATCATAGCTACAAGTATTTATTAATTTTATTTTAAGACAAGATCTTATTGATTATACTAGCGACTTTCTTAAGTAAAGAATAATAAAAGATTGTAAATATAACTGGCAGATATATAATATTAAATATAGCCTATAAAAGGCTTGCTAACTGTTAAAATGTTTACAATAGTAGAGTTCTTAAACTATTTATAAATTACTAATCTAGTAAAAATGATAATAGCAAAATAGGAATAAAACTGGTATGTACCATATAAGTGTAAAGATTAATCAAATGTTTATAATTCTGAATATTTTATAATGCTTTGAAGTCGTTACTTTCTCCAAATCTATTCAGTTACCTATGAGTAATCAATACATAAGTGCTGTAAAAAACAAATTTGGTGAAAAAAATACATTTGAAAAATATCAGTATCTTTTCCTTGTTAACTAAATATGCCAATCAACATATGAGCTATATGCAAACTATAATACCTAATAAATACTGGATAAGCATTATAAATTTGGCTAATCTAATTATTGATAATATGCTAACAAATTATCATGATAATTTATCTCTATTTCATAGATATTGGAATAATTATTCACTTTGTTCTCCAGGCCTCATAAATATCAAAATATAAATACAAAATTGATATAAAGGAGATTTTTAAAATTTAAAGTATAGTAAAAATTTAGATATATAGGAGAAGACAAAATTATTTTCTTTATATTAATATAATATAACTTATCTCTTACAACTTTTACAAATTATAATGATAATTATTACCATAACTTCTTATATATTTCAAGCAAAAAATATTTTCACTTAACAGTTAATATAAACTAGTCTAGA
>NZ_CAIY01000022.1 GCF_000350105.1 Richelia intracellularis HH01
CCAACATTCTGGTTATAACTACCTGTATAAGCAGCTAATTCACCTGATCCCCAACCGCGCATACCATAGTTATTCGCGGAACCATCAGTTAAACCAAGCGCTTTTCCGTTTCCATATACTGGTGCAGACGTTCCGAGAGGCATCTCAACTTGATTACCTTTCTGAGGCCAAGGTAAACAACTCGTAAAATAATCATGCCGCTTACCGCGGCGAAGCAAAGAATAATCAGTGTACTGATCAGGGCCAGAGTCTGTATCAACATGAACACTATCCTGCAAATTCTCGTCTCTAAACCACTCATTCCAAATCAAGTTATAAGCACGTGGCCAAAACTGTGAATGAGTAACCGTTGACGAACCGTCAACCTGACCGACCGTCGGTAATCCCATATAATCCTGTAACGAACCAACAGCATAACCACCCGCAGGGGAGGTCGCTGTAGGCACTACATAATCAATAGAATCATTTGGGTTATCGCGTTCACCCATGAACTTAACCCAATCTGTCCAAATCAACCTATTTGGAACAAAGAAGAAAAGGTATCCAGATACATATTGTCCATCACTGGATACAAAGGTGTTGCCAGTCGCGTGAACGCTGTCATCTTTAGCGAGACGGAATCGCCAGGTAAAACTTCATCACAATAAATAGGCACCAAATAACCGCTATCAAAAGCAGTCTTATAGGTCTTCTGTGCGTCAAACTTACTCCGAGGGATCTCCGCCCTCGGAATCATTGCAAACTGGTGAGCCGAAGCCGACCGATTACGATGCATCATTACTAGTCTCCTAATTTAGCGGCCTTTCCTGCCATCATTAATTCAGGCAAATCCAACACATCGAACTTTCCGGTCGATTCATCAAATTCACCTAACAAATACAAATCAAAATCCTCAGGATGCTTATAAATAATCGAATCCTCGTTAGGTTGATTAACCACATCCTGAAACTCTCTTAAGGCGACACCCTTACTAGATGGGAANAAGGGGTTACCAAACTGATCTGCTTTCACATCTCTTACACATACAACTGGCTTTGACATTACAAGTTCCTTTCTAATTTTTTCAATTTCGACTGGAGCACAATTTGACGTGCGCCAAGTCTCTCTGGTGTGTTTTCCTCGCATAACTCCATTCCTTTTTTTGCACGCACAAACTCGACCTGTTCATACAGATCGGGAGCTGCTTGTTTTAAACGTTTAAAGTAGTAGCGGGGGGGTTTAGCTTTGTGTCCATTAACAATCACATAATCGTTAGGGAACACATCCGACTGATATTTATCTATAAAGTTTGCGCCAATGCCTGGCTTCAAACTCATCTTGTTATATTCCGGTAATCGAGGCATAACCTCGCCGGTTTCCCAATTAATTTCCTGTCCTTTTTCGATCGCCTCCTTATTCATTTTCTTCATCACATAACGTGCCACGTAAGCAGCAGACTCAAAAGTGACATCACCAACAGAACTAAAACCGTGCGGCCATAAGCTTTCCAGCTGTGCCGAGCGATAGAGGTTAGAACCGCTGTTAGTTCGTCTAAGAAACTCAATATCCTCAAAAGCAAAATTGAAGAGACAAGCGTGGTAGTGAGGACGGCCACCGTGCGTCCCATACTCACCAGCCATGTAATAGCGAATTGGATAAGAACTTTTCCCAGTTCGAACATCTATGTTCTCCTTATGTCCTTTAAATCGCTTTCTAAGTCGCTTCATAAACTTCTGAAAATCCGAATGCCTTAAACTGTTCCACGGCGGTGTTTCCTCATACGTCAACGTCACGAAACAATTTCTTTCCCACAACTGGGCCTCGTGCATGCACCTGACGGCCCACTGTCTCGATCTCTCGAGAAGACAACCTTCGCAATGTCCGCAAGGAAGCTTGTACTCTGTTTCTGCGTCGTGTCTTCGCCAAAATACGATTTCACCTTTATCAGTTCGCCACGCCTGAACGGGACTGAAACACGGCATTAATCACAGCCGCCATCCGCCGCGCATCGGATTACTACGCAGATTTGCCATCTTTGTTTTACCGACCTGCTTACGAAACTTGCCTGCAGATCGGGCCTTATTTACTCTTGATCTTTTAACTGGACGCATATTGCTCTCCTGGTTAATTTTGTGCAGT
>NZ_CAIY01000021.1 GCF_000350105.1 Richelia intracellularis HH01
ATTATAGGAATAAATAACTTGTATATCTGAAAATAATTATGATTACCTAGCATTTATAGGATCTCCCAGTTAGTTTCAAGATCAGATAGTGCTTATGAATTAGATAACCTTCATTATAACTAACACTATTTTTATGACACTATAATTAAATTTAAAGAAATACGCATAAAATTTATGATATCATGTATGGTAATTTACTAATATAATTAAGTAATTGTTCCTAAAAATTGAATGTTAACCTATTATCTTAATTCTGTTATCATGATTATGATGCTTTTAATGTGGAAATTCTAGGAATATGGTAATGATTTATTGTTTATGTAACTTGATATGTGCATAAATATAATTTATTAATAGCTTACATCCCTAGAAAATATTGGGAAATTGAGATATAGAAATGAATATTTTATTATAAACTTTTTTTATTTATATAAACTTAATTTCTATTTTATGCAAGGATTTTTAAATCTTGATAAACCCTTTGATTGGACTTCACATGATTGTGTTGCTAAGATACGCAAACTCCTAAAAATAAAACGTGTAGGACATGCTGGCACATTAGACCCTGCTGCAACTGGAGTATTACCCATTGCTATTGGTAGGGCAACTCGCCTATTACAATATCTTCCAGGAGATAAAAAATACAAAGCTACTATTCGCCTGGGTCTCACCACCACAACAGATGATTTGCAAGGGGAAGTAATTTTTCAAGAATCAGTTCGGGGGTTGACATTGAAAATGGTAACAGCTGCATTGTCCGAGTTTATAGGTAAAATAGAACAAGTTCCCCCTCGTTATAGTGCTATTAAAGTCCTAGGTAGACATTTATATGATTTGGCTCGTCGAGGTCAAGTTGTAGAGGTTCCGAGTCGAATAGTAGAAATTTCTGAGATTAAAATTTTAGATTGGCGAATCAACGATTTCCCTGAATTAGATGTAGCAATCACTTGCGGCTCTGGTACATATATTCGGGCAATAGCTCGTGATTTGGGGATAAAGTTAAATACTGGTGGAACTCTTTCTGCTTTGCAGCGAACTTTCAGCAGTGGTTTTTGCTTGGATAATAGTATTAATTTTATAGATTTGGAAGCACAGATAAAAGCAAAAACCTGGAATTTTATACCCCCTGATTTACCTTTATGGCATTTAAGCACTATAACATTAGCAACAGCTCCTGCTCGGAAATGGTCTCAGGGAAGATATATTCCTATTGATGAAAATAGTGAAAATTTAATAGTACGAGTTTATAGACAAGATGGTTGTTTTTTGGGGCTAGGTAAACAAATTATTTCAGATAATGAAAAATTATTAGTTCCAATAATAGTAATTACCGATAATACCTACCATTAATATCTACCTTTCATAAGGTAAATAATTCGTTCAGGAGCAAATTTGAAAATACGATAGTCTGTTATGATATACTCACAATTTACTAGATATAGATAGATTTTCCAATAAGTTATAGACTTATTAATAGATGTATATATATTCAATAAATATGCATAGTATATAAACTAGTAATTGATCTCTATCCTGAATGATAAATTTTCGTGATTAATCTAGATTACAAGGAGGCTATTTGTTAAATTAATCATCATAATATATACATATTTAATGTGTAACAAGTATTATTCTTTAATAGTCTTTATTATAAAGATGATCAAGGCTATTTTAGTATGGAATAAAAATAATACTATTGATTTATAGTAAGTGAAAGATTATTAAATAGCATTTTTAAAAATTCTAATACTACAAGAGCTTAGATATATGTTCTTTTATTTATATCAAATATTAGACTATATTCATACACAACTATATTATAATATAGTGGTTGCATTACAATATTATAATATAAGCAATTATAAAGCATTTAGAGATATTTAAAGAATACTTGTTTTTTTCTATTTTGACTAATGTTGATTAGTTCAGTACTAAAGCAAACTATTTAACAAGTCTTGCAAAAGTACAATTACCCCGTAGCGATAGATTAAGAAAAATATCTTGTAGTTTCTATCAAACTAATATGGAAATTGTCTAAATGGTTTCTAGTAATTGAACTAATACAATAGTTATTACTTGTTAAATTGATAGTAATACTTAATTAGTCTACACTTCAATGCCAATAGATAGAAAGAAACTAAAATGGAGCTATTCTGGTAATGCAACCACATAAAGTAATTCTTAAAGATGTAGAAAAAGATGCATGGGACACTCTAGAAAAAACTATTATTTACTATCAAGGGAATCCTATTGGAACAGTAGCAGCTTTAGATAGTACAGCTAATACACTTAATTATGACCAGTGCTTTGTCCGTGATTTTGTAGTTTCTGCATTGCTATTTTTGATTAAGGGTAGAACGGAAATCGTTCGCAATTTCCTGAAACAAACCTTAAAACTACAACCGAAGAAAAAACAATTAGGTACTTATAAACCAGGTAGAGGCTTAATGCCCGCTAGTTTTAAAGTTACATTTAATAATGGACAAGAAGAATTAGAGGCTGATTTTGGTGAAAATGCCATTGCGAGAGTTACACCGGTTGATTCTTCCCTGTGGTGGATAGTTTTACTACGTGCTTATGTTGTCGCAACCAAGGATTATTCTCTAGCATACCAAGATGATTTTCAACAAGGTATTCGGTTAATTTTGGATCTGTGTTTAGCGACACGGTTTGATATGTATCCCACCTTGCTGGTCCCTGATGGAGCTTGCATGATTGACCGTCGCTTGGGGATTCATGGTCATCCTTTAGAGATTCAATCTCTATATTATGCTGCTTTGCGAGCAGCCCGGGAATTATTAATTTGTCAGGGGAATGAAGAGTTAGTATTTGCTATTGATAATCGCCTACCCGTACTGGCCGCTCATATTCGCAAGCATTACTGGATTGATCTTCATCGTTTAAATGATATCTATCGGTATCGAGGGGAAGAATATGGTAAAGATGCGGTCAATCAATTTAATATATATGTTGATTCTATTCCTTACAGCGAATTGGATAGATGGTTACCAAAAGGGGGTGGTTATCTTGCCGGGAATGTGGGGCCATCTCAAATGGATACCCGTTTCTTCACTTTGGGTAATTTAATGGCTGTAATTATTGATCTAACAACACAAGAACAGTCTCAAGCAATTATGACCTTGATTGAGCAAAGGTGGGATGATTTAGTAGGAGATATGCCGATGAAAATCACATTCCCAGCATTGGAAAATGAAGAGTATAAATATGTTACGGGTTGTGATCCCAAAAATATACCCTGGTCCTATCATAATGCTGGGAATTGGCCTGTCTTAATGTGGATGTTGGCTGCCGCCTGTGTTAAAACCAATCATAGAGAATTAATGCAAAGAGCGCTTACTATTGCCCAAGAACGTCTTAAAAATGACGAGTGGCCTGAGTATTATGACGGCAAACAGGGAAGATTAATTGGCAGACAATCACGGAAATATCAAACTTGGACAATTGTAGGATTTTTGTTGGCAAAAGAAATACTAGCTCAACCTGGAAGTCTATCTTTGATTAGTTTCGATCCATTCATTACAAAACAGGTTTCTCAAGCTTGCGAGTTAAAATTTGACTACTTTGACTCTTAAAGTTTTACAATGGCAGGATACTAACTTGCCCGCTCCTACCATTGTCTTTACCATATCCTAATCTAGATATAGATTACCTACGGTTTTCAATCCGAAATCTAAAACTATTCACCTAGTGAGATAATTTTTGGGCTCCAGATCAAGTTTTTTGATTAAAAGAATTCACTTAAAAGTAATTAAAGACTGAGTCTGGAAAATAAATAGATGATTTGGAATGCTCTCAGTAAACTCGATAGTTTTGATTTCAAAATAAAATAAGATTTTTCAAAAAGCCTTAAGGCTATATATAGCTTCATAGTATTAACTAAAGAAAAGTTTTTTATAAAACCTTATAAAAAAATTCAAATCATTGATTATAATTTTCTAGTGAGTTTTTATGGATATAAATTATAGCAATAGAGTTTATATCCTTAATTTATTATTTCTCGATGATGCCTTCTTAGCCTCAATTAGTTTTTTTATTGCCTTGAGAGATCTTAGAAAAGAGAGCTATCTAAATGTCATTCTTAACAAAGAATTATATATAAGTGATTTGGGTAAATTTACTCATTTTTTACAATTATGTTATGGTAAGAATTAAGAGATAGAAAAACTTAGACGCATTTATTTAAATAATTAAGCAAAAAATCATCTTGACAGCAGCCAGCAAATTTATATAACATTATGTATCTAGTTGTATATCAACTATTTTATTGAGAAAATATTTATATTATTCTTCCTTTTAATACAAAAATATAATCAGTGACAAATATTTTTAGGGATGTGACTCTGATAGTAGATAATTACACAGTCAAAATTGAGAATATTATGCTGTTTTTCCAACTGAATAGTTCAAGTATATCTAGAGCTATTTAGTTTTGGTATAATAGAGTCTGATTAGTGGGTAAGAAATAAATACCAACTATTTATTTAAGAATTAAGACTTAGCCTAGCCTTCTATAAATAAGTGTCAATTCATATTACAGAGTAATGGGATAAAATATCAATGCTTGACTAACTTACCCTAAACAATGCAATAAATTTAATGGTTTTGATGCTGGTTGATCAATTTGATAAGGTAATAATTCCCAGCTGATAGAAGTAATTATTCCTGGCAATTATGTGAATAATAATCAAATACAGAGCTTTTCATCTTAAAACGTATCGATGTTCTCAACAATTATCAGAATACTATACCTGGGTAGTAGAATATCATCTAGGAGGAAGTATGCCCTTTAAAAATTATTATAGACTAATTCAAGCAATTAGCCACTTAATTTATAGTTATGGAAAAGTCACTTAAAAAAAATGGCTGAATTGTAGTATTTATTATTGGCATAAGAATCAACCCAACCGGTTATAAATAATATTCTCGAGAAAGCTCAAAGCGCTTATCATAGTTGGGCTGAAATGTGAAATTAACTATTGGCTATTTATAAACTCTTAGTCTACAATGAACAGCTAACTATTTTTATTATTTACAGGAGGAATGAAATCTGGACGATCTATATTTTCCCAACCTGGTGGGCGCTTTGAGTTATACCAAGCTATTGAACCAATGGTAACAGCGGCAATAAAACCAACTACATAAACTAAAGTAAAAGCCACGGGAAAATTAGAACCTGCTGTTACAATTCCTGTTTTCATAAATAAAGCCATAAGTTATTCTCCTGAACATTAGCGAAGTTACCTTATTAAACTGTTATTGGAGAAGAGTAACATAATCATTTAGATCATAAAAGCCCCAATTACCGAACAGCAAGAGTGTAATTTTTCTTTGCTTGGTGTGACAACATCATTGAGTATAGACTTAAAAAATATTAAAAAGTATCAAATCGAACTAAGTAATCAGCGCTCAACTTGCTGTATCCTGATTTAGGATGCAGTTTGCCCCATAAATTTATACTAATCTTCAGTACTCATTGTTAACAATTAAATGTGCAAAAATGTAGAATTTGAGATCTAAGTTTACTCAAACACCAGATTAATGCTCAGTAATAGAACATATTAGTAACACCTGGTAAATTCTATTTAAATCCTAATAATTGTAGATATTATTATCTAAAGTAAAATCGTTTAAAAAAATTATGCAGTAATCGTCTGATAGATTTAATTATGATGATTACTAAAATATCATACTAACAAATTTAGTATTAAGATCTAGGAAAAATAAAATTTAAAAAATGTCGTATTTGTTCTATCTACAAAATATTTAGTATTGAAAAATTAAGCAAGGATAAAAGTATTTTTACTTGATATAAGAGGTAAAGCATGATATCTAAAAAATTAATAATTTTATAATAGTCTTCATATATAGAGCTAGAAAATTATGGTTAAGCATATGAGAAAGCATTATATATAGAAAAAGCTAAAATGAGAGCCTAATGAATTCCAAGCTTCATATTCTAGGCTGCAGAAGATATATGTGCTCTTAGTTAATTTATCATTCTAAAATGTATTTTTTATAATGGAATAAAATTGAATTTAGTAGTTTATACATAATAAATTTATGGAGTAATGGTAAAACAAATTCGGATAGTTTCATGACCGAGCTTTAATAATAAAGCTCGGGATCTAAAATTCTGTTGAACTTAAGTCATTAAATTCTAGTATTTATTATTGTGTACATCAAAATGGTGTTATAAAAACATATAAGTAGTACAAAATGGGAGACTATCAAATCTCTTATTAGTATTCTTCTGTATGATATTTTGCAATCAAGCAAGGGATATATTCATATCCATCTATTCCAATTATGGCAATTATACGAGGACGTTCCTCTTCCAAGCTTTCCCGGAAATTTTTTTCCCCTATTTCTGCTTGTATAGCACCCAGCAAGATAGCTGTTTCTTGCCATTTATAGGCATCAATTTGGTGTAATAAATACATTCCCAAACTGCCTGTGTAAATTGCCCTATTTATATTTTTTAAACTATAGTTTGTTTCTGCAAGATTTCCTAAGTTTAAGCCCTGAAGATACAAATCTCCAGAAATTTGAGCTACTCTAAATGCTGCTTCTAAACTTGTTGCTGCATCTGAATACAGTTTTACTACTTGATAAGCTACACCCAAGCTACTCAGGCACAGTGCCTTACTCTGTACATCTCCCAGTAGTTCTGATAACTTCAAACCCTGCTTCAAATAACTAATTGCCGTTTCATAGGTTTCTGTTCCTAACTCTTTCAATTCTTTAGCCTGCATAACTTTGCTATAACCAAAATTAGCCAATGCGTTTGCCTCTCCTATTTTTTCCCCTGTTTGTCTACTTATAATTAAGGCACGTTGGCTATAGTTAATAGCATCTGTATAGTTGCCTTCTGCTACACATGTACGGCTCAGATGGTTGAAATTTGCAATTTCACAGGAGTGATCACCAGCATTTATGGCAATTTCCAAGGCTTCTTTGTGAAAGGATATAGAATTTTTGTACTTCCCTAATGTTCTTTGGGAATAACCTAATAAGGTTAAAATTCTGGCTTTTTCTTGAGTTCCCTGGACAAATTTTAGCGGCTCATCTAAATAATTCAATGCGCTGTGTAGATATACCCCAGAAAAAGAGGCAAAAATTCCTCCATACATTGGAAAATAGGGCCTTTGAGCAAATGTACGCAAAATTTGCAACATAATGCTGGAAGACCAAGTTCCGTATTTACTATCAAGACCAAAACCATTTGCTAACTGACTCCAAATTACAGCAAAGGTCAAAAATGTGGAAATAGATAATTTAGAACCAGCTTCAATATTGTATGGTTGTTTGTCAAACCAACTCACCAGTCCTCTCTGAACACTTTGTAGAACCAGAGTTACTTCCAGCCATTCATCTAAAGAAATATCATCTACATCATAATTATTCAAAAACTCCACCATGGATTTTCCCATTGCCAAGGCCTGTAATAGTATTTTCAGGGGTGATTTATCTACTTTTTTTGCCCATAGTGCCCAGGGATCTTTTTCTCCAGGAATAACTCCAAAGCCAAGGTTATCTTGATGTTCATATATCCAAGTCAGCAAATATTCTTGTAATTTTCCCCAAGTCTTGGTAGCGCAAGTAATACCATCAACTATTTGCTGTAACTCAGAATCCCTTTGAGCAAATTTACTTAAAGACTCTGATAATTGTTGTAGTTGTAGAATATTAAGGGGGTATTTGCTATTGGGGTCAATAGCACTTAATAATCTGACTAATCGTTCATCTGATTCTGCAATAGTAATTTCCCTAACAGCTGCAGCAATGACTTCTGTAGCCTTGTTTTGCTCCTGTATTTTTTCCCATTGACCTTGAATGATGTTAATGGCTTTTAAACTACGACTAGCTTTTGCTTGTTTGAGTTCGTTTATTTCCATATCCAATTGTTGCTGGAAATAACTCATGCGAATACTTAAAGCTCTCTCAAAGATTTCCCCTGTCCCTATAGTCATATCTCCGATTAGTATTCGATGAACTTGACTTTCAGAACTAATTTTACCTTTGAGAACAGCTTGCACTATTTCATCAATTAATAATAAGTATTTTTCCTGAAATGATATTGACCCAGGCATATTTATAATTAGAAAGCATCATGTCAATTCTAAATGGTAATAGAATCATCGAAAGGCTGAGGAATTTTATACTTTGGATTTGCACTTAAATGTTTCCTACATATCCTACTCTTTTATTCCCTCTTTTACGATCATAGACTTTTTCCTCAGTCTTTTTTATTTACTAAATCGCACGTAAAAAATAATGTTAAATAAACATCTAATAATAACAAATATGATTAAAATCAAGGGACAAAATAACAAGTTAGTATAACTATATACCTTTTATAAAAATAAACACTACAAATCATTATTATTTTATTATTACAGTGTAAATCAATGACAAGTTGTTAGGATTTATACCAAGAAGTGATCCTGAGGGAAGAGGATAACATAAAGCTTATGCATTACCAAAATTAATACTATTTAAAAATAATTCAACAGTAGAGTCGAGTGAAAGCTCACTTAATGACTAGGAGGTAATATAAGGTGTGCAAAAAACTATATGTAAACTTATTGAGATACAAGCATTAGAAACTTATAACTTTAACTATTAAGCTATTGGCCTCATTTATGTAGCTAAGAAAGAAAAAGATAAAAACCCCCAAATTGAATTGAATCTCCTAAATATTTTCACAAAGAATTCCTACCTATATATATTTTTTCTCTTACTCTTACTTCCTGTACTCTACATTTATTCAGAACGTATTACATTTAAACAACACCATTCTTGTTTTTCCTTAATATTAGTAACTAACCAGCCATTTTCCTCTAATGTATCTACTACATCTTTAGACTTTTCAATTAAAATACCACTGAAAATAGCCCAAGTAGAGTTTTTTATGATCACACTCATTTTTGGGATCATATCTATAATTATATGGGTTAGTATATTACATACAATCCCATCAACAGGTATTGAGATCATTTTTGATAGTTCATCTATACTCCCATAGACAGTCATACAACTTTCTGAAGTGTTGCTAAAGTTTAAAGTTAGATTTTCTCTAGTTGATTGAACTGCTAGGGGATCTGTATCCACTGCATATACTTTTGCTACACCTAATAGCAATGCACCAATTGAAAGAATACCAGAACCACAGCCAATATCAGCAATTACCATATTTTTCTCCAGACTTTTACCAAGTTTATTGGGGTTAAGTTGCATTTCCAGAGACTCTAAACATAGCTGGGTCGTAGGATGTTCCCCTGTACCAAAAGCCATACCCGGTTCAAGTCTGATAATTAATCTTTCAGTACTTCCTGGTGTTGGTAACCAAGCTGGATTAATTAAAAAACAGCCTATTTTCTCTGGTTGCCAATATTGTTTCCAAGTACTTGCCCAATTTTCCTCACTAATTAATTGCCAGGAAATTGTGGGCTCGATACAATCCAAACATAATGCATCCTGCTGTAAGACTGATAACAAGTTAGATAAATCTGATAATTTAACTTGTATTTGGGGCATATAAGACCTAATAAAAGAGCAATACCCTCTTGGATTTACTTCCCAAATATCAGGAGTAGCTATGTGGCTACCTGCTACTTCAATAGCAATTCCCTGACAGCCAAAGTTTTCCATTCGCCAAAAGACAGAATCTTCTTGTAACGACTCACAAATTATTTGTATTTCCCACCACTTATTAAACATATGTGAAATTTAAATTATCGAAGATAAGGGATGAAATAGTCACTATTTCATCCCTTATCTTAACTGGCAATCAAAGAATAGTAGATAACTTTACATGTTTCAAAGTACTATAGTATAAGCTTCTTGGATACCTTGTACTTTAGTAATTTCCATCAAAATACCTTCTGGTAAAGGATCATCAATACTTAAAACCATAATTGCATCACCACGTACAATCTTTCTCCCTACTTGCATACTAGCTATATTGACATTAAAACTACCTAAAAGTGAACCAATGTTACCAATAATCCCTGGCATATCACGGTGTACAGTAAATAACATATATTGACTTGGGGGTACATTAATGGGAAAACCATCAATATCAGTAATCCGGATTTCCCCATCACCCAGCAAAGTACCTGTTACTGAATGAATACCCAAATTCCCTGTAGCTTCTAGGTATAGAGAACCAGGATAATCCCTAACAAATTGATCTCTAGTTTCAACTACTCGAATGCCCCTTTCCTTTGCCTCAATATTGGCATTGACATAATTCACCCTTTCTCTTAGGGCTTGATATAGTAATCCTTTTAAGGAGGCAATAACCAAAGGTTGACTTTTGCTGGTTGCTAGTTCACCTTGCAGTTTTACATTCAGGGACTCTATCCTACCACCAGCCAATTGTCCTACCAAATTACCCAAAGTTTCAGCAAGCTGCATATAGGGTTTGAGTTTCTCCAAAATATCAGGACTGAGGCCAGGAATATTGACTGCTGACCGGGCTGGCAATCCCAGTAAAACATCTCGAATTTGTTCTGCCACATCAATTGCTACGTTTAACTGTGCTTCCGTAGTAGAAGCACCAAGGTGAGGTGTTAAAATAACTTCTTTGCCTAAGGTTTTTAAAGGAGAATCTATTAAGGGCTCAGATTCAAATACATCTAAAGCTGCACCAGCAATTTGCCCATTTTTTAAGGCAATAGCTAAAGCTTCTTCATCAAAAATTCCCCCTCTAGAACAGTTGATAATTCTAGCATTAGGCTTCATTTTTGCCAGTCTTTCAGCATTAATTAAATGAGTAGATTCAGGAGTTTTAGGAATGTGTAGAGTAATATAATCTGACTGCCGTATTAGCAGGTCTAAATCCACTAGTTGACAGCCAATTTGTTCAGCACGTTCTGCAGATATGAAGGGATCAAATGCTAATAACTTCATTTCCATAGCTTTAGCTACCTTGGCAACATGGGAGCCAATTTTTCCAAGACCAATAATACCAATGGTTTTCTTATATACTTCCGCACCTACATAAGTTTTGCGATCCCACAAGCCACTTTTTACTGAAGTGTTGGCATCGGGAATGTAACGGGATAAAGACATCATCATAGCTAAAGTATGCTCAGCAGCTGCAATAGTATTTCCTTGAGGGGAATTAACAACTACAATTCCTTTGCGAGTGGCAGCAGGTACATCCACATTATCCACACCTACACCAGCACGACCGATTACTTTCAAATTGTTACTAGCTGAAATGATCTTTTCAGTGACATGGGTTCCAGAACGAATCATAAGAGCATCATATTCACCAATAATTTGGACTAATTCTTCTGGCTTAAGCCCTGTTTTTACATCGACTGTTGCAACTTGGGATAGGATGTCAATCCCTGTTTGGTCAATTGGATCGGAGACAAGAACCTTAGACATGATTTATTAGTTTTTCTTTTTAGAGGTAAGAGAGTATTTAAAAAGCCAGGTATATTGTCAAATTATCAAAAAGCTCTCTCAGTATGAACTATGAATAAATAGTGAACATTATGCTCATAAATAGTTATGAGTACAGCTTACCCTAGCAATCTGAACATATATACACCACATGTACAGTATTATGAATTTACCAGCGTATGATTCCTAAATTTAAATTGGGAGTAGGGTAGCAGAATTTGACTCAAAGCCTTAATCGTAGCAAATAACATATAAATATTTCCATAATTGAAATAAAGATACTAATTGGTTTAAAGTTTATGATGTCTTTATAGATTTAACTTGGACAAAAATATAACTTCATAAAAGTCTATCGTAAGTAAAAAGCGATTATGAAAAATTAACCCACTATTAACAATTAATTACAGACAAAATTGGGTAATATAATATGTTTATAATTTTGTAAAGATTCGTATAAAATATAGAGAGGTAAGTGCATTAGGAATTAGTAAGAAATAATACAAGAAAAAATATAAATAATTATCAAGTTTCCATATAAATTTGTATCTAGTCAATATAATCAAATCTAATAGATGTAATTCTATTGGCTAAAAGATTCGACAAAAATGTTATAGATAGTATTTAACAGTAAATTGTTATGCTGTTTTTGTAATGGGTTTACAAAACGTTAAAATAGCTAAAAAAATAATGAAAGTTTGTATCCAAACAAATATTATAAAGAAGCAAATTT
>NZ_CAIY01000020.1 GCF_000350105.1 Richelia intracellularis HH01
GCTAAGTTTATTAACCAAAGATGTCTCTCTAATATTTATTTTGTTTATAAAGGGACTTGTACATATATTACTACATAAGTTAAACATCAATTCTATTTTTTTGATATTGAGACTAATAAGTTATACCATATATGTTTTTCTCTTACTTTTTGATAAACTCAAAAATACATTAGTTTGAAATATATTTATTCCTTTCACTCAAGCATTAAAGTATAGGAGTTTAATTACAGAAACTGTAGTATTTACATAAAAATATAAGTGCTTTAGAAAGCCTTAAAATCATTACTGATTTGTAGGATTAATATTGCATTCAGATGCCCATTATATTCAGATATGCTTCTGAATAAATGTTAGAATATTGTACTATTAATAATATCTACTTCAATTAATTCTAATTATCTATAGTGAAACTAAGATAGTTTTTGGTCTATCTGGCGCAAATCTTTACAGAAACTTTTAATTTGTAGCTAAATTATTCAAATGTAGCACTAATATTCATTGGACCTCAGTATGTTATATTTTCATAGACTAGATGTAAATTTGTTAGGATACTATCTATCCCTAAGTGGTGCTAGTTCCATAATATCAAGGGTTTTTACTCCCTAATTGATAAAACACATAAGTGAAGATAACTGTGTTGTTACATCAACTATAAGACCTTGATATCTATCTCCATAAGTATTCCCTGTATTAGTTATTTTTGAATTCTTTCTATTTTTTAAGTATTAAAACTATATTTTTAAGACACTACAAAGATAATTTCTCAGGATGTAAATACACTAGCAGTACTATAGTACTGCTAGTGTGGAGTATATAATGACTCAATATTAATTGTATCTTGGCTAACTTGTATGTATTCTATTTAGTGCTAGTGTGACTATAAAACCTTAAATTGCTATAATTGAATTATTAGCTATTTACTTTAATCTCATAAAACTTGCTAAAATCAAGGTTATTATTACTTATGATCCTGATGATAATCTTTCAGTTGCACAATAACTTTAATTTTAAAGTTATTTCTAAACTTAATGGTTTTTTCTGAAAATAGTAAGAAAATAACTCAGTATCTATTTCAAGCAACTAACTACAGGAATTTATCTTGCCTGACCACCCTAATCCCAAGGATTCCGAGTTAATTGGTTGTTTTTGTTTAGAGTTTTCTTATCAGGAATTTTATAACCAAAATATTAACCATAATCTAGATAAGTAACATGCCTCCTGACAACTTTGGAAAATACCAAAGCAGACTGTTTAACTTATTTCGCCAAAAGAATAGAAGTTGGAGTGAGAAAGTTCGGCACATCTTAATTACTGCTAAGGTTAATGCCAGTCAGTCTTTAGAACTAATTATATACTCCGTAATATTAATGATGCGGAAAGTAGTAGAGTCATCTGGCAAAAAGCTAACATCAAAAAGAAGATCAAAAACTTCCTATTCCACTTCACAATCTCGTGATCCTCAAAAATACCAGAATTTGCAGACAAAGATTATACATAACAACCCTAAAGTTAGGGTAGCATCTATAGATAGTGTACTCAAATATTTAGAATCTCATATTATTCTATCAGGATATCAAAATAGCAGAGTATTATTTTCAGCATTCCAGGATTATTGCAGAGCAATTATTTACGGTCATGACTCACCCAAAAACCATCTTAGTAGAGGCAATAAAAGAATTTTTCAGACATTTACCAAAATTATTGAATTCTACATATTTCGCAAGCGGAATAACATAAACCAACCAAGTATAGATAGTAATGAGGAACTACCTTTAATTTCTACACCTTCCCAAAACTTATCAAACCCTAATATAAAAAACTCAGAGATCATAGATCCATGGCTTACTTTAAATGATTTGTTTGGTCATTACCAAGATATAACCCTAGAAGTAAAAGCAAATAAAGAGTATGGAGAAAATTCTGAGGATCCAGGCATCAGAAACCACTGGGATTATCATCAAACTTCACCCCAAAAACTTGTTGGAAATACACAACCACTAATGGTAACTCTACCCACATTTACATTAGAAGCTACTAACAACCAACTTGAAACCAACCCAGAATATATAGATACTCAAGCTCAATTCGTAAGTTATACTCAACACCCATTAGAATGGGCTTTGCAATTATTAGATAATGGGATGTTATGGTTAGAAGAAAAATTTATAAGGATGTTAAAATTTTTCAGACAAATATGGGGTAATTTATTGAGGAAAAATTAGGTACCTACAATTATAGGATAAAAATTAAATTCCCTATCTTAAAAAAAGTAGGAACTATATATATTATGGATTATCCACATGCATAATATAATAAAAGAGTGAAGACATAATACATCTTAACTATAAGAATAAAACAATAATATCCTTGAGCTATTTCTAGAAAATTTTTCTAATTAAGTATAAAGATTATTTTTTTAAATACTTATCCTGACTACTACTTGTTAAGTAGTTAATTACATAAATTCACTATATAGACTGGGCTATTTTGAAATATAAAGTTTCGATAATACAAAATAATAAGTATTAGATAAAGTCTCCCCGACTACAAATACTAAAATATTGCAAATAAACTGATGAAAATTTCATATGAGTGGATATAGGCTCTCTATTTAAAGCTGGTCAAATTATTTTTATAATCCTTTTGCTACTACCAGATCCATCTGAGCATTTTGATAAACAACTCAAATTTGCCACTATTAGATTTTCGACCTACCCCACCAGAGAATTTGGTGATATTCAAAAATATCAATTTAACCTAGAATAAAATGTGCTGGTCTTATATACATAAGTTTTTGAATTCAAATAATCCTATTTATTAGATGGCATTTCTTACTTTCACAGAATATAATTATGCTTTTCATAAAATAATTTAAGTTCCAATCAAAATCTGACAGCAGAATTTCAAAATCGATGATATTTTCCCTCTGTAATATAATTAATTGTGTCTAATAAACATGCATGATATTATTATCTGCCAATTTTTTACCCACATTTATGGCTGTGTAGCAAATAATCACTTTAACCATAATAGCTATTCAATAATTTGTATTGGTTGCCAACCACTTTTCCATTGGGAATTATCATTAAGTAATTTAGCATTAATCCAGAAACGCACCTTTGGATCGCAAGCGGCAACCATTTCTGCATATACCCACTTGCCCTGATTTTTACGATTGATAACTCGAAAATGTATCCATCCATCTATTTTCTGTCTTGCAGTCCACTGAGAACCTAGTAAATATGGGAACTTTTGTTTTTTCGGCATGTATAAATGTGAAATGGATGTATAAAAAAACTATAAATTAAATCTACATTACCTTCGCATAAATATTTAGGCTTTCTAATTATTAGGTAGTAATATTTAGTTATTAATAATAATAAATTTTTGCTGAATTTGTATTATCTGATCAGCAACATAGTTCTTACAGATTTAAAAAAGATATCTTTCATAAAAGTTCATATACTATACAACTCTTATGAATTATTGTAAACTACTGAAGTTATTCTATATTAAACCAAATTATAGATTTTATTCGAGTTTCTGAGAGATAAAAGGAAAATAGTAAAATTGTTGGCTAGATTTAAATAATGCTAAGTGTCAAGATGTTATTCAACTAAAAAAAATATACTAATAATAATTAAATTACAAGAAGTATTAATTTTTTAATGCTTTATTTACTATAAATTAGGAATAAATACAAGAGTTTTTTGAACATAGTTAAGATTTTAGGACACAGCTATAAACTGCACTTTTTTGCTTCTAGGATAGGCTATTTTGTAATTATTTCATTCTACTAAATAATTTGGTAATTTCTTCGAAAGTAGTTTTCTTCATCTGGATTAAACTTGTAATAGTCCTAAAACATTAACTCTATTTTGTAGCTATTTGCCTAAGTTTGAACTTAAAACTAAATATTCTATTCATAGATTTATAAAAATGAATAACTAGCTAAGTATCCTAGATAATTGTAAGGTAAATATCAATAAAGATAATATTTTTTAGGTGATCTGAATAATCTAAACTAAAATAGTTACTAGTAATCATAAAAATTAGAAAATAATGTGGTTTATTTTTCTATAAAATAACTTTAAGATAATATAAATTTTTCTAATCTTAATACGGACTTTTCAATGTTAAGAAAGCTATACAATTAATTTTTTTATTAAGCTATCAACATGATGATCAACAATATTTCATGGATACCTCTTGTGATATCTTTAATTGAAGCCTAAGTTATTATGACTCAAATACAGATATTTTGTCAGGGATACTTATTAAAGCTAAGTTAAAGCTAAGTTTGTAGCTGAAATATGAAGTTCACTTTGTATAGACTTCATACCATCTTTACATTAGAGAAGGTGGTATCTGTCTCATGCCAAAATTCATATGGAATAACTTTATAGGTCGTACAGTAGTGTTATCAACGCTTACAACACTAATGTTAACGACTTTTGGTTCTTTTCCCATTAAACTCCCCGATGGAACTAAAGTTATGGGGCAAAATCTCCATACAAATCATACCCGCAGCCGTTCTTGGCGGAGAAGATATAGAAGAGGGTATAGGAGGGGAATACATAGAGGAAGGTACCCGAGAGGATATAGGAGAGGTTATAGGAAAGGTTATAGGAAAGGTTATAGGAAAGGTTATAGAGGATATAGGAGAGGTTATAGAGGATATAGAGGATATCCAAGAAGAAGATACTATAACCGCAGAATAATCATTGATTTATCTCAACAAAAATTATATGGGTGGGAGGGAAGAAGACTAATTCATTCATTCCGCATTTCTACAGGTAAAAAATCTACTCCCACGCCAAGGGGAAGATTTCGGATTCGGTCTAAGCATCGATACAATCGCATGCGAGGTAGAGGTTACGATATTCCCAATGTTCCATATGCAATGTATTTTTATCGAGGCTATGCCATCCACGGAGCTTTTTGGCATAACCGCTTTGGAACTCCAGTTAGCCATGGTTGTGTGAATTTACCTGTATATCAAGCACGTCAATTATTTCGATGGGCTAATCGTGGAACTGTAGTTATTGTACGTAGATAAATGCTTATTTGGCTTTTTAATCGGTTCATATAGCTTTTGTTGGAGTGTATATACCAATATGGAAATCCCTTAGATAGTTTTTATTAATAGCCCTAATAACTGGCTAGACACTCGATAGTTTTACTATCGGCGATAGGATAGGGGTTTGAAAGATGGTACGGAGTATTGTCATCTGTATCTAAACAATGTTTTAGGTTAATTTTATGGGGCATTTCGCCCCCTACTCTCTTATATATCCAAAGTATTAATATACATGCTGATATATGCTCTTTGATATGCAATAATAAATTGTTACATATTGATGTTAGTTTTTGTTAGAGATATTCTATATTTTTGCTAAATCTCCATATTTCTTAATTCAGTTAAACTTGAGTAATTACTCATGCTGAATATTAATAAACTAGATAAACTTTTTCATTATTAAATCGTAAAGTGGTTAGGATCTAACTTAGAAATTAGGCTGGGATCCTGTAATTCTTTTTGTCTGTTAAGCTTAATTTTATATTACCGCTATTAAGTAGCATAATAGTATCTATAATTATAAATTATAAATTATGACTATATAGTCTTGTAATTAAAGCACATAATATAATCCTCTTGAATCAATATATTTAACACTAAAATCGAGTACTTTTGATATAAAAGAAAACTATCCCTAGTTTATATAAGTTTTATTTGAATTAGAATAGAGCCCAAGAAT
>NZ_CAIY01000019.1 GCF_000350105.1 Richelia intracellularis HH01
TATAAGTTGATATGATAGGTTTTTATTTCTGAAAATCTTTAAATAGCTTCCAAATATAATGAATTTTTGGAATTGCCAAAATATATGCTTTAGCTATTGTTCTATAGCTGTTTAAATCTTTCTTGCAATCAAGTATAAATTACGTAAATAGCCATAACTATTTATGATATTTTAACTAAAACATATTTTGGTAATTATTATAGTCCTAATATTTATTAGGACATAAAAATGTACTCAGTCTAAAGATTAATTAGACAAATAAAATGAATCTATTATAATAATTTATATGAGTGTTAGATACCAAAATCTTTTTGCTATTATTAGAATTATCTTGAGAATTTGATAGAGAGTATTGTACTTATATTTTTTATATTTAATAATCATATCTTAGAAGTAATTCAATAAAAGCACATAAAGGTAATCTTAATATTAATGTCATAGCCATATGCACACCAAGTCTTTTTACTTATTCTCATATTTATTTTTGTGTTACTGCCAACTTTTCTAAAGCCTTGGAACCTGAGTAAGAATAACCATTAATTTCCATTAAGATAATGGAAATTAATGGTTATTCTTAAAAGATAAAGCTTAATTCAATAAAATACTCATAAAAACCTACTGAATGAGAATATTTAGATAGAATTAAAAAAATACATATGAATTCTTATAATAAGAATTCATATGTATTTTTATGAGTTAGGGCTACTAATTGTTATTTTATAGAAATTAAAATATAGGCATTTTTTGAGAGACAAAGTGCATCTCATTGATCCCAATATTCCTACTGTATTTGATATCTTGATTGACCATCCTAATGACTTTTGAATCACTTTATTTGATCCCTAAATTTTAGTCAGAAACTCTAATTATTAATATAACTTTTTATAAGTTTAATTGACATTAATTCTATATAATATATATCTCATAATACTAAGTATTTATATAAAGATCTTTTTATTTGTTTGAATAATATACATTATACTCTGATTTATTAAGTCCACTGAAAACATGGAAGAATTCTCTTTAATATATAATTCTTTTCATCTCATCATATAAATCTTAGATTACAAGAAAATTTTATAAAAGTCATGATATTTTTATCATGGCCATGAAAATATGGAAGCAAATACAACTGACAAAATTTTAATATAAATAGGTTTAATTTTTCTTGGAGTATTAAAAATTAAACTCATTTTTTAAAAAAACAAAATTAGTTAAATATCTATAATAAAAAGAGAATGCTAATAGAAAAAATACTCCAATATATTTTAAAGATAAATATATTGCCCAGAGTCAAATACTAGCATATTATGGATATCATTCATGGTAGTTAAATGGTAATTTTTGACTACTATAGCTTGTTGCTAATGATTTGTATAACTTCTATTTGGTGAAAATCTTAAATATGCTTCATAAATAAATAGACTTACAGAATTTCTGTATAAACCTCAATTTATTATCCTAAAAAGGACATTCTGTACCAAGCATATAAGGCTTGTATACCTACTATTGATAAAATCCCGTTTGGATAAAGACCTGAAAAGTTAAACACCACCCCTAATATATTCCAGTAAGTACTTCTAATTTCAGTTCCAGCACTTATCCTAAACAGGAATTGAAATGGACTTTAGTTCTAAAAATAGGCCCAGTTATTATCACTTGTATTAATCAGTGTAACTTGCAGTCAAGTTAATGCAGTTGGATTAATTAATTTCTACTTTTCTCTTACTCAAATGAATTGGAATTCTTTCCTCCGGTTGTGGTTTTAGAACTTGAGCAGAGATCTCATTTTGTTTAAGCAAGAAACAAAATTCTTCAATAGTTCCAATAGTTTTTATTGCAGATGCTAAGAAACCTTCAAAAATTACATCACAACCACAAGTAGTAGGAACTACTACTTGTGGTTGTAACCACTGGGTAACCTCTAAAGCCTTTTTTCTGCCATAAATAAATGATCCAAATATGGGCAAAGCTAAATCAACTAAAGGAGTAATAATCACATCTACTGGAGCAAATTTTTTTAGGAGTGGTGAATGATATCCATGGGGTTCATAATAAAGGCTAAAGCCTGTCTCTATCTCTTTCAATAAATAACCATTTTCCACCAACATAGGACCTATCGGAGAACCAGGCACCGCAGTTATTTCTAAAGATTGTCCAAAAGAGAAAGTGTCTCCATGGGTAAGAGTAATTATTTGAGTATACCCCAATTCCGTAACTATTTTAGTCGCATTAACAGAAGCTACAACAGGAATATGGCGGTCTAATTGTTTTAAGGTTCGTGAGTGGGCATGATCTTCTAAACCCTGAGATAACAAAATGAGATTTATATTCTCTGGTATTAAACGTTCTTGGAGACGCCTAGCTTTAAAAAACCAAGCTAAATTGGCAAAAGTTAAATCTCCCACAAGCCAGGGATCAAGTAGTATTTTCTTGTTTCCAATTTCAATTAACCAGGTGTTATTATCCAAATAAGTTAAATACATGATGTTACGATGAAGATAATACTCATTTTTATTGTTACATCATCGAATGAATAAAAATAACTTGATTTTAGGATCCAGATCAAATTATAACCTTGATATTTATTAACTCGAAGTTCATCAATATGATTGCATCACTCTGAAAGTGTAAATACTAAAATCAACTTTAGTAATACATATACTGTGCCTTCTTAAGAATAATAAAGTCAGTATTCTCCTATAAGAAGATAAATTACCTGGAACCAGATATGAATTAGATGTTAGATAATAAAAAGATATCTGCAGATACTATGAATCTAACTAAAATACGGTCATACCTAGTGAAAAAAGCTTATTGAAAAAGATTCAGCTCGATCTTAATTATTAGAAATAAAATTATTTTTAATGTAAATAAAGATAGGGATTGTAATAAACATATTTTCTTCAAAATTAGAAAAATTACTTAATACTAGCAAATAAATGCTATAAAGATATTTACTAATATTAAGTAATAATAACTGATATAAGCAACTTATATTTAATATAAAAGCTTTTTAAACCCTACTGGAAGACTTATATTCTATTTATGACTTTCTATTCTATACCAATTCTATAACAATAGGACTCTAGTAGTGAAAAAATACTCTAAGCACACCGAACTTAGGGGCAATATTTTTTGTTACTCTATTCAATTTTAACAGTCACCCAACCTTGGATTCATCAATATTTTTTTAATGATAACCATATGTGATGATTTTTGAAAAATTACTACTCATGAAAACTTCTTGACATTTGATAAACCAATCAGAACCATATACTTTCTTATGAGAGCCTTAAGATATTATCCAGTTTTCCAGATAAGGATTAGAGTTTTAACTCATAATATAATCTTCTATTAATTAGATATATGGGCCTAGAGAATTATAAGGTAAGTTTGCAAAGTGGTTTTCTCTTGATAATATGAAAGCTAATATATAGTTGTTATTTGACGTATTAATAGATATTGCGAAATACGACTAATTTATTGGCAGGCATATACATGAATTGTTATTTTTTTGTGTAATTAATTTGATAATGCTATCAAATTAATTATTAACTTTGCTAACTACATTTATCATGCAAATCAATTAAATTTAGGCTCTAATTCTAATTTAATACTGCCTAATATATATATTATAGTTAATAATATATATATTAGGCAGTATTAAACAGTAATTAAGTAATTGGTACTAATTCAATTGTAATAAAATATATCCAGCAACTATGTACATAAAATTTTCCTAAATCAAAAGCATTTTCACAAGCTACATACAATTAATTTACTCAAATCTTAACTTCTATTGCTCTTGCTTTGAATATATTTAATATTCTTAGATTCTTATATAGAGGCCTATCATATAATCATATTATTTTGCTGCTACAAAAAAACTCAAATTAATTTATAATATAATCTCTACTATGCTGTATCTTCATACTCATATAAATTTTGGTTGCAAACTCTTCGTTTATATTGAGTAGAA
>NZ_CAIY01000018.1 GCF_000350105.1 Richelia intracellularis HH01
AGTATAAAAAATATAAAATCTTACCCCAAATATATAAATCATCTAATTGGATAATTTATTCATAAAAGAGTATAAATTTTATGGCTATGTTTGCAATGCTTGTTCGTTGAATATTAGTAAATTCTTTTATACTAAAGAATTATCAACCTTGCATTTTTTATATACAATTCATTTAATCAAGCAAAACTTACCTTCCCTATTTTGATTATATTTGTAATATTATTCAAATGTATTTATTCTCCAAAAATACAACATATGTATTTCATATCTTGAAATACTTCATAAAATCCTGATGAGGCATAAAATAAATAATGTAAATTTTTGAATGACCTCTATACAAAATTATTTATTTTACTGGGGATACCCATAGATTTATATTGTTAGTATTATCAGCTAATGACTCATACCATCTATATCAAGAAAATCGCTATAAAACTGTTTGTGAATAATTTTGACTATTCCATTATTACTATCCTGAGCTTTCATAATGCAATCAATCAAGTTATCAGTGAATGGTATACGTAAGTGGAAAGTGCCATCCGGTCTTGTTTTGATATGATAATCCCCAACTGTAACTTTCGTGTCTGGTTCTGTAGCACCATGAATAAGAAGCTCAGCATCAGCAACCAGCCACAAACTTTCTCCTTGACGACTAAATACGCGGATTGTGGAGGAACGTGCTAATAGTAACCACTGTTTCTCATCTGTAGTGTAACCAATTTCTGCCATATAGTTGCGATCACTATTAGGAATAGCCACAAAGCGATCATTAGTAGTTTGGTCACACTCATATTGTTGTGTTAATTTGGGTTCCTGATAACTCAAATCAATATCAGTTACATCATATAATCTCAAGCTCAATTGTTTAGCCCCCTGATACTGCAATTCGGTTTGTTGACTTGCAGAAACATTCCATGAGGCATAAGCCCATTTGGAAGTACGATTTACTAGAATAATACTACTCTCACCATCCTGAATCGGAGGCTTGGGATATTCGTAAATATTTCCTCCACTATCATTTTTTGTTGTTGAGCGTAACAACGAAGAAGAATCAACTGTCGCAGGTATAAGTCCAGCAGTAGTAGATGCTGCCATCCCCTTTTTAATCCGTAAATTTGTATTAGTTTTGTTAGCTAATGATTCTCCGACAAAAGTACTAAAAACTCGAATAATATTAGAGTTAGCCATAGCAAACCAAACATCTCCATCATGGAGATAACCTAATTCTGCCATGTAATTGCGACCACTTAGTGGAATATCGACAAATAGATTATTATCTCCTTGTTTGCATTGATTTTGTTTAATTAACTTGGGACTTTGATAACTGAGGTCAATGTCAGTTACATCATATAACCTCAAGATAAATTGTTCATCTCCCTGTTTATTCTGATCTGTACCATTTTGTTGAGAACCTCTCCATGTTGCTCGAGCTACTCTTTGACTTTCTGGGATAAGATGCAGACTTATTTTGCTATCTATGCTATTCCTCATGAGGCTAGGCTCCGCCGCATCTGCAATCATATCTAAGGTTTCCGAAGAAAATTTCTGCCGAGGCTCTTGGATATCCTTATCTTTTGTTATAGGAATTTGTGCCATTCCATTTGTGTCGAGGGGGATAGCCGCACCTGTTACTAAATTAGCAATGCTACCTGTTTGGCCATAATGACTTTCCGTTGATAGTATCTCTTGTTTCCCATATGGGGAGGGATAAGAAGGATTAACGACAGCTACTGGTGCTTCCAAGTCTAAAGTGTAACTATGCAGACCGGAAACATTATCAGCTATATTCTCCTGAGATGACTTAATATTACTTATCTGGTCATAATTATCATTGTAGGTATTTCCCGGACCTGGGAGTTCACTTGTAATTTCTGGTTTGACTTTACTGCTCGTTTTTTTACCTAAAATGTATAACACACTCAATACCCCTAAACCTCCTAAGAGCAATTGCCACAACCAGCCAAAATCCCCAAATTTACTTACATTATCAATTATATTATTTGTAATACTTTCTGTTATTGACTTACCATCATCATTTGGTATTTTAACATTAATAATTTTATCTGCATCTGAATTAATAATTCTATTTTTACTTGAATCGTAGCGCGTATTTGTTTGGGTATTGACTCCTGTATTTAATGTTACTGAATTTTGACTTTCTAGTGATACCTCATCACTATAAGATTTTTTTATAGTTTTATTTCTGATAGATACTTTTTGAGTATTTATATAAGAATCATGGTTAATCGCTGTTTGTATGGTATCTTGTCCCAGTTTGCTAGTAATAAATTTCAAGAATGTATTCGCTACTACACTAGAATTACGTTTGTATATATATACTGAGGGGAGAAAAGAAATATATTTTGGATTATCTAGTTGTATTGTATGGAGTGAGAGCACACGGACTGCCGATATGTTAGCTACTTGCTTATTTAGTAGGTAACTTATGCCATCTTTGCCTAACTGGTTGATTATTTGTTCTGTATCATCTGCAATACTATAGTTAGTATTATTAGTACTTATAGAAAATTTACTCTTTTTAAATATTGGATGGTTAAATAAGGCTTGACGAATATTAGTCTTTGTTGGATGATCGATAAGCCTGATTTTACCTGGATAATCTCCTAGTTCAGACCAACTTGTAATCTGTCCCTGGAAAATCTTGGCAAATAATTCAATAGTCAAATCTCCTTGGAAGGGATTATTCTTCCCAACAACAACAGCTATTTTATCTTCATGTAACACAATTTGTTCTAAACCTTGAGCTTTCTCTTCTGGTGTAAGTTTATGGTTAATTGCTGCGATATCTGCCTTACCATCTAATACGGCTTTGATTGCCATGTTCATATGACTACTAGTCATTTCTATCTCAATACCAGAAAATTGTTTTTCAAAATTAGACTGCAAGGCTTTATTAATTGCATTCATACTACTAGAGCTATAAATTCGCACTTTTGTACCCATGGGAACATTTTTCGGCAATTCAAAAGTTGTACTGATATGGGTAGATTCTGCCCTGGTAAACTCTATTACAGTCACACTGAGAATAATTACTGCATTACTTGCTAATAGTGATGCAACAGCCAGTCTGAAAATCCGGTTGTCTTTGTTTTGCTTTTGCCACATAAGTCTTGACGTTTTACAACTATTTGAAACAGCACCTACTAGAACTATTTGTCAGTAGTCCACTTTTACATTAGGATGTGCCAATTATACATATGTGTTATCTGATTTCTAGGTTTTTAGTTCTGTTTGTGGATTAATACAATTACTTTATACAAGTTCATCCTGCTTTTCCTTACTGAGAACCAGAACTTGATTTTTTGCAATTATTGATAATTACATGAACCACAGTTAAATCCAAGTCATTAAAAGCTAAACATATCCTTATGACAATCTACCAACAGAACCCACAAGTGGGAGGATATTACTCTCAGAAAAAAGAACCCTACAATTAAAGCAAGTTTAGGATCAGTAATCCTGCGATTATAAATTTATCAATTATCATTGCAAATGAAGTTATTAAGAGAAGCTTCACATTTTTAATGTAACACCATAATGTTGTGATTATAGCTTCAAATAATGCTGTTTAGATTTTACTGTAGCAGCAACGTAGAGGGATTTGAAGGAGAGTCGGAGCTTATATTGAGAACTCACAGTTAAGGAAATTTATGTCCAAAGGACTTTAGCTTCAGTCTATCAGTACTAATTAGATTAGTTGGTAGTTTTACAAGCCCAAAAAGGAGGTCTACAAAATCTACTTGCCTACTACTATGGATACAAATCCATAGTTTATAAAGTACTACAGCAGTTTAAGTAACTATATTAATTAAGTGCTATGAGTTAAAAACTTATAAATTTCTCCTAGCCATAGACTACTTTGATAATTCCCTATTTCATTAATTCTGCAATGATACAAACTTTACTATAAAAGACTTATTAGTGCTTGAATTTATAGATGTAAATACTAATAATTTAAGAGTGTTTAGTAGCTGATTAATTAATATAATTACAAAGTGATTTTATTAACTTACTGACTCAAATAATAATATTCTGGGGAAAGTATTTATTGACAATTATTGGTGAGTTTATATAATTAGATTTGAGTCTATTAAGAGCAGTCATTAATGATAATATTATGAAGTTTCCCTAACTACCTCTTAATAATAAAAATACATACATGGAAATGAAAGTATATTGGGGATAATGCCCAATATACTTTTGCCTTAGTTCAGCTTATAATAAAACTATACTCATTTTTAATGTATACTTACTATAGTAATATCTATTTTATTTAGTAATAATATTGGGCTTATTATAAAGTTTTGAAAGGGTAGTATGCTTTAAATGTTTAGTTGTATTGAAAAAAATAAATATATTTTTTACTGTTCTGAGTTTATATATTCTCCTTATTAAGATATCCTAATTGAATACTTGTTTTGGTGTTTATTATTCTCATTGAGTCACAATTTTTTTATCATTAATTTTCTAGTAAATCATACATATTGATCTTATCTCAATTAAGCTGACCTAAGTTGAAAGTATTTTACAGATATTATTACAAAGATTTACTAGTAATTTTTTGTGAAGAAAATATTACTTATAAGTGATAAATAAATTTCGTTGTGAATGATGGAGATAATTTTAATCATAGGCTCATGTACCTTCTGCTGATCTTCAAGAATCATTTACTATGTTTATTCTAAATACTTACTCAGTAATGCTTATAAGTAATTACTTAATTAACAATTATCACAAATACTATGTACTTTTAATTCATATTGATACACGGTTAAGCTAGGTCGAAGTTCTTTAAAACTAAGAACTTCAACTTACTCTCAAGTAATATCTTCAATATATCTATATTTATTACAATAAAAATATTGATGAGGCGTAATACTTGCATTATAGTAGTATACACCTTCTACCAACAAAAATTCCATTACTAATTCTGCTTCTTTTAATACCTGAAGAGAACTATAGATTGTAGCCTGTAAAGAAGTGGGTTTATACCCATTTAGAGTTAATATTTGTTCTGCATGTGTGCTCTATCAGGCTTAGTAGATTCGAATAGATTGCAAACTCTGGGGAGTTAATTGTAGCCCTTAGATTTTAAAATCTGAATAATTTTGTCGGACTTCTTTTCCATATCAATTAATTGTGTACGTATTAACCATTGAATTTATATAATTTAAGTAGTTTTTGTTGGTATTTCCGAAATGATATTTTTTTAGGAATGGTATCAACTTTATATTAATATCTAACTATCTTGAACTTATATTTAATTAATTGTGTGGAATAAAGTTAATTAAATATAAGCAGGTTATATACAACTCATATTCTAGTAAAAATTCAAAAGTAAAAAATGAGCATTTACCCTTATTGAATAATGATTAAATCAGACTTATCCTTAAATAGTATTTGGTTTATACCTGCTTATAAAAGCATATATTTAGTACAAGCAATTAAGAGGAAATTATGATTGTAATTCAAAAAGTTCCTAGTGCCATTTTTAAGACTCGGGTCCATGATGAATCCATTAATGCTTCTAACCCTTATCGTTGGGAAGATAGAAGTACTCAAGCTATTTTTGCTGGAAAGAAAGTTATAGTTTTCTCTTTACCTGGAGCTTTTACTCCAACCTGTTCTTCAAATCATTTACCACGCTATGAAGAACTATATGATGAGTTCAAAGCTCAAGGTGTGGATCAAGTTATCTGTATCTCTGTGAATGATGCTTTTGTTATGTTCCAGTGGGGTAAACATATTGGTGCCAAGAATGTTTTCTTGCTTCCTGACGGCAATGGTGAATTCACTCGTAAAATGGGTATGCTAGTAGAAAAGTCAAATCTTGGGTTTGGCTATCGCTCTTGGCGTTACTCTATGCTGGTAAATGATAGTAATATTGAGAAGATATTCATTGAACCTAATTATAGTGATAACTGCCCTGTTGATCCTTTTGAGGTTTCTGATGCAGATACCATGTTAGCTTATTTAAAAGGAATTGACTCTCCAGGAATTTCTAAGCCTCGCATCAAATTTGTTGGATAATCAAGTTATAAATTTGATGTCAAAAGAAATCGAACTTTTATAACAGTTATCAATATGGTGAATCTGTTAAAAGTTATATAGTAAAATAATTAATGTTCTAAACAAAATCTTTGTTGCTATTTGTTTTCAAGCACAAAATTATTGTAAATATTCAGAACTTAAAATTATTTTATTTCTTGCAGGGTGAGCATTAGCCACCCTTTTATTATTGGGAACATATACATTAGTTTTTTATATTTTGTTTTTGTATTTATCTTATAATCAGTTTGTATACAATAAATATCTTAAATTAATCTGAGATAGACCATCATCGATGATGGTCTATTGTAAGATGCTCTAACTTATGTGAATAAAAACCTTTTTATTTTTTAATTGCACGTAATGTTATATAAACAAACTAATTTCAAGGAAATATTCCACTTAGATAAAATATTATGATGGGGGAATTATCATTATGAGGCTTTCTAGTAAAAACCTTTCTGGACATCTGGAATACATCTATGATGTTATTGTTGTAGGTGGTGGAATGGGTGGCCTTTCTGCTGCCATTTATCTTGCCCGTTATGGACTTAAATGTTTAGTAATTGAAAAGGGGAAAGGACGTTCGATATGGATGCAGAACCTGCGTAATTATGTAGGCTCAAGTCCTAATACAAGTGGAGCTTCAATTATCCATCATACTACCAAACAAGCCATTGAGTGGGGAGCTGATTATCTTAGAGGATTTGTTGAAGATGTTACTGATGAAGGCGAAACCTTTGCTGTCAAAGTAAAAGTAAGAAAGAAAGATAGCATATATCCTGTGTTTCGGAGCCAATATTTGATTGCTGCATCTGGTGTGATTGATATTTTACCCGAATTGGAGAATATGCAGAATGTTTATGATTATGCAGGATACACCCTTCATGTTTGCATGATTTGTGATGGTTTTGATATGTGGGATCAGCGTGCGGTTTTGATTGCAGGAGAAGAATCACAGATAAATGCTGCATTCGTATTAAACTGGTTTACACCCTATATTACCGTTTTAACCCATAATTTATGTCAACTAGGTAATAAGATGAAACGGAAATTAGCAGAGCATGGCTACCCACTGTACGAACAACGAATTATACGATTCATAGGCGAAAATCATAAAATGAGTGGTGTTGAGTTAGAAAATGGTACAGTAGTTGAAGCTACTACAGGCTTGATAAATATGGGATCAATACACAATAACTACTATCTGAATGGTATTGAGGGTCTGGAATGGGATAATGGGAATCTAGTAACTCATGGTATGTCTCAAACTAGTCATGAACGTATTTTTGCCCTTGGGGATTTAAAAAAAGGACTGAACCAAGTGTCCATAGCAGTTGCAGATGGCACAATGGCAGCGACTCAGATTTGGCGTAATATACGTAGGATAAGCAAACCACGTAAGTGGAAGGAGAATATTCAGGCTATAAGCTCTGATCAGCTAACCTCTCATGTTTAAATACTTTTCGGATTACTTGCAAAAGTCATAATTGCGTAGATGTAAAACTATCAGGGATTTCTAAAATTATCTAAATTAGATTGCCTGCAATATTTTGTATAGGTTTTTGCCTAAGAATAACCATCTATGGGTTGCTGTAGTTAGTTAACTCAATACTTATCAATCCACACAAAAACTAATCTTACAAATAATGAATTTTATCTTGGGATAAGTGGTTTAAATTCTCCATTTTGACTCCCAAATTATTATATTTTAAGCATGATTATAAGCTAATGAGAATAAAAAATGATTTTGTTGTCCACACCATTAATTAAGTCAAAAAGTAATTATTCTGTTTATACAAAAATATAAATATGTCACGATAGCCTAAGAATTACTATCTTGTGGCTACTACTTAGTTTTTATAATTAATAACTGTACAAACCAAGATAATAAAAATGAACTACTATGGTATGGATAGGAAGAGTAAGGCAGTAAACAGATAGTCATTGGAATAGAATCTGCTTAATTAGTTTTGGCTGTGAAAATATCTAGACCTATTCTCATTGTTGATTTATGATATTTTCTATGGGCTTAAGTAGAATTTCTAAAATTAAAACCCCAAATTGGCAGATATTGAATGTCTTAATTACATCAATTCTTGCTAACCTGTTTTGAATAACAATTCAAATACTACTATCATATTGATAATTGTCATCTGTAAAAAGAAAACTACAAAGCTGCTATTTTTGATATAACAAGCCTACAGTTTTTTCTGAATTGATAACGTCGTCCTATAAAAATACAGATATCTTTTTAAAAGCCGGTTTTAAAAACCCTAATCAAAGGAGTAATTTTGACTTTGGATAGTTTCCACAAAGTTAATGCATTATGGATATATTTTTCTTGTAAACAATGAGATGCAGAATATATAGGTCTAGTTTTGCATTGCTATTCCCACAATCCAGCAAGCAAATCTACTACAAAAATTAATGTAGAATAAAATATACCTATGAAATGAACCAGTAATATTCAGATTATACTTTAAGCTGTTATGTTACAAGATACTTTCAATAGCTTAAATGCCTGAGGACTATCATCTAAAGGAATAAGAATTGTTGTCAATCCATTAGACACTCCATTAAATAAATTTTCTAACTAAATTTTTCTCACTATATTACCGGGAGTACCTTTAAAAGTAAAAGAGTATAAGTTTCAATATTATGATCTAAATTTAGAAGAAATTAGATTATGATTAGTGTTTTTGCTCATCTTCCTGCGCTTAAATTGATAACCTTAACTATTTGAGTTGCTAACTTACCAACAACTATTCATTTCCTAATCACTACACCTTTATTTTCTGAGTTTCGCTTGTAGCTGGTTTAGCTTGCTCCACTTCACTATTAACTATGTGAGATAATGCAAGCTATTCACTCAAATTTACAAATATCAAAACTACAATTGCTATTATTATGGTTCCAATTAATAACATCTGTAGTTGTAGTATAAACTAAAAACCTATTTCATTAAAATAACTTTTAGCAGTAATATTTCAGTCTAAAGCCCTACTATTACTTTAGAAATTGCAGGAGACAATCTTGAAAACCAAATCAGTCCACTTACTACAAACTTAACAGCATTAGCAACGCATATTTGATATGCTTTATTTATTATCCTCAGTTTTGAGATTTATGCCTACGAAGATATTTTAGTGATAGGCAATTGTTAAAGTGTGATGGTAAATATTTCATGTAGTGCATCATGAAGTAGAGAATGCGTTGAGAAATAAGATGTCTAAAGAATAGTTATACGTAAACCTATTAGTAGAAAAAACTGCATACACAAAGATAAAACTAGATGCTGAGTACACTGCTAAAAAAGACTTATACTGAAAGATATGACAATGTTTATGAGTTCTACTGTTGATCATTCTGACTGAGAGATTAAATCAATATAACGAATAAGTAAGAATTTACTGGTTCACCAAATTTATAAAAATATTGACGAATATAGCAATTTCCTAGGGATATGCTTGACAAGTTATTCAGATGTAATCAATTATGCTATTTGCTGAAACATTATTTATCTTACAGGTAACATACAGAAAACTACCCTTATATTTTTAATATATTTGATTATTTAGAATCTAAAATAACATGAAAATCAAAAATAAATGCATGCATTATAGCCAATTCTCCATAAAAAAATAAGGAAAGCTAGAATTTATTGTATGGCAATATTTATAATTTAGGATTTGTTTTAATCCCAATAATTGTCTTAACTCTAACTTACATAATAATGCTTGTATGTATCTTATGTACAAGCATTATTATGCTATTTATCCATCTCAACTAGCAGAAAATTAAAGACCTTAAAAGACATAAACTCAATACAAGAAGAGGTTCTGTTTCCAAATTTATAAATGTAAATTTAGAACCAGCACCTCTTCTTTAAAAGTTGTGGGTAATTATCTTAATAAGCTCATAAATTTCATATGTTTATGGCTTATTCTGCACTTAAACTGCGGCCCTGTCAGTTAAAATATCATAACCTGTATCTGTCACCAAAACAGTATGCTCAAATTGGGCAGATAGAGAATTATCAACGGTTACTACAGTCCACCGGTCTGATAAAGTTCGGGTGAGTCTAGAACCTTCATTTAAAATTGGTTCAATTGCTAAAGTCATTCCTGAACGCAATCTTACATTGGGCATTTCCTTCGTACGGAAGTTAAATACAGAGGGTTCTTCATGTAAATTTCGACCTACCCCATGTCCAGTAAAATCCTCTACCACGCTAAAACCATTTGCTTTTACATGGTCTTCAATAGCTCCAGCAATATCAAGTAAATAGTTTCCAGCCTTTACTTGTTCAATTCCTTTATAAAGGCTTTCTTCAGCTACCTGGATCAGTTTTTGTGCTGCAGGAGTTACTTCACCTACAGCTATAGTTATACAGGAATCACCATGAAAACCTTGATATAAGGCACCAGTATCAACTTTTAAGACGTCCCCTTTACGGATAACTTTTTTGGAATTAGGAATACCATGTACAACTTCATTATTAATACTGGAACAAATAGAAGCAGGGAAGCCATGATAGCCTTTAAAGCTGGGATTAGCACCCATTTCCCGAATTCGTTTTTCTGCATAATCATCTAAATCAGCAGTTGTCATCCCTGGTTTTACTAAGTCAGAAATTTCTTTGAGGACTATAGCAACTATTTTGGCAGATTGTCGCATAATTTCTATTTCCCGTTGGGATTTAACTTCGATACCCCTACGTTGCCTTTTGGTACGATTCTCTTGAGTCGTTTGTATAAGCAAGTTGCTGAAGATGTTCATAGTGTATTGGTTAATTTATTTTTGTAGTAGGGCTTAATTTATAGAATAGGTTGTTTGCTTCTAGCTGAGAATTGATTTCCATATATTATTTCAAGTTAACTTATTTTGGGGATAGCAGAGTAGTAAATAACTACAGAGTGTAAGTATTTACGTGGCATGGGAAAGGAAATTTAATCACAAATAGTTGAAATAACTGACTATATGGCAACTCCTAGAGATAATCTTTGAGAAAGTGAAAACCATAAATTAGCTAGTAGTTGGACTAGTATCAAAAGGATAAGAGCACACTGTTATGGCAAAATGCGAAGAGATTAATGCTATGGCACAGAATTATAAAAAAATAACAAGAATTATAGTGAGAAAGTGTTAGAATAAGAAGATAAATAAAAATACTATCAACTGCAGACAAATCAATAGGATAAATAATTGTTCTTAGTATTACTTAACCTCAAAGAGTAAATTTAGCCTATCTAATCAAGTATTAATTAGTATGAAATAACAGGGACAATCAAAAATTTATAACAAATGTTTATGAGTATTTACGAGCAAAAAATTTACTTTATGGTGCTAATGACTTTTATCATACAATCTGCACAGTTGCTAAATATTCTGGATTAAAGCCATGAGAGCACAATCAGTTATAATGAATTTAATCCCTAGTCTGAAATTATTTACTCAGTTAAAAAGAAGCTCAAATAACTAGCATGTTTCCACTATTACTTCAAATCAAAGCGATGATTTAAGTTATCAATTTAAACAAACAAAAAGCCTGATTGAAATTTTTAAGCTTAACAGATAAAGGTTTTTAATTATAAGCCACAACCAAACAAAAATTAGAAGACATAAAGTCCTAACACATGACGTTTTATTTGATTCAGTTTCTATCGGAGTAGTTCAGTACGATAAACCGGGTCCAAGTATCATCAAGCCTCAATGAATTTTGGAAATAATGTATCTGGTAGCATAATTGCAAAAGCTAATAATCCAAATATTATACTACATAATAGTTGTCAGTCATCCGGGTTTATAGAGGTAAAACAAAAACCACCAATAGCATAATTGACAAGGGAAAATCCTACATATTCACTGCATTCACTCTAGAAAAATCCAACTCCTAATTTTATATTTTGGAGCAATAATTAAGTAGCAAAGATCAAAATATTTTAATTATTTTGTCTGTTTATAGCCTTTCTCTATGACAATAGAAGGGCTTGTAGTAACCACAATTACTTTGTCTGGATGCAACAATTCTCTTGCCACTTTATTTACTTGCTTGAGACTAACATCTTTAATCTTAGCAGTGAATTTATGTAGTTCTCCTGGAGTGAAACCATACACTTCATTCATGAGAATTTGATTAGCTAATTCCTCTGGTTGAGCCAAAGAAACATTATAATTACTTATCAAAGTTCTTTTAGCTGCTTCTACTTCCCTAGCTGTTACACCCTGGCAGTGAAGATCTTCCATCAATTTACGAGTACTAGCGATTGCTTGTCTAGCATCTTCAGGAGCAGTTTGCATCTCAATAGCAAATGTGCCAAAGTTATTACCTGCATTTACCGAACTGTAAATGCCATAAGTCAAACCCTGACGATCACGTATCTCTGCACCCAAGCGGCTCGATACTGTATCTCCGCCCAAAATTTGATTTAATACCAAGGTTGCATAATATCTACTATCTTGCCGTTTAATTCCCTGATGACCTATATAAGTAATGGCTTGGGCTTTATCATTGACTACTGGATTTAATTGCACCAAGTTTTCTGGTATATCCACATTAGGATATTTCAAGCTGGGAGCAGGTATTTTGGCTTTCCAGTCACTAAATTCTTCTTTAATTAGGGAGTATACCTGTTGCACCTCAAAATTTCCAGTTAAGACTAAAGTGGTACTTTCAGGACGATAATGTTTGGCATTAAAGCTAATTAAATCCTCACGATTAATACTATTTAAACTATTATCACTAGGAAATTTATGCAGTGGATGATGCTTAGGATATACTGATTGAACAAATGTCTTAATTGCTACTTCTGTAGGATCTTCCGAATTTTCAGCCAATTTACTCAACGCCTTCTTCCTACTAATTTCCAACTCTTTTTCTGGAAATATAGGATTTTTGATGACATCTGCTAGCACTCTTATCAGCATAGGTAAATCTGCACTTAAACTGCTACCCCGAATTGCCACCCCCTCACGATAACTCTCAAATTCCAAACCAGCTCCCCTAGAGGCTAAATTGTTTGCAATTAATATACCATCTTGCTCTCTAGTACCACTCATCAAATTAGCTGCCACCATAGCAGCTAAACCACCCTTGTTTTCTGGATCAAATTCCTGACCAGCTTTGACATAACCATTTAGGGTTACAGTGGGAGTATTTTGATCAGGTAATAACAATAACTTTAAACCATTATCCAAGCTAAATTGTTGGGGTAAAGTTGGCTCTTGCACCATAGGGCCAAAATCCACTATTGGTAGATATTCAGACATTTGTATAAAATCTTTCTCCTCAACTTCATTGATGGGGCTTTGATGTTCGGGGAAATCAATAATTTCTCCAGTTGAGGAATTGGCCACACTTGATGGTGATTTTGAGTCTTTATAGTTAAAGGTTGGTTGAAAGAATCCTACAGTCCTAACTTCCGGGTTCAAGTATTTTCTATTAACACGCTGTACATCTCCTACTGACACCCTATTAAGTGCTGCTAAGTACTTGTCAGTATAACGATAGTCACCAGTAACTGTTTCATCATTACCCAATTGAATCCCCTGATTAGTAATATCACGATTATCTAAAATTAGAGATGCAGTTAACTTCATCTGGGCACGTTTGACTTCTTGTTGAGTAACAGGCTGTTGTGCCAACTTTGCAACCTCTACCTTCATAGCATCATCAATCTTGGATAAATCCTGTTTGGGGTTAGCTTTTACTAATATTTCATACCAACCACCTGCCGATAGTTTTGGTAAATAAGTTTTAATTTCTGTTGCTAACCCCGATTTTACCAATGCCCTTTCCAAATAAGAATTTTTATCCATGCTCAAGATATAATTAATTACATCCAACACAGGAATATCCTCGTGGTTTACATCAGGAATGGGGTATACTGCCTGCACTAATGCTGTATTTCCAGGTCCTTTTAATACTATGGGATCAGATGCAATTTTATAGCTATCTAATGTTTTAGCAATCCTTGTTCTCTTAATTGGTTGCAACGGTTTAGGAATTTTTCCAAACGTTTTCCCTACCATCTCCATAGTTTTTTTCCGGTTAAAATCTCCTACAATTACCAAAACAGCATTGTCCGGACGGTAAAAATTACGATAATACTTTCTTACTTGTTCAACATTAAGTTTTTGTACATCGGCCTTAGTACCTCCTACTGGCAAACCATAAGCATGGTTGGGGAATTTCTGCTTTAAAATAGCACTACCAAGACGGTAATCAACACTATTCTCATAACCTTGTAACTCAGAAATAACTACTCGCTTTTCTATTTCCAACGCTTTGGCGTTAATTAAAGCATTCCTTAGCCGATCTGCTTCCAGCTCTAACAATGCAAATAGCTTATTGCTTTCTACCGTTTCATAATATGCAGTGTGATCATAGCCCGTAAATGCGTTCCACTCGCCACCCAAAGCGTTAAATAAACGTCCAAATTGAATAGGGCGTTTTTTTGTTCCCTGAAACATCACATGTTCTAACTGATGGGCAATACCGTTCAATCCTGTTTCTTCATCTCTTGAGCCCAGCTTATACCAGACCTGTAGTGTTACAACAGGACTGCTATGTACTTCCTTTGTTAATATAGTTAATCCATTCTTTAATACTTTCTTTTGTACATCTTTGGTGAGGGGTTTATTATTTAGCGGCAATACTTCCATTATTCTAGAACCAACCGATCGAGGCGTTATGGCAACCCTTATATAAGCTAACTGACTGCCGCGCCATGATATTACTGCCACCAGGCAGATAATGAAAAGTAAGAGAGGAGTGCGGTATCGGCGTAGCAGATAAGATACAGGCATTTATTTTACAATGGCAGTTTAATCTGTAAGTTTAATTACGAACCCCTGATATGCCTCCATCCAGGTCAGGCTCTTACAAGCAATTATGACTTGGGCAATAATTTGCAGGGACTCATCCCACCCACAAGAGTAATATAAAATCAACATTTCAGGGTAGTCAAAATCCGAATTATTTCAACAGGCAGACCATCAGTGTCTGATATAAATGCTACTTCATATATGCTATCACCTATTTTCTGCTGTGTGGGTCCTAACATCACAACCAGAGGTTGAAATTTTTCTGGATTTTCTTGAGACTTTTGAATAAAAATATCTTGTAAGTAATTTAAATAACTCGATAGATTGATACTATACTCAGTTACATCGAATGATAAGTGATAGTATCCAACATAGTGCAAGTCTGCGAATATATTTGGTGCTGGTTTGGGTTCTGGTATTTGAATTAACTCAATCCTACTGCCTATACCTTCCATCCAACAGGCCAATGTATAGCCAGTAGTGAAGCGTTCACTGATATTAAACCCCAGCTGTTCGTAAAATGCAATCGCTCGGTGAATGTCAGCTGTACGAATGGAAACATGGTGCATATACAATAAATTCTCTGGAAGTCAAATCAAATAAAACAATCTAATTTATGAATATTATAGTTTAGTGACCTAAACCATTAGGCATCCAGAAATTGATATTTGTTTTTAGTAAGGCACATAATATAATGCCGATACTCCTTACAAAATGAAGATATTTCTTACTAATACTCCAAGTTGTGTGAGGTCTTGAATTACTTTATTGATTATAAATTAACCCAAATTGTATTCGAATTGTAAGTTAAATAACTCAGCTAAACTTACAGATATTATTTCGTATAGTTTATAGTCAGAGTTAATATAAATAATTCCAACCTTCTTAAGAAATTCTAAACGTTTCTCAGGATGCTTTACCAAAATTTTTATGCGGTAATAAATATTACATTTTACAGTGGTGAATACTTATCTAAATGAGGGTAAATAGCGCAAATTTTCAACTTTCAGTTTGTGATGCTAATATCACGAGTTTTTGAGGCCCTTATTTTGTAAGCATATGTACTACCATTCAATTGGCATATATTTACTATTCTCCCTGATTAGAAATCCCAAGATTTACCCATTGTAGGTATGGTACCCCAGATAAGGTATTCAAAGTTATTAATTTTTTAGGCAATATACATGGCCAGGTATTTTTATGTTGTTTTCTATGACTAACAATCATAGTATCTTCACTTCTACAACTTTTATAAGTTTCTATAAATTATTCTAATAAGCGGAAATATGGATAGCGTACTGGCACACCAGGTTCTTTGTCTAGATCAAAATTAATTACACCCCAGCAGGGCTCCTCGCTAGCATCAGGGCTGAATTCTACCGGTAATCCATATAGTCTTACAGCAGGTATTTCAAGCTGTCCAGAGTACCAAGAAGTATGTTCTTCTAAAGAACTAGACATAAGTATTTGATAACGTTTAGCTATAACAACCCTTGTTGCTCTATAACCCTGAGTATACAAATTGTCTAAAGCCTCATGAATTTCAAAACGAATGCCATCAGGATGGGTATGTTGACGATACCATTCATCATTCCAGCGACACCAATGCCTTCCAGACTGTAGGTGAATTAAATCCCCAGTTTGAGGATGCGCCTCAAATGCACCATGACGCGAACAGAGATAGGTATCTGTTAATGTTAATGCCGGAATTTTTTGTTGACAATGGGGACACTGAATTTCGGGGCCAAATATCGGATATTGTAAGCCTGGATTCATCATGGAGTATATATTAACAATATATAGATATTCACTATCAGAGATAGGTTTTGCCTTACAGTTACAACTCAACTTATTAGGAAAATTATGAATAATGCAATCATTTTAGATATGGAAAACTGTAGCATTCTAGAGCTCCTGTGGTTTTCCATGGTTGAATGATCCATTGACATTTCTAGATGCTAAATCATTTATACCTCTATTCTATCGTGTCTCCTGCTTTCTAATTTTTCTGAGTCTGATCCCTAGCAATAATTATGGCTTGTGATACCACAATTTTTGGTTCTTTAAAAACATCCTATAGAGTTTAGTATTTAGCATATTTATTTCATTCAAAGTATATATTGGGTCTATCACCATCGGAGCATTTACAAAAGTCTAAATAAAATGAAGTGGTTTTGTACGTAACCCCTATTGGTAAGCCAGACATCATGAAAGACTATTATTTCGCCATAGGGCATCTTAGTTAGCATTATTGAATTCTGCCCATGCATAATCCAGTTTTCTTACTGGTCTTGGTAAAATTTTAGGTGATTTTAGGATAAATTCAGGTAGTGTTAACTTGCTAGTAATATTTCCAGTGATTAGTCCCCGGGTGATGTAATCAGTTATGTAGTGGATATTACAGCATAAGCAGCTGAACTAATATCCCATGTCCAGATATGTTAAAAATTGACTTTGATTGATTTTTATTTTGCTAAAACATATTTTAGGAGAATAAGTTAAACCAAAAAACCAGATAAGTCGTGGAATAAAAATTTGCATATTCCTTGGGAAAAAATCCCACTTCATCTGAGAATAGAAATGAGTATTCTTTACAAACCCTTAATTCCTAATTTACAAGGAGGAATCCAATTATGGATATTCGTTTACTTATTGTTTTAACACCATTGGTACTTGCTGCTGGTTGGGCACTATTTAATATTGGTACAGCAGCCTTAAAACAACTGCAAACATTCTTTAATGGGGAGGCTTAAATTATTAATTATCCACCACATCTTTAAAGTACAAGTCGACCGTTTCCCAAATATTCAGTAAGCTTTATTTGTGAGATTCTCAAAGTCTCACTTGTACCTTAAATTGGAAGGCCAACACTTTCAAAAACTGCCAGGCTAGCATAAAGGTAGCTTTACCTAAATGCTATTTTTTTCATTCCTAAAATTCTGGGACGTTAGTGACTTTAGGGTGGTCTTCCAATTTATATCCTTATTTTTGAATAATTTTACTTTTTTTGTGGATATTGACTTACTTTTACAAAAATTTCAATGTTCTAGAGTCCATCTGGATTTATCACGGGTGGAGTCCCTGTTATTAGGTCTTGGTAATCCCCAAAATCAATTGCCTATAATTCATGTTGCTGGCACTAATGGTAAAGGTTCTGTATGCGCTTATCTTTCATCCATCCTCAGAAAAGCAGGTTATAGTACTGGGAGATATACTTCTCCCCATTTAGTGAATTGGGTAGAACGTATTAGTGTTAATGATCAACCAATTTTTCCTAACGAATTATATAAGATTTTACAGAAAGTAGAAAATGCTATTGCTCCCAATCAAGATTTGCCAACTCAATTTGAAGTTATTACTATTGCTGCCTGGCTTTACTTTGTCTATCGACAGGTTGATATTGCTGTTTTTGAGGTGGGATTAGGGGGTAGATTAGATGCTACTAATGTTTGCCCTCCGCCTTTAGTAAGTGTCATTACTTCAATTAGTAGAGAACACTGTCAGATATTGGGTAATACACTAGCAGAAATTGCAGCAGAAAAGGCAGGTATTATTAAAAAAGGACGTCCTGTGGTGATGGGTGTATTACCCCTAAATGCTCAGCAAGTAATACGTTCACAAGCTTCAAAATTAAAATCCCCCCTTATTATAACTAAAAGTTCTCGTCAATTAAAACCAGGATGGGCAAAATACAAATGTAGCAGCGGGAAATATATTAAATATCCTTTACCCCTATCAGGACAATTCCAACTGACAAATTCAGCCGTGGCAATTGCTGCAATTGAGGTATTACAAAAACAAGGTTGGAATATTCCAGAATCAGCCATTATTAATGGGATAGCACAAACTCAATGGCTGGGAAGAATACAATGGACAACATGGAAAAGGCAGAAATTGCTAATAGATGGAGCCCATAATCCCGGTTCTGCAAAAGCTCTGCGTGATTATATTGATAGTCTAAGTGCAACATATGTTGTTTGGATTATAGGCATGTTATCTAACAAAGACCATTTTAATATCTTTAGGGAGTTATTGCGAACACAAGATCGATTATATTTAGTACCAATACCAGAACATAACTCAGCGAATCCAAGAGAATTAGCACAATTAGCTACAACTATTTGTCCAGGACTCGAGAGTTGTTATCCACATACAGATTTACCATCAGTCCTAGATATAGCATTTAATCCCTCAAATAAGGATGGTTTAGTTATTTTATGTGGCTCTCTTTACCTTGTGGGGTATTTTCTATCTCTACAATCGAGTTGATTTTAGAATTATACAAATGCAAAAATTCAAACAATTTCACAACTCAAAAAAGTTCCTTATTTCCCAATTAATGATAACTTGATCATAGTCTTTGACTAATATGTAAGTAAGGATTTCTGGCAAAAATGATTTAGTTGCTTTTCAAATTGGTTTAATAAAAGTTGTCTTAGTAGAATGAACATGTGTACAACATGAATATTCCATTACTTTAACTACTTAATAAAAGTCAAAGTGTTGTCAGTATTAAGCGTTTGATTAGTAAGTCGTAAAACACGACTTACTAATCAAATAATTTAGCCCACTTGATAATTGTTCAAGTAAGCATTAGTTTTACATAGATAGCCCTTCATACAGGACGTAATGAACCTCTTCCTCTAGATTATTTAAGTAATGAAACCCTTTAACATTGCTGCACAATTTTGGATATCAAAGTATAATCTTGTTTTATTAATAGGATTAGAAAATTTAAATATTTAATTTTGTATTCAACCTACTTTTTTCTATTCTTAATAGAAACTTACTTTAAGTTAAATCATATAATTCTTGTAGAGCATCAATTAATAATTAGAATATATTTTCCTGAATTTCTATCAATGTTATCTAAAATATTCCTCTACGTCGAAGTAATCATTAAAGGCTAGAACTATAGATTTGCACTTTTGATAATTGCATACAAATCTTCGAACTATCAATTTCTCTTAGCAAAAAAAAATAGGATTTGTATAGGTATTATTTAAGTAGTTTATCTTATTAAAATAGCTATGTAAAAATTATATTTTTCGTCTCTTTATAGATATTTTATTAGAAGGAATACATATTTATATTTTGTAAGAAATTCTTAAAATATGCTTATAATCAGTATAAATAAAGAATCCATTTAGTGAAACTACTAAATCATTTCCTATGATAGGAGTACAGTAGAAATATTATTATCAGATTTAGATTCTATTAGGATTAGACTTAAATAAAGGCCAAAAAATTTGGCCATTTCCCCCTGAAATCTGATGTGTAATTGCCATAACCTTAGCCATTATGAAGGTATTTTTTAGTGATCATCTTCATAAACTTTGTTTCCGAAGCAAAAAAAACGGTAAAATTACTTGATGGAAATCATTGATCAAAGAACATAATTTTGCTGGAGAGATATTTTACTTATGGCAAAATGTATGATTGATTTTAGCGTGTTTGTTAGCTTTTTATTAAGAAAACTGACAAACATACTGAGTATGAACACCAAAATATGGTCAGTTTTAGAAAAATTTACAAAACTTAGCAAAAAGTTCTTATTATGAAGTTGATTTGAATAGTTATAAACGTCTACAAGTACTTTAAACAAATGAAACCCTGGCTTAAATAAGAAAATTAATGCCAATTTCTTTGAGCTGTATTCTTTAACATTTTTCTGAATGAAAAGTTCTATTGTAAGTATTTATCCTTAATTTTTGGGGTATTTTTTGGTCAAAGAGATCCTTTGAATAAGAGAAAAATCTTGAATTCCATACAAATTAATGGTTTTATATATCCACCTCTAGCTTTCACGCTTTAGAATAATTCATTGAAAAGTTGATTAGATAGTAATTGCAAGCTTTTTAAGCAAAAATACTTATCAGAGCAACTTTCATTAACAATTTAGGGAAAAGATACTTCATAGTGTATCCGTACAATTTTAGGTTAGTGATTTCAGGAGTATAATTTATGAACAAAGGTGAATTGGTTGATGCTGTGGCTGAGAAAGCTAGTGTAACTAAAAAACAAGCTGATGCTGTTCTTACAGCTGCTTTAGAAACCATTGTGGAAGCAGTATCTTCTGGCGATAAGGTAACTCTAGTTGGATTTGGGTCTTTTGAATCACGGGAGAGAAAAGCCCGTGAAGGACGTAATCCTAAAACCAACGAGAAAATGCTTATACCTGAAACCAAAGTACCTGCATTCTCTGCGGGTAAGATGTTTAGAGAGAAAGTAGCACCCCCAAAATTATAAATTTTGAGGTTGGGGAGAGCATTTGCATGATACAGCCTGCACATGGGGGAAACTTAGTTTGGGCAGCAAGACTGGTTGGCTGTTCTCCCAGTGCTATTTTAGATTTTTCTGCCAGTATTAGTCCTTTGGGGCCTCCCCATAGTATTTTAACTGCGATAAAATCTCAATTGGCTAATATCAAAAATTATCCAGATCCAAGTTATAGTGAACTGAGACTTGCTCTCAGTCACTTTCATAAATTACACCCAGATTGGATTTTGCCGGGAAATGGTTCAGCAGAATTACTCACTTTATTGGGTAGAGAATTTGCTGAACTGACCGGAACTATTTTAATAACTCCTGCCTTTGGCGACTATTACCGCACTTTGAAATCATACAATGCCAATTTTCAGGAGATCTGTCTATTTGAGGAAAATGAGAAGGTTAAAAGTAAAAGTAGAAGAGGAAAAGGAGAGAAAGATATTTACCTTATTTCCACTCCTATGGGGCAACAAGCTAAACTACCTCACTCAATCAATACCCACACTTGTGGATTACTAATCAATAATCCTCATAACCCTACAGGTGGTTTGTTTATGAGAGAGACAATTATTCCCTGCCTAGAAAAATTTTCTCTGGTAGTTATAGATGAAGCTTTTATGAACTTTCTATGTCCGGAAGAGGAACAAAGTCTAATTAGTTGGGTTCATAAGTATCCCAATCTAGTAATTTTGCGGTCACTTACGAAGTTCTATAGTCTACCTGGATTAAGATTGGGGTATGCAATCACTAATCCCCAACGTCTCAAACGTTGGGGATTGTGGCGTGATCCCTGGCCTGTAAATACTTTGGCAGAAGTAGCTGGAATCAAAGCCATTCAAGATATACATTTTCAAGAAAAAACTTGGGCATGGCTAAAACCAACAAAATGGGAACTATTTCAAGGTTTAGAAGGGATTGATGGATTACAACCTCTGCCAAGCACCACTAACTTTTTATTGGTTAAATCACAATTTTCTGTTGCAAAACTGCAATTTCAGCTACTCCAGCAACACCAAATTTTAATCCGCGATTGTCTCAGTTTTCCTCAACTAGGTGATCACTTTTTCCGGGTTGCTGTACGTACATCTGGAGATAATAATTATTTATTAAGTGCCTTAAGACAGATTATGCATACTCTATAATTAGTAATATTTACTGATCAACGATATGAGTTTTCACAGCTACGTATTCTATTTGAAAGTCACTATTTAATTCATGTTAGGAACTTATAGCAAAATAAACAAATATAATTAATAATTTTGTTTTTTGTAACTTGTATTGAGCAAAAATTATAAGAAGTATCACAAAGCGTTGAAATCTATACTTTATTAAGTGCTTGATAATACACAATGTGTTGTTTGTGATGTAGCATCACTTATTCCTAGTTAAACTTAGTTTAAGATAATACAAATTATTATTTTAAATCCCAATTCTGAAATCTGAAATTGATTGACTACGATGTTGTAATTATTGGTGGTACTATCGCTGGGCGCTATGCAGCTCTGACTGCAACTTCTATGAATGCTTCTGTTGCTCTTGTAGAACCCCAAGTAAATTATAGTTTAATTCAACAGTATGCTATTTCCCAACTTGCCTATAATATGAGGTTTACCAGCAATAACTTGCTTGGGGCAAATACTAGTTTAATTGGTAAAATAGACAGAAAAGACACGGGTGTTTTAGCAGATACGATGTTGTTTGCAAACCAGGTTGTTAGCTATGCTGAAGAACAAAATTCACCTATTGTTCTTGCAACAAAAGGAGTTGATATTATTTATGGCAATGGTCAATTCCAATCATCACCCCATTTGGTTTTTGCTACCAGTGAACGATTATTAAAAGCACGTACCTATCTAGTTGCTACTGGTTCTTATTGTATTATCCCTAAAATTCCCGGCCTGTTAACGACAGGTTTTCTCACCATAGAAAATATTTGGCAATATCTCTATAAAAAAATAGGAGAACAAGGGATAGAATCTATATCAGAAAAACATAAATTACCACAAAATTGGGTAATTCTGGGTGGAAGTATTCAAAGTGTAGAAATAGCTCAAACATTAAAGTATTTGGGATACAAAGTTACTTTAATTGTTCCTTGTACTCACATTATACCGAGTTTAGATTTAGAGATTGCCTTTATACTGCAAACACAACTAGAAGCAGAAGGAATAAATATTCTAACCAAAACACAGATAATGCAAGTAGAATGCATTGATGGACAAAAATGTTTACACACAAGAGAACAAGTTATAAGAACTGATGAAATCTTGGTAGCTACTCCTAGTAAACCGAATATTGAGTCTCTAGGGTTACCAAAAGTAGGAGTTAAATGGCATAAATACAATCAACTCAAAGTAAATCTTAAATTGCAAACAAACAATCGCCGTATTTATGCTTGTGGTGATGTGCTAGGTGGTTTTAACTGTGTCAATATTGCGAACTATGAAGCCAAAATTGCTATTAATAATGCCCTGTCCTTACCCAAATTAAAAGTCAATTACCTCAGTATTCCCTGGGCTGTACTTACCAACCCCATGGTGGCACAAGTTGGTTTCATAGAAACATTAGCAAAACAACAATACTGTCAAAAAGAATTCTTTGTTTTACGGCAATTTTATAAAAATCTAATCAAGGCTCATATTCAAGATGAAACTACAGGTATTTGTAAACTTATTGTGCTACGTAATGGGGAAATTATAGGGGGTTCTATATTTGGTTCTCAGGCAGGAGAGTTAATTAATATTATTACTTTGGCGATTACTCATAAAATTAAAATTAATCAACTAGCTGACTTGTACCCTATCTATCCTAGTTTTTCCGAAATACTCCAACAAATTTCTAACTTATGGCGAGGCGACACCTGAATCCTAATAATCATATTCATTAGCAATAATTTCGTATCGTAAAGCTTAGCCTATATTCGATATGCTGTGCTTGCTCTAAATATAACTAGCCAATAAAAGGCTCTATTACCTGGAAGACTTATACTTACATAATAGAACAATTTAATATTGATGGTAACTTGCCAATTAGTAATTATTTTATTCACTCAATTAGTTACAGCAATATCTATATGATGGCTTTGAAAAAGCTTAAAATATCACTGTTTAAGACATTACTGTAAAGTATTTGTCTACTCGCGAACACTCTTTGGAAAATAAAGATAGTCTGATAATAATTTAATTAAACTCGAAAAAATATTAATACGCTAAGTATTCTTTGAAGATCACAAATACTATTTTTTCTCTCTAAATTTTAAAACCTAATGCATTTTCATTAGTTTCCCTTTAACTCTAAGATTTAGTCTAAACTTTAGTATCAGAAAGTTAAGATGAGATAATACAAAACATATATGAATAATATACTTGTCAAGGTTCTTATTATACTGCTATCTATTTCTTAGCTCATAAATGGCACTAAAAATTTTTGGTCGATTAGTACTGTTTTCATAAATAGTCAACTTCAAAAGTGAGAAACTTGTATGATGTAGAGGTATCCTAGAATTATAAAATGGAATCAGAACAATTTTGAAATCTTCAATTAATAGGTGATAATTTTTCCTTAATTTGACGAAGTAAAATACTTGAAAACTATTTTATTTTCTTGGTAGAATAACTACTAAATTTTAATTTTATCCCCATTTATACATAAGGTGTAGAAGCATAGTTTATGTCATTATTTACATGCAATTATTTTAAGGATCTAGAACTGGAAGTACCCTGTTTGTCAGTCACCCAACCATTATTACTACAATTAGGCACTATATCTATTATTACGTTGCTAATTGCAGAAAAATCAGCCCCAGCCATACTAGTTTCTTTAGGAGCAGCTAGCGAAGAGTTATTTCAAGGAAAACAACTGCCTATTCTTAAATTTCCCGAAATCGAAAAAACTTAATCTATAGACCAAATTATATATACAGAAAAACGGGTTAATCGTGGCTGAGATACATTACCGCAAACTCATAGATGGTAAAAATAATAATGGATTAAGACTAATAGTCTTAATTAACCAGAATAAAAGGATATGAGTTATTTTCTGAACTTATCCTTATATTAATGCTATGAAGACTTACTATGGACATAATTTAGTTTTATGCTATCTTCTCCAGGTATTAGGAAAATGATGGGGATCTCTTACCTGAAAATAATGAGGTCAAGAAGATGGTTTATCTTCTCGGTCAATTAAGGAGTTTACACCCTCCGGAAGTTCAGATAACTTATGACCAAGTTTCATTAGTATTGAAGTTAATTATAATGGCTAAATATTAATGAAGTCATTCAAGCAGATTTTTATTTTGCACTGTATCTCCATTTTCTCAAAACCATAGAGAAAAGCTATAAGGAACTTAACTTATTAATAAATGAAAAATTCCTACACAATATTTTTTCATATTGGAAAAATATAAAAGAATCAGTTAATAACTATTTAGATAGGAATTTAGATATTTATTGACTAATGGTTAGCATGCTAAACTGAACTATCCAATCAAAAGGTCCTTTTGATTGGATAGTTCAGTTCGCAAATGACAAATACACTATATGGAAGATAATTATCAAAGCAAGAGGACAAAAAAAGAGTTTGATAAGGTATTTGAATTTGAGCAAATTACTGATGGATTTTACCTTACCAGAGATTCGGTAATGCAAATTATGGGTCATCAAGTATTACTTAATAGTGATCTAGTTTTATTACAAGCTAGTACAATTGCGTAATGGTATTATTTTGATCTTTGGGCTTACCATAAGTTTCCTTGCTTAGACCTTTGCGGGAATTAAAAGTATATTGAAACTTCTGAAGGAATTCGTTCTCGTTATAGCAAAGGAGAATGATTGCATGAAGCCTTGTTAACTATTAATGATATTGCAACAGGTATGAGGAATAAAGGATGATACAAACAAGGGAAAATAATGAATATATTTTACCCATAAGTATTTATGGGCTATATCAGGATGCTCAGAATTAGATATTACTCTTTATTTAAACCTTTCTCTTTATATTTTAGGAATGAAAAATCGTACTCTTATTTGCACTTCTTTTGCATTGCTGGCTGGATTATCTAGTGGTTATTTTGGTGGACAGATGACTTCAAGGTTTTATAGTCAAAGGTGTCAGCAATACGGTTGGGGTATAAAACAGGGTTGCCAAGTTTGGGTAACACCAGGAGCATTCTGGCAGGGTAGCATCACGGGAATATGGACTGGAACTATTTTAGGTGCCTTTTTTGGCGGCTTGATTACCCAAAAAAGAATACAGCGAAGCAATAAGGAAAAGGGTATACAAGGTAAATATTTCTAATTAGTTTGGACGATGAAGATATTAGTATGATCTTCTTATGATTAGACAAAATCAATCCAAAGAATGGTATAAGTTTCAGGTCTCTACTATTGATTAATTTTACTATCTTAATAACGCAATACAAACAATTACTTGATCTTAAAACCATTGGTGTGATAACCCGATATAGATAAATATTCCATATAAACTAGTAGAATAAAGCTTGAGTTTGATGTTCTACTATAAATAATAAATTCCTGTCTGAGTAAGATAAGCCATATGAAAATACATATCTGTACAGTTAACTTATGACTGCTTTACATATGCTCGGAGTCATTATCAGTTAAATATTTTCATAATAACTTTTTTCTAAAAAATTATTACAATTATAAAATACGGGAATCATTAATAAAACTAGCTAGGTACCATTTTACTGATTAATTATAGACTCAATCAAAAGTATTAAAAATACTAATTTATTTGTAGAGCAACTAAATATCGCTACAAATTGAATAAATAAAAACCATAATATCCGCTTAGTCATTATTATCTATTTAATTCAGTATGGCTGTTATATGAATATAAAAGTAATTATCTTTAATAATTATCATTAGTCTAGTACACTTTTTTAATTATAAAGTATCTCTTTACGGTAGCAATTCTCCAATTGTATAAAAATAGTAGAATAATCACACTTTTAATTTTCTGTGAATTCTTATATATTAGCTTTTAATATTTAGTTAATATTAGATATTTTCTTATTCTGTTACCCTGCTATTTGTTTAAATTACTTCCATAGACGTAACTAGTTTTCTTGATAACAAAGTTGTTATTTGATATATAAATGAATTATTGTGGATATAAGGATCTAAACAGATAAACTTTAAGCTAGTAAAAATTATATATAGGGTTCCTAAAAAATGTTAAATCAAAGCAAATAATGACTTATTATACTTCCTAAACTTTTAAACATAATATTAATTATAAAAATCACCCTATGATTCCAAAGATAAGGTAATAGACCATATAATAAAGTACTTCCATAAAAAATTACTAGATCAAGATATTCACAACTTATAAAGCAATTTTTTGATAGATTACTCGAGCCCTATTGTAACAAATAATATCTAATTTCTTGCTAACTTAATAGATTTACTCACAATTAATTACTTTATAGTTTCTACTATTAGATATTAAGCAATAGCAACTTTTTACTTACCATGAATATAAGCTTTTAGGAATGATTACACATTTTTTTATTGGTAAATTA
>NZ_CAIY01000017.1 GCF_000350105.1 Richelia intracellularis HH01
ATAAATTCCTGATCGTATGAATAGTTTTGTGTTTTGGGAACTGGTTCTGGATGAAACAGCAGCTTTTCCTGAAACATAAACACAAGTGTGCAAGCAACTGCGTAAATGGTTCCAGTGATGAATAGTCCTCGCTTTAAGTATTTCCGAATGCGTTTCTTGTCCATGATATTAAAGGTACTAAAAAGAAAAACGCACTCCCGTGAAGAGTGCGTTTCTGTGATTAACTACGTGCTAAATTTTACCAATGTCTGTGGTAGTGGTTTTCGTAATCACCATCGCCGAAGAATCTTCCATATCTTCGTTGGCGACGAGTTCTTCTTTGATCGTCTTCATCTTCATCCTCGTCTAAATCGTCGAATTCTGTGAATGTTATTTCGCGTCCGTCAGCAAGCACTTTTACCTCCTTCAGGAATATCAATGATAACGACCACGCGTTGATCTCTGTATTTTGTCGTTCGCGAGGGAATCGGTAATCTGTGTCG
>NZ_CAIY01000016.1 GCF_000350105.1 Richelia intracellularis HH01
AACCATAAAAAGAAAAGAACTAGCTTGTATAGTTAAGTTATGGGGAAATAAAAAATTAGCAATAATATTATGGTAACTATCATCAGTTCAAAGAAGAAATTATGATTATAAATAACGGAGATATGTCAGACTTAGATAGGTTTTAAAGAATAGATGAAACTAATAATCTAATTAATGTATCTATCTTAATAAGAAAGCTAATATATAAAGGATATTATAATTTAATAATCGACGAGACATAAATAGAACTTAACTATCTGATAAAGCTAAATTGCTTCTATTAGAATATAGGGATAGTTAGTACTCCAAAGAATTGGGAAATATATATTAGATAAGATATGTTTACAATATGCTTATAACTATATGTAATGGTATGATTATAATCAAATAATAAATCAAATCTTGAAAAAAAGATAACAAATCTGGTACTTCTATAATATATCTCTATAAACTGGATGAAATTAAACATTAGAAACTCTCACTTAATACTTAGATAAAGCTATAGTTAGGAAAAATTTTGGGTATGTGAAAATTATTATGTTGACACTACATTAATAAATGTTTCATAAACTAAGTACATATAATGATTATTAATGCCTATCATCTACTTTTATTCCTTTTCTCTGCATCTTTTTATTTTCTCTATACTTCGCAACAATATCTTCAGGATTCATAAGTTCATATGTTTCAAAAGGTTGATGAATCCATGTATTCCCTGATAAATAATCAATGTGATAGTCAGGTATAAAAATCGAGTGTGCTTTATACCAAATTACAGCTGTGCGAATTTCTTCAATTGGGTTATGGCTATACTTATGCAACCAGGGAACAGTTTTTTGGAGAGTCATACCGGAGTCAACTAAATCATCCACCAGTAGTATCCGCAAACCTAAATGCTCTTTAATCATTGTAAGATGGCGAGCAAAATTTAACTTTTCTCTTTCCTGTTGACCCATACCACTGTAAGAAGATGTTGCTAGAATTGCTAGCGGCTTATTATATATGCGGGAGAGAATATCTCCAACTCGTAGTCCACCCCTTGCAAGACAAACAATCTGATTAAATTCCCAGCCAGATTCATAAATTTTCACTGCCAACCGTTCTATCTTTTGGTAGTAATCTGACCAAGAAACCTCTGAGTCTAGCATAATTGACATGATTTATGGCTTATACGGGAAAATTTGCTTATCACATGATTAAATACAATAGGTGCAAATTATTAATGTGCAGTCCTATCCGTAATAATAGTATAGACATAACACAAAAACTTAAGTTAACCACTAAATTAGCCTATGGTGCAGGGGATTTAGGCCCGGCAATCACTAGTAGTATTTTTACATTTTTTACTATGGTTTTCCTCACCAATGTTGCTGGTATTTCAGCTGGGTTGGCTGGTACTATACTACTAATTGGTAAAATTTCGGATGCGGCAAGCGACCCTGTCATAGGATTCTTAACTGATAAAACTAAATCCACTTGGGGTCGCCGTCTTCCTTGGATATTTTATGGTACTGTCCCCTTTGGCATTTCTTTTTTTTGCTATGGATAGTACCCCCAAATATAAATTCCTTAGGCTTGTTTTGGTATTACGTTATCATTGGTGCAACATACCAGTTATTTTATACAGTGGTCAATCTGCCATACATAGCAATGACTCCTGAACTTACCCAGGATTATGATGAAAGAACCCAACTTAATAGTTTTCGCTTTGCTTTTTCTATTGGGGGAAGTATACTAGCATTGATTTTGGCGAAGGTGTTTTTTAGTAGTATTACTAACCACCAGCAACAGTACATATTACTAGCGGCAACTTGTTCAATTATCACTATATTATCTCTATATTGCTGCATTTGGGGTACTCGCGATAGCATTCTAGCATTTGAGGCTAAACGTTCCCAATTTGAAGGAGTAAAATCTACACATATAGCCGAACATTTGGCAACTTCTCTTTCTAATAGACCATTTTTATTTGTAATTGGCATTTACCTATTTTCTTGGTTAGCAGTACAGGTAACGGCTAGTATGATACCTTACTATGCTGTTGAATGTATAAAGTTGAGAGAATCAGATGTCCCTGCAGTATTAATATGCGTTCAAGGAAGCGCCTTGTTAATGTTGTTTATCTGGAGTTATATAGCCCAGAGGATAGGAAAAAAATTTGTGTATTTTCTGGGTATACTTTTATGGATTATTGCCCAAGTATCGTTATTTTTCTTGCAGCCTCATCAGGTAATATTAATGTATATGATTGCTCTAATATCTGGTTGTGGAGTTTCCGTAGCCTACCTGGTTCCCTGGTCAATGGTACCAGATGTAATTGAACTAGATGAGTTAAAAACTGGGCACAGAAGAGAAGGAATTTTTTACGGTTTTATGATAGTACTGCAAAAATTAAGTTTGGCTTTAAGTTTATTTTTTGTGGGAATAATTTTAGAGTCTTCTGGTTTTCAGGGTAGACTTCAAGATCAGACAACATTGATATTACAGCCAGAATCTACAATATTTGCGATCCGTCTAGCAATTTCAACAGTGCCTACCATTTGCTTAATCATTAGTTTATTTTTAACCTATTTTTACCCTATTACTAAGGAAATGCACGCAGAAATACTACTGAAGTTGAGACAAAATAATCATAGTGGGCAAGATTTATAGGACAGATAAAAAATAAGTATTAAATTGATGAAATTAAAAGCAGGATGAAAAGTTACCCCAAAAAACTAAAGTGCTTTTTGGCCCGAGAACCACCAGAATACTAATCAATTGGTGAGTTAGTAGGGTTTTATATTCATACTTCGTTCTGTCTCACGTAAGAAAACTTTATCCTTACTATAAAATTTATCCATAATATATAAGAATGGTTAACTTCTTTCTTAATAAGATCTGATACTACTGTTTCATATCTATACCCCTTACTACATGGAAACTAGATGATCTCTCCAAACTTAGAAGAAATTTCTAACCAATTAGAGAGTCCTAAGTTAAGTGCTCGCATTTTGGCCTTGGCAAATCTTCATGATGTAAGCCCTAAAGATGCAATACTCTTGATTAAGAAAGTATTAGCTGATGATTCCTTGCAGGTAAGGTCAATAGCTGCATTCATTCTAGGTCTTAAAAAAGAGCTTGAATCCTATGAATTGCTAATTCGAATTCTGGAATCGGAAAAAGATTATAATATCCGTGATGATGCTATAGGGGCATTAGGATACCTTGGGGATGTTCGTGCATTTGAACCTCTATCTCGAATATTTTATGAAGATACTAACTGGTTAATTCGTTTTAGTGTGACAGTATCCCTGGGCAATTTACAATGTCCACGCGCTCATGACATTCTTGTTCAAGCTTTGAGAAGCAAAGAAGTGGTAATTCAACAGGCTGCGATAGCAGCTTTAGGAGAAATACAGGGTATTGATACGGTGGATCATACTTCTCCAGTTTGTTCAATCTGATGATTGGCTAGTACGTCAACGATTGGCAGAAGCACTAGGAAACCTTCCCAGTCCTAAAACTATTCCTGCGTTGAAGTTTTTAGAAAAATATAATAATCATAATGTTGTTGAGGCTGCAAGACTTTCTCTATCAAGATTATCTCGTGCTAAGGAACAAATTTAAAATACATGGGTCAAAGATAATATTTAAGGGATTCCAGATTATTGGTATGAATGCTTATATCTCACTTACCCTGCTCCAACTATTACACTAACGTAGCCGAAGTGAACTCTTCCTGATAACTTATGTATAGTTGGATTTGCATATGTTTATTTAGTATAAGGTAGTTTGTATCAATGAATATTGAAGAATTTTTTGAATTAAGCGCTGGTAAGTGGTTTGCCCATCGTACCTATACAGACTTGATAAGTAAAACATCAGAGGAAGGTAAGTCAGAACTTATTATCAAAAGCTTACCTATAGACCATCCAGGAGTTATACAAGTTTGCCAAAAATACCAATTTGATCCGAAACAAGCCACTTGTAGTGCTAAGTTGTACTGGGATGACATCACAAAGCTTAATCAAAAAAAAACAGGTTCTATGATAATTGTATTGATTCCTAGTACTGAAAGTCCCCTATTAGGAAAGTTCCTACATCAAATACCAGAATCTAATGTTTCCCTTCATTTGCCAGGTTCATATAAAATTGGAGAAGATGAAGCTTTGACTCTTTACGTTAGAGTAGGAAATACGTATTTGGAAGAGCGGTTATGGTTTGCTAGTCCTAACCTACGCATGCGTGTAAGTGTTGCCAAAAATGCTGGAGGTGTCAGCTATACTTCCTTTACTTCTGAAATTCGTATGAGTGATGTGACCACAAAATAGACTTTCAATTCTCAAATATTTCTATTCTCTAGTTGACTTGGCTTATTCTCTTACTAAGTAAAGTATTTAATTCCGTTTTATGACTTCAAACCTAATTTCATGCTGTAGGTTGTTCTTATAGCTTAATAGATATTGCAGGTGTGTCAAAACTGCCAAAATCACACTCACAGATTGGTAATATTTTTACAGAAGTGGGATTCAGAACATTTTTTACTAAGATAAAGAATAATCTTAAAATCACCTTGTGCTAACCGTATATTAGATATGTCACTCTATCATTAGATCCTTCTAGAGGAGGATATCTTGGCCATATATAAATATGACCATTTTTTGATTGGAGTTATGGCAGTTACCAGCATCAAACCATGGTAAATGTAGTCATAGGTATTCATTATAGTAAGTACAAACCATCTACAATCACAACTTATTACATTAGGCTATATAGCGATATATATGGGTAAAAGTATTAGTAGATATGGATTGGAACTGTCAATAATTTCCTGCCCTATTAGCGTGGGATACATAGATAAGTATTTAACATCCAAGTTTGAAATAAATCTATATTACAGGTATTGTATATTTTATTTAAATTTCTATAATTGCTTATCTTTTAGCACTTACCAACTGTTATTTCTTTTACCCTTTTGAGCTAAACACACAAATCTATTCCATATTATGAGAAAAAAACTAGAGTTATGTGTGCACAAAAATTCTGACTGGTATTTCCGAAAATTATCCTTGATAATAATTGTAGGTTATTTGCTTGAAGTTAGGTAGACTGGTTCTAACCATACTCTATGGTCAGATGACTTGCTAGTGGGATATAGTCTTTTTTTATCTCCATTAGTTTATATGATATATTCTGTTACCAAATTGTCTTCATACCAGTGTCTTGCAGATATTTCACAAAATCGATAAGACACAATAAAATAATAAATAAAAAAGTAAGAAGAATGAAGATATTAGACTAAATTATTTTCTTACCAATATGATCTTATTTATCAATTCAAACATGCTTTCCTTCACTTAGATAAAATTATGAGTAACTCCCTGACAAAATGCTTCAAGTCTAAATACTGGTTAAACGAATACTGTTAGGAGGTAATTATAGCTTCATACAACTTCACTATGATTTTTTAGTTAAAAAAATCTATCTTCATTTTTAAAAGAGTATTCTATTCATTAGAATCACAGTAATACTCAAAAATTTTAATATAAAGTTTACAAAAAAGTTGGCTAAACAACTACATAAGTTTTATTGAGTTAAATTGATGATAATAAGTTGGTAAGTAGTGATTATTTAATAATTACTACTTACCAAACGCTTTCAGGATATCTTAATGAGTTCAATCATATTTTTGACTGTAATATTTCAGTGATGATATCTACGCATTTATTTAAAATTTAGAATAGCTTTCTGATAACTGCAAGCAAGACAAATTATTTGTTAGGTTTATTATTATATATAGCTTCCCATAACCAATTAATAGTTTTAGTGATTATGGCACTCAAAGTATTATTTCCAATTAAGTATAAACTCTGCCATCAGGCATAATAGTTCCAGATAATTTGGTTCCAATCAACTTAACCATCAAACGACTGCCGGAACGAATACGAGCACCACTTAAATCAGCACCACTTAAATCAGCACCACTTAAATCAGCTCCAATAAGATTTGCAGAACGTAAATTGACTTCTCTCAAGTCTGCCAACAACAAATTTGCCCGGAGTAAATTTGCCTCTGACAAATTAGCTCCCCTTAAAACAGCTTTATGCATAAATGCATCACTTAAATCTGCTCTAGACAAATCAGCATAGCTCAAATTCCTACCAGATAAATCCTTATTGCACAAATTTGCCTGACTAAAGTTTTTACCACTTAAATCTTTTTTATATGGTTCTGCCTTATAACTAGTAGAAGGAGAGTAGATTTTTTCTCTAGAAGAAAATGGTTTGCATTCTCTCTGTTGCGAGCAAGAATACTGCTCATGTTCTAATTTATACAACCGCAATTTTTCCCGCGCCTCATTGATATCCTGTAGCTTCTGCTGAGCTTTTTTTTGTAGGCGGAGATTATCATAAGGGATGCGATCAGGATGCCATACAAATACTAAATCTCTATAAGCTTCGTTTATTTCTTCTAAATTTGCTCCAGACTGCAATTCTAGTATTTGATAATACCGCTCCAACTCTTTCATAAGCCATTTCTTTGCTGGAAGGTTAACTTCATTTTGACATTAATTGGGCTATAGCACTGTATTTTCTGACATCTGTTTAGTACCAAATCTTTAGTACCAAATCTTTTGATTTACAATAATGATAATTCAATATTCACTTGAATACTAATATTATAGCTTTTATTATTGTTCTATAAGCGATAAGAATCATATAATGAATATTAAATTTAGATAAAATCAATGATCAAAGCAGCCAGCAATTTATAATTTTTCAGAAGTATTATATTCAATAAATACTATAATCAAAATAGCTCACAAATTAATATTAATTGATAATTATTAGTATATTTTCTATTTGATTATATACAATCTGTATTTTTAATTTATAATTGGCTGTATTAACTTAGAATAATTGTATAATTCTTTTTACTCATAAATCTTATATTAAAACCCCTCCCACTTCTATTCTATACTATTTATTTAGATTACAAAAGACGACTTCCTAACATGAATTAGCGACCAAATTGTAAGAAGAACTCTATAAACAGGTACCATGGAAAGCAAATATATTATTAGTCATAGTTTTAAACTTTCAATTACATTCTGATATAATTAATTCGCGCTATGGTATTTCCATATAGTTAGTGTTTTCAGCAAAACTGGAACTTATTATAACTTGCATGATAAAATATTTTGTTTATGTATTTAGTTTTAATATCTTAATAATTGCATTTGATTATATTTTTAGTCTTATTTATTTACTTGCAAATGTTTGTACTGTATTTTAATAAAACTATTTAATTATCAAGGGTTTATATTTGAGATGTAATAGCGTCTAATTAAAATTAGGTAATAAGACCAAATTCAAATAAATTTTCTAAAATAGAATGTAAGAACTTAGCTTAAAAGCAGCTGCTATTAACAAATATTATAGATAGCTTATTTAAGTTCATATCAGAGCCATATTTAATTTTATCGGAAATAAAATTATTGTATCAAACATTAGTTGAATGTACTGAGATATTATTTAAATTAAACTTATGAATAATATTTCTTATTCGTGTGTATATTTTACTACAGTTGTTTATTTGCAGATTAATTTCTGTTAATAAGCCTACAGTATGCAATTTATAGTTTGCATAAATAACCAATAAATTTGTGTGTGATATTGTTAGTGAAAACTTTTTCGTTATCTTTATTCTTTACTGAATAACATTTTGATACATTTGGTAATGTATAATACAAGAGTTTGTTATCAGTTGCATTTTTATGCAACTGCTATAGTAGGTACCCAAATCTAAACATTGCCCATAGTTTATATCTGAATATTTATCATCAAATACAAGTATCTATAGTCTTTAGTTTTTGTTCATCTTCAACACCGAAAAAAACAAAAATTTATGCTCTTAATTTTTCTATATGGTTTTCTATAGGGCTGTTCAAAAGAAGTCGGATTTATCAGAAACCCGACTTCTTTTGAACAGCCCCGGATGCTAAGCAAGTCAATTTACAAAATAATGACTGGAAAACAACTCAGGTAATATTATAAGGATAATCAACACTAATAGGGTTAATTTGTATTACATAAAAACTTATTGCTAGGGTAAACCTTCCATAGGTTTTCATAAAATAATATTACCAGAATTTGGGTAATGGGATAAATGATTATACTTATATTTAATTAGCAAGTAGAACCAAGCAAAACCCTTAATCTCTTCCTTTTTACCTGTTAACCAACCCCACAATATTCCTGAATAGCCTTAACATCTAAAGTATTAACCTTCTGTAAAGAACGGATAGCTGCAACAGTGGCTTGTGCACCAGAAATGGTAGTAATAATGGGAATTTTGTAAGCCAAAGCTGTACGTCGAATCAATTTGGCATCGGTTTGAGCTTCTTCCCCTGAAGGTGTATTTACTATTAGTTCAATTGTACGGTTCTTAATTGCATCCAAGATATTAGGACGACCTTCATGTAATTTTAGGACTAGTTTTACCTCTAATCCACTTTCCTGAAGGATCCGCCTGGTTCCATCAGTAGCCATGATGTTGAAACCTAAATTGATAAACTCCTGGACTACACATACAACTGCTTGTTTGTTGCGATCATTCATGGATACAAACACCGTGCCTGTTAAAGGTAATCTCTCTCCCGCAGCCATTTCTGCTTTTGCAAAAGCACGACCAAAATCAATGTCTATACCCATTACTTCTCCTGTAGAGCGCATTTCGGGACCAAGGATTGTATCTGTTCCAGGAAACTTATTAAAGGGAAGAACAGCTTCCTTAACGGCAATATGACTGGGTATAACTTCTTGGATAAATCCGATTTCCTCTAAGGTTTTGCCAGACATTATTAAGGAAGCGAGTTTAGCTATAGGAACTCCGATAGCCTTAGAAACAAAGGGTATTGTCCGAGATGCACGAGGGTTAGCCTCAAGAATATAGACCTGTGGATTATTACTCTGGGCATTCATAGCAGCAAATTGAATGTTTATTAAACCAATGACATTCAATGATTTAGCTAACTCTATCGTCCATTGGCGAATTTGGTCAAGAATCGCGGAAGAGAGAGATATAGAAGGTAAGGAACAGGCAGAATCTCCTGAGTGTATACCTGCCTGTTCAATATGTTCCATAATACCAGCAATAACCACATTTCCTGTGATATCAGCAATCGCATCCACATCTACTTCAATTGCATTCTCGAGAAATTTATCAATAAGGATGGGATATTCTGGTTGAACCTGAACAGCAAATGTCATATATTTTTCTAACTCAGTATCAGAGTAGACTATTTCCATTGCTCTGCCCCCTAAAACGTAACTAGGACGTACCAAGATTGGGTAACCAATACATCGAGCCACAATTAAAGCATCTTGATAGTTACGGGCAATTCCATTGGGAGGTTGAGTAATATTAAGTTTCTCCAGAATTTTCTCGAACTTTTCCCTATCTTCAGCAATATCAATAGAATCAGGAGCAGTACCCCAAATTTTGGTAGTTATACCTTCTCCTGGGGCAGTATTTTGCAGATATTCCTGTAAGGAGACCGCTAACTTAAGAGGGGTTTGTCCGCCAAATTGAACAATAACACCTATGGGATTTTCTACCTCAATTATATTTAGTACATCCTCTTTAGTCAGGGGTTCAAAATATAAACGATCACTAGTGTCGTAATCGGTGGAAACAGTCTCAGGATTAGAGTTGACCATGATAGTTTCATAACCTGCACTCTTGAGAGCATAGGAAGCATGACAGCAGCAATAATCAAACTCAATTCCCTGTCCAATACGGTTTGGTCCTCCCCCTAAAATCATCACTTTTGTTTTGTTGCTAGAGACAATTTCCGTTTCCTGTTCGTAAGTGGAATAGTAGTACGGGGTAAAAGCCTCAAACTCTGCAGCACAAGTATCTACTGTTTTATAAACTGGTACTACTCCTAGGTCTTGGCGATAAGTGCGAACATCATCCTCAGTAGTTTTTGTTGCGTAGGCAATTTGAATATCACTAAATCCATTTTGCTTTATTGTATACATGCATTCCCTTGTTAGTTCTTTCAAGGGGGTGGATTGAATGAATTTTTCAACCTCTAAAAGTTGCTGCATTTTATCCAGAAACCAGGGATCAATAGCGGTTAATTCATAAATTTCTTCCTGGCTTATACCCAGTTTCATGGCATGACGCAGGGCAAAAATTCTTTCTGGGTTGGGTGTTCTTAATTGAGCACGAATTTGTTCACTACTAGGCAGTTCTTCATCTCTGTCACTCCCCCAACCAGCACGTCCAATTTCTAATGAGCGCACGGCTTTTTGGAAAGATTCATTAAATGTTCTTCCAATAGCCATTGCTTCGCCTACAGACTTCATTTGGGTAGTTAACCTAGAGTCAGAACCGGGAAATTTTTCAAAGGTGAACCTAGGAATTTTGGTCACTACATAGTCAATAGTAGGTTCAAAAGAAGCAGGAGTTTGCTTTGTAATGTCATTCTTGAGTTCATCCAAGGTGTACCCCACAGCTAGTTTTGCTGCTATCTTTGCAATGGGGAAGCCAGTTGCTTTGGAGGCCAAAGCAGAACTACGGGATACTCGCGGGTTCATCTCAATTACCACAACCTCCCCATTGATTGGATTCACAGCAAACTGAATATTAGAACCTCCTGTTTCTACCCCAATTTCCCGGATAATCTTGATCGACATATCCCGTAAACGTTGATATTCTTTATCTGTCAGTGTTTGTGCAGGGGCAACAGTAATGGAATCTCCAGTATGAATACCCATAGGATCGAGGTTTTCAATAGAACAGATAATTAAAACATTATCTTTTGAATCTCTTATTACCTCTAATTCATATTCCTTCCAGCCTATTAAGGATTGATCAATGAGGATTTGGGACATAGGGGAAGCATCAATGCCTCCTCTTGCTATTTCCGTAAATTCTTCATTGTTGTAGGCAATTCCCCCACCAGTACCACCCATAGTGAAAGCAGGACGAATAATTAAAGGATAAGTGCCAATTTCCTGTGCTATAGTTCTTGCCTCTGCCAAAGATGAAGCCGTTCCGCTGGGACAGACCTTCACCCCAATTTTATCCATGGCCTCATTAAATAACTTACGATCTTCTGCTTTTTGGATTGCTGGTAACTTGGCACCAATTAATTCTACTCCATACTTTGTGAGCGTTCCATCTTTTGCAAGAGCTACAGCAATATTCAGTGCTATTTGTCCTCCCATAGTAGGCAGAAAAGCATCAGGACGTTCCTTCTCCACTATTTTGGCTACAAATTCCGGGGTTAATGGCTCGATATATGTATGATCTGCAATTTCTGGATCTGTCATTATTGTTGCAGGATTTGAGTTCACTAAAACCACTTCATAACCCTCTTCTCTGAGAGCTTTACAAGCTTGAGTCCCAGAATAATCAAACTCACAAGCTTGTCCAATAATAATAGGACCAGAACCAAGGAGGAGGATTTTTCTGATGTTTTCACGGCGGGGCATATACGTTACTTTGGAATAAAAGAATAGAAATCCTGATTATTTTAAAATTGTTTCACCACCTCTGAATTAAATTTGCAATAAACTTATGAGAAACTCATTCAGATGATACGGTGGATTCGGGAGAAATTATAGATTCTCCTAAAGTCATGCAATCCAGTCTAGATAAAGTTTTTAGCTTTAAGCAAGCTACCAAAAACGGATATAAGTTGACATAGTATAGAAAAATAATCACTAAAAACTAGTGTTGTAAATACTTGTAATAACTGATAATAGGAGTTAATATTATTTTCCGCCAACATTATTAATAATATACAACTTAAATATAACCAAATTTACTAAGAAGTAAATTGATAGTTTAGATCAAAGTTCTGCAATTTCGTTTTTTGTGGAAAGAAGATCAAACATTGAGTAGTGATTAACACTACAGGAACGAGTGCAGATAATTTTATTATTCGCTTCAACAGGTAAATTTATTAAAAACCACTAATTTTAAATTCAAATATTAGTGATTTTCTAACATCCCCATCTAAGCCAATAATAACTACAACTATGATATTTGGTAACCAACTATACTATGATGATGCAAACATGTAAATCTATTAAGAAAATCTTTTTGGAAAGTATCTATTGCAAGGAATGTCAAGTTACTTAGGTAAAAAGCCAACCACGGACAATATTAATGAGGGTTATATTACTTTTATATACGTGGAACATTTTTGTATTTTCATTCCAGAGGAAGAGCCAGATTATGCTTATGATAAGTCAAATCGTAGATTGTTTCAATATTGAGGTTTTCTAGCTATACTAGAGCAACTGAAGGTATTTATTTGCTACTCTCAAAGTAGATTTTACACCACTAGGGATATCATGCATACATGCTAGACTCCTCAAGGCATAATTGATTATGCCAAAATTTATCACTCTATTTCAAAGATTGTGTAAGAATGAGTTTGAAAAGGGGGTAATCGTGAAAAAATTACTAATAGTGTTATTTACTATATTTATATAGTAAATAACACTATTAGCTACAAAAGATTCATAAATAGCATCGACGCAGATGTATCTAATCCTTAATGATCAAATGTAGCAAAGTCGCAAATATTTTTCTCATCCATGAATTCCGATGTTGCATGTGTAAGATTATATCTTCAAAGCATCTCCTACTTAAACAATCCTACTATTTCTGCATTGGCAATTACGTAAACCTAAGATACACACAATTCCTATAACTGTAAATGGTCCGTTGGAATTATTTGTGCAAGTACACTACCCGTAATTATAGTAACCCCACTGGTATCAAGTCATATCAAAAGATGGAGGATAATTTTGTGAAGAGAACAAGGTAAAACTTATTACTTTTAGTAAAATTCACTTAAAAAACACTTCAGGATAAAAATTATCTTACCACATTAACTAATTAACTTGCGGAGTCAAGCTAGACAAACAACTAGCTCTTATAACTAAGTATGATATTACCATTTTTTAGTTGATAGTTGTTAGCTGTATATCAGTACAAATCTACCATAATTATTTAGGTAAGAATGGTATACTAGACATCAATATTTTTTACATATAGATGTGTAACATAGATTTCATAAATAAAAGTAACTTATTTAATTATAAATCTGGTAATAGTATATAGAAAGCTGATCTTATCATTTGTAATTTACTATAAAATAGTGGTTAGTGACTAATGTAATTTACCGGAAAATAGATTATTTATTTGATATATTAATCATTGGGATTCTATCGTTTCATATAGAAATTAAATAGCGAGCATGGAGAATGTCATTTACCTAAATTTTCCATTGTTTCATATATTTTTGAGGTTAAAAATATCCCCTCATATAAAATACTATCTAGTCAGCCTATACTGGAACTTACTAAAATAAACGATAAATACAAACCACTGTGTATTGATAAAATAGTTACCTAATGGCATAAATAATCTCAACATAAACTATTTTAGTTTTAGAAATCAAAGATTTAAATCTATCTTCCAGCAAAGAGATAGAAGCGAATAAATTCCTTACGATCAGTACAAAATCAGTGGAGAAAAATATAAAATTTGAAGCATACTAGGTTGTTATGAATATTGCTGTTAATCATAATTGAAGACTAATACATAAAAAATTCTCATCAATCAATATTAATTGCTTCAGTATAGTAAGAACAAAACTACAATAAGGAAGTAAGAAAAGAAGTTAAACATTATAGATATCACAGAAATTTCAAAGCATATATGTAGAACCTATAATTTCCCTAATTGAATATACACACTTTTTACTCTTACTAATTACTCAACCTGTTTGGACTAATTATATACCCAGTGCTAGCATCCCCAAGGATTAGGTTACGATGTTTTCCCCAGTACCACCAATAAGCTGCAACATAAGCACAGATAAGGCTATCTAGTTTATCTTCCACAATTTTTAGTTCTGTACTAGTGGGAGAAGAAAAGAAAAAATCAATACTAAATAGTCCTAGCTCTTTGACTATCGATGAAGATTGGATATTTAAAGCTGGTTCTAAAGATGGCATAATACCAGTAATGTAATTGTATAATTTCAGTAGTTCTTGTAGACGTTCTTTAATACGTCCTTTTTTATATTTGAGAATACGCTGCAAATTGAAAAAATGAATAATTGCAGTATGGGGAAATACTTCTATTTGATACCTACCTAGTTTTCTTGGTTTAATAGTTGGTGCATGGGCAAAACCACGTGCTTCTAGCTCCAACCCGAATTTTATAGTGCGCTCAGCAAATGGCAAATTTCTATTTGCAGGATAGCAGCCGGCATGATACCTACCAAAATACTTGTGGGTTAGTCTATCGGGTAGACGACTTCCAGTTACATTGGGGATCAATGTAGGCGCATCCACAGCAATAATCCCTGACTTCCCTGGCGGAATCCATTCATCTATCCATGCAAGAATATCTTCAATTATTTCTTGACGATTAATATCAATAATTTGCAGTTTTTTATGAACTAAAGCAAGGCAACAAAGTCCACTGGGCTGGGACTTCCAGCCAAAATCAATACCCAGAAATTTCATTATTTATTAAACTATTGATGGTTATAAATTCCCAATCTGTAAGAGTAATACTCACTTGATCAAATTCTGTCATTAAAACCCTTGAAGAGAGGATAATAAATTTTGGCTGTATTCAGGCAAAAAGAATAAGTATTTATACATTTTTTGCTTTTCATCTCCGGAAAACCTCAAAGTTACTCTCTTCATGATGAGTTTTATAACTTGCCTGCAAGTAGTTTATAAATATAAGTAAAAAAGCTTATTAGTTAATGTTTTTAGTAGTCTTTTTATAGCTATATATTTATAATAATAGGTTACTTTTTAGGATTATTAATCCTAACTGACTTAAAAATATAATAAATAATAGATTTTAATGAAATAAACCAAAAAACTACTTTCATGGATATCATATATACTGTGATCATATCTAAATTTTAGGGTTGAGAGAAATTCACTCATGACTAGTTAGGGTTTGTTTAAAGTGGAGACTGATTTTTTGATAAAGTTAATCTATAATATTCTAATTAAGAATTCTGATATTTATTTAATATTGACTACTACTCAATAAGTAAAGTTTTAAATGGTTATATCACAAAATAAACCCCGCAAATAAATGATTATTTAAGACTTGATATAAAATCATAAGTTTTTTCAGTGAATTTATAATTTTAAGTGTGTATATTCTTCCTTATAACTATAACTATTCCTAAGAATAATTACCTCAATTTTACTATATACTGAGAAAGTATAATCATAGTCTCATGTTGATAACATAATCAATTTGAACCACAGAAAAATAAGTTTATGAGGGATAAAAACACCCTTACCTTATCACTTTAATTTTTGTCTTTACTAATCCTATAGTCAAAATTGTGGCTAGAATGAGAAGTTTTGTAGACATCATAGATTACTATCAATTCCTATACCCTGATGGCTGATTACAAGTTCAAGTAGCTAATGATCCCTATATAGTTTTTCATAACTTAATTGAATCTAGAGAGAACATTTCTGTAGTAATTAACCCTGTTCCAGAAATTAAGAATTTAACTAAATTCGTTATACTAAAGGAGATAGGCTACAAACTTGATAATAGTACCCTAGCATCTAATAGCTTAGGGATAACCACAAAGTTAGTAAATTCAGAGAGGAAGAATATTGATGGTAAAAATAATACATTTTAGAATATGAAATTAAGTTGCCAAATGATTTTAGGAGATATAACATAGCTAGAATGACTACTAGCAGATGTAAACTATTTACCTTCAACACTTCAGTGGCAGAAAGATATTAATGTAGAACAAAAGGAATTATTATAGACTCTGTAAACTCTTTTGAAGTTTACTAAGTTTTAAGGTAAGAAAGTGTCAATGGTTAAATAAAAATTTATAAAACTTGGCAATAAAAATATCAGAGAGTGAATTCACGAAGTGGTCTATATCATTATTTAACAGCCATAGTAGCTATAAGGAACATAATAACCATCACATTTTTGAGAACCTGACTTAGTTTAGATATTTTAGTTATAAGATAAGCTTTTTGATACAATTCTCCTATCTCCTTAGATTGAAATACCAATGCTAACATTTGTCCTGGCTTCAGCTTCCACTGCACGACAACGTTTATTACGAATGGTGGGTCTTAAACCCATAGTGGATCCCAGTTATTATGATGAGTCTTTAGTTAAACTAACGAATCCAGAACATTTAGTTAATACATTAGCTTTACATAAAGCAGAAACCATTGCTCCTAAATTTAGTTCTGCTTTAATTCTGGGTTGTGATTCTGTATTAGTTGTTGATGGTCATATTCACGGCAAACCAAAAAATCATCAAGAAGCTTGCAAAAACTTGCATAAAATGCAAGGACATTTTGGCGAATTACATACGGGTCATGCTCTAATTGATACTGTTAAAAATAAGAGGTTAATAAAATGTAAAATAACTAGGGTTTATTTTGCCCATATGGATGATGCTATGATTCAAGCTTATGTTAGCACGGGAGAACCCCTTCGTTGTGCTGGTAGTTTTGCATTGGAAGGTTGTGGTGGGTTGTTTGTTGAAAAAATTGAAGGCTGCCACAGCAATGTAATTGGATTGAGTTTACCCCTGCTCAGGCAGATGCTGAGTGATTTAGACTACCGTATTTTAGATTTTTGGTAATAAATCAATTAACAAATTTAATTATTTTACTCACCTTTTTGGTAGGACAAGTATTTTTGTATCGATAGATAATACATTAATCATTTCAAAATACCTTGTGGATTTATCATAAATTTCATTGTAATAAATTAACATAGTTTTCATGGGGTTTATTGAAGCACTTATATGAAATAATTGTTTTATGATGCTCATATAATTTGTCGATTATTATTTTAATTTAATCCCCAATAATATTAAATTAGTCTAGGATTAAAGACTTAAGTAATCACAAATAATTTTAGTTAGGTACTTTATAATGTTTTATTCCTTATATTCAAGGTGAGCTTGAACTATTGCTTTTTTTAGTTGAGTTTATATATAAAACTGCTTTGTTTCGTAATAGGATAAGAGTATTTTCCGCATTTTATTCAGAATATATGTTATTTACCTCATAAATCTATAGATTAGTAAGCAAGTTATTTTGCTCTCAACCAACTAATTATGTCTAACTTCCCAGATTCCTATACAGTCTCCTCTCCTTACCTTTATATGCATTTGTCCTTAATTTCAGTTGTTTTTATTTCTCTTCTTATCAATGCCATTTATTTAGTATTTACCCCCGATGCGATTGCATTGACACAGATAAAATTATTTGAAGTATCTTACCATGAGTGTACTCCAGAAATAGCTAAAGGGTTAGTAAATAGCAATAGTCGAAACATTCTGCCAGCAAACTGTTTCATTGTCACTGGAAAAGCTGAAAATACAACAAATCAAACAGTCTATGATGCAGACATTTTTGGGCGTGTTTATGATGCTAACAATGACCCAGTAATGCAAAACCGAAATAGACTAGGCTCCATTCCAGAAGTTTCTCCAGGAATAAATGATTTCAACCTGAGAATTTCCGTACCTACAAATCAGCCAACTCCACTAAAACTGAAAAAGTTTAAAGCAGTAGGATTTAGTTCTTCTGTTAGACCAGAAAAATTATACTTAAATTTAGAATCACAACATTAAAACCCAAGGAGAATCAGAGATACTGTAGAGATACTTTATATGTTACTGATGATCAAAGTATCTCTACAAATTGAAAAAAATACAAATTCTTACTCAGAACCCAGATAAAAAAGATACTCGGGATAGTTGGAATAAAACATCTCTCAATATTTGTAAGGCAATAAAAGCCAAAATAGGTGAAAAGTCCATACCTCCGAAAGGTGGGATAATGGAACGGAATAGACCTAGATAGGGGTCAGTAACTTGGCTAAGTGCTGCAAATGGTTGGTTATACCAATTAATATTAGGGAACCAACTCAAAAGCACACGTATAAATAGCAAGGAGCTATAAATTCCAATAAAAGTAGCGAGTGTGGTAACTAATAAATTCATGAACTATGATATTTCCTACTCAATTTAAATGATACTTTAATTATTGATTTTAATGGAGGGATAGTCATAATGTCTGCTATTTTTAAAACTCCACTTTCGCAAATATCATAATTAATTGCTCAGGGGAATTGATTCAAAAGCATTTTATTTTACACAAATATATTTTTTTGGAGGGATATTCAAAATAATTATGGCTTAACAATCAACATAATTTGTTTTTAGAGTTACATGGATCCCTTCTCCGTTTACAACTATGTGTTACTGGTGTGATTGCTATTGACAGGTACTGAACTTTGACCGACATTTCCTAACTGTTGTCTAACTTCATCAATAGTAATGTTTAACTGGGCTATTTTTTCTTCGAGGGATCGCCGAGTCATTTCCATATTAATTTCACTGTTTGTAACTTTAATCTGTTTTGGTTTTCTATGGCTTTGGTAGGTTTCAACAGATCCACTATGAACCTGTGATTCTTCTACAGATTGTTCCATATCACCTCGACTAGCAAGAATAGAACCAATAATACCTCCTACCAAGCTACCAAGAACAGCTCCAGCCAAAAACCCACTTCCAAAACCTTCTCGCTGATTCATACTTTTAACCACTACGACTAAACTTTGCTAATTTCAGGATGTTCATTTATGATTTATCACCTGAATTTTGCTATATCCCAACTCAATTACCAAAAATACGATTGCCAGCATCTCCCAATCCAGGTAAAACCAAACCCTGGTCATTTATGGTTTGATCAATTGTTGCCGCATAAACAATAAGACCAGGGTAATTTTTACCCAATTGTTGTAAAGCGAGGGAGGATGAAACGACACAAATAACTCTAGTTAAAGATGGATCTATTCCTCGCTGTAATAATTCCGACATTGCTACCATAATTGACCCCCCTGTTGCCAATATTGGTTCAGTAATTAAAACTCGCGTCTGGGGATCAAATTTTTCTGGCATGGAGTTCAAATAGCAACTATGCTGTAATGTTTCTTCATTACGCTGTAAACCTAAGTGATAAATGGAAGCTAGAGGTAACAATGTCTGTGCACCCTCTAGTAGTGCCAGTCCTGCACGCAGAATAGGTATAACTGCCACTGGTACTTCTGCATCAATAAAAGTAGCATCACATGTCTCCAAAGGAGTTTGCACTAACATATCTCTAGTCGGTAGCCATTCTCTGGCTGCTTCATAGGCTAACCAGCGACCTAGTTCTATAATGGCACTCCGGAACAGCACGGAGGGTGTATTTACATCACGGGCTACCGCTAACCAGTGTTTAATTAAGGGATGGGGGGGAATATAAACCCGTAATTGTTGGGACATAAATGATCAGAAGGATCAATCCGTATAACAACTGAAACAACATCATAACCTGTTACTGTATTAAACTGGTATTTACAAAAATCAAATTACAATATCAATAAATGTAAAAAATATTAACAGAATAAATCTACCCTGTGATTAATTCCATTATGTATGTGCGTATTGTACAGTCTTTATCTCATATTAATCAGGCAAGTCAACTATTATAGTCTGATTCTTTCAAGTAAAAAATACTCAAAATGATTAAACTAATAAGATTTAATATCATTAATTGTTTGATCTCAACAATTTTTATTGAGATGATTTATTAAAACATCTATAATTTACATATGTTGGAGTTTTTCTCTCTTTATAAGGATGAGAGAAAGGGTAAATCTGCAATTTCAGACTGCCCTGTTTTCTATCATTTTTTGAGTGAGGTAAGTTTAAAATCTAACATTGATTTTAGTATCATTTAATAAGTGTTAACTGAATCAATAGTAATTAAACGATGGCTCCATGCAGCAAAAAACTTATCCTGTAAAAGCAAAAGTTAGCCAACAATTAGATGTGATCATTGTAGGCTCTGGAATTGGCGGATTGGTCACGGCAACTCAACTCGCAGAAAAAGGTGCAAACGTATTGGTGTTAGAAAGACACTTGGTCCCAGGGGGTAGTGCTGGCTATTTTGAACGTCAAGGTTATCATTTTGATGTTGGGGCATCAATGATATTGGGTTTTGGTAAATACGGTACTACTAATCTACTTACACGCGCATTGCAAACTGTGAATATGAGATTAGAAACTATACCTGATCCAGTACAAATCCACTACCATCTTCCTAATAAATTAGATATCAAAGTTGATCGCAGCTATGAGAAATTTCTTCAAAATATTACTATGTATTTTCCATATGAAAAGCATGGAATACGAAGCTTTTACGATGAGTGCTGGCAAGTTTTTAACTATCTTAATCAAATAGATTTATTATCACTAGAAGAACCCAAATATTTATTTAGAGTTTTTCGGCAAAATCCCATAGCATGTTTAAAATTAGCCAAATATTTACCCTTGAATTTGGGAAATATAGCCAAACGCCATATTCAAGATCCTTTACTTTTGAAGTTCATCGATATTGAGTGTTATTGCTGGTCGGCAGTAACAGCAGAAATGACACCAATGATTAATGCTAGTATGGTATTTTCTGACAGGCACTATGGGGGGGTTAATTATCCGATAGGAGGTGTAGGAAAAATTGCTCAAAAATTAGTAGAGGGATTAGAAGGAGTTGGAGGTCAAATTAAATACAAGTCAAGGGTAACAAGAATATTGACTATAAATGGAAAAGCAGTAGGAGTGAAACTATCTGATGGCAAGGTTTATTACGCTAAGCGAATTGTTTCTAATGCTACTCGTTGGGATACATTCAACAAATTATTATCAGAAGATTTAAAACCATACTGCGAATATAAATGGCAACAACGCTACCAAAAATCACCAAGTTTTCTTAATTTACATATGGGGGTAAAAGCAGAAGTATTACCTTTAGATACAGAATGCCATCATGTTATACTTGAAGACTGGAAAAAAATGACAGATGAAGAGGGAACTTTGTTTGTTTCCATTCCCACATTACTAGATGCTAAATTGGCACCTAAGGGTTATCATATCATTCACGCATTTACCCCCCATTGGATAAGTAGATGGCAAGGTCTTTCAGCGAAAGAATACACGGTTAGAAAAGAAGAAGCTGCAGAAAGAATTATTAGGCGACTAGAGCAAATTTTTCCAAATATAAATACTGGATTAGATTATTTGGAAGTGGGAACACCCCTTACTCATCGACGCTTTTTAGGTAGGGAAGATGGAACTTATGGAGCAATTCCCCGGCAGAAATTGTGGGGTTTATTAGGAATGCCTTTTAATAGAACAGTAATTCCAGGACTATATTGTGTAGGTGATAGTACATTTCCTGGACAAGGTTTAAATGCGGTAGCATTTTCCGGATTTGCCTGTGCCCATAGGATTGGTGTTGATTTGGGGCTAGACAAAATAGGATAATTCACTGTAATTCCAAGGGAAATAAAGTTTTTGTATTCTTTTCAAAAATCTATTCGGCCATTAGGTAATCTTTATGGCTTTCTGTGTTTTAAGATAAGTTAAATATTTAAAATATGTCCTTTGCAGATAATCACTAACTTTCCAAGGTTTTGAAAATAGTGATAATATACCTATCTTCCACAAAATTCATGTGCATCATTAATTGGATTTAAAAACCTATGATAAACACATCATTTATAATCCAAACATAAATCCAAATTTGCAAGTTCTGGGGTTGTTTTTTTTAAAAAAAACAACCTCAGAACTTGCCCTGGAGAAAAAGCTTAAATCATAGAGTCAAGAAACACAATATCATCAAAGAGTACCAATGTTTGAGAAAAACAAAATTCTCTCGGATATTCAGTTCAAAGTCAGTAAAACAAAAGCAAGTGGACATAACTGGATTCGAACCAGTGACCTCTACGATGTCAACGTAGCGCTCTAACCAACTGAGCTATACGTCCCTATCTAAGTATCTTAAATACTAGCATAAATATTTTTATCCAGAAACCTTGTAATCACTGATTAAGTAGAATCTATGTTCTATACTGGGATAAGTTATTATAAGTTACCAATTGATAATTTACTGTAATGTTCCTACGAGTTCATTCCAATTTATAGGAAAAGATTTAACAAATCCTTAAATTTGGCAATTGCTTGATTTTAAGGTGTACATTAATTTCATATTGCTTAATACACAATAATATCCTTCTCATATCACTAAAAATTAAACAATAATTTTGGAAAATTTATCCTGCTAATAATCAAGTATAATATCTATTATAAGGATTATATATTAATAGAAATTCCCTAGTTTTTTTACTTGCTATAAGTCATGTTTAATTGTTAAATAAATCATAATGTTAAGGTATACTATTATACTAATTTTTTTATACAGTATATTGTGGTGAAATACTCCTATTTTCTAATCCTAAGAAGTAAAGGAATTTTAATAAATAAGCAAGATAATGAACTGTTTCCGAGTGTACAATTGATTTACAGAATATATTTCTTCTCTGATCTTTGCAGATAACTTTATTTATATTTAGGCTTGCTAGTTGTATTTTTGAACTTTGGTAAATTCTAAATTTAGCTTATTATTTTTTACTAGGTTACTTCATTTTATTTGTAGATGTTGATAAAATTACAGTGTAATATTCAACAATAATTAACATAAATACCTCAGTATACTAAAAACCTTAATTAATTTTTCATAGGTTTTAATTGAATTGCTGAGATGATACTTTTTCCCTACTAAAGCATGTTCTAAATTATCTTATAGCCTATTAATTAGTGAGCTTAGTACTATTAACATCCTAATAAAATTCCCAGTTAACTAACTACCACATAATATTTGAAGGAAAATAGAATTTCAAATCACTTATATTTGTCCTTTTGCGGCTGAAATTTAAGTATTACTGAAAATTATATTGGGGTAAAATAGAACATAATTTTGGTTCACAGAAAGTTTAAATCTCTATAATAGGGAAACTAGTGTTCTACTACTTAATCTAGTCATTGCCTAATTTAGCAGCTCTGATTTCAGCCCTAAATACTAGGTATAGCAATTGCTATTTTCCATTATTTTCGAACATATCTCATTGCCAATTAATTTGCATACTAGAAGGCTTCCAAAAAATAATTAGCTTTTATTAATTATTTGTTAATTTTCTCATTACATTATAATAATATATTTAAAATTGTGATGTACAACTGTCACATAATAGTTTGGAGAATATACTTGAGTTTAAAGTATATTTAATATAATAAAAATATCTAAAATACATATTTTATTTTCAATAATGAAAATAAAATATAAGTACCAAGCATGGAATATTCCCAATTATAATTATTATTTTATATAGCAAAGTAGAAAATTAAATGTAAATTAATTGAGAGCTAATAACTTTCTCTAGTAGTAATAATAGTTTCTAGTTTTTGTTAAAGTTAGTTAGGTTAATTAGTAATTATAATATAGAAAAATGTTAACAGCTTTAATTACTGGTGCTTCTGTTGGAATTGGTAAGTCTTTTGCAGAAAAGCTGGCAGCAAATGGTACAAACCTTGTTCTTGTAGCTCGTTCGGGAAGTAAACTTGCAAAATTACGTCAAAAAATACAGGAGAAATATAATGTTAAAACTGAAATAATTGTTCAAGACTTAACAGAACCTGATGCTTGTAATAATGTATTTAATATCACTCAGGGAAAAAATTTAACTATTGATTTACTAGTCAATAATGCTGGCTTTGGTGACTATGGCGAGTTTGCCCAGAGGGATGGGGAACAGCAAATTAAAATGTTGCAATTAAATGTATTGGCATTAGTGGATTTAACTCATAAATATTTACCACTGATGCAAATGCGTAACAAGGGAAGTATCATTAATATATCTTCCATTAGCGGTTTTCAGCCCATACCTTATTTTTCTGTGTATGCTGCAAGTAAAGCATTTGTACTTCATTTTAGCGAGGCTTTATGGGCGGAAAATAAGCACTATGGAGTAAGAGTACTAGCTGTTTGTCCTGGTCCTACGGATACCAACTTTTTTACTGCTGCAGATTTACCCATGGATGTTGTCAGGAAAGCCAATTCCATCTCCACACCAGAGGAAGTAGTTAATAATGCTCTTAATTCCTTAGAAAAGGGGAAGTCCATTGCTGTCACTGGTGGTTTTATTAATCAAGCTATAGTTAATATTTCCAGATTCCTGCCTAGGGAAATGACAGTTAAAATTTTATCAAAGCTGTTTAGTTCACTATAGAATAAACGTACTAACGCTGATTTTCTAGAAAGCTGTTGGGAAATTTACTGATCAAATTTTCTATAAATTTTATATCTTTGTTTTAGGATGGAGTTAATTATAGGTGAATTTTGTAAAACCCTAAAATTAAGGTTTACCAGGAATATTACAATTCTAATGGAGGATAATAATCCCACTATATTTTCCTTAAATAGTTTTAACAGAATACTAGATACAAAATGAGTACTCTTCTATACAAACACTTTGTAGACTTTGTAGACTTTGTAGACTTTGTAAAATTTCCAAGTATTAATTTTCATAAGTAAATCCACAATACAATTTTCCATTAATTTTGGCACTAGAAATAAGTGTCCTAAGACAATATTTATAAATCAAGACAGACATAAAAGAATATGAATAGATAAAAGACAAAAGGGTTAGCAATCTAAAATCATAAATTTCTTTTGACCTATTTTATAGAAAGACTTATACATACCTAGTTAGTTGAACTCGATAGCGCTCTTTTTTTGTCACAGTGATATTGCCTACTTTTAAACGCCCCTTACCACGAATGGAGATTAAATCACCAGATTTAATTTGAGAACTAGCTTGTATGATTTCTTTCCAGTTAACTCTTACATTTCCACAAGTAATTAGTCCAAGCATTTTACTTCGAGACATCCCAAAACCAGCAGATGCAATGGCATCTAATCTTAAAGACGCTTCTACAGTGGTCAATTCTTTTTTACGAGGTTCCTGAACTTTTAGCTCACTTAAATTAATGGGTTCTACTTTCACAGTAACTGACCGCACTTTTTTAAGATTAAGTTCTAAGAATCCCACCAAATCTGGTATAAATATAGCTTGTGCCCCCCTTTCTCCCAACAAATTAATATCTCCTATCTTTCCCCGTATAATCCCAGTATCTAAAATTGCACCCAAAAAGTCACGGTGGCTAGCTGTATCGAAAAGAAAATTGCCTGAAATATTTACAGCTGCAATCGTCACTTGACATTGTTCTAGGAGTAATTCTGAACATGCAATTGCAACTCTTTGTCGTTCTGCTTGGGGATAACCCCCCCAAGCTAATATATTTACTTCTGTTAATCGGCTGAAAACTTGTTGTGTTTCTGCTAACTCAAGGGGAGATAAAAAGTCTGTTAATACTACTTCCCAAGTTCTAATTGCTTGTTCTGCTAAATCAATCACACGAGCTATAGTTTCTCGACTTTCAATACCCTTTAAAATCTTTTCCCTTGGCAGCATTATTAATAATAATAAACAACGAATTCTGAATGATAAATTAGGAAATTTATGTAATTCCCTAATATCTTAGATTTAGATCTGTATAATCCTGAAGATTTTCTGGATCAAATTGCCGTAGAATCAGTCTTGCTCTGTATGTAGTATTTTCTGATTCTTGGACTACAATCAAATATTTGTTGGCATTTAATCTATTTCTATATGTTAACGCATTACCACTTCCAGTCAATAAACCAAAGCCACCACCTACGAATATACTGCCTAAAGCGCCACTAAGTGCACCCAAAAGCCCGCCAACAATGTGATTACCAATTTCACCAGCCCAAGCAAATGTTTGCAGATCTGTAATGAAACTGAATGAAGAGCCTGCAAAAAAACCAAATGGAACTAACCATAAAGCCATTAACTTCAATTGTTTTCTTGCGGACTCTTTTGGATCAACTAAACCAAATTCATCAGCTGTCTTATATCCTTTACCTATAATTGTGCTTTGAATTTCTTGCTTTTCCAAAGCTAAATAAGCAGCTTCTGCTTTCATTCTGTCTGATAATATAGCAATAAGATAATTCATAAGCTTAATGGTTTTAGTAGAATTGGCATACTTTTCATATTATTTATGACTAATATAGTTTTGCTAAATCCACTTGCTATTTTACTCATCACGATCATAACTATTTGCAACTATTTCTAATTGTAGAATTATATACAATTTAGCTGTAATAATTAGTTATTTAACGGGATAAATTTTTGTGGGATAAGTCTTTGGAACTAGATTTGTAGGCAAATTATGTAAATAACAATTTGCCTAAACTGAGAAATGTTATTGTATTCATCATACCAAAAGCATAGAAATAATGCCGTGTTTATCCTTATTAGGGATATTCTTACCTGAGCTCATTAATATATAAGTGTTTTGTTAACAGAGAATATTTTATACTGTACCAGACTTACAACAACAATATTTGTATTAGTAATATGTTTATATTGGGTAAATACTCAACTAACTATCTATAATTAGTGTCTCGTGTAATTTAAACTGTAGGGCTGACAAAATCTGAAAGAATATTGCTGAGAAAAGTTTATTGATGGCTTTATTTATGTTTAGACTTCAACTATTAATGAATATTTTATCAAATTATTAATGAATATAAGGGAGAGAAAGTGACAAACATATTCTACTACATAGAATTTTTATAAACGTTGCTTGGGTAATTTACTCCCAATCATTTGACTTTAATCGGTTATCTCCGGCATAAAAATTTGTAGGCCTTTTCTTGGTGAGAGCCCAACAAGTAATTATGGAAGTACAAAATAAAAATTAACTACTTTAACTCACCAAAAATAATGATAGATAATAAGGTTTGTAAGTGGTAGGTAATGAGAGTAAGTGAGCTGGCATGGGAACATGACTAAAAATATATAATTTCCCTTAGTCTTCCAAAGAGGTATACTACGGAGAAAAACCAATTTAGACTTTTTAGATAATTGTGGTTTCTCCAGAAGCACAAGATTATTATAGGTTTTTCTCGATTACTGAGACTAAAATCAATTCTTTAGGGAATTTATCCTTTTGTACTGCTATAAGGGAGTTTAGGTTAATTTTGATGCAGTATATTTACTTATAAATATTTAACCCACATGCCAATATTTACTCCATGCAATTATTTATATCACTCAAATTTTGTATATTGTTCACCCCAGTAAACTTGATGATCATATATTCACCCAATTTAATCAGACTATTTGTCATAAAAATACACAAAATCATTCTTCCAGTTTGCTGAAACCAGTTAAATAATACTGTTTATAAGCAATATATTCTTATTAATTACAATGTAAAATTTGCTTATGCTTTATTTTGGGGGCTAAAGTAAGAGTCTAATAAAAGTCTACTATCCCTTAAAATTGTTTAGAGTTGAGTCTAATGGTTGACAAAAATTATTCCAACCCTTTTTAAAGGCATACATGAGAATTGGTGCTGCTAATAGTATTGGAAAACTAGAAATTTGCTCGAAGTACATCATAACTCCTTTTAAATTGCTATTAAGTAAGTCTTCCCTGAACTCGCTTCGACAAATAACAGTGCGCCATTTTTTTGCTAAACTATATAACCACTCCGAATTTTCTGTACCTGGTTCCTGTCCAATACGAATAGATAGAGTCATAGTTGCATCTTCTAAATCTCCCTCACAATCCTCAATTAAATCAAGGGCTTCTAAGGCTTGGGGATAATCTGCTAATAGAGAGCGGAACTGTGCAATTTCTTGTGATGTAACAATATTCATAAAGTTTTATTCTAGTCAGTTATGTTTTACCTATTCAACTTTGCCATTTTATTAATTTGCTAATCTATTGACAACTGACTGTAATCTAAAAGATAATTTTATAAAAGTAGTTTATTATTGAATTGAGCACAAGTATGATTTGAATTTGTGATTGTTCACTAGTATTCATTAATGTTCTCTTAACTAAGATAGCATAGTCACATTGGATATTACTAAAAACCTCTGATATAGAAAAATCTGATTAACTAAATATCTTTATGTTATTAATTTAACCTGGTAATTCTAATTGGTACTAGATATTTTGATGTATAGTTCCTTTTCTTTGTGGTGAATTTTTTAAATTTCAGATTTCATAAGCATCGTAAAGCTGATAAAATCCAGGGCTTTCAGTCGCTTATATACTTGCAATAGTCCCAAAACACCCCGTATAGAAAACGTAACTGAACTACTGAACATAGGGTTAAACACCTTACAGCAGGAATCATCAGAGAAATAAACAGTTAAGAGTTGATCTAAATCAACCTAAAAATTCTATAAGCTCGATCTCATATTAATGTTCATTAAATCATTTCTGTTATTGTATTTTTTATTTCCCCAGTCTGAAGTCTTATCAGTATAATGATTACAATCATTACTTGTATTACCTTGATCATTATAAAGCTTTACAGTTATTATATGACTCGCTGCATGTTACTTCATTAAGTCTATAAGTAATTACTATATATCCCAAGAACACTTTAGACAACTTATACATAAATTTATTTACCAGAAACTCCCTTAAACTTAACTCGAAAATTAGGGGCAACATTTTGTCATTGAAAAAAGAAACTACAAATTTTGCTGATGAAAGCTCTTAATAGATGAATTTTGTAATAAGATACACTAAGTTTAAAATGCTTTAGCTAATTCAAGAAGATAAGAATAGAAGAGAACTAACCATCTTAAAATATAATTAACTTCAGGTTAAAATTTTGTCAGTGTAATGATTAATTCAGTTATATCCTTGAAATTTTTCTGAATAGATAGATAACATAGTCTCTGAAATACTAAGTAAATTTATTATTCCCCAAAGAGAAAAAGCAAGGCCAAAAAACACTTTAAAAAAATAGTATTCACAATGCATTTCTTTAAGTGTTACTAATACAAATAGAATATAACCATAAAACTCAAGCCAAAGTTTTAGTTTTAATACTTTTCAATTAATATTTGCCGATTCATATTTTTGTTCTGTTTCTTCTGTCAAGCCTAAAGCTGACTGATACAGATTTAAATACTGCTTGGCTGAAGTATGCCAACTAAAATCTTGTTTCATACATCGTTTTTGTAAGGTTTTCCATTGGTCTTTGTAACGGAAACTTTCCCAAGCTCTTACCATACAGGTAAATAAATCTAAGGGTTCATATCTATCAAAACAGTAACCAGTACCTACCTGTCCCATAGGTTCGTGATGAGAGACTGTGTCTACTAGTCCCCCGGTGCGACGAACAATAGGTACACTCCCATAGCGCATGGCTATCATTTGACTAATACCACAAGGCTCAAAACGGCTAGGCATAAGGAAAACATCAGAACCCGCATATATGCGTCGGGATAGAATATCATTATAAAGCAAGTAAGTAGCTACACGTCCAGGGTAACGAGATGCCATTTGCCACATGTGACTTTCATAATAACGATCACCTGTGCCTAAAATAATAAATTGAGCATCTGTATATGCTATAAAGTTATCAAGGATTTGTAAAACTAAATCAATTCCTTTTTGTTCAACTAACCTTGTTACCATACCAATTAAGAAAGTATTGGAGTTAACTTCTAGCCCTACTTCTTCTTGTAAATAAATCTTATTGAATTTACGTTTCTCCAATGTTTCCGGAGTAAAATTCTGATAAATATACTGGTCATTAGCTGGATTATAAATATTTGCATCAATACCATTAAGAATGCCGGAGATTTTTCCACTCATTAAAGATAAAAGGCATTCTAGTTTTTCACCATAACTAGCTGTTTGTATTTGAGCTGCATAAGTTGGAGAAACAGTATTAACTCTATCTGCATATTGTACCGCGACTGACATAGTATTATGTCCTTGCATATACCAAGGACACCAAGTAATTTGATTCAAATACCATCGCCAAGGACCTTGATATGCAAGATTATGGATGGTAAATACAGTGTTAATATCTGGAGATTGATGCATCCATACTGGAATCATTCCTGTATGCCAATCATGACAGTGAATTATTTGTGGTTTCCAGTAATTCCAACAGAATTCTGCTGCCCCATTGGCAAAAAATGTAAATCTCCAAGCCTCATCTGCTCCAGAATAAATGCGTCGGGGGTCAAAGACAGGATGTCCAAATAAATACAAAGGCACACTAGTACCAGGTAGAACTGTTTCGTAAACAGCAAAATTCTGAAACATAGCGTATCCCCACCAAATAGGCTTCTTGGGAATTTCCATTTTGTCTATGAGAAAGCCATAATAGGGCATGAAGATGCGTACATCATGACCCATTTTCCTGAGAATATCAGGTAGTGCCCCCACAAAGTCACCCAGACCCCCAACTTTTGCAATAGGAACAGCCTCTGCTGCAACAAATAGAACCTGCATGATAACTTGTTTTTCCTAATTATCCCTATATGTTTGATCTAAATTTGCACCCGCGGCTTTTGCAGTTGGTACGTTTATAAGTTAAATTTCTCTAATTTCATGGCATGAAATTAGAGAAATTTAACTTCTACTTACTAATAATGAGCCAATATGCATAATGCGACCCTGATATTTCTACTGGCAATTTTTGGATGTCAGGCTAATAGAAACTTCACCTTGATCCGGCTAATATTTCATCCAAAATTTCTTGCCCCCCCTTTTGGCTTAGACTTTCAGCTAAAAGAAAACCTAATTGCTCAGCATCTTCTATAGTACCGATGATAGTATCTTTTACTAACCTTTTTCCATCTATACTGGCAACTACACCCATTAATGTCAATCTATCATCAATAATTCTAGTACTTACACCAATAGGAACTTGACAACCACCTTCCAAGGTTCGAAGGAGTGCCCGTTCTGCTAAACAGCAATCGCGGGTTTCAGGGTGCTCAATAACTTTTAGGAGAGAAATTAGCTCTGCATCATCAGCACGACACTCAATTCCTAAAGCTCCTTGTCCAACAGCATGTAGGGAGATATCATTGGGAATGACTTGATGAATACGATCCCTCATACCCAGTCTCTTCAAGCCCGCTACCGCAAGAATTAAAGCATCATATTCACCAGTATCCAACTTTGCTATACGAGTGTTCAAATTACCTCTTACATCCTTAAAGTTAAAGTGGGGATACTTATTACGTAGTTGAGCCAACCTCCTTAGTGAAGATGTGCCGATGATAGCATCAATGGGTAAGGTATCAATCTGTAGCTTATTATACTTAGTATTTACAACCAAGGCGTCCGCGGGATTTTCTCTTTCAGTAATTGAGGCTAGGACCAAACCTTCTGGCAAATTAGTTGGAAGATCCTTCAGGGAATGAACTGCAAAATCAATCTCATGATTTATCATCCCTAGTTCCAATTCTTTGGTAAAGAGCCCTTTATCTCCTATTTTAGCCAAGGCAACATCCAAGATCTTATCACCTTGAGTAGATATGGCACAGACTTCAAAATTGATATCAGGAAAGGATTTCTGGAGTTCTTCTCTTACCCAATATGTTTGAACCAGAGCTAACTGGCTTTTACGAGAACCAATACGAATAGTACGTTTAGAACAGGAAACAAGAGATGTCATAAACTAAATACTTAGAGTCAGGAGTCAAATTCACTCTCATCTAGACTACCGCAGCGGGTGACAGATTCAGCTATCAGTATATTACTTATTGTTTATTTACTTTATTCTCCACCAATAATGATATAAATGGTGTGATTAACATTATTGGATCATATGCTGCAAATCAGCTAAATTATATGTTTAGTAAAATGTGAATTATGAGATGAAAGCAAGCATCTAATATGATAATTCTCTTGGGAACATTTTTACTTTTATGATTGGCTTATTTACTGATGCTAGTATCACCTTTATATTTGACATGGCTGATTTAAAAAAATAATAAATATTAACTGAAGAAAATTACTGATCTTCAATCTATTTATAAATTATCAAAAAATATATAAAACATTTTTTGCTTCATAAAACATGTGTAAAGGTTATAATTTCCTATATAAAAAATAGTAAAATACTACTTAATTAACAATTATCTATGCAAAAGAATATCCCTTGATAATGTGTGTTCATCATAAGTACAAATCCGAATTTTATAAGTTTAATTGACCAGAATATGATGTCCATAAGTACTTACTTTTTCATCTAAACTTATTATTCTATAGTCACTATACATAGTATAAGCAAGCTTGTATAAAAGTTACTTCTCTTTATAAAAGAAATAAAAAAGATCACTTGTATTGGCTACCATTCTAACAATTAGGTTACCCCATAATATATTAGATATATTTTCATATATAACATTCTTAAAAAGATAGTAATTTAAAATTTTAGGAATCCTAAGCTATCTAATTAGCTCAGCAAGTATGGTGAATAAAAAGTAGATAAATAATAAAAAATTGGAAAATATGAAATCAATTGAGTATAAATTGGATAATAACTTCGAATATCATATGAATTTAGAGTATGATCTAAATCAGGCTCAGATTTACTTTTGGAGTTTAAATCAATTGAATCGAAAGTAATTAAATATTGCAGTTCATTGCTGTTGAGGTTTATTTGATTTTTCATCATAGGTTATTAGCAAACTCGAGCGAATGACTAAAAAGCTTTCCGAGCATATAATTTAATTCTATTAAGTATTCAAAGTAGTAATCTGACAAGTCTGTGTAAACCTTATATAGGGGTATTTTTAAATAATCCAATTTGGTGTAGTAACTTTTATTCAATTAAGGTTTGAAAAAAATTGAATTTGTCTAGATTCCAAAACCAAAATAATCTTACTTATTTAACTTATTTACAAGGTATTCTAATTTCCACTATCTTCTATAAGTAGGAAGTCGGAAGATAAGTTTTACTGTCTCAATTCTTCTACCTCAGTATATAAAATTGTGTTCCCGGCTCACTAAACATTAACTTTGAACTTGTAAACATCAGATTTGGCCTTAGGAATCAAATTGATAAATAGTTTAAATGGTATATATATTTATTCCACTCGAGTAAACTTTGATCATGTAGTCCAGACATCATAATACTTAAAATCAAAACTAGCTATTTAACCTCTAACTATAATTATTCAACTTCTTAAGCATTTCTTTTTCTTATTGCCGATGAATTTGAATTGTTACAAATACCATAATATAGAGCTGCTTGAGAATTAGTAAAATTAATTAGTGACTCATCACCAAGATTTAAAATAGTAAGAGGCTTACTTGGAATCACACCCAAAGCATGAATAACTTCACTGGCAATTTTCCTTGCTAGTAAGGGTGGCACTGAGTTACCTACTTGACGAAAACCATGCCATTTTGTCACATGAAAGCGAAACCAATCAGGATAGGAGTGTAAACGTGCTGCTTCCCGTACGGTGATACATCTGGGAGTAGATGGATGAATTGGACGAGGGGCAGTAAAAGAACCTCTAGAACTGGGGGTACCAGCTCTAAGGGTATTACAAAGGCCATCTTTTTCCAGTTTATAAAAGCGACTAATTGCTTCATTTTCACCTGCTGCAGTTGCCTCAAATCTATTTATAGATTCAATACCATGGCGAGTACGAACACTAGATGTTAATTTATATAAATCAAATATACGTTCATAGCCATAATTATATTTGTCAGTTTGGGGATAGTGCAACTTGTAACTATAGTCACTGAATCTACCATATTCTACAGTTGCCCAATCTTGTTCTAGTAGTTCAGGAATCAATTCTACCTCTGGTAAATCACCAATTGCATCCCATACTACTGGTGTGTAGGGTAAATCATCTTCCCGAAAGAGTAAATGTTTTGTCTTCTGCCACTTAGCTGGTTTGGTTTGAGGTTGGGGATATTGAGGTAGAGATAGATCTTGAAGACACCCCAATAGAAATAATCTGCTTCTATTTTGGGGAACTCCATAATTAGCAGCATTTAATACCTGATAATGCTCTTGTATTTGATAGCCAGATTCCCGGAACTTGTCCATCATTTCCACCAGGAAATGACGATGTTTCCCCATTATTAATCCAGGTACATTTTCCAACACGAAATATTTAGGTTTCAGATTAGTTACTACTCGCCAAAAGTGAAATAACAAACTATTATATGGATCTGTAAACGCACGCTTACCAATCAAGGAAAACCCTTGGCAAGGAGAACCACCAAATACTACGTCAATTGTGTAGTTACTAATTTGAGAAAAATCCCTAATTTCTCCACCATTTAATTCTTCAATACTTTTACATAAGACTGAACTAGATGGGAAATTAAACTGGTAAACTGCACAATGAATTGGGTCTAACTCTACAGCAGCAAGTACATCAAAACCAGCTTGTTCAAAACCAAGTGACATACCACCGGCACCTGCAAAAAGATCTACAGCAATAGGTCTTTGTTTGCTATGCATTTAGTTTTAAATTATTATTAATTCTGATTATGTGGAATAAACAAATACAGGAATAGAAAATAGACCACCCTGTTAATTTAGAGTCTTTAGACTCTAAAATTTTCATGTGAAAAGGACTAATAAAAAATGTCCATTCAATATTTTTTATTTGAATATCTAACATGTCTCTTATATATATTCTTCTATTTTGATTAGATAATATCTTAAGGAGAGAACTAAGACTAATTAAAATTTCCTGTACACTATAGCCTAATGCAAGAATCTAGGCATCTTATAAATTTAAAAGTAAGTGATATACTCAACAATATACCATATCTATATGAGAGAGCCTAATCTTAAAATCAAACGATAAAATATTTCAACTATTAGAACATAGAAAAGCTGGTATATGTTATTTTTTCTGAAAAATTATAAAATATGGATTGGCTGACCAGTATTTTAATAAAACTATACAAAGAAATATATAAGCTCAAAATAAGCAGGAATTTAAATGGTTAAATTTAGTGAAAATATTATCAACAGAAAAAATATAACTTAAAGAAAAAACTACAATTGTTTCTGCTAGAAGGAATGAGCTTGAGTAGTACGATAAACGCCAAAATCCTTATGAAAGAAGCCTTAGATTGTATGCTGCAGCTGCAATAGATACCAACTCTGATGATTTGGCATATATTTATAATATCAATCTAAAAACAATCTAATTGCTCATTTAAAGATAAATAACTTCAATTATGACTATTTTATGTAAAATTTTACATATGTACATGTTTAGGGGGTTTAACCTTACACTTGCGCATGTAATTGTGTTTTAGGAATTTACTTTAAGAATTTATGTTGTAGTGTTTCTTTTAGTACTGGGGTGCTAGGATTCGAACCTAGGAATGGCGGGACCAAAACCCGCTGCCTTACCACTTGGCTACACCCCAAAGATAATAAATAATTATAGCAGGACTAAAACGAATATGTCTAGTACTGTAAGAATTTTTCTATAATGTAATATTCATTGCTAGATTTTGGATAATAGTAAATGGTTGTTATTTTATTTGCTAACCAATAATATAGCTTTAGCTTTATTGCAATGATAATAGCAATAAAGCTTGGAAATAAGTCCCGGAGGATTTACCCATCAATATTAATAGGTTATACATTTATAGACTCAGGAGATATTCATAAACCAAAACTCACATAATTAAATATCTGCCCACTTAATACCAATAATGAGTCGTATTTTATTTTGTATCTAAGCTTAAACACTGCCAAGTACGGAGTTCGCTTGGAGCTTATTTGATACACTTGAATTAAGTAAGATATGTATAAGTTAATTATCTTAGTAATTAATTTATAAAGGAATTTAGGATATTCTTACAGTTAATTGAATTTAGTTTTAACATCAAAACTACAAGGTGTTTAGGAATTTACTCTAAGATATGAAACGATATCTAGTTAAAGGGTAATCATAAATAAGTTAGTTTGACAGCCCAGAAAAGTAGACTTGCATTAACTGCTAAAAGCTATTTGTTATTGGGATATTAAGTGTAGGTGTATTTTACGTACAAGAATAACTGTAAATATAGAAATTTATAAACTATATACATTTAGTTAAATCTATCTTGATGCACATCATTACAAAGATACTGCTATAAATTTTAACCTCTCCATCGTTTTTCTTGAGTTGGGTTATAATAAAAAACTACGTTAATTATAAAACTTAAAAACAGAAAAGGGTAAAAATTTATTATTGGTATAACTTATAATATTCTCTATCCTCATTACATTCCACACCAAATGTATGAGTTAAAGGCCTAAGGTCTGTATTTAGTATTGTAAAGCTAATTAAGTTGGATTTGATTAGAAAGCTAATACTCCCCACAAGAGAAGGACTTAATCTTTGTAAACTAGAATCAAGGTATTCAGCTTTAAGATAAAGTATTTTACTGTGCATAAAGTTCAATATTAACATGAGAAAAATGAGTAAAGTAAGCCTAATAATCCTCTTGATTTGAGGGTTATATGTGCCAAAATGAAATTCAACTCAAGTTTTTAATCGCAGTGAAGTCACAGCTCGATGTAAATCAATTATTTTTTCAGCATGGGGTAGTTGCCTTACTATATATGGACCCTAGTGGATTAGACCATAAGTTTAAATCTACCACCATAGATTCCTGATTGACTATTGCTACTATGTACTAGTGGTAACGTGCACACAAATATAAATGACCGTAAACTTATGATCTCATAAAAAACCATACTACCCTTTTATTTTTTATTGAGTGAATATACACTTGAGAACCGAACGTTAAGTAGTTTGATATTTTGTGTGTAATTGTTCCTCTTGGTTATCATAGCTCCTTGATATATTGGGTATTTTCTAACGAATATTTATTATGTATTAAAAGTTACGTCAAACTCTTTTTCATGCGGAGGTCTAAATTTGGATTACTGTACATATAAATAAGAGTAGCCTCAATTATCTCAAATATTTTCTGGGTATGATACTTATTGGCTATTTTTTTAATGATTAGTATCATTAGAGTTTTATCAATTTAATATAGCTATGACTAGAGGAATTAGTAGGATATATTATTCTTTATTTTATTTCTTTTATACGTATTACTATTGGCAAATTTGCTTATAGTTTCTTGTATTAACTTTATCAAAAGCTGCTTATCTTAAGATAAATAAGAAATTCAAAATTAAGTTTAGCAACTTATTTAATTTTAAGATAATGCAATACTATATATAATCTTAAGCATAAAATATTCTGACCAAACCAGCAACAGATATATTCTATAAAAAAACCATAATTTATAATATAAATATTATATCAAGTTGATAATTAGTTATATTTTCTCACTTTCTATCAATAGATTCTTACAATAAAACTAGAGCTTCTCTAAATATTATATTGTTTATTACTACCTTGAGTAAATGATGATTACCTACGCCTAGAAACTAATTATAAATATAGAAATAAACAAATACCTCAAGTAACGTAGAAATTACTTAATCAGAGAAATACTCTGATTAAGTAATTTCTCTTTCTCTTATCTTATTTTATAAATTAAAACTAAATCAGTGTAGTGCTGCTTAGAATATACATTAATAGACATTTCTATAAACTTCGTTGGAAATTATGATCTAAAACTTTTCGATTTTTAAGAAAACAAAAACAGTTCAATGCAGATATCATAATAATGAACTGTTACAATCAGGTGAATATATGAGAAAAGGGAAGGTTAACTGCAAGCCCTAAACCAAAAAGTTCTGACTATGGAAGTATATCTAAAATTGCTTTAAGAATCTCAAATCACTAGCATAAACTCGGCGAATATCATCTAATTGGTGTAATACCATGGCAAAACGTTCTATCCCGAAACCAGCTGCAAATCCTGTATAAATATCCTGATCATAGCCTACAGCTTTTAACATATTTGGATGAACCATACCACAACCCATAACCTCTAACCAACGGCCATTCCACTGCAAATCGACTTCGGCAGATGGTTCTGTAAAGGGAAAATAACTGGCGCGGAAACGAATGGGTAAATCTCCAAATATCGCTTGTAAAAATACTTTGATCGTACCTTTAAGATCACCGAAGGTTAGCCCTTCATCTATAGCCAGAAGCTCTAACTGGTGGAAAACCACGGCATGAGTAGAGTCAATATTATCTCTTCTATAAACTCTTCCTGGAGCCACAACTCGAATTGGAGGTTCTTCAGTCTCCATATACCGAATTTGAACTGACGATGTATGTGTCCTCAGCAAGTTCCCATCAGGTAAGTAGAAAGTATCTTGCATGTCACGGGCAGGATGATCTAAAGGTGTATTAAGAGCTTCAAAATTATAGTAGTCCGTTTCTATTTCTGGACCAGAAGCTACTGTATAGCCCATACCTATAAAAATATCTAAAGCCCTATCTATCATCCCATTAATAGGATGAATTTTTCCTTGGGGACGAAAAATACCTGGCATAGTGACATCCAGGGTTTCCGATTCTATTTGTGCTTTTATTTTGTTTGTTTCTAAGGTTTGACGTTGCCTATCTATAAAAGCCTGCAGAGTTTCTTTAGCTAAATTAGCAATGGACCCAATTTTTGGTCTTTCTTCTGCACTCAATTGCCCCATGCTACGCAACACACCAGCCATTTTACCCTTTTTGCCTAAATAGTTAATTCGCAGTTCTTCTAAGCTTTCTAGAGTATTGGCAGAGGAGATTGCTTTTTCTCCTTCTTGCTGCAGTGTTAAAATTTGAGCCTCCAAGCTGTTGGGTAGATTCATCATTACAGTTACGAGTAATTTTACTTATCAATAAAAAGAAAGATGGAAAAAAGGTCTTTCCTAACAGTCTAGAATCTAAAACAATGTAAGTGAACTTTTTTTAATCACCATTACTATAGGAAGATAAATAGAATACCGCGAAGAATGTTTTAATAAGTTATGTGAAGGCTAAAATTTTTTATAATTTATTTTGATGGCTAACAGATGAAATTACTTATTAGTAACGATGATGGAATCTACGCTTTGGGAATTCGCACTCTGGCTAATACTTTAGCAAGAGCAGGTCATAAGGTCACTGTAGTCTGTCCTGACCGCGAGCGTTCTGCTACTGGACATGGTTTAACTTTGAACCAACCGATTAGAGCAGAGATTACTGATTCTATCTTTCACCCTAGTATCAAGGCTTGGGCTTGTTCTGGCACACCTTCTGATTGTGTTAAATTGGCCCTGTGGGTTTTGTTAGATTCACTTCCAGATTTGGTGTTATCTGGAATCAATCAAGGTGCTAATTTAGGCACAGAAATTCTTTATTCTGGAACCGTTGCTGCTGCTATGGAGGGAATTATTGAAGGCATTCCTAGTCTTGCCTTCAGCCTTGCTAGTCATACTAGCAAAGAGTTTCAGACTGCTGCAAACTTCGCAAAAATTTTAGTTGATAGGATTAAATCTCAGCCATTATCAGACTTAATGTTACTCAATATCAATATCCCAGCAGTACCATGGTCAGACATTGCTGGTGCTGCCATTACTCACCAGGGAGTGCGTCGGTATGTCGATGTATTTGATAAACGAGTAGATCCTCGAGGCAAAACTTACTACTGGCTTACAGGAGAAGTCATAGAGGATACGGAAACTCCTCAGGATGTAAATATTCCCAAAAACATACCTATTGATGTAGACGTGGTACGTAATAATTACATTAGTATTACACCCCTACAATACAACCTTACATATGGTGTTGGAATCAATCAGTTAAATGAATGGAATTTACAGTTTAAGTAATTTTTATTTTTCCATAGACAGGACTTACACGAAAAAGATAATATTTTTATGAGAATACTTAAACTACATAATTGTTCACTATTCTTTTATAAAATAATAAGAGTATACATATAATTCCAGAAAAGTAGCAGTGATATCATACTCCAATAGTTTACTTTAAACATCATATCTAACAGATATTACTTTATTATATTAATAATTATCATTTTTCTATTATCCCTTGAACTCTGATTATTCATAGTGGTGATTTTCTAATTAATCTACCCCTCAGTGAATTGAATTTTATATAACCTATAAGCTCATTCATAATTTACCCAGATATTATAGTAGTTAAAAAAATGTTAATTTTTGATAGTATTGCGAGTATACAGATTTTCAGGAATCCCTGTTAATATAAATGTTTGTAGAGGTTAATTTCTTTTTTACCTGTACTTAATTGTGGGCAAATACAGGAATTTTTCCTTTTCACTACTGCTTTTTTAAAGAGGAATGAAATTCATATTTCTAGCATGAACTCTCTGTATATTGTTACTATGGTGGAAGACCTGAAGATCATACAAAAATATTATTTTTGTGAACACTTAAGGATGCTAATACTTTAATTTATGATTCCATCTTGTACAAATAAAGAGTGTATTTCACAAACACTATCTGAAACTAACTGGGTCATTCGGTATACCACGGAAATTTTAAGGGTACTATTTTTTCAAAATATAAGGACTTTGGTAATGAAAAATCACTGTCTTGCATATGATTAATGATAATTTTTCGAATACTATTGAGAATTAATAAGCAGAAAAATCCTCTGATTCAATTAAATTTAGGGAGATACTACTAGCACTTGTTATCCTAATTTCTATGCACGGATCAAACTTCCTCTTGTTCATGTTAATTAACATTAGCTTTAATGGCAACTATTAGTGTAATTCTAGATTTTAGATTAGATTGGTGATGGGGACTCATGGATGGTTTATTGCAAAAGTATCACCTTAACTATAGCTGTTTAGGTAAAATTCAAGATGTAGTATAGCTCAGGTTTCAAAAGCGATGATTGATTTATCCCCTTTCCTATAGTGGGGTTTAGGGTTCAGTATAAATCCCTAATACATATGGTTATTGTTTTATCCGCTTTATCCTATTACTTTGTTACCTCTGAAAAAAATTACCTTCCCAGAATCGACGTGCAAAATCTGTCTCAAAATGGGTTTTCTATATGGGTTGCTAATGCAACTAAATTGTCTCTTACTCCCACAGCTATTGCCCTCGGAAAATTTGATGGTATTCATCTCGGCCATCAAAAAGTTATTCAACCCATATTAGAAGGGCAAAACAGGGAAATTACAGATAAGATTTACTCGACTGTTGTGACATTTGATCCTCATCCCCAACAATTTTTTAGTGGACAACCCCATAATTTATTAACACCCCTAGAAGAAAAAGTTGAACAGCTATGTTCACTAAAGGTGAAGCAATTAGTATTATTACCATTTGACAAAGAGTTATCTGCTCTCACCCCCACAGAATTTGTAGAAAAAATTCTAATTCAACAACTTAAAGCAGTAAGAATTAGTGTTGGGCAGGATTTTCGCTTTGGTTCTTGTCGTTTGGGTGCTGCTGAGGATTTACAAATAATTGCAGCTAAATATAATATCCCAGTACATATTGTGCCTTTGGCAGGTGATGAAGAGAACTCACCTATTAGTAGCACGACAATTCGTCAAGCTCTAAATCAAGGAGATATTATAAAAGCTAATCAATTACTAGGAAGAAAATATACCCTAGTGGGCACAGTAGTAGAAGGAGAAAAGTTAGGTACAAATATTGGGTTTCCTACTGCTAACTTGGAATTACCGTCAGATAAGTTTTTACCGAAGAAAGGAGTTTATGCAGTACATGTTTCCATTACAAGTTCTACAGAAGAGAATGTATTAAAGAGTGATTACCGCGGAGTAATGAACATAGGCATTTGTCCTACAGTCAATGGCACTCAAGTTTCGGTAGAGGTACACTTACTAGATTGGTCTGGAGATTTGTATGGAGAAAGATTACTAGTAAAAATAGAAAAATTTTTGCGTTCCGAACAAAAGTTTAACTCACTCAAAGCTTTAACTAACCAAATTCGCTGTGACTGTGACACGGCAAATAGTTTCTTCCAGTCCAGGTGTTAATCTAGCCCCAAAATCCTAAGCCTAATAATTATTTGGTTAATAATAATGAAGTGTAGAATTACATCATTTTTCCATAATAAGGACATCTATTTTCTCATTTACCATGATTGTTATATGAGAAAAATCAACTGTCTAAAAATATAGACTAGCTATTTAAAAAATGAGTAGAGGGGTTTCTCATGCAAATAGCTAAAAATATTCCTATTTTAGGGATAAGCATCCAATCACGTAGATTTATAAGAATGCAAATAATTATAAGTTTTTTTATGGAGATAACATCTAAACTTAAAACTTATTGTAATTAGTTATACTAACTATATAATTACAAACTTCAATAAGTGTAACCTTAAAAGAGTTAATAGTTAATATAGTTAAATTTTTCATAGATAATTGATAGTTATACTGGTTTATTTTTCTATAAGTATTTCATTAGCGAAATATACAGAAATTAACTAGGATTAATGATAACCAAAAAATGAGTGGGAAGTTCGTCTCTGCTAGGTATGAATAAAGCATTCTATATAGGATGCTAGAAGCAGGAAGTATGTGAGTATGATATTAACTAAATAAAAGAATAATCTATTGGGGAATACCAACCAATAGTAAAAATAAATAGGTTCATCTGGGAATAAAAAACCATACCTATCTGCATCTAGTACATATAGCTGTTAGTTTCCAGTATACTTTACTGTTAGAGAATAAGAGATAGTAAAGAATTTCCGGTAAGCTTATAAAAATAACAAAGAACTAAGAAAGTACTGAATAAATGTTGGAGAATGTAGATGATAAACCATATGGAAATAGGAAATCTTAATACCCTAGTATCTCATATATTGAGCATTCACTGGGAAAAATTAATTTATTATGTTAATTTACCCATAATACTTCTAAAGTATTAGTACTTCATGAAGCTTTAAATTTCTATTGAAGACTATCAAAACCCGGTAAGATAGAAATTAAATTATTTTACTGCATAACAAAAGCACATTTACAAACAAATGAAAATATTATATTAGAATGAGAGACTAATGAGTTTAAGAAAAACTAAACCATAGAGAATTTATAGAAAAATTATTAAATATATTAGGACAGGATAATAGTAAGTATACTTAATAAAATGTTAATCTCAATATATTTAGGCTTAAAGAAACCCCAAAAGCAGTATAATATCTAAATAATAATAAAGGTAGTAAGCTGAACAAAAAAAGCAGAAATTAATATAATTATATTTGTTTTATAATAACAACTTAACAAGAGTAGAATCTGAGAATAATTCAGGAATAATCTTTCTCAAAAATTAGTCTAGGATTTTAATTACCTTTGAGTATCTAATACTTAACTGTCAATCTGCTATTTAAATAAAGCATAAAACTAGCTTCTCAAATAGATAAAACTTTTAAGTTTCAGCTTGATAATTCTGAGTTGTTTTTCGATAAATATGTTGTAAAAATATAAGTGTAGAAAATAGAGAGCTCTATGTCGCATAATTATCTTAATAACTTCATAGGAAAAAGATTAGATATGCATTTTATTAGAAAAGATATACTTGTTTTTTAATAAAAATATCTTTAATAAGATTGATTTCTCAAAAATAAAAATAAGGCTAGGATCTATAATTATTATTAGTAATTAATTAGCAATGAGTTATTTGGTAATAGTCTATTATTCATTAATTTAGATATGAATATAGCTATGAATGTAAAAGACATTAAGATTAAATACAGAATTCTGTTGCTATTAACTAATTTGATAGTAATATTACTCTGCTAAACTTTTCAGAATTATCACAGTCTTTAAATGACTTAATTATTTTTTTAAACCTTACTTAAATTAAATAAGCTATATAATTTAGGGTGTAAGATATGAGTGAGACTGGTATTCTAGATTTAGTATTAATGAGGACTATTCTAGTTTGAAGTCAAGATATGATTAAAAATATGAATGAGATATGATAAACCACTGTTGATATCCTACAGAATATGTAAATAAAGTTCCCATAGAACTATTTTAACTTTGCTATTTTATCGACTTATAATGCATATTTACCATATAATTAGGGGGTAATTGTAAGTTTGCACTTAGTTATAATTAAAGCTCATAAATGTTTCATATTATACCCTGATAACGTCAGCATTCAAATATACAGGTGTTGTGCATTTTGTGCAAACTTATATATTAAATATGTCAAATGTTTTTTGTAAGTTTGCACTATTTATATTTTATAACTATTCCAATTCAAAACCGAAAACTGCCACCGTGTCCAGTAATCAACAAGAAAGCCATCTAAATCGTGCCCGGGCCAGTATTAAATTTATCCTATCTTGGCACAGTAATTTACGTAAACCAGGCAAAACATTATCAGATTTAGGATTAATCGGTTTAGTAAAACCATATCTAGATACTTTAATTTTTTCCCTCAATAAACTTAACTCCAAAGTAATTCGGATTAGTGCTTTTGGCTTGGTAAGCCGGGGTAAATCTGCAGTGTTGAATGCCTTATTGGGAGAAAAAATTTTACAAACTGGACCCCTTCATGGTGTTACCCAATATCCTCGTTCTGTATATTGGCATCCGGGGGGAAAAGTACAGTTAGAATTAGTTGATACTCCTGGCTTAGATGAAATTGGGGGGGAATCCAGAGCACAGATGGCTCGGGAAGTTTCCTGTCAAGCTGATTTAATTTTATTTGTGGTTTCTGGTGATATTACTCACACTGAGTATCAAGCTTTACAGGAATTAAGGCAATTACAAAAACCATTAATTCTAGTTTTCAATAAAATTGATTTATATCCAGACATGGATCGGCGGAAGATATACCATAAGTTGAAACAGTTAGGTAAGGCTAATCAACAAAGTCAGCTCCTACGACCTGATGAAGTTGTCATGGTTGCGGCTGAACCTGCACCCATAGAAGTCAGGGTAGAATTTACTGATGGTACCGTGGATTATAAATGGGAGACTCCACCATCCCAGGTAGAAAGCTTAAAGCAGGTAATTTTAAAGATTCTTAATCGTGAGGGGCAATCACTACTAGCTCTAAATGCTTTAATACAAGCACGTGACGCATCATCTGCAATTGCAGCAAAAACCATAGAAATTCATGCTGGTCAAGCAGAAGATTTAATTTGGCAATTTGCTAAATATAAAGCTCTTACAGTTGCATTGAACCCTATTGCTGTATTAGACGTTCTAGGTGGTATGATGGCGGACTTGGTACTAGTTCGCTCCTTATCACGACTATATGGCCTACCCATGACTGGCTATGAGGCAGGAAAATTATTGAGAACGATTTTAGTGGGTTCTGGAGGAATACTACTTAGTGAAATTGGCAGCAATTTGTTGCTTGGTTTAAATAAAAGTACAATTGCAATTACATATGGGGGTAATCATGCAAATATTACAACTTATATCAGTGCAGCAGTAACCCAAGCTGGGATTGCTGGATATAGCTCTTATGCAGTAGGGAAAGCAACGCAAGCATATCTGGAAAGAGGATGTAATTGGGGGAAACTAGGTGCAAGTAGTATTATAACCGAAATATTAGCAGAGGTAGAACATAATACGATTCTACATCGCTTACATCAGGAGTTATCTTTAAAAAATCGATAGTTTAAGATTGATACCAAAATCAGACGTCATCATTTGAGAATATATTATTATCTTTATCTAGAATTGGGAAAATAATCCATATATAAACAACAAAGTATTTCCAAAATTTAGTTTCTATTAATTTAGATATGAGAATCACTCACCCTCATAGACCTAGAAAACAGTAGATTATACTACCTTACTAGGAGGTAAATATCCATACAATATAAATTGTTGATGCTAAATAATTAGTAGATGCGCTGTATTGGTTAAGAATTTTACATCAGAATATTTTCTATTTTGGTTACAGTTACAACATGATTACAAAATTCTTGAAATTGTTCTGATTATTACTTCATATGTTCTTTTAGTGTACTTGAGTGCAACCCATAAATATTCAATTGAATTTAAGGTGAGTAAGTCATGCGGGAGAATAACAAATCTCATATCTCTCCTTTTCTATAAGTTCATTTATTACTTGGAAATAGTTAAGAGCTATATTTTATAATAACAAGAAAAATATCCAGGGGAAGATCTAGTAAAAGAGAATACCTATTATCTCAAATAAAAAATCATGTTTTCAACCCAAATTGAAAGTAATTGTGGTAAGTACTTTTGCTGGTTTATTTATAGAAATACCATTAACTTATTCAGTAGACAGTTTAGAAAATTCCTATACATATTTTATCTTATTTATATAAGATAATTGACTTATTTGGTTTGTTATTACAATTATTAAAATTTGATTTCCTTTTATACATTATGATTATGTATTTTAAAACTAATACTCCAAGCTTCTTGCAAAAATAGCTTGTATTGTAAGATATGACATTAATCCGCCTCTACCTTTTTTAGAAACTTGCGAAATCATTCTCAAGCATTAACTTTGTGAAAATATATTCATAAAAGTTAACTATTGATTTTTATGATTTTTATTCCTTCTTTTTTCTATGAGCAAAAAGTTTAATATATTCAGTCTTAGATAAGATATACAACACATACCTATTTTGCTTATCAATTTGCTATTTTAATTGGCTTAACATGCAATTTATGCTTGTAGGATCACTACATTTATTAATTATCTCTTGCTGTCAATGATGATTGAGATAGTCATAAATTACTTGGTAAAAGATAAAGAAAATCCAGATATATGCCTATATATAAATTAATACAATAATGAAATATCTGAAAATATTACAGTTACAAATACCCAGCTTACAAGCATCTATATTAGAAACCATAAGATAATAATATAAATAATGTTTACATTTATTAATGAAGATTTCACTAGAGATTAAAGTATTGAATTAAAGAAAATATTCATATCTTGGTGAACTAAATATTTTTTTAGAAGGATTATCTCTATGAAAATTATTTTTGTATAAATTATCAATTATTCATAGGTTAATGCAATATACATAACTAAAATAAAATAAGTCAATTTACATTTATTTAACCTATGTTAAGCAAATACAATAATAGCAATAGATATAAATAAATAAAAATACTAATTACAACTGACTAAACTCTGGCAAGTATCAATACTCAGTAAGTATAAATATTAAGTTGTGAAATTCATTCACTAAGTATTAAAGCATATTAAAAGTAAGGTTATTTGTAATAACTATGTTGCTTTTTATTCATGAAATTGTAATATATATAGTATATAAATACCGGTTAATTTATTTTGAATCTAAATTATTAGTAAAACAAAAATACTCTTATTCTCAGTATATTTTTATATCCTATCAACAATAAAATAGGCTGTTTAGTTTAACTCTCTTATAAACTAGGGAATTGAGACTTACATGTATACTTGGCTGTTTTTGACATTAATCTCTTAATACTGATATCAGTGATATATACATCTAACTTACTAATCTAATGACTTGGTATAAATACAAATATTATTTACAAGATAATTTTTTGGATCAGAAGTAAATAATTCACTGATAAATTTTTTAAAACTCAGAAGTGATATGAACTGGTTTAATCTGTTAATTGAATTAACTTGATCCATAGTGATAAATAAATGCTAAGAATAATTACAGACTTCGATGGTCCTATTATTGATGTATCTGAGCGCTACTATCGTGTTTATCTAATTTGTTTGGATAGAATTCAGAATCCTGGACAAAAAGTAATAAAACTCAACAAAGCTGAGTTTTGGCAGCTAAAGCGATCACGTGTTTCCGAAATACAGATTGGAGTAATTTCCGGATTAGATGCATTACAAGCTCAAAACTTCTCTCACATGAGAGGAAAATTGGTACATACACAACCCTACTTCCATTATGACTGCTTAGCTAGTGGGGCATTGGATACTCTATTGAAAATTAAACAAGTCGGAATAGATTTAGTTGTAATGACCATGCGTAGAGTTAGAGAGCTAAATTATGCATTTGATCAATATAATTTGGGTCAGTTTTTCCGGAAAGATTGCTGTTATTGCCTAAGTAATGATCATGTTAAAGTGGGTGACATAAAAGATAAGACGCTGCTTATGTCACAGGCCTTAAAAGAGTTACCACCAGCTTGCAATACTTGGATGATTGGAGATACAGAAGCGGATATTGTAGCGGCACAAACATTTGGAATAAAAGTAATAGCAGTAGAATCTGGTATCCGCGACAATAACCAACTACAAAAAGAAGCACCAGACTCAATTGTTAAGGATTTTAATTCCGCACTCAAATTAATTTTAGAACAGTCGCCATTATAATAAGAGAGATTGATAGAAAACGATGTGTAAATTAAATACTACTCCTTTCATCAAATTATTTCAGATATAAATTTTAGGTCAACGTAAAAAACTACTAACCAACCACAACAGGATAAAACTAACTATTGTGGAAAACTGATTCACTGCTAAATTTAGAGAACTCAAGTGTGAAGATAATAGACTTGCAGTCAACTCTCCGCTAACTAAACCAAAAACCAGGGTAAATAAGGCTATTAAAACTGATCTACCTAGCTTACCTTCTTTACGATTAATAAAGTAAATGCTAACTCCTATACCAGATATCAATACTAGCTGAAGTACAACATCACTGCCAGTAGGATAAAACAAACTTATTGCACTCAAACCCGCAAACCATAATCCCGGCAAAATTACATCCGCAGATGAAGGCTGAGCTAATATTTTCTGGAACCATCTATGAGATTGTTCTCGGGGCAATGATGTTTCCTTTGGTAATACTTGAACTAATCTTTCCGGAAACCGAATGCATTCGGGTACTTTAATTGTACCTTCTTGGCGCATCCGCAATCTTTCCATCAGAATTGCATCATAGGCTGCCTCAATAATTTCCAAGTAACTGCTGTCATCCCTATACTCATGAATTAGATGACTACGAGCATCTTGAATTTCATCGAATGTGGCCTCTTCTGATACCCCAAGTGTTTCGTAGGGAATTTGATCGCTCATGAGAGTTTTTTGTTTCTGCCTATTTGTTTCTGACTATATACTTAACAGTATTTTGATATTTGCAGAAAAAAACAAATGAATGTTTTCATTGATTTAGAAATTATGTAAAATTTTCGGGATTCTAACATAAACTATAGTAGGTAAAATAACAGTTTGACTATGAACAGTTTAACATATTATCAGAACTCAGTGTATACCCCCATGTCATTGACTCTTTAGAGATTTAATCTAGAATTTAAAGGATAAAAGTTTAATAGCTCTTTAAATTTATGAAGAAATCATTACTTCTTGTCTATTTTCAATACCCTGAGCTTTTAATAAATATCCCTTTCTTGGCTAAATGATATTACCTAATCACATATCCATTTAAATGGTAAGGATATCACACGGTAATGTGGTTGAGTTCAATAAGTAATTTTAATTTGCTGTGATTCCATTTTGTAACTCATGCATCTACATAAAATGTGAGTATATAAAAATAGCAAATACAAGGGCAAAAACCAGGACAAAAATCAATGTTATGGCATGTGTTCCAAGTTAAGCTATTCTTCGAAAGCCAGCAAATTAATTCTGCCCTCTTGTAGTCAATAGTTGTTTGTAAAACGGAAACAGTGGTTAATTAATACCCAATCCGTCTGTTAATCCTATGAGTATTTGTTTAAAGTGATAGTCATGGCTCCAGCCAAGATTCTTGTTGTTGATGATGATCCTGCGGTTCGAAACTTAATCCAACGCTTTCTGATGAAACAAAGCTACCAGGTTGAAGCTGCTGAAGATGGCAAGACTGCCTTAGCTTTGTTTGAGCAGTTTAATCCGGACTTGGTAATTCTGGATGTGAATTTGCCCGACATTATCGGTTTTAATTTATGTCAAGATATGCAAAGTCGTAATGGTGTTTTTGTTCTTATGCTTACTAGTCGTACAGATGAAGCTGATAAAATTCGTGGTTTCTCAAAAGGTGCAGATGATTATCTGACAAAACCATTTGGTTTGGGAGAACTAGAGGTTAGAGTCGCTGCTGTACTACGCCGTCAGAGGGTTGTAACTACAGCTGGGCAGAAGCGCCTTGTATTTGAAAAACTGATGATTGATCCAGTACGTAGGGAAGTGACATTAAATAGTCAACCTATTCTTTTAACAGCACTAGAGTTTGATTTATTGCATTTTTTAGCTAGTCATCCAGGTCGAGTATGGCGAAGAGCTGAGTTAATCCAGGAAGTATGGGATTATGAATATGTAGGAGATCAAAGAGTAGTTGATGTCCATATTGGTCAGATCCGCAAAAAGATTGAAATAGATGCAACTCAACCTGCACTAATTCAAACAGTAAGGGGTGTTGGTTACAAATTTGAATGTCCTGCACAATCTCAACAACTAAAAACCGTTTAATTTGTTCCAAAATAGCAGTCAATTAAGCAAAAAAACTCTAGAATAAAGTCAGATTTTTGAAACAAATGATTTTATTTTCAATACCATATTTCTTTAGGGAGTTAATTTTTCTAATAAAACAAATAGGATTAAATATAATCATATCAGCAAATCACTTATATTCCTCCAAGTTAACTTAAAGGAAAGTTAATAATGGCTTTCCGGTATTTCATTATTCACTAATAGGTAATATTGATACTTTTGCTATATCTATAAAAATTCTGATTTGAGTATTTATTTAATTGTAAAATGAAAAAATCTGAGATCATTACTCTATTAGCGGTATTTATAAAAGAGTTGTTATCCTAATTATTTTCTTTGTTAGCTTCAGTAAATAAATGCTATTTTTAAGTATGATAATTATCAATAGTAAATACTATTTTTCTTATGATCAGAAGTATCTATCAATACCGATACAAATAAGGTTGCAGAATTAATCTAATTATGCAACCTTATTTGATTTTTTATAGAAGCTGATAATACTATTCAATGGTGCTAGATTCTTGGGAAAATAATTTATGAATTATAATCTTACTGTCTTCTAATTGTTATATTTATCTAGTACCAAATCAATTAATATGCTTTAATCTAATACTTATAAGTTTTGACTAACTTTATATATTTTCTAAGAATATATTATTTATTTTAAATAAGGCTTGTAAGAATTAAATACCATAATCTGGAAGAAGACAATACATCTATATAGGTGAGTCAATATACTATTGTTTATCTAAAATCTCAATTAGGGACTTTTCTTGATGTCTATAAATCTCTATATTCTTAATTAAATTCGTATTCCATTCAAACTGTTTTGTATTAACTATTCACGTCAAAATATATTCGGACAGTTTATTAATATGTTGTATTTATAAAAATGCTCTAGGATATTAAAACTATTATTATGATTGACCCAGGTAAGGAGTTAAGAAGTTTCTTAGCTTGACTTGTATACTTGTAAAACCGGCTACTATTTTGAGTATCTCAGATAAGATTATTATATTTTTAAAAACTTTTATCTATAAAGTTATATTAGCTTTTAAAGTCATCATGTAAACGTGCATGGTACTTATAATTTTGACTAGATAACTTATCATAGATGCTAAAAATGATACACATATCTTATTCTCATGACTATGGCAATCCAACTGGCTAATTGCTAATACTCAAATACCAAACTCTTGCATATATACTAACCAATAAACTCGCAAGTTTAACTAGTTGGTGCATAATTCAACACATTTTTTTCAACGAATTTTCCGGGGTAATATGCATATCTAACCTACTATTATTTTTAATATCTTGTGATTCGGATTTAGTTTCCTCATCAAAGATATTAAGGTCAAACCAGAAAGTAGTGCCAACTCCTAACTCACTGACTAAGTGGACGTGGCTATGGTGCTTTTCTTCTATTATATTTCGGACAATCGATAGTCCTAAGCCTGTTCCCTCTAAAGTGTGAACCCGATTTTCAACCCGGAAAAAACGGTCAAAGATTGCTTGTTGGTCTTCTAAACTAATACCAGTACCAGTATCAGATATTTCAACTCTTACTTGAGGTACTCGTTCAAAAGATGATGTATTTGCTAATTCGTAAGCTCGTAGTGCAACTTTTCCCTTTGCTTCAGTGAATTTTAGGGCATTACCAACTAAATTGGCTAGAACCTGCAGTAACAAGTCATAATGACCCACTACTGGCGGCAAATTTGAAGGGGCATCCTGAATGATTTCAATACCTTTATCTTTAGCATTGAGTTGATAGGTACGCAAAGTTTGTTCAATTGCTTGAGTTAAATCTACACGATGTAAATTATAACTACGTCCAGATTCTAATTTGGATAAATCTAAAACATCATTAACTAAACGTGTTAAACGGTCGGTCTCATGATTCACTGTTTCAAGAAATTCTCGTTTTTCTTCAGCACCTAGATCTTCCCCATAGTCATGTAAAGTTTCGATGAAGGACTTAATATTGAATAGGGGTGTACGGAGCTCATGAGAAACGTTACTAATAAATTGACTTTTAGCTTCATTCAGTTCTACTTCACGGGTGATATCTTGTACTGTCATAGCTATGCCCTTGATATTTTCCCGTTGTACATTTATAACTGTTGTTAGCAAGATACAGATAGTTTTATTGGTCGGTTCGTTAAGTTGAACCCTAAATTCTGCGCTCTCACAATTACCCATTGCCATTTTGTGGAGTGAGTGAGTGATTTCTATTTGTACTGATGATGGCAGGTAATATAAGACATTTTTGCCAACTATGTCGATATTGTTCCAAGCAAAAATATGCCTGGCGGTAGGATTAACTAAAATAACTTGCATATTATTATCAATTAATACTGCTCCATCGGCAATTGTGGAAACTAGGGTTTCTAACTTGGCCTTCTCAGCTGTTAATTCCTCTATATTTTGTTCTTCATAGCATTCTAAACGTTCTGCCATTTCATTGAAGCCAGAAATTAATTCTCCTAACTCCCCACCCAAAGGTAAATAAACCCGTTGTTTGAAATTACCTGCTGCAATCTGTTTAACTCCTCCCAATAGTTCTTTAATAGGTTTAGTGATAGTTACAGCATTAATGACCCCCCCTAAAATTACCATTATCCAAATAGAAATAAATACAGAAATGGTTACATCACGTGTGATATTAGAGGAAATAACGGCTGTGGGATTAGGGTTAATACCAATTGCCAGCACACCCAAGTATTTTTGATCTGCAATAAGGGGAACAAACACATCAGTTACTACACCACTGGGACTCATATGTTGGCGAACCATAGGTTTGCCTCCATTGTTGGCATAACTATTCGGCAATTCAATTCGCCTTTCAATACTGAGAGATGTTTCTAATTCTGGACTGAGAAAAGGGATACCAAAAAATATTTTGCCTGTTTTGTCTGCATAAAGCATGTAGCGGATGCTGGAAGTACTACTATGAAAACGCCGAGAAAATTTAGCAACTTCAGTAAGATTATTCTCAGCAACAAGAGGAGCAACATTAGCAGCAAGTAATAATCCTAAATCCCTACCAAAGCGAGTATCATTGAGACGAGCATCTTGTTGGATGGTATTAACGGCCCAAAAAGTGAGACCACTCATCACTAATGATACTACTAAGGTTGCAGCAGCTAAAAGCTTGGTTTGGAGTGTGAACTCAGACCACCAGTTCGTGGTAGCTTGTCGGATATTTTGACAAATAGCAAGCATTTTATGAAAGTTCTTAGTAGTTTTTCTATAAACAAATTCCAACAAGTAAAAAATTAACAGTTAATCTAAACTAAATAGGGGTAATAAAAGGAAAGAAAAAAGCGATAAATTTAACTATTCCCCATTAGCCCGAAAACAATAGCCTACATTTATTTATAAAACCAATTTAGATTATCATTCTAAGGTTTAGAGAAACTCACTCAGAAGCAATTATGCTAATAAACCTAAACATCAAAAATGAAACTAAATTTGGGAGATTCTAGAAAGGCTTGATTGTTTATATTTTTTTGCTAAGTTAGTAGCATATAATTACTTTGTAGCTTGTCATAATAACCATATAAAAACTAATTTAATTGATTAAATTAATACAAAGATTATTAATCAGCAAGTTCCTAAGAATATTAAATCAGTTTAAAGTATAGCTACAATGCTTGATAACCAATGTCACGACGATAATATATTCCCTCAAATTCAATACATTTAATTCCAGCATAAGCACTGCCCAAAGCTTGATGTAATGTTTCACCTGTTGCAGTTACATTTAATACTCTCCCACCATCTGTAACCATTTGTTCGTCTACTAATCGTGTTCCTGCATGGAATACGGTAACTCCTAATGCTTCAGACTCCCTAATGCCAGTAATTACTTTACCTTTTTCATAGTAACCAGGATAACCCCCGGAAGAAGCTACTATTGTGGCAGCTACTCCCTGCTTCCACTTAATAGAGGGCATTAGTGCCAAGCGCTGCTGAACACAAGCTAACATCAACTCCTCAAGGGGTGTTTCCAGCAAAGGCAGAATTACCTGGGTTTCAGGATCGCCAAAGCGACTATTGAACTCTAATACTTTAAAATCTAATTTGTGAGAAATCATTAAGCCAGCATAAAGTACTCCACAATAATTTATTTTCCTAGCTCTCAAATTGTTAATTGCTGGTTCAAAAACCTCTTCCTGTAATTTTACCATTAATTCTGGGGTAGCTATAGGTACAGGGGCATAAGCTCCCATTCCACCGGTATTACCTCCTGTATCTCCTTCTCCAATTCTTTTATAATCCTGAGCTGGTAAAAGAGGAATAATTGTTAGACCATCAGTCAATGCTAATACCGATACTTCTTGTCCTGTTAAATATTCCTCTATAAGCACCAATTTACCCGCACTGCCAAATTTTCCTTGGAAAATAGAGTCCACAGCTGCTTCTGCTTCTTCAACTGTAGTGGCAACTGTTACACCTTTCCCACCAGCTAGACCATCTGCTTTCACAACTATTGGTAGTCCTTGTCTCCTGATATAGGACTTTGCTTTTGAGGACTGTGTAAATACTGCTGCTTGAGCTGTAGGTATTCCTGCTGCTTGCATGAGCTTTTTTGACCAAATTTTACTAGTTTCTATCTGTGCTCCTACCCTTGTTGGACCAAAGACCATTAAGCCTTGCGATTGTAGATAATCACTAATACCCTTTTCCAGCGGTACCTCTGGTCCTATAACCACCATATGTACTCCTAATTCCAGAGCCGCTTTACCTAAACCACAAAAATCATCTATCTTAAGAGGTAAATTATGACAACCTGTTAAGGTAGCTGTACCCCCATTTCCAGGAGCGCAATATACATTTTCTACTTGTGGAGACTGTAATAAATTCCAAGTAAGAGCATGTTCGCGTCCACCATTACCAACAACTAAAATTTTCACTAATTTCCTTACAGAAGAGTAAACTACAGAATATCCTAAGGCTATTCTTAATTTTGATTTTTTCAGCTATTAATTATTTTTTCAAGATCTAAAATTTAATTCATCATTTTATAAACTCTAAAACTCCAAGAATATCTAAAAATATGTTATAGGCTGGGTATCTTAGTCTATCTCTCACAATATCAATATTAATAACTGCAATATATAATTTTTCTGAGATGATATTTTATATTTCCAGATTAATGATAAATATCTTGTCAAATCAAACACATATAATCTTACCTGCACAATATTTATTACTAGTACAATACTATTAATCTAATCAGATCTTAAAAATAGTTTGATAAACTAATATGAAAACCTATTACTTATTGTATTAAGAGGTAATCATAAAAGCTGAATTTATCCAGATACATATTTTATAAGGTATCTATTATAATGGACTATGTATTAATTTCTTAATACTGTTAATACTCAATTATTTAGGATTATAGCCTATTTTTAGGCTAAGCAAAGTTTACATACTGGTTACATGTATAAATCATATCATTGTGGCAAGTATTAAGGTAAAGCTTAATATGTTAATCATTTTGAGAAAATACAGAAGATTATATGCTTAATGAATAAATTATAATTTGAATGATTCTATATTCATATTTTAGTATTAGGAATTAGATTACCAATCAGTTTATACAAAAGAAATTAAATAGATACTTGTAGCTATTCTTGCTTGTATCGATTACAGGATTACTGTCTACTATTCACACATGGATAGGTCTATTAGACAATAACTTTTCTTTGTAAAATATTTTATAAAATTAGTTGTTTAGAAAGTTAGGCTGGTACATAAAATATAAAAAATACATTATATTTAAAATAATGATATTAACATAGTCAAATAGTTGTATTTAAAGTAGGAATAGCATTAACTTCTTACCTAAACCTAGAATATAATGTATTAGAAAAAATTAGATATTCCAGGAAGAAAAACTTATAATTGCAAGAATACTGATTACTAAGTATTTGTTAACAATATTGCAAATACAGGAGCTATTACTTGATTATTTAATGATAAAAATCAAAAATAAAATATATAAAAGTATATGCTAAGTTAATGCTAAATTTCACTCAACATATATTTTATTTAATGAGAATAAATTACCCCATTGATTCTAAAATATCATAAACATAACCCAGTATCATAGTAATGATCAATAGAAAAGACTTGTGAGCTTAAGATTTATCAGCGAGCTATTGTTTCGATACTAGAAGCACAGTATTGACTGAAAAAAATATCTAATTAGGAGAGAAACTTATATAAGAAACTTATTTTTAAATAAATAGTAAATATACATCAATGGAATTCTTTATATTCAGAATATTTTGACATTGTAATTACTATTTTTGTTGTTTTAGCTATGAAATTGTGAATATAAAGTGATGCATAATTTAGGTGAGCTTTTCAGTATTCTAATACGAAAAATATTTGTTGTAAATATGAAAAAATACAAATAATAAATCTATTACAACAAATATTAGAATGTAACAATAATAATAAATTATGTAGTCAAGAATTCTCC
>NZ_CAIY01000015.1 GCF_000350105.1 Richelia intracellularis HH01
CATAGTCAGAAGCTAATCGTCAACATTATAATAATTTAGCCAGAGGTAAGACCTATCAACTAAGTATTCTTTATATAAAAACCTTAGGTATATTTACACCTAAAAGTTAATTTGATAATACAAAATAATCTACTATCTATTTTAGAATTTTTTACTTATAGTAGGAACTATTTATAAACAAGTATATCAATACTATCTTCTGTATTGTTGTGAAATTTGAGAAAATCCTGAATTATATCCCAGTTCATATAGTTATATTATCTAAAACCTTCATGAATAATTACCGGAATCAACTATGATAAATTATTTATATTCTGAGATAATATGATTTTTATCAAAGCTAATATCTTACCTTACTTTAACTTGCCATTGCTGCACTTTTTCTTTTGTAAATATTGACCCCTATATTGTATAAATAGAATATTGATACACAAGCCTAACTTAATTTAATTATGATAAGTTTTGAGCTAAACAAAACTATGTTTATACTGTCTAATATACTTGAAAGTATTGATGTCTACTCTGCTAGGTGACTAAGTGAGTTTTACTAGTATAACCATCTAAGGCTATCATATTCAGTTGGTGATTACCTAGACAATATACTGTTTATCGTTTGTCCACCTAGTTAATAGATAAATCATTATTTCTTGTGTTAGAATAAGTTTCCTAATAAATATAAATTCAAAGTTAATTAAGATAACCCCTAATATACTTTTAATGTTGGTTTCCTCTTGCGGTACTACTTTCCTCATATTCATTACCTTGATATAAAGTATGAGATGTAAGTAAAATAGAAATTTTCAGGTATAGAACTCGTATTATTCATAAGATATATATTATTTTAACTGGGTATATAACTATCAGTCAAAATATCCATTGATAGAATTTACTTTTCCCTTGGTAATTACTATCCCTACTATGAATTTGACTACACAAACATTAACTAATATGATCTTGCTATCTGAAGAATATATAATATTCTCTCGATTTATATTCAAATTCGTGGCATTTTTATGATGAATGAATATTAATTATTTTTGTATTCCCTCTATAGTTTTTATGTATTATAAACCCCATTAACTACTTTCCTGAGATCATTTGGAAGATGACTATAGCTTTCTTGATTGATATGTTTAATCAGGCATTGGGATTTAAGCAAAATATACATAATAACCCACTTTAAAAATCTAATTTTCATGACTCTTATATTTGTAGCAAAGAAACAAGAAGTAATTTAATTTGATTTTTTGAATATTAATAGTTAAGGACTTTATATATAATTAGATAGCTAGCAATTTGTATGAATATACTTTTGTTTTACTACTAATAACTAACTGTAAATTTAATTTCAGTTTTATAAGATAAGCAAATCATGATAGATTCGGATTCTTAATACTCCTGATAAAGTTAGACCTTACTATTAAAATTCAGGATTCTAATAATAATGTCAAAATAGGGATATCCAAATTTATCAAATACATTTATGTAGTAAAAACTAATAAATGTATTTTTAGTCTTTATATCTTGTTATTTCCTACTTCTAAAAAGGTAGCAATATACTCCTAATAAAAGTTAGGCACTAGTGGTCTCTCTTGAAATTTAGCTAATTAAAATTGAGCTAATTGGAAATAATATAAACTTAATAGCAGACTAAATAATTTACCTAATAATGATAATCTTATGTATTAATTAAAGTCTATCTACTTGGATACAATATTAATATCATGCAATCATTCATGTTTGTTACAGATTTAGATAATACCTTGGTCGGTAATGATGCAGCTCTACTAGAGCTAAACCAAAATCTAGGCCAACACCGCAAAAAATATGAGACTAAAATTGTATATGCTACTGGACGATCACTTTTTCTCTACCAACAACTTAAAAGGGAAAAAAACTTTTAGATCCGGATGCACTGATAGCTGCTGTGGGAACTGAGATATATATCAACGGCAGTCAAATACCAGATACTCATTGGTCGGAAAAAATCTCTGCAGGATGGGATGAAGAATTGGTATTATCTGTAACAGGTTGCTTCCCTGAGTTGATCCCTCAATCAAATTCAGAACAAAATCATTTTAAGGTAAGTTTTCAACTAAATGAAGCAGATGCAGCAAGAGTAATACCACAACTAAAATTACAGTTTAGAAGACAACACTTAGATATCAAAATACTATATAGTAGTGGCATAGACCTTGACATTATACCCGTTTCCAGCGATAAAGGTCAAGCAATGCAATTCCTCCGCCAGAAATGGGGTTTTATAGCTGAGGACACAGTTGCTTGTGGGGATTCTGGTAATGATATTGCTTTATTTGCTATAGGAGAAGAAAAAGGAATTATTGTCGGTAATGCCCGTCCAGAACTATTGGAATGGCACAGGGATAATCCAGGGAAGTACTGCTATCTGGCAAAAAATACTTGCGCAGGTGGCATTATTGAAGGTTTAAAGTATTTTGGACTGATGGAATGATTAGTTATCTTAAAGGTATAGTTGCTGGTGTTCAAAGTTATGGTGCTAATCGTCATATTTTGACTTTGGAAGTCAATAGTATGGGTTATGATTTGCAAGTTACCAGTAGACTATCACAACAATTACCCGGTTTAGGGGAAGAGATTCAAATTTTTACCCACTATCAAATTCGGGATGAAGTACCATTCCTATATGGTTTTAGTTCTCCCGCTGATAGGGAATTGTTTCGCTATTTGATTAGTGTAAGTGGTATTGGTGCATCTTTAGCAATTGCGCTGTTAGATACTCTAGAATTACCTGATTTGGTACAAGCTGTGATTACTGCTAATGTGCAATTACTAATCCAAACCCCTGGTATCGGGAAGAGAAATGCCGAACGTATTTGTTTAGAGTTAAAGACTAAGCTAATTGAATGGCGTAAGAATGCCGGATTTCTCGTGGCAACAGGTGGTCCGATACCCGGTATTTTGGAAGAGGTACAAATGACGTTGTTAGCTTTGGGTTACACGGCCCAAGAAGTAAATCATTCTCTACACTATGTGAGTGAGGAAATTGGTTTACCCAAGGATTCTTGTGTGGAAGATTGGATTAAACAGGCGATTATTTATTTTAGTAGTACTGAAGTCATCCAGTAAAACAGTATTTCCTGAGAAGCTTTTAGCTTCTATATTTTTAAAGGAAAACGAGATTGCATAATTACCAGTAGACTCCTAATTTCTATGGTTGATGGCACCATAACTATATTCCTCTGACCATGATATAAACTAAAATATTACCCCTATATGCCTTATACTTAAATTCATTGTGTCTAATCCCTATACTTGGCTAAAAAAGTCTTTGACAAGTTCGTGCTAACTGGCACCATTCTGTAAAGATAATTCAGAGTATATCTGGTGCAACAGTGGTCTTAGATCGGTAAGAAGTAATTAATTTTGCTAGTAATGATTACTTGGGGCCAGCTGGGGATAGGCATTTAATCGATGCTGCAACAATAGCAATTCAGGAGTTTGGCACTGGTAGCACTGGTTCTAGATTGCTTAGCGGACATCGGGAATTAGAAAAATTGGAGAAGGCAATCACCAACCTTGAACAAACAGAAGAATGCGTGGTATTTAGTTCTGGTTATTTGGCAAATCTGGGTGCAATTACTACCTTGGTAGGTAAGAGGGACTTGATTTTGTCCGATCAATACAACCATTCAAGTTTAAATAATGGGTCAATTCTCAGTGGTGCAAAGATTGTTAAATATCCCCATAATAATATTGAGGTTATTAAGCAGGAGTTGCAACACAAGAGAAAGAGATACCGCCGCTGTTTGATTATTACTGATGGCATATTCAGCATGAGCGGGGATTTAGTCTTTTAACAGAACTATTAGATATAGCAGAAGAATTTAGTTGCATGGTAATGGACGAGGCGAATAGCACAGGAGTAATTGGAAAAAATGATGCAGGTTGTGTGGAATATCTTGGCTATACCGGGAGAGAATTAATTCAGATGGGGACTTTGAGTAAAGCTCTGGGTAGTTTAGGAGGATATATAACTGGAAGTAGAACCCTTATAGATTTTTTGCGTAATCGTTCATGCACCCAGTTGGATTTATACCACAGCCCTTTCACTAGGGGATGCAGCAGCGGCATTAGCAGCTGTAGAAATATTGCAAAAAGAACCTCAATGCTGTCATAAATTATGGAAAAATTTTGCCTATTTACGGCAGCTATTTAAGGAAAAACTATCACATTTGCAACTATTATTTTCAGAGTCCCCAATATTTTGTTTTCAGCTAGCTAATCCAGGAAATACATTACGAGTAGAGAAGCAGTTGATATCTGCAGGGATTTTTGCTCCAGCGATTCGTCCTCCTAAAGTTCCTACGAGTCGTGTGAGAATAACTATAATGGCAAATCATCATAGAAAACATATTGAGAAATTAGTAAATGTTTTGGGTAATTTATGAAAACACTTTAATTTTGTATGTAACTTTATGTGAGCCTTATCTTATGAATATTTAATCTACCAACTATTTGGTAGCATTTTGCCCAAATTTATATTTCCTATGACACTTAACTGAACAAGCCAAGTAATGTAAATTTTTATTTTTTAGATTTATTGTAGTGCTATTACTATACAGTATAAATGCTTAAGGTTAGACTGGATTTAATAGTTTCAAGAAAATTGACCAAGAGTGATTATACTTAGACATCAAATTTAGCTGAGCATTTGGTGTATTTAAGGGATATTTGATTGTTTATATTATTTAGTTTAGCTTGAGTCATTCATTGCTAAACCAGTCAAAACTATTCAAACATTCCTGTTAGTCGTCATCAATAATACCTTTGAGATTACTAATGTGGGCAGTCTTGCAGATAGCAATAATAGTTATATAGATATATAAATAACTCCGACTGATTCATTTAGTAAATAGAAATGTTATGAAAGGCTTTTATCTTTTTTATATTCTTAATTTTACCTTTACATGCTTGTTTAAAAAAGTATCTGAGCTACATTAATGGGAAGTTTAGTTTATGACTAAGATAATACCTTAAATTATACAAGCACAATCATTTTTTAATTCTTCTTGCAAATTATTCTCATTCCTTGCTATATTAGAATAATATAAGTTTAAGTTTGACAATTATTGCATTAAAACTTAAGAGAATATAAATTGTACATTTTTTCAGAAATCAAGTGATATGTTGGATACATACGGGATAAATTTCCGTATTTATCGGATTATCATTAGTAGAATTGCCTTCAGTTTGCCAATGAACAATATTTGTTAGTCTATAAGCATATTTGTATAGTAGTTGAGTGATATTCACAGTACTCGAGATTTAGGTTAATATTTTTATAAGATCCCTATTATCACTAAGTTTGAGGTTATCATACATAATGCGTGTGCCCTGGGCCTTAAATACTAGCACTCCACACATTAAATACTAGTTGCTGTTCCCTTAAATAACATTCAAGTTATTACTGTATAACGGCTTGGAATTGTTGAGTACAACATTAATTGATCTAATAAACATTATCCATAAGTCGACCAGACAGCCCTAAAAACCCAACTGCTATAAGTTTTATATTGCCAATCACTAAGAGTACTAACAACGGAGCAATTAGTGAGTGGAGAGGTGAGATAGCAGTATGCCTTGGGTTTAAAAGTTGCTCTTTGTACTTGCGATATGTTCAACAACTTCAAGGTATTTGTACCAAACAGTAAGTATTTTTGGACAAAATTCTTGGTTGTTCTAGTCTAAATCTAAAACAATATACGGGATTTATTTCTTATGGTTCTAAGTAGGTACAAGACACTAATTTAAATACTTAGGTCAAATAATTTAGATTTTGAATTTTGGATTTTGGGTAGAACCAAGATCCAAAACCTAAAACCTAAAATAGTTCATCTCCCAAATTGGCACAGTCAGTCCACCAAGCCCTTCTAAATCCAATGATACCAAGTGTTAAAGGGACCTTCACATCAGAAGTTACGGAATCTAAAGTAACCCAGGTTAAAGGTGGTTGCAGCAGTTGTGGCAGTGACGACAGCGCCACCATGGAAGTAGATGAAAAGCTAAAAGCCAGAATTGATAACCACCCTTGTTATAGTGAAGAAGCCCATCATCACTATGCTAGAATGCATGTTGCGGTTGCCCCAGCTTGTAATATTCAATGCAACTATTGTAATCGTAAATATGACTGTGCTAACGAAAGTCGGCCGGGGGTTGTAAGTGAATTACTCAGTCCTGAAGAGGCAGCAAAAAAAGTATTGGTCGTTGCAGGTAGAATTCCCCAAATGACTGTCTTGGGAATTGCAGGTCCTGGAGACCCTTTAGCTAATCCAGACAAGACATTTCGCACCTTTGAGTTGATTAAAGAACAAGCACCTGATATTAAGCTTTGTCTATCAACTAATGGACTGATGTTACCTGAATACATTGATCGTATTAAACAACTAAATATTGACCATGTTACTATTACTATTAGCATGGTAGACCCAGCAATTGGTGTAAAAATCTATCCCTGGGTCCACTATAAACGCAAGCGCTACCGTGGTTTAGAAGGAGTAAAAATCCTACATGAGAAACAGATAGAGGGTTTGGAAGCACTCAAAGAAGCAGATATTCTCTGTAAAGTTAATTCAGTATTAATTCCTGGAGTGAATGACCATCATATACCTGAAGTTAATAAAGTAATTAATGAATATGGTGCATTCATACACAATATTATGCCTCTCATAAGTGCTCCAGAACACGGAACTCATTTTGGATTGACTGGTCAAAGGGGACCAACTACTGCTGAATTAAAAAAAGTGCAAGATCAGTGTGCAGGTAACATGAAGATTATGCGCCACTGTCGTCAGTGCCGTGCTGATGCGGTAGGATTGTTAGGTGAGGATAGGAGCCAAGAATTTAGTAAAGAAAAATTTTCAGAAATGACTTCGGAATATGACCCTGCAAAACGTCAAGAAGTCCACGCTGGAATAGAAAAGTTCCGAGAAGAAGTCAAAATAGCAAAAGATCTAGTCAAAAACACTAACCTAGTAACCAGTGGCCAAAAAATTCTGGTTGCAGTTGCAACGAAGGGTAGTGGATTGGTAAACCAGCACTTTGGTCATGCCAAGGAATTTCAAATTTATGAGGTAGATGGTAAAACTGTCGAGTTTATTGCCCATCGTAGGGTTGACCACTATTGCCAAGGTGGATATGGAGAAAATGCAACTCTTGATAACATCATTAAGACACTTAGTGATTGTAAAGGAGTATTAGTTGCCAAAATAGGAGAACTTCCCAAAAAGCAATTGCACCAAGCAGGTATCAAAACTGTTGAGGCTTATGACCTAGTAGATAAGATTGCTTTAGAGTTCCACCGGCAATGGGTTAAAGAGCAGTAAATAGTGGGAAAAGATGGAAGAAGAGAAAAAACTAAATATTCTCTATTTCCTATTCCCTATTAACTACTAATCATTACTAATTCTCAATCATCAACCTCATAAGAAGGATGATAATCATGACTTACAAAATTACCAGTGAGTGCATTTCCTGCTATCTTTGCCAGCCAGTATGTCCTAATGGTGCAATCAAGTTATTTAATAACCGTTTTTGGATAGATCCCCATTTATGTACAAATTGTTCTGGTAGTGTGAATACTGTACCTCAATGTCAAGCTAGTTGTCCTACCAGTCATGGTTGCGTTCAAGAATCGACAGATTATTGGGAAAGCTGGTTTACTACGTACAATCGCTTTATTACTAAGCTGAGGAAAAAACAAGATTATTGGGAGAAGTGGTTTAATTTTTACTCTCAAAAATTCTCTGAGAAATTAGAACAAAGATCTAGTGCCAAGTAGGTAGGATTAGAACTATGGTAGAAGCAAAATTTTAAATGGTGAAAGTGACTCTCTAGGTTAACTTTTGAACATTCTATTTAAAGGGATCATTAGCCTCCTTTTATATTACAGGAGTTAAGGAATTAACATTTTATATATTCTTAACTTCCAAACTCCTCAACTCCAAACATAATTGGCTTTTTTTACAGAAACGTAAAAGTCATGAAAAACAAATGTATTTATCTCGATAATAATGCTACTACTAAGGTTGATCCAGAAGTTGTAGAGGTGATGGTACCTTATTTATCAGAATATTATGGTAATCCCTCTAGTATGCATACCTTTGGTGGTCAGGTTAGTAAAGCTGTTCTACAAGCTAGAGAAAAGGTTGCGGCTCTTTTAGGTGCTAAGGAATCAGAAATAATTTTTACCAGTGGTGGTACAGAAGGAGACAACGCAGCTATACGTGCTGCATTACTAGCACAACCGGAAAAGCGTCACATTATTACTACCCAGGTAGAACATCCAGCAGTATTAGCTTTTTGCAAGCAGTTAGAAAAACAAGGTTACTCGGTTACTTACTTATCAGTAAATAGCCAAGGACAACTAGACTTAAATCAGTTAGAAACCTCTTTGAACGACAACACGGCTTTAGTTTCAATTATGTATGCTAATAATGAAACCGGTACTGTGTTCCCTATTGAGGAAATTGGGGTGCGGGTAAAAGAGAAAGGCGCAATTTTTCATGTGGATGCGGTACAGGCCGTAGGGAAAATACCCATAAACATGCAGACTAGTAACATTGATATGTTGGTTATGTCTGGTCACAAAATTCATGCCCCCAAAGGTATAGGTGCATTGTATGTACGCCGTGGGGTAAGATTCCGTTCTATGTTAATTGGTGGAGGGCAACAACGGGGTCGTCGTGCAGGGACAGAAAATGTTCCGGGGATAGTTGCTTTAGGTAAAGCTGCAGAGTTAGAAGTATTACACTTGGAAAAAACAGCAGCTACACAAGAAATAATGCGCAATCGTTTAGAGCAAGCCCTGATAACTAAAATACCCAACTGTGAAGTGAATGGCGATGTTTCGAATAGATTGCCCAATACCACAAATATTGGCTTTAAATACATTGAAGGTGAAGCTATTTTATTAATGCTCAACCAGAAAGGTATTTGTGCTTCATCCGGTTCCGCTTGTAGTTCTGGCTCTTTAGAACCTTCTCACGTTTTACGAGCAATGGGTTTGCCATATACTACTTTACATGGTTCCATTCGCTTTAGCTTATGTCGTTATACTGAAGAAGCGGAAATCGATGCAGTTATTCAAGTCATGCCGGCCATTATAGAACGCTTACGTGCCTTGTCACCATTTAAAAGTGATGATGCTAGTTGGTTACAAGAACAGGGGCAAGTGCTTACTCATAATTAAGTTCATCGGTAGCCAAGAATATGTTACCCCCACGGGTAATTCGGTTAACCCTACTTCTACAATCCAAAATAGCTTAACTGGACACAACTGAAGTTAAAAACCTAAAATTATGTTATGTGGGACTACACAGATAAAGTATTGGAACTCTTCTATAATCCCAAAAATCAGGGGGTATTGGAAGATAAGGGCGAGCCAGGAATAAAAATCGCCACTGGAGAGGTGGGTAGTATTGCTTGTGGAGATGCTCTCAGGCTACACCTAAAGGTTGATGTAACGGATGATAGGATCGTTGACGCTCGTTTTCAGACCTTTGGTTGTACAAGTGCGATCGCTTCGTCAGAGGCTTTGGCGGAAATCATTAAGGGTAAAACCTTAGATGAAGCCCTAAATATAAATAATAAAAATATTGCAGATTATCTTGGCGGATTACCAGAAGCCAAAATTCACTGCTCAGTTATGGGACAAGAAGCTCTAGAAACTGCTATATTCAGTTATAGGGGCATCAAACTAGAAAATCATAAAGATGATGATGAGGGTGTTTTAATTTGCACTTGTTTTGGTGTAAGTGACAATAAAATTCGTCGGGTTGTTCAAGAGAACAAACTTGTTACTGCAGAGGAAGTAACAAACCATATTAAGGCTGGTGGTGGGTGTGGTTCTTGTTTGTCAAATATTGATGATATAATTGCAGAAACTTGGGAAAAGCCAACTAGAATTTCCATTCTACCTGAAGATAATAATAGTGGTAAACGCTTATCAAAGACACTTACCACTGTGCAAAAAATCATACTCATACAAAAAGTATTAGATGAAGAAGTTAGACCCGTTTTGATGAATGACGGGGGAGATGTTGAATTCTACGACATAGAAGGCAATACTGTCAGAGTTTTACTAAAAGGTGCTTGTAGCTCTTGTCCTAGTAGTATAGCAACTTTAAAGATGGCGATTGAAGCTAGGTTAAAAGAGCACGTTGGTCAAAATTTGGTGGTAGAAGCAGTTGACCCAACAAGTATTAAGTAAAGTAGGTAAAAAAAATCACTATCTAGTTAATTTGCTCAACGACTAATAACTATGTTAACAACCATGAATACTTTGGGTGTAGAACGAGCACCACCGGTGCAGTTCTACACATGGTCAATACTGTATTTACAACCCAACAGGGGTGGACGACTCACACAAAATTTAAGACCCATTAAGCAAACTAATTGCAGGAGAATTATTAATCATGTCCGACGAGAAGATTAGACAGATAGCGTTCTACGGTAAAGGTGGTATTGGTAAGTCTACCACCTCTCAAAACACCCTTGCTGCTATGGCTGAAATGGGTCAGCGCATTATGATTGTGGGTTGTGACCCCAAAGCTGACTCTACTCGTTTAATGTTACACTCCAAGGCTCAAACCACTGTGCTGCACTTAGCAGCAGAGAGAGGCGCAGTAGAAGACTTAGAGCTCGAAGAGGTAATGTTACCTGGTTACCGTGATGTACGTTGTGTGGAATCCGGTGGTCCTGAGCCTGGTGTTGGTTGTGCTGGTCGCGGCATTATTACCGCTATCAACTTCTTGGAGGAAAACGGTGCTTACCAAAACTTAGATTTTGTGTCTTATGATGTATTAGGAGACGTTGTATGCGGTGGTTTTGCTAACTACACCCAAGTTTCAGGCAGATATGACAGGGATGTTAAAACAGATTTTAAGAGGTAGGTTAAAAACCTATTTTCACGATCATCTGGAAAATTTATGATTGGAGTAAAGGAAATAAATCTTAGGTTAAAATCTACAATTTAAAACAAAATTATTTTCTAATTGTCAAAAATGGGCAGTATAGGCTTTTGCAGCATTAGATAATAGATTTTCTTGGTATCTCCTGAAAAAAAACTTTTATGCGTGACTTATCAAGAGCATTAGGCTATTGTCGGGTATCTACCCAAAGACAGCACACAGAGGGTCATGGGTTAGAGCGTTATATTGATAAATTAAAGCAGTATGGGTTGACTGAAGAACAAATTCATTGGGATATAGAATCTGGTGCCAATGAAAAGCGTAGGGGATATAACCAGGTTTTAGAATTAGTCCGACAGGGAAAAGTAGATAAAATCATTGTCCCATGTTTTGATAGATTTACACGTTCAGCTTTAGGATGGGAGGTTGCACATCGTGAATTGCAAGTGTTTGGAGTTGAGTTAGTATTCCTTGATGGTGGTAGTCTAGACTTAGAAACCCCAGAGGGATTATTTACTAGTCGTATATTGGCAGCTATGTCTGCACAAGTACGAGATAAAAATAGATATAATGCCACACAAGGTCATAGATACTTCCAAGAAAAAAAGAAAATTTACCAAGCAATATTTGGGTTTATTAAGTATGGAGATTCCGTAATTCCTAACAACAAACTATATCGAAATACTAATAACACTCATGCAGATATTGCCCGTGAATGTGTGGAGATGTTTATAGAATCGGGGGAATTATCAAAAACAATTAGAGTCTTAACTCGTAAATATGGTTTAGAACGGGTGGGAAAGTATAAATTTGAGGATTTTCCTAGGGATGTATCTTCTTTCCGCCGATGGCTGGAAAATCCACAATTGTGTGGAATGATTTGTTACTATCCATATGAACCGAAGAAAAAGATAGTACTAGAATCACAGCATCAAGGGATTATCTCACTTGCCCAACATCAACAAATAATCCAAATCCTGGCAACTCATCCTTGCGGTCGACGTAGATATGCTAGCAATCCTTTGGTAGGATTATGCAAATGTGCAAAGTGCGGTTCCACAATGGAAAAACAATCGACAAAAATTAATGGCAAAACCTATGAATATTTAAAATGTCCTAGTGCTTATCCTAAACCCAGACAATCTAAAAAATGTGATGTACGAACTTATTTTCGTTTAGAAGAAGCAATTAATATTGTTATTCAAAAACTAAAGCAAAATTCCAAAGATATAGCTGAACATATGCCTGTTGAGAATATAGAAATAATTCCATTTGAAATAATAGAATTACAACAACAAATATTCAAGCTAAAACAATTAGATGACCCTGATTTTGATATTACAATTAGTATTAAAAAGCAAAAACTGGAAGCTTTAACAAAAAACCTTGAATTACATGTAGCAACAAATTCCAATAGGAAGGAGGTTCTGCGTAGTATTGCTATAACCGAAGGATTCTGGGATATGATTACTAGAGAAGAACTAACAGCTATTTTTCATGAATTAGTTGAAGGAGTAGTTTGTTCAGTATCAGAAACAGTTATAGGACAGACACAATTTTTCGATGTAAGGCTCAAAATTTGATTCTGTTCTTCCTTTGTTAAAGAAGCTAAGTATCTTTCTGTAACTGACCATAGTATATCTGCTACTTTTTGAGAAATTTTCATTACCCATATTATTGTATACATCTAACTATTCTTAGTTTAAGACTAGGTTGATAAATTTCTGTCCATGAAGAACTGATATTTCAGCTTCACAGCAGGGATTTAAGTATAAATATGGAGAATTAAAGAATATATTTACATAGCAAATTTAACAATTGCCTTAAATGGCTTATAAAGAAACAATTACATAAAATTTACAGGATCGGTAAGTATAAATATTCGTTATTAACGCATTAAAAACTTCCTATTCAGCAATATTCTCTAATATTTTACATATGTGTGAAATTATTTTGTCTAGATTATTATCATTGAGTACTTATAGATAGTGTAAAATCCTGATTATAATGATAAATTAATTATACTAGTTTACACTTATTACTTACTATTATATAAATATAATATACTTAATAAAATCTTTTTGGATCGATAAATTAAATTCATTAGATAAAATAAAAGATCTGCTAAATGAACATTATACAATATTTAACTAAAAACTTATTAAACTAATTTACAAAATTAGTTTAATAGTATGTACATACTTCTTAAAAAGTAAATTATTATGAGGAATAATTTACTTAATCCAGTTTCCCAGGCTTTTCTAGTTAGTCTAACGATTATTTGTATAAGTTACGGCTATTTCAATCTCAGCTAAGTATTTTGAATTATCTCGATCTTTTTACTAATTTTATATTATCTCTACTGTATCAATAGATTTAATATTTAAATCGAGTTTCTGCAGAGATTAAACTGTACAAGTTAATAAAAAAAGATGGCATAAACAACGGTAGATTTTTCCAAGAGCACTTTATATTATTAAAGTAAGGCTCTCCGAATATAAATAATTAATCAATAGATATATTCACAACATATATTTTATAAGTGATATAATTCCTGAAACTAAGATATATAGATACAAATATTAAATCAATATGTTGCCAGCTATGAACTTGATTGCCTATTCTTTTCTAGAAAGAATACAAAATATAATATTCTACATTATATTTTGTATTCTTTAGTTTTTATGTAGTTTTATAATCGGTGGCAATCTGGATATTTAACTTAAACTTCAGGGTAATAGCACTGAGTTACCTCTATTAAAAATAGAATTTCATATCACAGTCTGAACCTATACTAATAATCTCAAGACACATAAGTTATTGATTACAGTTAGTGCTGTATATATTAGTCATAGTGGTCAACCAGAGAGAGATTGTATGGGGATAAATAACTACTTAAAATTTTAAAAAAGTTAGATTTAACTATACTTAATACTCACTATAGTAAACGATATCTCTTATAGATGAACATTTATATAATGAATGATTATTTTTTATTTTTTAATGATCTAAGTAGTTTTAATAATTTAGTAAGTCCAGGAATCTGTATTAGTTAAAATATTAGGATAAGTATACTCAGGAAGACAGTTTTTGATGCCCTATTAAGAATAATTGGTAGCATTAATTAGTGGTGAGTAAATAATACCTCAAGATAAATTAATTGTATAGCATATCTTACTTAATTTTTTGATCATCATTTGATTTACCAGTTAATATGTTATTTTCTATTGATCATTCTTAAACTACTAAATAGATATATAGCCTACTAAGAACTTTATAATTGACCTTACGTAAAAAATTACATGACTATAAGGTTACTCAAGTAGCAAAAAACTTTAATTATATCAAATTAATATCTAGAAAAATAAAAATAGAATTTTTCTAAAAACCCAATATATACTTATAGATACTAGTTTGAATAAATGCAGCCTTAGTAATATTTTATGATGAAAATTTTTATTACTCTGGATATATATTAAATGGCAGCGATGTTACCTAGTAATATTCCAATTAAAATGATTTTGAGGCATACCAAAGTCAAAAATAGAACAATTATATATTCATTACTAAAAAATACTAAGGGCTCTGAATTTATCCAAAAGCAAAATGATGAGAGCTGAGAACATGTTCCATTAGGTACGATTAGTAAAATAATTTTACTAGAGTGAAACCTTATAAATATGTTTAACAAAATTAATTATAGTTCAATTTAGGATAGGCTATATTTTTAATTCTTGCTAAGACTGTATTCTATAATTTTTATTTGATTGCAATATAGAAAAGTTTTATAGGCAAATTAGGTTACAAAATTTTGACTCCAGTCCTAATTTACTTCCCAGAGACTCTATGTTGTAAATATTTGGGATAATATAAGCAGTTTCCTTCATTATTCAGGATTAACTGAGTAGAATTTAAGTGATGTCACAATCAGTAAATTATATAGATCAAAATTCATCCTTTGAACGTGATTGGTCTGCCTACTACGACGCAGTTACAGGCCGTCCACCAAGAGATACTTTGTTAGCAGCCTTAGCAAACTTTCATAGTGTAAATCAGTATAGTAGCAAGACAAAATTTGCAGTTGATTTAGGTTGTGGGAATGGAAGAGATACCCTAGAACTAATACGCCGTGGCTGGTGGGTTTTAGCAATTGATGGGGATAAAGAAGGTATCAGTCGTATAAGGTGTAATCAAAATATTGACAGCCACAAACTGCAGACGGATGTGATGAGATTTGAAAGTTTAGTCTTACCGAAGTCTGTAGATTTAATTAATGCTAGTTTTTCTCTACCCTTTTGCCAATCTCTTTACTTTCCCCGTCTGTGGGATACAATCGTTACATCTCTATCTTCTGGAGGAAGATTTTGCGGTCAGTTATTTGGGATACGTGATTCATGGGCAATAAATTCCTCTGTAAACTATCACACTCGCGAGCAAATAGAAGATTTACTACAAAGTTTTATTATTGAAATGTTAGAAGAGGAAGAACATTTAGGTAAGACTGCACTAGATGAGGAAAAATATTGGCATATTTTTCATATAGTTGCTTGTAAAAGATAAGATATAAGCTTTAAAAAGATAAAGTTTTAACTACTAAGTTATTACAATTAAAAGAGTTTATATTTTGTAAAAAGCGAGTAAAATAACAGAAATTATCTAGTTTATAAATCACCAGATTAAATGTTTATTTAATTGTATTTCTTATTAAATTAATCAGGGATTAACTTAATATTTCAGAGTGATATTTATTGATGAAACTCTCTCTATATTACCCTTAAATGGTGTTTTTGTTATTAAGTCAGTTACTATCATGAAGTAAATATCAAAATAAATTACATTCAAGGAAACTTCACGCAGCCTAAACTAGTGTTTTGCTTTATTGGGAATAATTTTACGAAACAGACCTAAGTAGCTCAAATGTCTATTTGAATTCTTTTCCTCTGTACATAACTTACTGCATTTTATCTTCCTGTTTGGTATACAGTGTAGGATATCATAATGATACTTTTTGACTTGATATTATTCCAAACTCATATCAATTAAAATGTTATTAGGTACACTTAAAACAATATGTTCAGGGAATTCAAACTTCTAGTCATAATTTTGTCTAGGCTTACCTTGCTTTAACACAACTATCCAGGTGTTTATGAATCTATTTATATGGAGAGAGAAAAATGATATCCTCCATAACGGAAAGAGAACCAATAATTTCCCAAGAATGTCTAAATCTCAATAATTGAACATATCGACTTTATTGATTTCTTTTTGGGCCAAAATCAATATGTGTGAATGGGCAAGGAATTAAACTAATAATGATTATCCTATGATTATTTTATTTTTAAATTTCAGTAAATACATAGAATAAATAAGAGTTTAAATCTCTTATTCAGATAATTAATAATCAAAATTTAATATATTATTAGCCTTTAAATTAAATGTATTCAAAAGTGATCTGTAGGCTAAGTAAAGTTTGTATTCAAATTTTTTCATTATAAGTGGGGTGTCTTACATTAAGAAGTAAGATACCCCACTTATAATCTTATTTCACAGCCTCTCTTTCTTTAACTTCTTTAATCACCTCTTCTGCTACATTAGTAGGACAAGGTGCATAATGTGAGAACTCCATAGAAAACTGACCTCTGCCAGAAGTCATAGTACGTAAATCACCAATATAACCAAACATCTCACTCAAAGGAGCATCTGCTTTGATACGAACTCCTGTAGGAGATGGATCTTGAGATTTAATAATTCCCCGACGACGATTTAAGTCTCCTATTACATCACCCATATAATCTTCTGGAGTGAATACATCAATTTTCATGATAGGTTCTAACATTTGAGGGCCAGCTTTAGGTAATGATTGACGATAAGCTGCCCTTGCTGCTATTTCAAAGGCAATTGCAGAAGAATCAACCGGATGATAAGCACCGTCTCGTAAGGTTACTTTCAAATCTACACAGGGAAATCCTGCTATTACTCCCTTCTCAATACTACTCTCGAAACCCTTTTGCACTGCTGGCCAGAATTCTCTGGGCACATTACCACCAGTCACCTTGGACTCAAATTGAAAGCCCGTACCAGGCTCGCCAGGCTCAACAGTATAATCGATCTTACCATATTGGCCAGAACCACCGGATTGCTTCTTATGAGTGTAGCTATCCTGAATGGCTTTAGTAATGGATTCCCGATAAGCAACTTGGGGTTTACCAACTTCTACTTCTACCCCATGTGTGCGTTTTAGAATATCCACTTTTATGTCTAGGTGCAATTCACCCATACCCTTAATAATGATTTCACTAGTTTCCTGGTCTGTTTCGACTTGGAAGGATGGATCCTCCTGTACCATTTTACTCAATGCAAGACCCATTTTTTCATCAGTTCCCTTCTTTTTGGGTTTAACTGCAATGGAGATTACAGGTTCCGGGAAAACCATGGGTTCTAAGGTCGCTATATTTTTGGGATCGCAAAGAGTATGTCCGGTTTGGATATTCTTCATTCCCACAATGGCGATAATATCACCTGCTTGGGCAGATTCAATTTCTTCTCTGGAATCAGCGTGCATTTCTACCAAACGCCCAACACGCTCACTTTTACCAGTAGCTGTATTAAAAATTGTATCACCCTTATGGATTCTACCAGAGTATAATCTGGTAAAGGTTAAAGAGCCAAAGCGATCATCCATAATTTTAAATGCCAATGCCCGTAATGGCCTTTCAGGATCGACAATGGCGAAATTACCATTTTCGTTACCTTCCAAATCAGTTTCTGGTTGGGGATTAACCTCGGTAGGGTTAGGTAGGTAATCTATAACCGCATCTAGAACTAGTTGCACACCCTTATTTTTGAAGGAGGAACCACAATATGTCGGAAAAAAAGAAAGATTAATGGTACCCTTGCGAATACAAGCTTTAATTTCATCAATGGAAATCTCTTCTCCTTCTAGGTATTTTTCCATCAACTCGTCGTCCTGCTCAACCGCATTTTCAATTAACTGTTCACGGTAAGCTTCTACATCATCCTTCATTTCTGAAGGAACGTCCTTAAGTTTATAATTCATAGGATCGCCGGACTCATCCCATATCCATGCTTTCCGGGTAAGTAAGTCAACCACTCCAACAAAGTCACTTTCAGTACCAATCGGTAACACCATAACTAAAGGTTTGGCAGCAAGTACATTTTCTACCTGTTTAACAACTCGATAGAAATCTGCACCCATACGGTCTAACTTGTTGATATAGATAATACGTGCGACTTTGGAGTCATTAGCATAACGCCAGTTGGTTTCTGATTGTGGTTCCACTCCACCGGAACCGCAGAACACACCAATTCCGCCATCAAGTACCTTTAGGGAACGGTATACTTCAACAGTAAAATCCACGTGGCCTGGGGTATCAATAATGTTAAACTGGTGGTCATTCCAGAAACAGGATGTTGCAGCAGATTGAATCGTGATGCCTCGCTCTTGCTCCTGTTCCATGAAGTCCGTTGTTGCTGCACCTTCATGTACCTCACCGATTTTATGAATTTTACCGGTTAGTTTTAGTATTCTTTCAGTGGTGGTTGTCTTTCCTGCATCCACGTGGGCGAAGATGCCAATGTTGCGATAAAGAGTGAGGTCTTTCATATTTAATTATTTAACTATAATGCTAGAAAAGATTGGCGAAATGCTAGAAAAGATTGGCGATTACCCTCGAGTAGTACTCAAACGTAATCATCATTTTTATTCCAGCTAGGGATGGTTCTCTAGCGTCTGGGACACTTTCAGTCCTTTTATGTCAATGATGACAGTAACAACAGCTAAATAATTATAAAAGATTTTAATATCAACGGGGAAGCAGTTATGTAGGGTAAAATTGGCAAATTAAAATTGGCAAATAATTATTACATTCCTCCAAATGATAAATTAATTGGAGTTGCTGGGAAATAAATTAGGATATAAGATTATGATTTCATAACCCTATCTGTTAATAAAGCTTATTTTCAGCTGATACCAAGTGAAATATCTGTAGTCCACAATATAATAAAACTACCATCAGAATTATCAGTTTCCTTTCCCTATTGTAATAATCGGATATGACACAAGTATTTTTTTGTATTCTTAATCTTACTAATTAAATAATTGTAGACTTTTAATGAAAAAATAGATTGCTATCATATTTTTTTAGCGCTAAGAAAACTCATGTTTTTATTAGAAATATTAATAGATAGGCTTACTACTATATTTATTAGTATCTTTTGAGATTATTGCCATCAACTTTTCTCGATTTTGTCTTGCTTAAGGCTTACACTCTATTAACTTCTTTTACTCTAATCTTATGTAATAATTGCAAGTATAAATTCTTGTCGATACATATAGCTATTACCTTTATATTTAAAATTTTAGGTTCTATAATAAAACTTTTCAGTTTCACCAACTATGACTTAACAACACATATTGAATTTAATATATAGTCAATTAATTTAATACAAACATCAATAATGCTTGTAACTGCTACGATTATATATTTATACAAAAAATATATATTAAGAAGATTATTATAAAATAATATTTTTGCCTTTTTTATTTATAAAAACAAAATTCATACTATATATAATATTAGATTGTATTTGGAACAAAATATTATTTAAAACAATCTATCTTGATGGTTGCATAAACTAACTACTTTATTTACTCTTATAGCACTTTTGAGAGTAACATTCATTGTTATACAGAGATAATAATGAATGTTACGGATAGATTGATTATTCAGGTATTTCTACTTTTATTGAGTTATTCTCTACATCAGTTACTCTTAGTTAAATGGTTATTTGATGCTTATAATTATCCATATTTAGTCAATAGTTTTTTGTTTTCTCTGATTTTTGAATAGCTATGATTTTAATGGGTTAATATCTCTCCTCTCAAGTTAATAATTTCACTTAGATTTTGTAACTTATCACTCTCCAAACAACTCATTAGAGAAATCAGCTCACTTTCTATTCCTACCAGGAATATTAATACACTAAAGCACAGAAGAAACTGTTCCATTTTATGTTTAGTGGCTATTAGCTAAATGCGGTGGTTTTGCTATGCCTATTCGTGAAGGCAAAGCACAAGAAATTTACATTGTTACCTCTGGTGAGATGATGGCAATGTATGCTGCTAATAACATTGCTCGTGGTATTTTGAAATACGCTCACTCCGGTGGTGTGCGCTTAGGTGGCTTGATTTGTAATAGCCGTAAAGTTGACCGTGAAGCTGAATTGATCGAAAACTTGGCTGAACGCATCAATACCCAAATGATCCACTTCGTACCTCGTGACAACATCGTTCAACACGCTGAATTGCGTCGTATGACCGTTAACGAATATGCTCCTGACAGTAACCAATCTCAGGAATATCGAGCATTAGCTAAGAAAATCATCAACAATGAAAAGCTAACCATTCCCACTCCCATGGAAATGGATGATTTAGAAGCTCTGTTAATTGAATACGGTATTCTTGACGATGATACCAAAAACAAGGATATCGGTCAGCCTGCAGAAGCTGGTGCTAAGTAATTAATTGGTTAGCTAAGGTTAAGTCAAAATGGTCGAGGAAAGAGCAAAGGATGAAGTATACAATAAACTCCGTTTTTAAACTTCATCTTTCTCTTTTCCTCTTCTTACCTTAAATTTCCCCGCTATCATTTCACTTCTAATCCTAAACAGTATTATAGGGGCATAATCATGACACCTCCTGACAATAATCTTGTAGAAGAACATAAGAAGCTTGTTGAAGAAGTTCTTCAAAAATATCCAGAAAAATCTCGTAAAAAGCGTGCTAAGCACCTCAATGTTCACCAAGAAGGTAAGACTGATTGTGGTGTTAAGTCTAACGTCAAATCTATTCCTGGTGTAATGACTGCTCGTGGCTGTGCTTATGCAGGTTCTAAGGGAGTGGTTTGGGGCCCTGTTAAGGACATGATTCATATCAGCCATGGTCCTGTAGGTTGTGGTTACTGGTCTTGGTCCGGTCGTCGTAACTACTATGTAGGTGAAACTGGTGTTGATAGTTTCGGTACTATGCACTTCACCTCTGACTTCCAAGAGAAAGATATTGTATTTGGTGGTGATAAAAAACTAGTCAAAATTATTGAGGAAATAGAAGAACTTTTCCCACTTCACCGTGGTGTTTCTATTCAGTCTGAGTGTCCCATCGGTCTGATTGGTGATGATATTGAAGCTGTAGCAAAGAAAACTTCCAAAAAGATAGGTAAGCCTGTAGTTCCTTTGCGTTGTGAAGGTTTTCGTGGTGTATCTCAATCTTTAGGGCACCACATTGCCAACGATGCTATCCGTGACTGGGTATTCCCCAAATATGATGAAGCTAAGAAGAATAATAGCCTTGACTTCTCACCCAGTCCATACGACGTTGCATTGATTGGCGACTACAACATTGGTGGTGATGCTTGGTCTAGCCGTCTATTGCTCGAAGAAATCGGCTTACGTGTTGTTGCCCAGTGGTCTGGTGATGGTACTCTCAACGAGTTGATCCAAGGTCCTGCTGCTAAGTTAACCTTGATCCACTGCTACCGTTCTATGAACTATATCTGCCGTAGTTTAGAAGAAGCATACGGAATGCCTTGGATGGAATTCAACTTCTTTGGTCCAACTAAAATAGCTGCATCTCTTCGTGAAATTGCTGCTCGCTTCGACCAGAAAATCAAAGACAACGCTGAGAAAGTAATTGCTAAGTATCAGCACATCATGGATGAGGTAGTTAAGAAGTACCGTCCTCGTTTGGAAGGTAACTCTGTAATGCTCTATGTTGGCGGTCTACGTCCTCGTCACGTTGTTCCCGCTTTTGAAGATTTAGGCATTAAAGTTATGGGTACTGGTTACGAATTTGCCCACGGTGACGACTACAAGCGTACTACACACTACATTGATAACGCTACCATCATCTATGATGACGTAACTGCTTATGAATTTGAGGAATTTGTTAAAGCGAAGAAGCCTGATTTAGTTGCTTCTGGTATTAAGGAAAAGTATGTCTTCCAGAAGATGGGCCTTCCTTTTCGCCAAATGCACTCTTGGGATTATTCCGGTCCCTATCATGGTTATGATGGTTTTGCTATCTTCGCTCGTGATATGGACATGGCACTGAATAGCCCCACTTGGGACTTAGTGGCTACTCCTTGGAAGAAAAAGGCTGTAGAAACTAAAGCTGCATAATTCACCATTTTAGATAGCTAGGGGTAAAAACTCCAGTATATGAAGCAGGAATAGTGAATGCTGAATGCTGGATACTGGATGAGGTTTCATCCATTATTCACAATTCATCACTCGCAACTCTCTCCAGGGATGATATCCCCATGGCTATCTTTATATAACTACTATTAGCAACTTACCCAGAAACTAGAGAGATACACCAATGCCTCAGAATCCAGAGAGAATTGTAGACCACGTTGAACTATTTAAGCAGCCTGAATATACCGAATTGTTCAAAAATAAGCGCGAACAATTTGAGGGTGCACACTCTAAAGAAGAGGTAAAACGGGTTTCTGAGTGGACAAAAAGCTGGGAATATCGAGAGAAAAACTTTGCTCGTGAAGCTTTAACCATTAACCCTGCTAAAGGTTGTCAACCTGTCGGTGCTATCTTTGCTGCAGTGGGTTTTGAAGGTACTTTACCTTTTGTTCAAGGTTCTCAGGGTTGTGTATCTTATTTCCGTACCCACCTCAGCCGCCACTACAAGGAGCCATTTTCTGCTGTATCCTCTTCTATGACTGAAGACGCAGCGGTATTTGGTGGTTTGCAGAATATGATTGATGGTTTGCAGAACACTTACGAACTCTACAAACCTAAGATGATTGCTGTTTGTACTACTTGTATGGCTGAGGTTATTGGTGATGACTTAGGTTCTTTTATTACCAATGCTAAAAATGCCGGTGCTCTTCCCCAAAGCATACCAGTTCCCTTTGCTCATACTCCTAGTTTTGTTGGTTCTCATATAACCGGATATGACAACATGATGAAGAGTATTCTTGGTAACTTAAATCAAGGGAAGAAGAAGAGCAAGAGCAATGGTAAATTAAATGTAGTGCCTGGTTTTGACACCTATACCGAGAATAACCGTGAAATCAAACGGATGTTAGGTTTGATGGGAATTGATTACACGATTCTCTCCGATAGTAGTGACTATTTGGATTCTCCTAACAATGGCAAGTTTGATATGTACCCTGGTGGTACCAAGTTAGAAGATGCAGCTGATGCTTGTAACGCTGAAGCTACAGTTTTCTTGCAAAAATACACAACTATTAAAACCGAAGATTTCATTAGGAAAGAATGGGGTCAAACCACCAAAACTCTATCTCCTTGGGGTGTCAAGGGTACTGATGAATTCTTAATGACTTTGTCAGAAATAACTGGTAAGCCTATTCCTGAAGAGCTAGAAATCGAACGTGGACGCCTAGTTGATGCGATGACTGACTCATATGCATGGGTTCATGGCAAGAAATTTGCAATCTACGGCGATCCCGATTTAATTTATGGCGTTACTAGCTTTTTGTTGGAGTTAGGTGCTGAACCTGTACACATTCTATGTAACAATGGTGATGCCCCATTCGAAAAACAAATGAAAGAGATGCTAAATGCTAGTCCATTTGGTAAGGGTGCTAATATTTGGCTTAAGAAAGACTTGTGGCACTTACGTAGTTTGCTATTTACCGAGCCGGTAGATTTCTTTGTTGGTAATTCCTACGGCAAGTACTTATGGCGTGATACTAAAATTCCTATGGTTCGCATTGGTTATCCCTTATTTGACCGTCACCACCTGCATCGCTACTCTACCATAGGTTACAAGGGTGGTATTAACCTCCTGAATTGGGTTGTTAATACCTTGTTAGATGAAATGGACCGTGTCAGTAATATTGCTGGTGAGACTGACATATCCTTCGACTTAGTTCGTTAAGTTTGTTTTGATCTGAAAACTTACAAATGAATAATAAGGGAAAGGTAATAATTATAAGTGCAAAATAATTAATTTTGCCTTTCCCTTATTATTCCAATGTTAGTTGGTACATTTGTTATAAGTCAAATTATCTAGATAAAATACTTCTTAGGCTTTATTCACTTTACATGAATAAATATGCCAATTGAGTTGATACAGGAAATTTTCAGCAGATATGAGTAAGAATCTTTCTTGTTCCCAGTATTTTGTAAAATATTTGCTTGTTTAAAAATAAATTGAGCGAGATATTAGTTCTTAGGAGCGTAGTTTTTGCCTGAAGTACTTCTACCCAGCTGCAAATAAAATATTCACTATGAAGTACTACAAATAGTAGATTTCAGCCAAAGAATAAGACTTAATTATTAAAGCAGAGAATATCTTACAAGTATTGTTCGAACTTGTTTATCACTAACCCACTTAAATCAGCAAAACACTCAGAATTATAAGTTTTTATTTTGTAATTAGAATCATACATCCAATCCTACATTTTCTACTAACATCCCATTCCTATTTTTTAATTAACACTTACCAGTTATACACCCAAAATAAGTCATGATAGCTACCCAAGGCAAAATCAATCAGCTGCTTACAGAATCAGGATGCGAACATAATCAACATAGTCAAAAGAAAAACAATAAATCCTGTAGACAACAGGCTCAACCAGGTGCTGCTCAAGGAGGATGTGCATTTGATGGAGCAATGATTGCCCTAGTACCAATTACAGATGCAGCACATTTAGTCCATGGTCCGATTGCCTGTTCTGGAAATTCTTGGGGTAGTCGTGGTAGTTTGTCTTCTGGTTCCTCATTATATAAAATGGGCTTCACTACTGATTTGACAGAAAATGATATAATTTTCGGCGGGGAAAAGCGTTTGTATAAAGCTATTTTAGAAATAGCTGATAAATATAATCCAAAAGCTGTTTTTGTTTATGCAACCTGTGTTACAGCTTTGATTGGTGATGATATTGATGCTATCTGTAAGATAGCTGCAAAAAAAACTGGGTTACCTGTGATTCCAGTAAATTCAGCAGGATTTGTGGGTAGTAAAAATCTAGGTAACCGAATTGGTGGGGAGGCATTATTAGACCATGTTGTTGGTACTGCTGAACCAGCATATACTACTTCTTATGATATTAACTTGATTGGTGAATATAACATTGCTGGGGAAATTTGGAATATTCTCCCCCTATTTGACAAATTAGGGATTCGAGTGTTGGCAAAAATCACTGGTGATGCTCGCTATCAAGAAGTAGCTTGTGCTCACCGAGCAAAGCTGAATATTATGATTTGCTCCAAAGCCCTAATAAATATGGGCAGGAAAATGGAGGAAAAATATAATATCCCTTATATTGAAGGATCTTTTTATGGTGTGGAAGATGTAAATCAATGTTTGCGTAATACTGCCGAGAAATTGGGCAATATTAACTTGCAGTGGCGAACAGAAAAGTTGATTGCAGAAGAAACTGCTGCCTTAGATGTAGCATTAGCTCCTTACCGTGATCGCTTAAAAGGGAAAAGAGTAGTAGTCTATACTGGTGGTGTAAAAAGCTGGTCAATTGTTTCTGCTGCAAAAGACCTGGGTATGGAGGTGACTGCCACCAGCACTAAGAAAAGTACAGAAGAAGATAAAGCCCGAATTCAGCAATTATTAGGTGGAAATGGTATCACTTTAGAAAAAGGTAATCCTGAGGAAATTCTGAGAATTATTAAGGAAACTAACGCAGATATGCTTATTGCTGGAGGTCGTAACCAGTACACTGCTCTTAAGGCCAGAATACCCTTCTTGGATATTAACCAGGAACGTCATCACCGCTATGCAGGCTATGTAGGTATGATTGAGATGGCAAGAGAATTAGATGAAGCCCTTCATAGCCCAGTGTGGGAGCAGATTCGCAAATCTGCTCCATGGAAGGTAAAAGAAAAATAGGGAAGAATAAAGAGGAAGACTAGTTAGTAAAGTTTTTATATCTTAAAATTATGTATTCTCTAGAATTTAGATCCTCTTAGTTTCAAAATACTCTCTATGTTTTATCACTCCATAAAACTTACTTCTTAATATTTATTCTCAGATATGGCAATTGTTAACATTTCCAATAAAGCAGTTGTAGTAAATCCTCTTAAACAGAGCCAAGCTTTAGGAGCAACCTTAGCCTTTTTAGGATTAAAGAGAACAATGCCATTACTGCATGGTTCTCAGGGCTGTACAGCTTTTGCCAAAGTGATTTTAGTACGTCATTTCCGAGAAGTAATTCCCCTGTCCACGACAGCTATGACAGAAGTTACAACAATTTTAGGTGGTGAAGATAATGTAGAAAAATCAATTCTTACCCTAGTGGAAAAGGTCAAGCCGGAGATAATTGGCTTATGTACCACAGGTCTTACAGAGACTCGTGGGGATGATATGCAACGAATTATAAAGGAGTTTCGCAAGAAATATCCGGGACTTAATAGTTTACCAATTATTTTGGTTTCTGCCCCAGATTTCAAAGGTGCATTGCAAGATGGGTATTCAGCTGCAATTGAAAGTATAATAAGAGAGCTACCACAAGCTGGAGAAACGAAACCACAACAAGTTAATTTTTTATTTGGTCCAGCGTTTACTCCCGGAGACGTAGAACATATTAAAGAGATTAGCTCTAGCTTTGGAATAGTGCCTGTTTGTGTTCCAGACTTATCATTATCCATGGATGGACATTTAGAGGAATCTTGGAGTCCAATTACTGTTGGTGGTACAACAATAAAACAGCTGCAAAGTATGGGTAGTTCTGCTTTTACCCTGGCATTAGGTGAAAGTATGCATGGTGCGGCAGAAATGTTGACAGAAAAATTTGGCATTCCCCATGAGGTATTTAGGGGAATTACAGGGTTAGAAACAGTAGATGAGTTCATTATGGCCATGACTGATATAAGTGGTAACCCTGTACCAAAAATATATGATCGTGATCGCCAACAATTGCAAGATGCAATGCTAGATAGTCATTTCTATTTTAGTAGAAAGCGAATATCGCTAGCATTAGAACCAGATTTACTCTGGTCTACCATTAGTTTTTTGCAATCTATGGGAGCAGAAATTCATGCTGCTGTTACTACTACTCATTCGCCTCTACTAGAACAGCTACCAATAGAGAAAGTTACTATTGGTGACTATCAAGACTTTGAACAGTTAGCACAGGGCTCAGACTTGTTAATTGGCAATTCCCATACTCATGCAATTGCTAAACGGTTACATATTCCTCTCTACCGTCATGGGTTTCCGATTTTTGATCGTTTAGGTAATGGTCAAGTTACCAAAGTTGGATACAAAGGTACAATGCAAATGTTATTTGATATTGGTAACAAATTTTTGGCTGCGGAGGAGAACAAAGTCCAATACCTTAACAGTAATTTGTAATTCTAAAAGTATTTTTCCTATTGACTTTTGTCAGTTAGCTCTACATTTATTTTGTATCATTAGAACAATGAAAATAGCATTCACAACAAGTGACCATATCCACATAAATGCCCACTTTGGTTGGGCACAAGAAATTGATGTTTATGAGGTTTCTCCAGAAAGTTATAAATTCTTAGAAACTCTTAACTTTCAAAATGATTCAGAACAGCATAACAATGAGAATAAATTGGACTCAAAAATAGATGCATTAAGTGATTGTACTATCGTTTATGTATCCCAAATTGGTGGAATTGCTGCAGCTCGTCTGATTAAAAAAAAGGTTACTCCTGTGAAATCAAGATCAGATGATGATGAAATTCTTAATATATTAAATAAGCTAACACAAACTCTCAAAGGTAATCCTCCCCCCTGGTTACGCAAGGTTCTACAAAAAGACCAAGGAACCTTATCAGAAATCGAATTGGAAGGTTAGTACCACATGACTAATGATAACAATCATATCAATGATACTGTTAGGAATGAAGTAGTTGATTCCAATTTTCTTGAAGTAATTGTCCAACAAATTCGTAGTCAGGATATTTACAATACCTACCGTAATTGGTCTGATGGGTTAATTTTAAGGCCCTATATAGTAAGTAAAAAAAAGAAAAGAGAAATTTCTGTAGAAGGGGAAGTAGATCCCCTCACAATTGGGCGAATTATAACCTTTTATCGGGCAGTAGCAGCTTGTATTGAGAATGAAACCGGTCTACTAGCACAAGTGATAGTAGATTTGAATCATGAGGGCTTCGGCTGGGTATTAGTATTTTCTGGTCATTTATTACTAGTAGTTAAATCTCTGCGAGATGCTCATAGATTTGGTTTTGAATCTTTAGAAAAGATTACAGAAGAGGGAGAAAACTTGGTTCAAAAAGGTATTGACTTAGCTAGGCTTTTTCCAGAAGTGGGAAGACTTTAAAAGATATCATGAGTTTTTAAATATGTTGTAAAAATCCTTATTTTTACACTAAATTTTAACATCTGATTCTTAAACTTATAAACTTGAGTTATTAGGAGAAATATGTCTCAGGCAGAGCAAACAAATATTGAATCTCTAAGGAAAAATATTAGAAAGCTTAATAGTAAAGCAGGTCAAATAAAAATGGATCTGCATGACTTAGCAGAAGGCTTACCAACTGGTTATGAAACTCTTATACAAGTTGCTCAAACAACATATGAAATTTATGAACAGTTGGACTTGATGAAGCAGCAGCTAAAACAGATGGAGCAAAAATAATGATTTGGGATGAAGATAAATTTAAACAACTTGTGGATGCCGAAGAGTATCTTGATTTCTTTAAAATCTCCTACCAACAAGAAATAGTAAATGTTAATCGTCTACATATATTGAAGAAATTTTCACAATACTTAGAAGAAATTGATGAAAACCATTCTAACTTAAATCTTTCAGGCAAACTCACCTATTATCGTGAAGCTCTGGGCAAAGCATATCAAATTTTTGTTGAATCAACACCTCAAGAACAAAAGCTATTTAAGGTGTTTCATAATAAGCCAAAAAATGTAGTAATGCTGACAGAAATAACATCTGATTAGGAGGTAAAAAGTGGTTAATCTAACTCCTACCGAGTTAGAACGTTATCGTCGTCAAATGATGCTCCCTAATTTTGGAGAGCTAGCACAAGGACGGCTCAAGTCAGCGACGGTTCTAGTTACTGGTGTAGGGGGGCTAGGAGGTACAGCAGCACTTTACCTATGTGTGGCAGGTGTTGGACGGCTTATCCTAGTACGAGGTGGCGATTTGCGACTTGATGATATGAATCGCCAGATTCTGATGACAGATGATTGGGTAGGCAAACCCAGAGTTTTTAAGGCTAAGGAAACTCTTGAAGCTATCAATCCTGATGTCCAGATAGATGCAGTTGATGAATATATCACTCCTGAAAATGTGAATTCCTTAGTACAGTTGGTAGATATGACTTTAGACTGTGCCCACAATTTTGAGGAGCGCAACCTATTAAATGAGGCTTGTGTACGCTGGCGTAAGCCAATGGTAGAGGCAGCAATGGATGGTATGGAGGCTTATCTCACTACAATTATCCCAGGGGTCACTCCTTGTTTATCTTGCCTATTTCCAGAAAAGCCTGATTGGGATCGACAAGGTTTTTCCGTTCTGGGTGCAGTATCGGGAACATTAGCTTGTTTAACAGCAATGGAAGCAATCAAGCTGATTACCGGATTTAGTCAACCTTTATTATCTCAGTTATTGACTATGGATTTATCTAGAATGGAATTTGCCAAACGCCATTCCCAACGTAATCGTTCTTGTCTTGTTTGCGGCAATAGTGCACCCTGGCGCTACACCCAATCCAATACTATGGAAGAAATAACTAGTAACTATTCCCAATAATTATTAGCCCAGTTAAGCTGCTGTTATGGACTAATTATTTTTGTTTTGTTGCCAACCATCATAAATAACTAAACTATGCCATTTGGAATTTTGCACAAAGTTTGTGGGTATTATTTATATCCATAAACCTTTTCAAGACAGATTTTGGATTATTAAGTATTTGCTAAATTAGCATTTCAAAATTCAACATGTCTGAATGATTGATTGTTCCAATTGGTATCACTATTGATCATCACCAAAATTCAGGAGGTCGAATGACTATTACCTTGACAGAAAAAGCAGAATTTTGTCTGCAAGGATTTCTATCGAATTCTACTACTGATGCTAATAGCCACACTAAGGGTATACGCATCTCTGTTAAAGATAGTGGTTGCAGTGATTATGAGTATGCTATGGATATCACTAGTAAACCACACCCTGATGATTTGGTGATTGAACAAGGTAAGGTGACACTTTATATCGATTCTAAGAGTATCCCCTTACTAGAAGGAATAGTGATTGATTTTGTTGATGGTGTGATGAATAGCGGCTTTAAATTTACTGACCCTAATGCTATTAATACTTGCGGTTCTTGTAAATCATTGAAAACCAGTAATTGCAATTCTCCAGGTACACCCTGCAAATAAAAAAGAGGAGAAATATTAAGGTTCTTCTTAGGTATTCTGTTTCTATAAAGGTTACCTGTGCAATTATGCATTTACCAATTTAAAAACTATTAGCTTAATCTAAGCCAAATCTAAGCTTGAGGAGAATTGGAACAATGACAACTTATCAAGTAAGACTCATTAACAAAAAAGATGACCTCGATACCACCATCGAGGTAGATGAAGACACTAACATATTAGAGGCAGCTGAAGAATTGGGAATAGACTTACCTTCTTCTTGTCGTTCTGGTGGTTGCTCTAGTTGTGTTGTTAAGGTACTTGAAGGCGAAATTGATCAATCTGATCAAAACTTCTTAGATGATGAGCAAGTGGAAAAAGGGTTCGCTCTGCTTTGTGTTACTTATCCACGTTCCAATTGCACGATTAAGACTAATCAAGAACCATATCTCGTCTAATTTTTAATTTCTGTACTGAGATAATAATATGAATGAGGGTCGTAGTTTATTATCAACTGTGACCTTTTTTTATATCTTCTATTTTCACTCATGCAATTCTATTGAAGTTAGTACATAAACTATCTATTTTAGCATACTTGTATCTATAAGTATTTGATATGGATGATTATATCAAATACCCTAAATATTAAGAATTAGATTCTGAACATAAGAAATAAAATAATAAATCTAGAAAACTAATGTTACTTCATCAGAAATCGCAATTATTTAACAGACTTAACTCGAACAAGTCTACATTAATCATATGTAAACTACTTATTTATTTATATGCTATCTGCTTTTATTAAAATTACTAATGGATTTTTTTATAGTTATTAACTATAATAGATATACGGATATTTTTTATCATAAATACATTTATATATTATCTAAAATACTTTTAATTATAAATTTTCTCTCATAAGAAGCTAATTAGCTTACTAAAATAACTTATATGTTATAAAAAGTAATATATAACAAGTATAAGATTATATATTGCATTAAATACTTCATGCTGCCTTTAAAAACTGGATAGCATCTTTAAATTGTTATTCCTTATTAGAAGTAGTTCCAAGATTTCAGCAATGTAAAGGAGGTATTTTAATCAGTTTATTAATATAGCAATATAAATCAGCCTACTAATTATATAGACTTTTAAGTGGAATTATATATGGGAAACAAGAATTTAAAGCCTAAGTATATCATTGCAACTTATTATAATTTATTCT
>NZ_CAIY01000014.1 GCF_000350105.1 Richelia intracellularis HH01
ACCAGTAAAAAAATAATCTTCAAAGATACCAAATCTAAGGTAATAAAGTACTTGTAATTTAAGGAGAATATAAATAAGGGTACTCTTAAAATTTGGTAATATAACTCATATATTCCTTGAACTCTGCATTGAAATTACCTTATTTGCATTTATTATAATAACTCAGGTAATTAGCGACTGATAAGAGTAAAACATTTCAGAAACTACCAAAAAAGTAGGAGCAAATATCCTCTTATCCTACTTTTTTGGTAGCCCATCATCATAGGAAAACAAAAAGCAAAAAATATTAATAATGAATTTGACTATTCTAATAATGTCTTTCTATCCTCAAGGATTACTATAAAAAAGTAAGCTACAGTCACATTGACATCTTGCCATTCGCTATCAAAGATTCTATCCTTGAAATTTGTTGATAAAAATACCTGTGTATGCTGCTAGTATTCCAAATATTTGGGTTCGTGATGTTCGAAAAAGTGAATTCGGAGTCACCAAAATTATAGCAACTAAGCCTTTGCCAATAAAGATTATAAGTGTCATTACCCTGCATCATGTCTCTGATGAGCGTAGAATTATCCATGGCTTTAATAACTATGTTATTTTTTTCACCAGATTTAATATTTCGATGTTATATAGAAGTTATTTATCTTGCTTATGCCCAATATCATGGAACTGATTCAAAGGATTTATTAATTGGGGTTTATTATTTGATTTAGGATAATAAATCCTCAATAGAGGGGATATAGTAATTTTTTACGTCGGTTTTACTGATTACCAGTAATCTCCATATGTATGATGATTTTTATCATCAGCATGAATCAAACCATTGTAGTCTCATAAGTCTGTATTATTGTATAACTTTTTATAGCTTACTTAGTATATTGTTGATACTTAATTGTCATGCTAAAGTAGAGAGTAGAACTATGTAAACGAGAAAATCCATAGTAAAACTACTATCAGGGTTACGTAACTATCAGTTTATTGAAAATTTTCAGTAGTCTACCTTGGGAGGGATAAGCGAGGAACTTAATCTTACTGAAACAGCTCCTCACAACTGGACTTCTAAGCGAGATGAAATATATGTAACTAGATTAGTCGATTCCAGCAGAGGTAATAATACTTTTGATTGGGTTGGGGCTTCTTAATTGCTGAATTGAGTAGCCATTTTGAAAAAATAATAAAAGCCACCCATTAATGGAAGGCCTCTAAATGCAGTTAATGTAGTTTTTTAAAGTTCTTGTTATTTACTAACTCAAGCATTAAAGTCAAACATTAAATTATTAAATTAGGCATCATAGTAGAGAGAGAATTCATAAGGGTGAGGGCGTAGGCGTATTGAATTTACTTCAGTGTGCAACTTGTAATTTATCCAAGTTTCAATAATATCTTCGGTAAAAACACCAGGCTCTGTCAAAAATTTATAGTCTTTTCCCAAAGCTTCTAATGCTAGCTCCAAAGAGCCAGGAGTTGAAGGAACTTGTGCTAGTACCTCTGGCGTTAGTTCATATATATTCTCGTCTAAGGGATCTCCTGGATCTATTTTGTTTTTAATACCATCTAAACCAGCACATAGCATGGCAGCAAATGCCAAGTATGGGTTGCAAGTTCCATCGGGGCAACGGAATTCTAGGCGTTTTGCTTTGGGGTTGGTTCCAGATAGAGGGATACGTATAGAAGCAGAACGATTCCCTTGAGAATAGGCTAGATTCACAGGTGCCTCATACCCTGGTACAAGACGCTTATAGGAGTTAGTAGAAGGATTTGTAAGTGCTAAAAGGGCTGGTGCATGGTGTAGTATACCACCAATATAGTATAGGGCTGTTTCACTCAGACCAGCATATTTATCACCTGCGAATAGGGGCTGCCCATTCTTCCAAATAGATTGGTGAGTATGCATGCCAGAGCCGTTATCACCAAAAATAGGCTTGGGCATAAATGTTGCTGAATGACCATATTTTCTTGCAACATTCTTAATAATGTACTTATAAGTCATTAGCCAGTCAGCAGCCTGAAGCATTTTACCAAAGCGAAACCCCAGCTCGCACTGGCCGCCTGTTGCAACTTCATGGTGTTGCTTTTCTACAGGTATGCCACAATCAGCCATTGTGAGGAGCATTTCCGTACGAATATCATGGAAGTTATCTATGGGAGGAAGAGGGGAATACCCTCCCTTGAAACTGGGTTTATAACCCAAATTTGGATTTTCCTCTCGGCCTGTATTCCAGCGGCCTTCTATGGAGTCTATATAATAGAAACCTGCATTGGCAGTTTGATCAAAGCGAACATCATCAAAAATAAAGAACTCAGCCTCTGGACCAAAAAACACCGTATCGCCAATGCCAGAAGCGACTAAATAATCCATCGCTTTTTGGGCAATTACCCTTGGGCAACGCTTATAAGGTTCACCAGTGCGAGGCTCTTTGATATAACAAATAATGCTCAGTGTTGGCTCCTTCATGAAGGGATCTATCCAAGCTGTATTAGGATCCAGCACCATTGCCATATCTGATTCATTTATAGCTTTCCAACCCCGAATGCTAGAACCATCAAAAGGTACGCCATCTGTAAAGGAAATTTCATCTATCTGATTATAGTACAAAGTTAGATGTTGCCAAGTACCTGGCATATCGACGAATTTGAGGTCCACCATTTTAATTTTTTCATCCCCAAGCATACTAAGAATTTCTTGTGGGGTTGTCATGGTTGCTCCTTATTTGCCAATTTACTTAAATCAAATATAACGTATGCCTGGTGTGCATAAAAAATAACTCTTGTCTAGTTAGGGTTTTTAACCTCAGATGCAATTAGAATTTAATGGACATGATTAGTACGTTTGTATGAGTTTCAGAAATAAAGTCACGATATGTGTTGCTTTATTATGACTGTTTAGTCGAAATAGCCCTATTTACTTTAATTCAGTTGTGGAACACTAAAAGATAATTAGATAAGAAATCAAACAATTTATCATTTGGTGTAATGATATAGATTAATTGTAATTTGGTCGTATTGTAATGTTGCATTTAGATGGTAAGAGCATAGAAAACTGAAGGCCTAAAACGGAATTAAATAAAACAAAGATGATAGAATACAAGCAAAAGATCCTAAGTGCTTTTTACACTTCTATTTAGTACTTTTTCACTAATAAATATTAAGTTTTATATTCTCCACTGTGTCTAAATTAGGATATTTTTTTGAAATTACAAGCATTACACTACAAGATAAATTCACATATATGCCTTCTCCGTTTGTAATTATCGGGGCAATCATTAATTTGGTCGATATAGCTGGATAAAAATTTGTATTTCAATCAAAACCATAATATAAATATTAGCCCAACGTTAACTTGAGCTTGTTATGGAAACACTATATCCTAGCATTTTTACTGCCATTTTTCTGGGAAGATTTATAAATTTATTATTCCCATCATTCTATAGGAATAAAAAGGATAATAAAGCCAGTGAGTTTTTACAGCCCTAATTTTGATTTTTTAGGTATGCCGAATAAAGACTGCTTTTAATGAGATATTAGGAAGTATTGGCTTATCAAGCCAATACTTATAGATGGAGTGGGGAAAAGAGGAAAACAGATAATTTTAAGTTTTATTATGTTTGCATGTTTTCGGCTCCCAAATTTTTGCGAGTATAATCAGAGAATTTAACCCGTTAAATTGAGGAATTATAGGATAATGTAATTGATACAAAACTCAATACTTGATTTCACTATTAGGTCGACTTTAACATAAGATTCTAGGGTAGGGTATGCATTTATTTTTGCACTATTACTCCTTTATGGGTAGCCGCTACAAAATTTTGCAGGCTGAGAAAGCAAGCTAGATAAGCATCAAAATAACCAATATAGAGGAATTGAGAGGATAAGAAATGCAGGACGCAGTTACAACTATAATACGAAATTATGATTTAGCAGGGCGATATTTTGATCGTGATGCTGTTGACAATCTTAAGTCATATTTTGCTAGTGGTAATGATAGGATACAGGCAGCAACAGCCATAAATGCAGAAGCTGCATCAATTGTTAAGCAAGCTAGTTTAAATTTATTTGATGAGCTACCAGAATTAATTCGTCCTGGTGGTAATGCTTATACTACTCGTCGTTATGCAGCTTGTCTGCGGGATATGGATTATTATCTGCGCTATGCAACCTACGCAATTGTCGCTGGAAATATAGATGTGCTAAATGAGCGTGTACTTCAAGGTTTACGAGAAACATATAATTCTTTAAATGTTCCTATTGGTCCCACTGTTCGTGGTATTCAAATTATGAAAACTATTGTTAAGAAAAAAGTTGAAGAAGCTGGTATTAATAATATAAGTTTTGTCGATCAGCCTTTTGACTATATAACCCAAGAGTTAAGCGAGAAAGATATTTAGAGTTGTTTATAATTACAGGGGCCTTCAGAAAGCGAATTAGCTCATAGAGATATTCGGTAAGTTAGGAATTCACATTTGCTTATTAAGTATTTTTCAGCTTAATAACTCTAAGATTTTTTGTGTGGAGGTTCCTTACCTATAACGTAAGGGATTTGTATTGTATCAATATTTATAATAATCCATGTCGTTAATAACTCATTTATAACAATGGTGAAATATTTAGTATCTGCAACAACTACTTTCTGTTAATTGTTAGTAGGATTAGGGAAAATGGCATTAATTAACCTTAGGATCTAAAATTGGTATTAGTTTGGCTAAACAGCGATTAGATATTTTACTCGTAAAACGAGGTTTATGTATTTCTCGTCAGCATGCTCAACGGTTAATTCAGGCAGGTAAAGTGAGGGTTGCAGGCCATGTTACTGACAAGTCTGGAACAGAAGTTAGTTTACAAGCTGAGATTCACATTCAGGAGCAACCACGTTTTGTTTCCCGTGGAGGTGAAAAACTTGCCAAGGCCTTGGCTGTTTTCCCTATTATTACACAGGAAAGAATATGTCTGGATGGTGGTATTTCTACTGGGGGTTTTACGGATTGTTTATTAAAATCTGGAGCTAAAAGAGTTTACGGAATAGATGTTGGTTATGGTCAGGTTGACTGGGGCTTGCGTAATAACCCACGGGTTATTTTACGGGAACGGACTAACTTGCGCTATTTAACACCAGAAGATTTGTATGGTACAGAAAATGAAATTCCAGACTTAGCAGTAATAGATGTATCTTTTATTTCTCTAACTAAAATTTTGCCTGCAGTATGGCAATTAACTCAACCTCCAAGAGAACTATTAGTGTTAGTCAAGCCACAATTCGAGGTGGGAAAACATCGCGTTGGGAAGAAAGGAGTAGTTAGGGACCCCCAAGATCATGCAGATGCAGTATTACAAGTTATATGGGTTTCTCTAAAATTAGGGTATTGCTATAAGGGTTTGGTTTGGTCTCCAATTAAAGGACCTAAGGGGAATATAGAATACCTTTTATGGTTGGGTATGATTAGCAAAACTCCCATGCCTGATTTGGAATACATTAAACAAGTGACAAAATCGGCTACTATAGAATTAGGTACTTCCAGATAATTAACTTTAATTACGATCCATACGCCAAAATTAATGCAATCAAATATTACGAGATTTAATCAATAATTTCCATTTACATTTTTCCGATTTTTACTTATTATCAATACTTGATTAGATTTTCCTAATTGCAAATCTTCCGGAATATTTCAAACTATGATCTCACCATTAAGATAATGTTTACTAACATAATGGATATTTACAAGATATTATTTATCATAGGCAAGATACTTAACTAAACCTACTTATCCAATATAATTATTTTTGAGGTTTAGAGTAGAAAAGACCTTTTATTAAATCCACTTATTACTGATTCTTAATTAGCTGAATTCTAGTATAAAAAATCTGAGTAAGTATGTTGCAGAGTAAACTAGTACTAGAATAACCCAAATTAAAAGGTATGAGATAATTCACTGAGTATTTTGATTAGGTTAAGCAAAGTATAATTAATAAAACTAAACACCACATTCAACAACTCTAACATCTAGAAAAAATCGAATTATTCCAGTATAAAATACAAACGTGATCAAAAGTACTTAAAAATAGAAGATTCAAATAAGAGAGTGTTAATTTTAAGTGAGCAATACTTGGAAAAAGTATATAATAAAGGGCTCACTATTCCAAATATGTAGAGATGCATATAAATGGTATTATTCTGAACGAAATATTTTTTTGTTTACTTGTATTCAAATAAGATTATTAAAATCACTTAAAACAAGGGTAATTGAATTATTTATATGTATTTTTCAAGTTTCTTTTAGGGGAGTAAAATACTGTATTTTTTTGTGGGCATTATATCAGAATTAACTTGGTAATTTTGATGGTCATTAAATCTTCACTACCATTGAAAATCTTTTATTTTGATGTAGGTACAATTATACTATGTATAATAAAACTTATAAATAAGGCTAAATAACTTATATTTTAGTAATGTTTTATTTCTCAAATAATCTAATTATTAGAGTCAATATAATTTTTAATGAAAGACTAAATTTATTCATAGAAGCTATCTAATAGGAATTA
>NZ_CAIY01000013.1 GCF_000350105.1 Richelia intracellularis HH01
ATATTCTACAGAAACCTATTACAATCTTCATAATATTTCTTGAAATTCACTGCTTGATTCACATCATAGCAATGATGTAATCTTATACAAGATATACTTTAAAAATTATCTTATATAATCTATAAGCTAGCCTATAAAAGCAAATTACATACTCAATAAATTTATTATAATTAAATGTTATCCAATATCTTAAGTAAGAAAAAGTGTGAAATAATCTCCACTGGAGATTGAATATTTAAGTTTGATTATAAGGATATAAAAATAATTATGTCATATTGAAATTATATACAATAATATTTGTTTCTTATAAAAGTCATATAACACTCAAGTAAAAGGGTATTTTTTCCAAATTATATTTATGCCAGTTACTATTGATTTTATGAATGCCTAGTATTTAGTATTCTCCACATATTAAACGAACATTCCCTATAATATTTTTTTGCTAAGATGATATATTTCCTTTGATAATTAGGCTTAGGAAAAGCTACAAATATTTATGGGAGTCAGATACCTCATTTTTGTTGGATTGCCTATTATCTCAATGCCATTTTTTAATTTACCATCACTATTACAAAACCTTACATTGTCCGTAATACCTCAATAAATGATCACATAATACTAATGCCATCATTGCTTCTACCATAGGTACAGCTCGGGGCAATACACAAGGATCATGTCTGCCTTTACCAACTAAAATCGTTTCTTCTCTTTCATCTGTAACCGTTCTTTGCTGTTTGCGAATAGTTGCCGTCGGTTTAAATGCTACGCGGATAATGATATTTTCACTATTGGAAATACCTCCTTGAATACCCCCAGAATAGTTAGTTACAGTTCGAATTTCTCCATTACCATCAACATAAAATTCATCATTGTGTTCATATCCACTCATTAAGGTCCCCGCAAATCCCGAACCAATTTCAAATCCCTTACTTCCTGGGAGGGACATTACACCCTTGGCAATATCTGCTTCCAACTTGTCAAATACTGGCACTCCTAAACCTTTTGGGATATTTTTTGCAACGCATTCTACTATGCCACCAATAGAATCACCTTCGTCTCTAATTTGTTCAATTAAATTAATCATTTTTTTGGCAGATTCTACATCAGGACAACGAACAATATTACTCTCAACCTGTTCCGCAATAACAGTATTTGGGTCAATACTTGCCTCTATATTCTTGATGCATTTCACATAGCCAATAATTGCTACATTAGAAAATTGACGGAGAATCTTTTTAGCTACTGCACCAGCTGCTACCCTACCAATTGTCTCCCGAGCAGATGCTCTACCCCCACCTTGCCAGTTACGAATCCCATACTTGGCATCATATGTGGCATCAGCATGGGAAGGGCGATATTTCCGTGCAATTTCATTATAATCTTGAGGGCGAGTATCCTTATTTTTCACTACTATAGATATAGGTGTCCCTAGGGTTTTACCCCCAAATACTCCTGATAAAATTTCACATTGGTCTTTCTCTTGCCTAGGTGTGGTAATTTTACTCTGTCCTGGTTTCCTACGCTCAAGTTCATTTTGAATTTCATCTACAGAGATTTCCAATCTTGGGGGACAACCATCGATAACAACTCCAATTTCACTGCCGTGGGATTCACCAAAGGTTGTAATTCGAAAAAAATGCCCAAAAGAGTTACCCATGACTTTGAAGAAAACACTTACACTTAGAATTAACTGATACCAGGAATATTAACACCAGTTGCAAAGTACTGTTAGTATTGAAAGTAAGAAGAGACAATTCAATGCTTTCCAGTAATCAACTGTAACTGTCAATTATTTAATGTATGAAAAAACAGGCAATTCATGTTATTGGAGGTGGTTTAGCAGGAACAGAAGCAGCCTGGCAAATTGCCCAAGCTGGTGTACCAGTGATTTTATATGAAATGCGTCCCCAGCGCTTCAGTGGTGCACATCATACAGAACATTTGGCTGAATTGGTTTGTAGCAATTCCTTTGGTGCACTGGCAAGTGATCGTGCAGCAGGACTATTACATGAGGAATTACGCCGTCTAAATTCTATTGTTATTAGTAAAGCTGACAAGCATATGGTCCCTGCTGGTGGGGCTTTAGCAGTGGATAGAGGACAATTTAGTCAAGATTTAACCAATACATTAGCAGAACATCCCCTAATTGAATTGCGGCGCGATGAGATCAATACCATTCCTGATGGAATTGTTGTTTTGGCAACAGGTCCTTTAACTAGTCCTACTTTAGCAGAAGACTTATACAGTTTTACAGGTCTGGAGTACCTAAGTTTTTTTGATGCTGCCAGTCCAATTATTGTAGGAGAATCTATTAACAAAAATATTGCTTTTATGGCTTCCCGCTATGACAAGGGTCAAGCTGCTTATCTTAACTGTCCAATGAATAAAAGACAGTATTTACACTTTTGGGAAAAATTACGTTGTGGGGAACAGGTCGAGTTAAAACAATTTGAATTGGAGTCAGCCAAGTTTTTTGAGGCTTGTTTACCTATTGAAGAACAAGCTAGGAGAGGAGAAGATACAATGCGTTATGGCCCTCTCAAGCCTGTAGGTCTATCCAATAGTCTTAGTGGGGAGAATTACTATGCTATAGTACAACTGCGACAGGAAGATAAGGCCGGTAAACTCTGGAACATGGTGGGTTTCCAAACAAACCTGCGTTGGGGTGAACAGAAACGTATATTCCGTCTGATTCCCGGCTTGGAATCAGCAGAATTTGTACGTTTGGGAGTTATGCACCGGAACACCTTTATTAATGCACCCCAACTAATGTTGCCTACTCTGCAATTTAAACACCGCTCAGATTTATTCGCAGCAGGACAATTAATTGGAACAGAGGGTTATACAGCTGCTACTGCTGGTGGTTGGTTAGCTGGAACGAATGCAGCAAGACTAGCCTTGGGAAAAACTCTTTTAAGTTCACCAAAAACAACTATGATGGGAGCATTACTCGATTTTATTAGTTCTGCATCACCCAAACATTTTCAACCTATGCCACCCAACTTCGGTATTTTGCCAGAGCTAAGTACAAAAATAAAAAGCAAGCAGGAGCGTTACGGGTATTATCGCGATCGCTCTCTGACTGGGTTAGAGAACTGGAAGTCTAACCTATAGGGAGAAGGAAAACAAACGAGTAAGGGGTTCAGAATAGAGATAAACTAAATTACTACTGATTTAAATTTTACTTTCTAGTTGTAAAAAATATTCCTTCCCATTGTCAACTGCTTGCTATCAAATTAGATGTATAATGACAGCTTATTTTCCCCTTTTCTCTTGGGTTTAAAATGGAAGTCTATCTGCGATCATCTCGACTATCTCGGCTTCCTCCTGAACTATCTCGGCTGCCTCCTGAGCTATCTCGGCTGCCTCCTGAGCTTTTACTATCTGTCAAATCGTTTGTCACTATACCATGAATGCCAATGGCAGTAATAATACCACCGATTAAACCCCATGCTTGATCTGTTAGCACATTAATTCGTTGTACGCTTGTGCGGTGGTAAATAAAATCCAGACGCCGTTGGCCAGTTCTACTTCTTCTACTTTGGTTGTTTGCTATTCTTGATAAGTTGTTTTCTGCGCTTACTAGAATGGAATAATCTCGGTTAAATAAGAAAATGGCAGAGCCAATTATGATCAACCCTGGGATTACCAAGGAATACATGAGCAGGGACTTTTGTTCTTCTTTTTTCACTGCCATGGAATAAATTTCAGAATACCTACCTTTCAACGATGACAGGGACTGAGGCTTTTTTTCAGTTAGTGATTTGACAAATTATTTTTAGAAACTAGTTAATTCATTTTAACATTTAAAAGTAAAACCCATAAAATTTACTTCTAGTATTTACATTCAAGGTAATACAGAAATCTACGATTTTCAGTTTGACTTCTTTAATATACCTATTATAGGCTACTACTAAATATAATATTTACTTGAGTCTATTCCACATAGAGCAAGATTAAAACTAAAGTATAAGACAAAAAATAAACTAAATTTTCGGTTCTTAAGAAACTTACTAAATATTAGAGATAATAAACTAACACTTTTAAATTATTAAGGATACCTAAAATAACTTAAATGATTTAGCTAGAAGATATATGAGTCAATAATTATTGACTCATATATCTTCATTATAGGAATAACTCAATGCAATTGTTTTGTGTATTCTTATAATATCCATATAATATCCATACGGAGAATGTTCAAAATAATGGAGTTTGTATCATAATTTTCAAATGAAACTATACCGACTTAATAACCATATTTTATGGTAGTAGAATATAAATAAATCTTGGATTTTATACATCATACTTTTATACTATTT
>NZ_CAIY01000012.1 GCF_000350105.1 Richelia intracellularis HH01
TATATATANATNTTTTTTTAGCTGAGGTTCTCAAAATTGTCATCATGATAACTTAACCTAAAACAATTGTATACATGAACTACATCTAATTGAAGTAAATCTTGGCTTTCACTCTTTTACTTCAATTTTGCTTCAATTGTATATCTTTAGGTTTATCACAAATAATTAGAAATTATATGACAAGCCTGTCAAGAAGTATATATTCAATATTTTATTGAGGAATGATTAAATTGAATACAATATTAAATAATAAAGTACAAGTTATTATCTTAGTCAAAGTAGTATTAACTGTAAGAATCAAGAAAGGTGAAAACGCTACTTATCTTAAATCTTAGGATTTAAGGTCTCATATCTATTACCTTTAGTAAACTTCATAATAGATTAATTTTACCATGTAGATATACTTATGTGTGCTTCAGGGTTTCTTCAAGTGGGTGAATTTTATTGGAAGGTGTAGCTACTGGAATAGCTTTAATAAATAAAGATTCATTATTATAATATCTTTATAAATTAATAAATTCAAACCCACAAGAACAGAATAAGCGCGCCAGAGAACCAGGGGTAAAATAAGAGGTATATTCATAAGAAATATCTTAAAAGATCATATCCTTGAGAACACGGGTAGTACAGGAAGTTCAAAGAATACCGGTACATGATGATAGCCAATGGAGCGGCGTAAACTATTTATAAACTCAAATGTTGGTTGAATATGCTCTAGGGTATGGCAACAGTACATAAAATTACCTACATATTTAGCATGCTGCTCACCATAATAATCCTTAATAAAAGTGACTTCTTCTACTGCTTCATTGTCGATTTGCACCGGTACCTCACTAGAATCTATACTTAGTACCGTTATTATTACCAAAATGACATAACAGTAACAAAAAATTACCTTTACCACATCCAATTTCTAAAATATTTTTATTATGGAGATCATATATTTTAATCAAGTAATTGGCCAAATTGAGTGCAAAATCATTAAATGTAGGAGAATAACTCTGTTAATCTTCATAATTAGGAGCATCAGCTGACCACTTACAATCAAATTCAATATTGGTTATAAAGAAAAATCCCAATATAATGTCAAAAATTACCCTATCGCATTTCAGATTATTGGTTATGTAAATCTTCTTGGCTAAATCATGACTTCATGTTTAGCATTTTTTAAATTTGAGCATCTACTTTATATTTTCTCTTATTTCCAAACCACTTGATTACAACGATAAGCTACATATATAGGCTTTTTAAGGTTTTCACAGGAGAAATATTTAGGTAAGTGACGAATAATTTTGCTAGCACTACAATTATTCTTGCAACAATAAGTAGTCAAAAGTTCTGTAAAGAGCGTTGGGCCTCTGCAGAGACTAATTCAGCTGTATCTTGAGTCATTTTCTCCAAAATTCTTTGAGCTTCGCTACCGCCCAAATTATTTAGGGCTTGTACTAACCTAAAACGGAATTGCCAATCTGGATTATTAGTATAACGTTTTAAGAGAGGGATAGCTTCCATATTACCCAATTCCCCTAAAGAGCTAACCGCAGCAATTTTTATCAATTCATTTTCTGATGCCAATGCAGATTTTAAAAGTTTAAAAGCACGATTATCTCCCAATTCTCCCAAAGCTGCAATGATACTGAATTGGACAATCCATTCATTTGTAGTTTCATATATTTTCTGTAAATCAGGGAATGCTTGAGTTAATTTTAAGGCTCCTAAACAGTCTGCAGCAGAGGCTTGGATATCTGGTTCTGGATCGTTAAGCAAGTGATCACGCAATATATCCAAGGATATATCTAAATTCTGATTACCTAAGGTATCTAATTGGCTAATCGCAGAATAGCGGACACGGGTGTTCGTATCGCCAATAGCTGTTTGAATCAACTCAAAAGCTATTTTTGGTTTCAGTGTACGGATTTGATTTACAGCGTGTAAACGTTTACCTATATCTTCAGATTTTAATAAACCTTTAACAAATTCGGGAGTAATGCTCATGTAGTTATTTTGATAGAGAGGGGTAAAGGATGAAGGTAAAGCAAGGTAAAAATCCAAAAATAACTGGGTTTAAATAGCTGTAATTACTCAGAAAGTATTAATACAGATAAAGATTACAACAAATTTAATCTGGAAATATTGATTTGTGAGTGTGGAGTCATACCTTATTCTTTGCTAAACAATAAATATCTTGAGAAATAACAGCAATTTACTTAATATCCTAAATATAAGCACTTCGTACCATATATTTTCGTGACAGAAGTTTGAATGGTTTTTCTAATGAACTCTTGATCCTGAAAATTATTTTGGATTGCATTAAATTATACATCTGCTTTAGTTTTTAGTATGTATTTTAAAGGTGAGATACTTATCTTTCAGTTTCATCTCAATTATATTAGACTAATATCCTTCAAAAAAGATTATCCTTGATAGTATTCATCCTAAAATATAGTAATTTTATACGATGGTGGTTCTAAATAAGTTTCATAAATGAGATGATTTGAACTTAAGCCTTGATTTATTGACAAACAAAATTAATCCCTTATATTAACCAATATTAATTACCAAGCTAATCAATGGAATAAGCATATTTTACAGGTAAGATTATTTTGGAGTAGGGATTATAGTAATTTTTAATAGAAACACCCAGCAAAATGGCACCAATCATAATTGTTAATCTCCTTTTATATATGAAGATATTGAAATATACACCGCTGATTTCTTAATCAATTATACTGGAAAAATAAATGATGCCTATATAAACAAAATCTCTCGCGAAGGAAATATTTAGATGATATTTCCTTTTGGGTATTTTTATTATGATAACTTATAATTATTGCTTGGGCTCAAATTCACTTGTTAATGAAAAAGTTTATTTGGCTTTCTCTAAAACCCCAAAATTAAAGAATAAAATCCCCATAGTGGAGTTTTTTTAATACCAGCCTAAAAAAAAATCTATCTCTAATGAATGCTCAATTTATGACATAATTGTACTTGTAGCTAATATTGATAGAAGATGATTATTTAGCAATCACTACCGATGTCAAATATTTTCATAGTTCTGTGGAATAAATAGGAAATTCATACCTTTCTTGTTCGGTTCTACGACTTACAATTAAATACAAATAGACATACCCTTTTAGGTGGTGATAAACCTGCCAATATGCTTTCATGTGACTAACAAGTCAAGGGGTTAAACTCGGTGTACAAATGGATATTGCCAAGTCTACAAGAAATTATAATCACTAATCAGTCGACTACAATTGAGTGCTCACCAGCAAAAGCTCATCAGCAGTGGCAGATCAGTCTTGCAGCAACAGAACAAATGCTTTTAGATAATCCTTCTAAAGATAGAGATACCAAAGATGATACTGTTCCTCCATTGGTATTTGCAGGACCAGCTTTGGTATTTAGTCATCCTCAGCTCTCTCCCCGTCTGCAAACTGTGACTTTTACATCCAAACCATTTAACCCCTTGGCACTAATGCCATTTCAGATGCCTCATGCCGATGCTGATTTAGAGCCAGTTATATCTCTGAGAGAGTCAGTATTACCCCTACTACCTGTAGATCCTCTAGCAGATGAGCAGTTTTGCTTAATCTTCACAGAACAACTTAGACTACTACTAGTTTTAACACCTGCAGAGAATGGTAGTTGCTATTTTATACTTTCTTTTGAGCCAGAGACCATACAACAAGTTTGGCAAACATTAGGGGCAAGGATAATGCTCACTAATCCAAATTTGCAAAAAAATTTGGAAATATTAGTCAGTAATTACAGTCAAGATCCTCCAGAGATTAGTCAGGTTTTACGGTTTAGTCAATGGTTACTGACCTGTATACCGGAACCATTAACAGAGAATATAAATAAAGAAAAGGGTGATAAAGAATCCCTTATATCTGATTCTCTCTATAATGTTAGGGGAACAGAGGTATCAGATAACAAGACCGAAAATACCTACCGTGCTAGTAATAAACAAGATATCGAACTCTTGCAAGCGTTTGCTCATGAGGTTCGTACCCCACTGTCAACAATTCGGACTATGACACGCTTATTACTGAGGCAGAGTAATTTATCTGAAAGTGTAATTAGGCGTCTCAAAATTATTGATCATGAATGCACTGAACAAATTGATCGTATGGAATTATTATTTCAAGCAGCAGAACTAGAAACCTGCAATATTGATAGAAGCCTCACAAAAACACCTCTTACTGCTACATCTTTGGATCAAGTCTTACATCAAAATATTCCTCGTTGGCAAGAAACTGCTAGTAGACGCAACCTCACTTTGGAAGTTGTGTTACCTCAACAATTGCCAACAGTAGTAAGTAACCCTATAATGTTGGATAGAATGTTGACTGGTGTAATGGAAAATATCATCCGCAACCTACCCTCTGGAAGTGGAATTCAGGTACATGTAATTCCAGCAGGTAGTCAGTTGAAGTTGCAATTATTACCCCTACCTCAGCCTAAAACACAGGATTGCAAGTCCCCATGTACCCCGCCTATACGTAGGGCATTAGGCCAATTGCTAACTTTTCAACCTGAAACAGGAACAATTAGTCTCAATCTTTCTGCAACCAAACATCTATTCCAGGAAATTGGTGGAAAGCTTATTGTTCGACAACGTCCACAGCATGGGGAAATATTAACCATATTTTTGCCCTTGGAAATCAAAGAAAAGCAAACTTTAAGAATAAATACTTAGCACACAAGGCTATAAAACAAAAAGTAATTTTTACATTGCGAGCCCTATAAAATAATGGGCAATGATTAATTTTCCTCTATGATCTTTGGCAAGTTTACAGTAAATGTAGAGCCCTCCATTAATTTACTTGTTACTGTAATGGAACCACCACCAACTTGTAATAATTGCTGTACCACAGTTAAACCTAAGCCAGCTCCTCCAGGATCTTCTGTGGTTGATAGATGCACCTGGTAAAAGCTATCAAAGATCTTCGATAATTCATTCTCCGCAATACCAATGCCTGTATCCTTGACCTCTAATTGCACATAATTACCTTTTACCCTTGTTCTTACCCAAACTTGTCCACCATGAGAGGAAAATTTAATACTATTGGCAATTAAATTAATTAATATCTGTCTAAGTCCACCACTAACACATTGTACTGCAGGCAATTCATTTGGTATTGTGTAAGCCAGCATAATACCTTTTTCTTGAGCGAGAGGTTGATAAGTACTAATAACACCGGGAACAACATCCGAAATATGAACTGATTCTAAATCAGTTTCATATAAATTCTTCTCTATTTGCACTAACTCTCTCACTCCATTAATCAATGCATTTTGGCGATCACACTGGCTATTAATCATTTGCAAATAGCGTTGACGCTGCGTTGCTTTCATAGCTGAAGAGTTTAACAAACTCAATGCGGTTTTCATATGTGTCAAGGGGGTAAGAAGTTGTTGGCAGACAAGGTTTAAGTATTCATACCTGCTAGTTAAAGAATTTTGAAGATTTTGATTTTGCTTTTGGAGTTTAGTAACTTTTTGACTAATAACTTGACGACTAATTTCATCTTGCCTTTTAATTTGTTTGATCAATAACTTATTAATTAATTCTAGTTTAGGCGTTTCAGAAAGAATAAAGTCTCTGGAGATATTTTCTGGAGCAATTGCGTCATAAATACCATCTACCACCCGTTGAATAATTCTACTTTTAAAACAACAGGTTCCTAATAAAAAAGCCGTTTTCTTTTGACTGATATTGTTAAATTCAGGCTCTATTAATTTCTTTTCTGGACGATATGCAATAACTACACTGTATAATTCTGGTGATATGATAACAAAAAAATATTCCCTCTTTAGTTTGCTATCTGGTTCGAGTTGTAAGTATAGGTGGTGTAATGATGAATCTTGATTTATCTCTGCAGAAACTTCTAAATTATTGTTACTTAGATGGTAACTATATATGTTAGGAATAGTATTCAATGCAGTATGATAGCGAACAATTTCAGACTGCCAAATACTTTCTGGAGGTAATTTTACCCATAAGGTAGCTGTAATTTTATATTCAATTAGTAAGTCAATTTGTGACATTACTAGTGATAGTAATGTTGCAGAAGTTAAAGGGAATACCTCAGGAGAATTCGGACCCTCCAAAGCTAATCTGTAAAAAGAAATATCCTGAGTTGGAGAAACATTCATGAATTCAGTTTATTTAAAAAATGGAGTTATTAGTCTTTTGAAATTATTTTCGGGAAATCACCAGCTACTAAAATGCACTGATGCTATAAGTTCAGAAAATATAAATTTTGTTTTTGATATATACTACTACTGAGTTTATCAACAAAATTACCTTACATAGTTTAAATTATTTTATAATGTCAGCGAAAATAATAATATTACTGATTAATCAATACTAGGTGGAATAAATTTTATTTGACTAGGCACTAGAGGTCAAAAAGTATACGTAAAGTTGCAATCAGCAGAAATTCTGCAAGAAGTAGAACTCTAGATGTATAGAGTTCTACTTCTTGCAGAGTAGGAATTTTATAGGTACGAGTTAACTTTGTAATTGTGTAAAACTTTTCAATGATTTTCCCTTATTACTTCCCTTCTTCCAGACTATATCTTAGACAAATTTCTATTAGCTAGTGCTTGCCGTGCATGCTCTCTGTCATCAAAGTATATTTTTTCTGTGCCTAAAATTTGGTAATTTTCATGACCTTTACCAGCGATTATAACTCCGTCACCCGATTGTGCTTGAATAATAGCTTTGTGAATTGCTTGGGAGCGATCACTAATCACTATAGGGCTCCTTATATTTGGTATCCCATCAACAATATTCTGCATAATCTTCTCTGGATCTTCTGTGCGGGGATTGTCGGAGGTTATAATAACTATGTCGGCTAATTCAGCGGCTATTTTTCCCATTTTTGGGCGTTTATTCTGATCACGATCACCCCCACACCCAAACACGCAAATCATCTGACGAGGAATGAAAGGACGAGAGGCTTTAAGTAAATTCTCTAAACCATCTGGAGTATGGGCATAATCCACAATTACGCTAATATCTTGATCTGGACTAATTTGCAGTTTCTCCATTCTCCCTGGTACTCCAGGAAAACTCCTGATTGCTTCTGATACTATTTGTAAATCGACCCCTAGATGTAAAACTGCTCCTACTGCTGCTAGTAAATTCTCTAGGTTATACTGACCGACCAAAGGATAAACAAAAGTAATATCCCCTTTAGGTGTATGTAATATACCACTAACTTTATTAGGTTTATATATTAAATTGCTCATATATAAATCGGCGCTACTACTATGAGTGCTGTAACTCCAAGTATTATCGTTACCTATACTTTTAATAAGGCGGCAACCATAGGTATCATCGATGTTAATAATTGCCCTACCCTGCAAATAATTGGGGTAAAATAGTAGAGATTTTGCCCTAAAATAATCTTCCATGTTCTCATGAAAATCCAGGTGATCCTGGGTAAGGTTACTAAAGACACTGGCTTGGAACTTACAGCCTAAAATCCTCCCCTGTGCTAAAGCATGGGAACTAACTTCCATTACACCGTATTTATTGCCAGCATTTACCGCTGCAGCTAACTGTGATTGTAATTCTATCGCAAACGGAGTGGTATGAACTGCTATTTGCTCAAATCCTTGCCAGCGATGATATAAGGTCCCCATTAAGGTAATAGGTTGTTGGGCTTGCTTGAAAAAATGCTCTATTAAATGGGTAATAGTGGTTTTCCCATTGGTTCCTGTAACGCCGATTAGTTTTAACTTTTCGGCTGGGTAATCATAAAAAACAGTAGCTAATTGGCCACAGATTTGATTCATATTTTGTGCTACAACAACCACACAATCTTTAGGTTGTGGGGGATTATTTTCTGCAGCTTGGGGGGAAATTATTGCCGCAATTGCGCCAGATGCAATAGCATCATGCCAAAAATATCCACCATCAACCTTGCTTCCCGGCACCCCAATAAATACATCTCCCGCACTACAAGTATGAGAGTTAGTCTTTAAGCCTCTCACCTCAATATCTAAAGCTGGATGTATAGATAATTGAGTAATCCCTTCTATAGTGGCTAGTAAATCCCGCAATCTCATATACTTGTGAACCTCTTTATAGGCTTATTTAGGGCTTATTCTGTACTAGGTTCACTCTCTCTGACAAATACATTTAGATATAAGTTTTTAAAATTTGCTCAAATTTTTGCAATGTTATCCGGGGAGAAGGACGAGGGATAGGTCTTAAATCGCTTCCATCTTCACTACGATAAAATAATGTGGGTACTTCATACTCATAAGCTATAAACCAATCATCACAGGTAGTAATGTCACGAACTTCTAACTTAAGAGAAGGTATATTGCCAGTTTGAATAATTGTTTCCAACTTTTCCTGTAACCCCTCACACAAATGGCACCCAGGCTTACTGTATAAAATTAGTTGCATTTGTCTCTTATAGATTACTGATCTATATAAAAATAGCTATACTAACTTAATTCATTATGGCCGAAAACTAGAGTCCAAACAAAAAATATTTATGTTATGAGGAAATTAACCAAAACCAAAGTATAAATATTCCAATTCATATTTGAATATAAATTGAAATATTTATTAAAGGCAAAAAATATGTTGGTATACCCACTATAATAATTTTATTTACATAAATTCAAGAGATAAAATTAGCCTAATATTTAGTATATTAACTCTATATTATTAGATTAATTGCCTAGATCACATTAACCAAATATAAAGCGTAGCTTTATAACTAAATATTCTTTGAGAAAGATAAAATTATTAATTTATTGACTCATAAAACTAACTGGATACCATAATAATTGATTCTACTGATTCTAAGGATAATGTATTTAACAATTGATGTATTTACCTAGAGGGAAATAACACCTATTTTAATACAAACTTATTTTAAACGCATGACTTCTATATCGTATGCTTTTCATGAGAATATCTATAAATATTTTGTCAATATTATTACTGTTTTGTTTAATTTATCACCGATTCTAGTGCTATAACACAACTAAAAAAATGCAAAATTTAATATAATAAATACTTAATAAGATAGCTACAATACAAGTAATAATTGACCCTTTATTAGAAAATATATTTATTTAAGCAATATTCTTACTCGTAAGTACTTTGAATATCAAGGAAATATTGGAATAGGAAAATTATATAGCCCAGTTCACAAATTTAATAGAAAAACATTTAAAATATACATTTAGATAAGTTGTTAAGCTCATTTCATATTTTTTCTTGGAATTTTAGTGTAAGATAAAATATATATAATATACAAGTTTAAAATAATCTTAAGTTCAAGATCACCTGAAACATCCTAATCATTAATAAAAATTCCAAATTTATATAATTAAAACTACCATAAGAGCAAAAGTATTGAATTGAGAGTCAATACTTTTGCTGAATCAAAACTTAATGCTTGTACAAATAAAGTTTACCTCAACCAAATTTGGCAACTTTGATAATTATTTAATCTTTAGTTCTAATAGGTTATAGAATTTTTACTTGATTACAGTTTAAAATAATCCCTCGCTAATAAATGAGATTATAAAATTAATACCCTGTGTAAATTCCCAATAAATCTAATCGTGAAATGTTAAATCATGAGTTTCTAACCTCTTGACTGTTTATAGTATTACCATTTCAAGTCTTATACTTATACATCAATCTAAATTTGAAAGTACCCTATTAATCCACTAGTCTAACAAGAGTTTACTGATGTAGTTATCTCTAATTATTTAGGTAGTTGAATAATTTCTTGAAATACGAACAGAAACATACAAGCAAATATATAAACAAATAATAGAGTAGGTAGTATTTTTTGAAGCACTTAGATTCATCCCTACCATAATTATTGTTCATAGAAAGTCTTTCAATAAGTCGGTTGCTAGTATTTAAACTATTGATGTTTCTGTAATATTTGATCTATTATAATTACACTGTAAATACCAGCAATTAAGTATTTGCTTTGAATCATGTATCGCTTGTGAGACCCAACCTTAATTTATTTTATTTCTCCTTGTCGTGGAAGTATTTATCACTGAATATTAAATTTGAAGACAGAAAATTTCTACATGGTAATTAAAGCTGTATAGATAAATACTGAAAATGTCACATTCAACAATCCAAAATCTAAAATGGTTAAAATCCTCCATCTTTCTGACATTCATATGGGAAGTGGTTTCTCTCAGGGGCAGATAAACCCAGAAACTGGACTCAACACTCGCTTAGAGGATTTCATCAATACTTTATCTCGATGTATTGATAGGGCCTTAGAAGATCCTGTAGATATGGTTGTCTTTGGGGGGGATGCCTTCCCTGATGCAACACCTCCCCCGTATATACAACAAGCTTTTGCAAATCAGTTCCGTCGTCTGGTGGACGTAGATATACCCACCATCCTCTTGGTAGGTAACCATGACCAACATTCTCAAGGCCAAGGGGGTGCAAGTCTATGTATTTACCGCACATTAGGTGTACCTGGATTTGTTGTTGGGGATACGTTAGCTACTCACAAAGTTATTACTCGCAATGGGTTAGTACAGGTTTTAACTCTACCTTGGTTGACTCGTTCTGCACTTATGACTAAGAAAGAAACCAGCAGGATGTCCTTATCGGAAATCAACCAGTTATTGATTGAGCGGTTGCAATTAGTAATAGAAGGGGAAATTCGACGTCTTGATCCCAATTTGCCAACTATTCTTTTGGGTCATTTAATGACTGAAAATGCTTCTTTTGGTGCAGAGCGTTTTTTAGCAGTAGGTAAAGGTTTTACAATTCCTTTATCATTATTAACTCGTCCTTGTTTTGATTATGTAGCATTAGGTCATGTTCATCGCCATCAGAATTTAAATAAAACCAATGACCCACCAGTTATTTATTCAGGTAGCATTGAACGAGTAGACTTCAGTGAGGAGAAAGAAGATAAGGGTTATGTAATTATTGAATTAGAACGAGGTAAAGTAAAGTGGGAATTTTGTCCTCTGCCCGTACGTAGATTCTGTACAATCACTGTGGATTTATCAAAAGAAGAAGACCCCCAGGCTGCTATTATAAAAGCAATTGCCAATCATAAAATCAAAGATGTAGTTGTAAGATTGATTTATAAGGTTTTTTCTGAACAGTTGAACTTAATTGATACACCAGAATTGCATAAGGCTCTAAGTTATTCCCATAGCTATACTATTCATCCAGAATTAATTAGCCAATTAGCTCGGCCCCGTATTCCGGAATTGAGTGCTTATAATAGTATAAATCCCATAGATGCTTTAAAAACTTATTTGAATAATCGTCAAGACTTAAGCGATATTGCCAATTCTATGATAGATGCAGCCCATAGTTTGTTGTATCATGATAGAGAAACACTGTTGCAGCAAGCAATCAAGAATAAAAATAATTAATTTATTTATTCAGTAAGAATAATTTTTTATTAAAATGATAGAAATTCCGCTACTGTTAAGTATAAGTTTTAGCAATATCAATATATATTATAAATATGACTTTAATTAAGGTTGAGATATAGTATAACATACTAATTATGTGCTAATTATCAGAATAACCAACCTTAAACTTTATTAATTAACATCCTATGTTGTTAACTGAATTATTTACTTTCATTATTTAGTGATCAATTATGGTAAACTGTTCCTCAGGCGGCGTAAGCAATTTATAGATGCGATGCAATCACAGCCAAACATTGCCACTGCTGCATCACTTTCCTCATCACTTATATTGAGTAAATCCTCTTGATTATTTAAATCAGTCGAATCGACTTCAGCATTACCTTTTTTCAAATGAGATAATTCTTGTGCATTTGCACAGAAAAACTTCTTTAATTTTGTGTGTCTAATACAAGCTTTCTGACTTTTAAATGAAACTGTTTTCACATTTTTATCTGGTTTTTCCAATAGCTCTATAGTTTGTATAGTTTCATTAGCTATTGCCGCTTTACCAGTTGTTAGTAATAAAGTGCTGAAAGAAATTAAGATAGCAGTAGGGCTATTTTTTAATTTAGATAATAATCCTTTCACTCATTTATCCTCATAATATGGGTACCTCTGTTATAGACATATACTGAAGCAACAACTGGATAATAATGTTGCTCATGAAGCCTCTAAACTCTATCAGATATAGCATAATTATATTTGTGCTTAATGATAGTTTTAAAATTAATTTTCAAGATACGGTAAAAGAAATTTTAGCAAGGCTTTTTATCAGCGAGCATTAATACTTTCTACGGACTGAAAACAGTTTGTTGCTAAATTTCTCCCCATGATACTTTTTTCATGTAGATTTCATATATCTTAGTCGGCTTATATTTGCAGTTTCTAATTCACTAAGAAAAATATACAGATAAGCCTCGTTTGTTGTATACTATAAGTCTGTAAAGAGATCTAAGTTGCTAGTGTCAAATAGAATTTTTTGGTTAAAACTTTAAAACTTAGGGACTATCTTTATCATTTATTTTATTCTTTTACTGAAAAATAGCCATCCTTACTTCTTTAATTCCATTAATTAAATTTCTTGTTGCTATTATATAATCATTAATTCACGATGTTCTTACTAATTGATATTATACACATGATATTCCATCTGTTTGAGGATAATTACAAAGATAAGCTTATCAACTAATAGTATCTTCTGTGAAAAAATATTAATGATGAAGAGAGTAATACAATTAATAAATATGATAGTTACATAACAGTAAATATGGAACAATCACACTTATCATTTATAATGAAAAAAGCAAATATTAAACCCTGACTATGTAGGTAAAGATGTTAATCTTATAATCTATTATTATCATTTATGATTCGCACTTGAACAGTGCCGAGCTTAAGTCTATACATGTCACTATTGAATAATTGAATGTGGTATATATTAAGAATAAAATAGTAGATAATTAGGTGAACATTCTTATTTCTCTATACCCTTATTTTTCTACAATTTAATAATTAACCAATACCATCTATAATAGGGTGAAAATAAAATGCAAAACCTAGTACTGCATAGGTAGCTAAAAGCAAAGTACCTTCCAACCAGTTAGACTTACCATCAGAGCTAATAGTATTAGCAATCAATACAGAAACTGCTACAGCTACCAATTCAAAGGGATTGAAATTCAAGTCCATCGGTTGACGGAAAAAATAACCCGCGATTACTAGTACAGGAGCAACAAATAAAGCTATTTGCATACTTGATCCTACGGCCACAGATAAAGACAAATCCATTTTGTTTCTTATGGCAACAGTTACAGCTGTAGTGTGTTCTGCAGCATTACCAATAATTGGGATAATAATTACCCCAGTAAATAAAGCTGTTAATCCTAGCTGTGATGTAGCCACCTCTAGGGAGTATACTAATAGCTCAGATTCTATACCTACAAATAAAGCACAAGCTAATAAGACTACTAGCCATACCCAAACATTAGGTTTATTTTGAGTAAATAATTCTGGAGTTCCACTTCTAGCTGATCCTACATCATAAAGGTAAGAGTGAGTTCTCATGGAAAATAAGAGAGTTAAGAAATAAACCAGAATCAGAATTACTGCAACAGCAAGGGAAAGATTCTGCAAAGTTTGTTCGTCAACCCCCACAGAAGTTGCATCTACAGCTGTGGGTATGAGAATGGAAATCACAGCTAAATTCATTGCTGCGGCATTTACTCGTGCTGTTACTGGCTGAAAAGTTTGTTCTTTGTGACGCAAACCTCCTAAAAACATTGCTAGTCCCATTACTAGTAATAAATTTCCAATAATTGACCCTGTGATGCTGGCCTTTACCACATTTACTAAACCAGCTTTAAGTGCAGTGATCGCAATAATTAATTCGGTAGCATTCCCAAAGGTAGCATTTAAGAATCCACCTAATGATGGACCCATAATTACAGTTATCTTTTCTGTTGCTGTACCCATCCAAGCTGCTAAGGGTAAAATAGCCAAGCCAGCAGTAATAAAAATTATTAAGTCTCCCAAGTTAAAAAGCTTGGCAGCAAGGGAAACTGGTATAAAAACTAGTAGAAATAGGAAAAGGTTATTTTTATAGAACATTATTATCCTCAATTAAATATTCTTATATTTGCCAGTTATTTAACATATATTCTATAAAATCATTAATATAAAGTTTGGTAATTTCTAATCCATTTTTGTAGACTAGAGTAAGTAGTAATATATACTTCTTTTGCTATTGGGTAGTAATATCAGTTAAGTTGATAAAAACTCTTCAATTTACTAGACATGAGAATCAAATAATCAATAAAATCCCCAATTGGATTTCAATAGAGTATATTTACTAGATTATAGAAGTTCCACTACAGCAAAAACATTCTCATTCTCAAAAAACACACAGTACATTGATTGACTTAAATCCCAATCTCTGTTACCTAATGGCTTGTCTAATTCACGGCCTTTAGAATTTTTGTCAAAGTAGGGAGTTCGATGATTAATGATGTTGTTATTGAAGTCCAAGAAAATCCATATTCATTTCAACTGGGAATACAATCAAGTATACTTTCTATCATGCTATTACATTTACTGGACTTTCCATGATGGGTTTTTCCAGGTTCTGTCTAAAACTAACACCCTTTTAGTCTACTCCACTACTGTCAAAGATCTGCAAATATATATTCCACTTTTTTTCTAGAAAGCCTCTATGTTTGTGTGAGTCATTGAGGGTATTCAATTAAGGTTTTTAATCCCCAGCAACTACCACTTAATCAAACCTCTCAAAGCACCCAACAGATTTTCATACTACTGCTTAATTTTTGTTTTGGTAATTTGTTTATTAACCAATATACATTCTGGAGTTCCATATTTTTTACTTATCCATTAATAAAATAAGCTTAGGTGTGGACTATATCTAATAGAATTTATGTCAAATGCAAAAAATGATTTGTCCTTGAGACCATTTAATCTGGTTGTATACCCTACTCTATAAATGGGTTGAGATGCTTATAAAACAACTGTTTTTCATAGACAGAAGTGAATTTTAATAATAAAATAGATTTTTATTTTAAATCGTATCTTTGCCGATACTGGTTATCCTTAGCTAAATAATTACTTAGTTTTTATTATTTTCAAATATGGCAACTTAACTTTCTATCATTAGATAAACAAATTTGACTCTCTGCTTAGACTACTAGAGGATTAGTTTTATTCTTTCTATCTTCAGTAATGGAGTATAAGATTTGGAGTTTTAATTTTATAAATAGAAAATGGCAATATTCTTATGGATATGAGAACTCGCTAATTGACTTTCCTGGAAATCATCATCTTTTCATTATGTTGAATAACTCTAATGGCAGTAAACAACCTATATGGTTGTCAATTATTCGGCTTTTAAGGTGGGATAAACCAGAAGGAAGGATTATTTTAATGATCCCTGCCCTTTGGGCTTTATTTCTAGCTGCATCAGGCAAACCTCCCTTACCTTTAGTTGTAACAATTATCCTTGGTAGCCTTACCACTAGTGCTGCTGGATGTGTAGTTAATGATTTATGGGACCGGGATATAGACCTAAGAGTCGAAAGGACTCGTAATAGACCTTTAGCTTCACGCAATCTTTCAGTAAAGGTTGGCATTGTAGTTGCAATAGTTGCAATAGCTTGTGCTGCAGTACTTACATTATATCTCAACCTATTTACCTTCTGGTTATGTGTTGCTGCAGTACCAGTAATTTTGCTTTATCCAGGAGCAAAGAGGGTATTCCCTATACCTCAGTTGTTACTTTCGATTGCTTGGGGTTTTGCTGTACTCATTAGCTGGAGTGCTATCACTCAAACTTTACCTTTACCTGCTTGGTTACTATGGGGTGCGACAGTTCTTTGGACATTGGGATTTGATACAATTTATGCTATGAGTGATCGTGAAGATGATAGACGCATTGGCATTCATTCCAGCGCACTCTTTTTTGGCAGACATGTTGCTACTGCCGTTGGCATTTTATTTACTGGAACCGTTATTTTATTATCTATTTTGGGAATCTTTACCCATCTTAAATGGACTTTTTGGATCAGCTTAACAATAAGTTTATTAGGATGGACTTGGCAGGTTATTACCCTCAAGCAATTCAAACTACCCAAACATACCTATAGCCAAATGTTCCGACAAAATGTTTGGATTGGCTTGATATTACTTGGGGGTATGATTTATGGTAATTCTTAATACTAAATAGATAACTAGATTAATGCTGAAATGCTCGTTTTATATGGGGGGAAATTACAGCTAATTTGTATATTCACTATGAACTTATCCTTAAGTTTAGTTGTCCAATCAAACTAATCTGGTTAGTTTACTAGAGTTATGTATAAAATACTCGAATGTTCTTAGAATAATATGTTATAGCATAATCAGTATTAAAGACTATGAAGCTATGTAAATAAACTCATTGTACAAATCCTGATAATTGGTTTATGATTCAAGGGTCTTTGATGAGAGAGTAACTTGTTGACGAAAGTCATTAGTCTACTTATGCCATTTATACTTTCTTAAGGCAGTTGTAATAGACTCATGGCAAGTATTCCCTAGTTCTAGGTAAAACCTAGAACTGCTAATGACCCTATCGGTATTATGTCTGCCAACTAGAGGAGAGTAAAAGCAATTTATTCACCCCTTTTTATCAAAGCAAACAGTATCTTACGACTCAATTACTAATTTATGTTTGATTGCCATGGAAAAACAACTTGCAGACCATCACAAACTAACCGAGTATGACTGCTTGTGTGACCTATTAATAAATGTGAATATCAAATCCAAGGTTTACCCATAATCACCTCAATATTATATAGGTCATTTTTAAGTTATAACAATTTTAGCCTAAAAACATTCGCAAGTACGGAACCCCTAAATGCTAGTAATAAAAATCTGTTAGTTACGATCCTGATAGCTATGGAGATATCAATTGAGAAACTTAACTTGGAAATCACCAATTTGGCCAAACAATTATGTATGGGTGTTTGTGATTATTTAGTAGTGACTTTGACTTTTATCAAAAATTAAGTATTTAAGAGGGTTTAGTTAGCAAATCAATTTCTAAGTATTGAGATTAAAATTTAGGTATAAAGGTTACAAAGTGAATAATTGTGAAACTGGGCATTTAGAAATACCGTTCTTCACACAGCCTTATTTTAAAAATCACCGGCACATTCAAAATATATAAACTAGTTGATCAGGAAAAAATTAACACAGGCGTGAATAAAAACAGGGTAGTAATGCACACCAGCAAACCAACTTACTACAACCTTTTGGGATTAGAGCCCTCAGCATCTATGCTCGAAATACGTTGTGCTTACAAGAGATTAAGCAAATGCTATCATCCAGACACAACAGTCCTACCTATCAGCGATGCTACTGTCAAATTCCAGCATTTGAATGAAGCCTATACCACCTTGATGAATCTGGAGGATCGGTATGCTTACGATCTACAAATAGGTTATTCCAAGCGAGGAGTAATTGAGTCTCCTGTCAGCTATCATTCATCCGTTTTTTCTGGTTATTACTCGATCAAATCACGTTGTTCTGATCCCAGCTATCGTTCTCTTTCATCTGGGGAAATTTTCGCCCTATTTATTTTATCATTGACATTTCTTGGTTGTTTAATGTTGGTTCTTGTAATTGGTATTATCCATAGTGATTTGATGTTGTCTGCCGAATTCGCGCCATTGAGCCTTAACATACAGTAATTAAGGATATTGCTAGTTTAGCTACTACATATTCATTGAGTAGCAGGAATTTCTGTCCAGGATAATTAAATCCCTAAAATCCAAAACTTCAAATCAAATGACTTTGCCTTCTCCAGATACGCCTTTATATAGTCATCCTTTACCTGAAATTGAACAATGGTTAAGGTTGCAAGGATGTACCCAAGACGAAAAACAACTACATTATTGGTATTTAAACAAAGACTCTTGGGAAGCTGAAATCTACTTAGATACAGATCAAATAGTTGTTGTTTATATTGAGGCAGGTAATGAAGGACAAGACATTCAACGGGCTTTTAAATATTCACTGACTCGCCAAGATATAGAGAAAGCAATTTTCTTTGGACCTTAGATAAAATTAATTATATAAGGAGAAGAAATGTTTATCTTCAACTCCTAACTATTTACTTTTTTATTAAAGAACTTTTCCAAACCGACGTTCCCTCTGTTGGTAGGTACATAAGGCACGGTAAAATTCACTTCGATCAAAATCAGGCCATAAGGTGTTAGTAATATAAATCTCAGAATAAGCCATTTGCCAAAGAAGGAAATTTGATAAGCGTACTTCTCCGCTAGTACGGATTAACAAGTCTGGATCGCAAGTTCCAGCTGTATATAAATGGCGTTCAAATATAGTTTCATCAATTTCGTGGGCTTTTAGTGAACCTTGTTCTACTTTTTCGGCAATCATACGACAAGCTTGGACGATTTCCTGTCTTCCGCCATAATTAGTTGCTACAGTAAACTGGATACTGTGATTATTTTTCGTCTTTTCCATGGAATGGGAAATTTCTTCTTGCAAAGTCCTAGGCAGGGCATTTAAATTGCCTACAAATTTGATTTGTACATTTTCCTGAATCATTTCCCTTAATTCTTGGCGCAAAACCCCTTGAAATAGGTTCATTAAAAATTCTACTTCTTCCCTTGATCTACCCCAATTTTCTGTGGAAAAAGCATAGGCTGTTAAAGCCTCAATCCCCCAGTCTTTACAACAATGGAGTAAATCTTTTAATGTGTCTACTCCCCTTTTATGACCCATAATTCGGGGTAGTCCTTGACGTTGTGCCCATCGACCATTGCCGTCCATAATCACTGCGACGTGTTTTGGCAGTAATTCTTCCCTTAAATCAGATGGTAAATATTGTAATTGCGTTTGTTGTACTGTCATTTTTTATCTTGCGGAGCAGTCGATGGTAAACCTAGTAAACGTGATAAAAATGCTAGAACCTGACTACGAATTTGACGACCTAAACTGAACAAACCAGGTGCTACAGCTTCCCGATCAACAGTAGGAGCAAAGCGAGCTTCTAAAGACTCTTTTAGTTTCGTAATTGTCAGTGGTCTGTTTAGATTTCCCCTTTCTGCTAGAGAAATAGAGCCTGTTTCTTCTGATACAACTACGCAAATGCAATTCTCGACTCGCTCTGTAATTCCCATAGCAGCTCGGTGGCGTGTACCTAGTTGGCGTGAAGCAGTACGTCCTGAAAGCGGTAAAATTATACCTGATGCTGCTATACGTGATCCACGTATTAATGTTGCTCCATCATGTAATAGGGTTTTTGGTTGAAAAATTGTTTGGATTAACTCCTTAGAAACCTCAGCATTTAATTTTACTCCGGGTACGGAAAAATCTCTCTCATCTACCATACCTGAGGTTTCGAGAATCAATAAAGCCCCAATACGATTTTTGGAAAGTTCCTTAACTGCGTCCACAATTTCGTCAATCACATTATCGTACTTAGGAACTACCAGGCGAGATGGTTGAAATAACTGTCGAAATTCACCTCGCCCCAATTGTTCTAAAAACCTACGAAATTCTGACTGAAAAGCCACTGCCATGGCAACAGCAGAACCAACTACTAATTTATCAAGAACAAACTTGAGTAAATTGAGTTTCCATTGTCCGCTGAGTGCGGAGGCTAAAATTAAAAGAATGAATCCTTGTACCATCCACAATGTGCGGCGCTCATTGATCACAATTAACATCATGTAGGTGAGCGCCATTACCAATAAAATATCCAGAGCTTTCAGCAGCAAGGACTGCGACCCCATCAAGGTTATCAGCCATTGCTTCCACCAATTCCCCATGATATCTGGATTTACGCTTTTGCCTTTATTACTTTGGTTATAAGTTAGTAGAGTTATTGGTTATTAGCAACTGCTAATAACCAATAACTCTACTAACTTCTGAGTCTTTCTGGTAAGCAGTCTTTTTGAATCAAGTCTTGCAGGGTTTCCCTTTGTAAAATTAGGTTTGCCTCGCTATTTGCCACTATAATTGCTGCCGGTCGAGGCACACGATTGTAGTTGGATGCCATACTGTAATTATACGCACCAGTTCCCATGATTACTAAAATATCTCCTGGTTCTACCTGGGGTAAGTGTGCATGTTTAATCACTATATCCCCAGATTCACAATGTTTACCAGCAATGGTCACTGTTTCTGTAACAGGTGCTGACATACGATTGGCTACAACTGACGTATACAGAGATTGGTAAGTAATGGTACGGGGATTATCAGACATTCCCCCATCTATGGCTAGGTAGGTCCTGATACCTGGCACTATCTTATAAGAACCAATTGTATAAGCTGTTACGCAAGCTGTAGCAATTAGTGATCTTCCTGGTTCACATAATAACTTAGGTAAGGGTAAATTTGATGCCTTACAAGCTTTTTGTACTACTTCACAAATTGCCTTACTCCACTCTTCAATGCTTGGGGGATCATCTGATTCAGTATATTTAATTCCCAAGCCACCACCAACATTGAGTTGGTTAATTGATAAACCATTTTCCCTGGCTTTATTTAGCCACTGCGTCATTACCCCTGCTAAGTCCCTATGAGGTTGACATTCAAAGATTTGAGATCCAATATGAGCATGCAAGCCCACACAGTTAAGTACTTTCTGCTGTATGATTAGTCTGAATAGTTCGTCTAAATCGTTTGGATTAAAACCAAATTTGCTGTCTAGGTTTCCTGTCCGAATATATTCATGAGTATGACATTCAATACCTGGTGCAAGTCTTAGCATAATTGGTATGCCACTAAGAAGTCTTTCTTTCGCTAAATTTATCAGGGTATTTAATTCATGCCAGTTATCAACAACAATGTTACAGCCAACTTCTAAAGCAAAAACCAACTCTGTCAGGGATTTGTTATTACCATGAAAATAAATTAGGGTTGGTTTAACCCCTGCTGTAATTGCAGTATGCAGCTCCCCAGCAGATACTACATCGATTCCTAAGCCTTCAGATGCTGCAATCATGCAAACAGCTAAACAACTCCATGCCTTAGAAGCATACAGTACTTGAGATTCACCTTGATAATAATGTTGGAAGGTATCTCGGTAACGACTACAAGAATTTCTTAAGGTGGTTTCATCCAAAATGTATAAAGGCGAACCAAATTGTTTCACAAGGGTTATCACATCACAACCACCAATTTCTAAGAAATCTTGATTAATGACTTTAGCTGTTAAGGGTAACAGCTGCTGATTAGGAGAAATCTGTGGATCATTGGTTATTGGTAAATACTTAGTACCAGAATGTTTGTTCCCAGAAGTATGAGTTGAGACCATAGCTATAATTAAATAATGTTTGTCTTTATGGAAGTGAGGTGAATATTGGGAAAAACCAGGAGGTAAGACATTCTGATGGAGAAGTTTCCTATTATACAGAATGTATGACCAGTAGCGAGAACAGAAGATTAGGAAATAAAAGGTACGAAAGAGACAGGAGTTAGAATTTGTTTTCCCCTGTTTATTACACTCTCTATTATTTACCTGTGCTTATTCTGTTTTCCCTGACAGATGATTCCTATTCCCAGTTTACAAATGGGTTGTGTTCGAGCCAACAAGTGTGAATACATTTAATCTCAAATTAAAACTACTGACAACAAAAAATCTTTATGAGATAGTGGCTTTAGATAAAATTTGCTTTGGGGGACTTTGGAGTTGGGAAACTTACCAAAAAGAGTTAGATAGCTCCAATTGCAAACTGCTGGGTATTTTTTCTAATAGTTATTCAGAATATTTGTTAGCAATGGGTTGTTTCTGGGCAATTCTAGAAGAGGCACATATTACAATACTGGCTGTTAACCCTCAATATCAACGTCAAGGCTTGGGACAAACACTATTATATTTTTTACTCAAGGTTGCGGTTGATTACGGTTTAGAAAGAGCCACACTGGAAGTGAGAATTTCTAACCTGGCAGCAATTTCCTTATATCAAAAGTTTGGTTTCAAAATAGCAGGTAGACGGTCTAAATACTATGAAGATGGTGAGGATGCATTGATCTTATGGTTGAGTGACATCCATCAACCTGAATTTAAAAATAATTTAAATAAGTGGCATGGGAGGATTTGCAAGTGTGTTAACACTTTGGGGGATTGAGGGGAAATATTCAGATAATTTAAAACTTACTTTCTCTTTACATATCCTAGCCAATTGGAAGAATCAATATGACATATGACAAATTACACAGGAAATTATTTTCCTGATATTATTCAATCATGATGTAAAAACAAATTTTTTTACATTATTTTAGTTTGTTTAAAGATAACATAATTATTATTTATTTTTAAACAATATTGACGAAGTAATATGTTCTATGTTAGTTTCTCTCGTGGAATTTGACTTCACCTCTGGGAAGCTAAATGTCTAGTCATATATGGCTTTAAACCACATGCTAAAAAAAAATAATCTTATGTATTCATTGTACTGATGCATTGATAGTATAAATAGATTCTAAAATATTCTAAGTAGCCTTTCCAATTGTGAGGGGTATCCGCCTATTTGTAAAGGCATTGCTCCAGTTAGGCTGTGCTAAAATCAGCGTACCGGCACGACGCAGGTGATGGGATAAATGCCATGTTTGAACGCTTCACAGAAAAAGCCATTAAGGTAATCATGTTAGCCCAGGAAGAAGCACGCCGCCTGGGCCACAACTTCGTTGGTACTGAACAGATCCTCCTGGGTCTTATTGGAGAAGGTACTGGCGTGGCGGCTAAGGTTCTTAAATCTATGGGTGTCAATCTCAAAGATGCTCGGATTGAAGTTGAAAAGATAATAGGTCGGGGTTCAGGTTTTGTGGCTGTGGAAATTCCATTTACGCCACGGGCAAAGCGAGTCCTGGAACTATCTTTGGAAGAAGCACGCCAGCTTGGGCACAATTACATTGGTACTGAGCATTTGCTTTTAGGTCTGATCCGAGAAGGTGAAGGTGTAGCAGCCAGGGTTTTAGAAAACTTGGGTGTAGATCTATCTAAGGTAAGAACCCAAGTAATTCGGATGTTAGGAGAAACAGCGGAGGTTACTACAGGCGGCTCTTCTCGCGGGAATAAAACTCCAACATTAGATGAATTTGGTTCAAATCTAACCCAGCTGGCGCTTGATGGTAAACTTGACCCAGTAGTGGGGCGTGCCAAAGAAATTGAAAGGGTGATTCAGATTCTTGGTCGCCGTACCAAAAATAATCCTGTTCTCATTGGGGAACCAGGTGTTGGAAAAACAGCGATTGCAGAAGGTTTAGCACAAAGGATTTCTAATAAGGATGTCCCCGACATATTAGAGGAAAAACGTGTAGTAACTCTGGATATTGGTTTATTAGTTGCAGGAACCAAATATAGGGGAGAATTTGAGGAACGCTTGAAGAAAATCATGGATGAGATACGTCAAGCGGGAAATGTAATTTTAGTGATTGATGAAGTTCATACCTTAATTGGTGCAGGTGCTGCAGAAGGTGCTATTGATGCAGCAAATATTCTAAAGCCTGCTTTAGCTAGGGGTGAATTGCAATGTATTGGTGCCACTACCCTAGATGAGTACCGCAAGCATATTGAACGGGATGCTGCCCTAGAACGTCGTTTCCAACCAGTAATGGTAGGGGAACCATCCGTAGATGAAACCATAGAAATTTTATATGGTTTGCGCGAACGCTATGAGCAACACCATAAATTAAAAATCTCTGATGAGTCTCTAGTGTCAGCTGCAAAGTTATCAGATCGTTATATTAGTGATCGTTATTTACCAGATAAAGCAATTGACTTGATTGATGAAGCAGGTTCTCGCGTCCGTTTAATTAATTCACAACTACCACCCGCAGCTAAGGAATTGGATAAGGAGCTGCGTCAAATTCTTAAGGATAAGGACGATGCAGTTCGTTCCCAGGACTTTGACAGAGCTGGGGAGTTACGTGATCGAGAAATGGAAATTAAAACCGAAATTAAGGCGATTGCTCAAAGTAAATCTAATACTGCTAAAACTGATGGTGATGAACCAATAGTGACAGAGGAAGATATCGCTCACATAGTTGCTTCCTGGACTGGTGTACCTGTGAATAAACTCACGGAATCAGAGTCAGAAAAACTTTTGCATATGGAGGATACTTTGCATCAACGGCTTATTGGGCAAGAGGACGCGGTTAGGTCTGTTTCTCGTGCTATTCGCCGTGCTCGTGTTGGTTTGAAGAATCCTAATCGACCTATTGCTAGCTTTGTATTTTCTGGCCCAACAGGAGTCGGTAAAACTGAGTTAACCAAGGCTTTAGCCTCCTATTTTTTCGGTTCAGAAGAAGCAATGATTCGCCTGGACATGTCAGAATATATGGAGCGTCATACTGTATCCAAATTAATTGGTTCTCCTCCTGGTTATGTAGGCTACAATGAGGGTGGTCAATTAACAGAAGCTGTGCGTCGTCGTCCTTACACAGTAGTACTCTTCGACGAAATTGAAAAGGCACATCCAGATGTGTTTAACATGCTGTTGCAAATCTTGGAAGATGGGAGATTAACAGATGCCAAAGGTCGCACTGTTGATTTTAAGAACACATTATTAATTTTGACCTCTAATATAGGTTCTAAGGTAATTGAAAAAGGTGGGGGTGGTATTGGTTTCGATTTTTCTGAAGACCAAAGCGACTCCCAATACAACCGTATCAAGTCGTTGGTAAATGAAGAGCTGAAGAACTACTTTCGTCCTGAATTTCTCAACCGCTTGGATGAAATTATTGTTTTCCGCCAGCTGAATAAGCAGGAGGTAACTCAAATTGCCGATATTATGCTCAAAGAAGTATTTGGTCGTCTCACTGAGAAAGGTATCAGTTTAGAAGTCAGTACTCGTTTTAAGGAGCGTTTATTGCAAGAAGGTTATAATCCTAGTTATGGGGCTAGACCATTACGTAGGGCAATTATGCGGTTGCTAGAAGACAGCTTGGCAGAAGAGATTCTTTCTGGCAGGATTAAAGATGGTGATACAGCCATTGCTGATGTTGACAATGATGGCAATATTACTGTCAGCAGAGGTCTGGAAAAAGAACTTCTAACTCCAGGAGTTGAATAGTGATATTGTAATTTCCATCCACCGCGGATGTTATCATAGTCGCTAAACTAATAAAAAAATAAATAGGTGGCAGGATTTTGTATACCCTGCCACCTATTATTTTTTTGTAGGAGGATGAGTATATTACCTTAAGCCTGAATTAGTTTTGGAATTAAGGAAATTAAAAATGAAATACTTTGAGATAGAATTAGACTTTTAGTATGGAGAAAACCAATTGGCTAAGAATTTACAATTGATTTTGCTACTTTAATTTTTGAAAAATAGGATTTGCATTCTATTAATAAAATGCGATCTTGGCTATTTTATATTTGATTTTACAAACTAAATATACCTGCTTGATTATCTTCTCTTTTAAAACTCAAGTATTCTATATAGTTATCAAACCAAAAATTAGGTAATTTTATAAAAATCTTCTATTATATTTTTGCTGGTTAATATACCCTACAAAGGCTAGTAACTATCTGAATTAATTATTTTACAGTTATACTCTAGTATAATTTTTTGGATTCTTAGATTGTTTTCTCTCCTATGCTAGACAAGCCCTCCTGATTATTATGTAATTACTCAAATTTATAATTATAATTAATAGTGTTTATAAGCTTAGCCCATTTAATGATAGGAGACTACAATGAATGGGAAAGATGAGGAACATGAAAAATATTAGAGTGAAGCCACTAACTTTTCATAAGAACCTCATCAACGCGGGTATTTTAGCAGGAATTACAGCCAGAGAAAGATAGCTTCAGTACTAAACTAATACTGAAGCTATCTAGTAATAAAAATACTGTAGTAAGCATCTAAGCTTCTAAATTAATAGATCTAAATTTAGAAGCTGTCACTAGTGAAATTGAAAACTTAGTAACGATTATTTCTGCGACCACCACCACCAAAAGAACGTCTATTATCTTCCCTGGGTTTTGCTTTATTTACTTTCAAATCACGACCCATCCATTCTGCACCATCTAGTGCTTCAATGGCTGCAGTCTCTTCATCTTCACTACTCATTTCGACAAATGCAAATCCTCGCATACGCCCTGTCTCACGATCAGTTGGAACCTGAACTCTTTTCACAGAACCATATTCTGCAAAAACAGAGTTTAGATCCTCTTCTGTAACTTCGTAAGAAAGATTACCTATATAAATGGACATGTATTTTCTCCAAAATCATGGGTTTGTAGAGATGTAGATTTCGGAGATAGTCTGTGGAATACCAAAAGGAGAAATACCCATCAATACTGAAAACAAACGCAGTCGCCGAATTAACTCTCGAGTCTTATTATTACACAATAATTAATTATTGGGATAAAACTTAGAAAAATTATAATTAATTAGTTATTAGTATTGGAATGGAAGAAAATTAAATATTATCTTTATATTATCTTGATTCTATTGAAGTAATAGAATCAAGATAGTATTTGTTCTGTGATAGCAAAAAGAGACAAACTTAATATTGGCAAGGATAACCACACTGAAGAAAGGGCGGTAAATACCTTGAATTTTCTGCTTGCATTATGTTTGGTCGGCTGTAACTCTAAACATAGTTGATGTATACAAATTTCTTTTGGGATATCAACTAATAGTTCAGTATCTTCACAACACTCATATTTTACTTTTTAAATATGAGTGTTGTGATTTGTCGTAAGTGCCATTCCAGCTGTACGCTAATACTTTTAATAGGGATTTTAGGGAATCTATTTGGACTTAGACTGATTGCCATAATCCCATGATTAAGGAAAATACAAGTAAGTATATAGGGGTGGGATAGTATTCACTGACTATAATGACTTAAGACAAATGACTTGATGAATTTATCTACTAAGTTCGAATTTATAACAAATCAGAATTCTGATCCCACAATTTCAATATCTCAATTTTATGCAATACAAGCTTCGGAAAGGTAATCTGCTGCTGCAGAAACGACTGCGATCGCACTTTCATAATCTAGACGTGTAGGACCAAGTACTCCCACGCTACCAGACATACAACCGTTATGGTAGGTTGAAGAAATCAAAGAACAAGAACGAATAGGTTCCAATGGATTCTCTGCACCAATACGTACTGTTACCTTTGATTTTTTAGCATCTTCAAGATCTGGTTCTTCACAGATTAATCGCCATAGCTGTTCTTGCTCCAACTCCAACATCCTCATGATGGTTTGGACTTGTTGAATTTCCGAAAACTCTGGTTGACAGAGGACTTGTGAAACACCACTGATCATAATTTGCGTTGTATGATGGGAAGATTTGATTTTTGTCAATTCCATCATGGTTTCGGTCAAAAAATAACTATAACGTTGGAACTCTTCATCAAGTTGACTCCAGTCTAACGTGGACAGTGCAGTCAAGTTTTGACCCCGTAATTGATTATTGAGGAAGTTAGAAACTATTTGTAATTCATTAATTATCTCTAAATCATCCTCTGCTTCTAAGGTTATAGGTACCTTGACTTGTACAGAATTAGTCTCATAATCATCTGTTACCACAATTAACATAACCCTTCCAGCCCCCACTTGTACTAACTGCAAATGTCTTAATGTGTCAGTACTGCTTTGAGGAATAGTAATTAGGCTAATACAACCACTAAGAGTAGCGAGGATTGTTGCTGCTCGCTGTAATAGTAAGGATTCCAAGGCCTGATACTTTTGGGCGAAACTCTCTTGCAGCAATTTTCCCGCCTTTTTTATGAGAGTTGCTGATGGCTTGATTAGTCGATCCACATAAATTCGATACCCAGAGTCAGAGGGAACTCTCCCAGAAGATGTATGGGGTTGATATAATAGTCCAGACTCCTCTAGAACACCCATGATACTCCTAATTGTAGCTGAACTCATGCCCAACTTATATTCATCAACAAGGGCTTTGGAACCAACTGGTTCTGCTGTGGCAATATAGTGACGTACTGTTGCCCAAAGTATATGTTGTTGTCGGTCTGTTAATTGTACTTGCATAGGGCATATATGACTGAAGCCAAATTTTATTAATAGGGATTAATAAAATTAATTAATAAACACAAAAGTTATTAATTCAAAGTAAACTAGGGATAATATTTATTATGGGTTAATTATTTTATTTCATGAAAATAAATCCAACAAAGTTCACATTGATTATGGAGCTCTTTGCATAGGGGCCATCTATAGTCTGAAGGGAATATAAGTACCATGTAAATATAAACTAACTCGCTATTATTAGCAGTAACTATACAGAAAACCTTGCTTCAGATTTTGATGGCATAAGAAGTCATTCAGCGCTGACTACACCTGGACAAATCCTAACACCTTCATATTCTGTCAATATGGTACCCTTATTCTCTACTTCTGTGCAATAGTAGCCAGGCATGTTTTGAATGTATTAGGCCTGCATTTATATCTAGTGTCATTACTCTCTTGGGAATAGGAATTTAGTCAACTTATTGTTTCTACTTGTACAGGGAATATTTTCACAAACCTAAAAATATCACTGTATTTCAAGTTACGATTTATAATTGAATCTTCTAATACTGGGGGATTGAATTATCTATAAGACTAGAGTAAGCATGGATACCCCCAGCGATGTTTTTTACATTGGTAAAACCTTGGGAAACTAGCCACTGGCACATCTGCGCAGAACGTATGCCATGGTGACATAGTACAAGGGTTTCCATATGGGGATCTAATCTGGAAAGTACTTCTTCTGACCATTGGGCAACTTTGCTTAGTGGGATATTTATAAAGCCATCAATCCTAGCAATAGCAATTTCTTGGGGTTCTCGTACATCTAAGAGTTGGATATTATGCCTTCCTGTATATAATAGACATTGGGCCAGTTCTTCCACAGTAGTTTCGGCAATAGGTTGATTCATAATTTTAGTATCTACTACTTAAACAGCTCTGAAAAATACAATTGTAGTTGATCAAGATGTTAACCCTGAGACATTGCAAAAATACCAAAGGACTCAAAACATTTATCAAAAATGGCAATTAAGAGAAAAGAGAGGTAGCAGTAAAGTAATTCCTTAGTTGATTATTATTGAAGTATTTAGGAATAGGGCATCTATAATTTTCATTTCAGCAGCCAAAAGCATTGTTGGTGGTTTTACCTGCTGTGTACTAGATAATGCCACAAAGAAAATCCCAAGGATTGCAATTATCCTCATTTAAATCCACCGAATCTACTCTATACTAATTCCCAAATTCCACCTTTGAAATATTGACATAATTGTTTAGCTTCTTCTAAACTCTGCTGTTCACAGGTATAGTTTGTCCATTAAAAAGGGACAAACTATACCTGATATTACATATACTTTAATAATTCTAATGCCTGGTGTTCACAAACATTAAGGGGTAACTTGGTTAAATCCAAGTTACCCCTTAATGTAAGAAGTACTCACATTTGCGTAGAGTTTCATAACTCAAAAATTCATCCCTAGTTTATAATGGGGTGGAGTTAAAGTTTCATTTAAACTATTATCTAATCAGAATTTTGCTCCATGGGGAGGGGAGACCACTAATTTTTAAAAGGTTTCCTTCCTAGTCTCTTAATATTAATATATGTGTTTACAATTTTGATAATGTACAAACGAGTAACTGCGCTACCCCCTTATTAAGGGCTGATAGTTTTTTATACGTGGGAAAAAAATTTGTAGGCAAAATCTAATTGATACTTTGATTTGTGAGTAAAGAACTGGTTGAGACAATTAAAGTAATGTAAAAGCCAAGGTAAATCCTAAATACTATGAATGTTTCCAGTAAAAAGCCCAAGTTATATGTGAGAGCCTGGGGAATACCCCTTACATTGCCATTTATAACTTTGATCATGATGTTAATAGACAACTATTTATGCCAAAGATCACTCCTGTCGCCCATTTCACATGTTAGTGCTCAAACAATAAGAGTAAAGAAACCTATTACGATACGTTCCGACTTTCAAGAATATGATGCCAAGTCAGAGACCGTTACAGCCAAGGGCAATGTACAAATATTATATCCGGACCTATCCATTCAGGCAACAGCGTCACAGGTACAGTACTTTAGCAAGGATAACCGCATTGTCCTCAGCGGTGATGTTTGCATCCTACAAGATAATAGTAACAGTATTCGTGGTGAAACAGTTACATATCTCATTAATGAAGGTAGGTTTATTGCACTACCTAAAGTCAACCAGCAAGTAGAATCAATTTACATGATTAAGGATATTCGAGTTAAGAGATTGATAAATACGCCTGAGCAAAAAACTTCTCCTTCTATATAATTGATTTTTATTTATCAGTTAATTTAATTTCCTTGATAAAAGCTTAAATTAATACTTGCACAAATATTCAATGGAATTAGTTAATAGCAAAAAATACAGGCAAGTTTGAGTTAGATTTTCGGCATTGTATTTATGAATACTTGACATTAATCAACCATTAATACATCTCTGACTTTACATTGACAATAACATAACCATAATAAATACCCTTTACCAGGAGTTCAAAACTTTGTAATGCTCTATACTAAAAAATAAATGTTAAACAATAAGGGAAAAAATAAGAGCTATATAAAAATATTGTAATAGAAATTGCTGTTGTCATGAATAAATTGCTTGAACAGAGAAGGCTCTAATGCCTTACTAGCTATATTCGTTTTATGCACAAAAAGTATGTTCTGATTTTCTCCAATATTCTTGTAGATTAAGATGTAAAACCTATTTACGAAGATACCAAGACGAATTGCATATTAATGTCTGTCAGAATTTTCGTTTCGACCTAGACTGTGATCAGGCTTCATTAATGAGTAAACAGACTGTAAGGAGCCTTGGAATTTTTTTTGCTTAAGAAAATAGCATTGCTAGAATATCAATTAAATATAAAGGCAGAAAGCACAAGAATTAAAATTGATATTTAAGTTGGTCAAGTTTAACTCCTCGTACAAGTATTTTTGCTGGGGTTACATGCAATGATACGGTGAGTGAGTTTATTATGATTAAACTAAAATCCTAGTGAATGGAACATGTAGTGTTCACCATTTCTATGATTCTATATAATTTTTATTTTGATGGAATTCTAAAATAAACTTCGCAAAGTGAAATTTGTAAAACTTAAACTTTAATCCTGACTTCTCTTGACTCAAATATTAGAGCTTATTTCTTCTTAAGGTAATAAAGTGATAAAACAAGGGTATAAATAGTAAAATTCTTCCTAGAAAATATACATAAGTTTTATGAAAAAAGAATGATAATTAATCATGTGAATCTTTCAGTTACTCAAGGTGAAATATTAGGTTTACTTGGCACTAATGGAGCAGGCAAAAACACTATTCTACATAGCAACAGATCTATAAAAACCAGAAAATGACATGTCTGGTTGATAATAGTGACATTACGCCCTTGCCTATGCATAGAATAGCAAAATTAGGTAATGTCTCAAAAATATTGATCTTTTTCAATATGGGTTAAATGAAATTATAGTTTCAGATACGGAAAAATGAAACCTAGGAGATAATATTTAGGATTTTTATAGTAGCACTATCTATTGAGTTGCTCCTGATCGCTCATATCACAATATTTTCCGCTTTAAACATCAAAAATTACAATTATCTCGTGCTTTCTTAACTTTAGCAAATAAAGGTCGGAATTATCATGAAATGAATATTACTCAAGCTAGAGAACAATTAAAATTAGAATATCTTATGGGATCCGAAATATATTTGTCATACTTATATTTATTTATCGGATATTTAATTTATTGTTTTATATCCTATTTTTTTATACAAAGGTTTTAATTGTAGAATACTAGCATTTATTATTTATATGTTATTATTAACATATAAATATATATTAATATACTTTCATATTGTCATGATATTCATAAATAAATGCATGGAAGAGTAGCTACTAGAATTTATTATCTTAAGGAGTGCATTGAACTTATCTACTGGAATATAAATCTGAATAAAATATATGGTGAAAACTTGAAAAGAATAGTTGTAAGTTCTTGCTAATGAGGAATATTGCTTAATACCATTATGTAAATAGGGATATTCCCTTCCTTAGTAAAGGAAGAGACCTGTTTCACCCACTAAAATTAGGGTTAGGTTATGCGCTAAAGTACTTAGCGGCAGGATGATAGGTGATAATTGCTGTTGTAGATTGTTCCGGGTACAACTGCTCACTTTCATCCATATACATCTTAATTCTCTCAGTTTCCAATAGTTCCAACTGCTTATACTGATCCTGAATCTTCGGACATGCAGGATAACCAAAACTATACCGGGAACCCCGATACCTCTGAGCGAGTATATCCTGGATATTATCTGGTTCTTCCATTTCAAACCCAAGCTCTCGGCGAATTCTTGCGTGTGTCCACTCAGCCAATGCCTCTGCCATTTGTACTCCTATTCCATGGAAATATAAATAATCTGTGTATAAATTATCTGCAAATAATTTCTGAGCAAACTCTGTGACGACTTCACCTACTGTCACAGCTTGCATGGGGAATACATCAATGATTCCTAATTCCTTGGGTGCGAAGAAATCAGAAATGCACAATCGCCCCAGAGACTTTTGCCGAGGAAAATCAAAGCTTGCAACTATTTCCGTACTATTTTTAGTACTTTTATGGTTGTATATGTGTAGGGTATTCCCTTCTGCTTGGCAAGGAAAATACCCATAAATTACCTGAGGATGCAATAATTTCTCCTCGATAACTTGTTGCTTCCAAATCTTCAGGATGGGATATACTTTCTCTTGTAAAAAAAATTGATACTCTGCTCTTGGTTGGCCTTTTGGCTTTCTAAACTGCCACTGTCCAGCAATTAAAGCCTGTAAATCTAAATACCAGAATAAATCCTCAATGGGAATATCTTCTGGTTGTAGCAATTTGGTTCCCCAAAACGGAGGTATGGGACGTTCAGTATCTATATCAACAGCTTTAGAACGACAAGTATCAATAATTAATGGCAACTTCTCAACTTGTACCGACATTTTCCTGTCTGACTCTGGTGACTTATTAATATTTGTAGGTTTCACCAAAGATTCTTCTGTAGTAGACCTCCCTAAAAATCCTTGAATATCATCCCATTGTTCTGCAGCTTTAGCAGTCATAAGTTCATCCATAAAATGCAGGTCAGAGAATGCGTCCTTACCATAAATCACTTTTCCCTTATAGGCTTTTTGGCAATCATTATGGACAAATTTTGGAGTTAAGGCTGCACCACCTAAAATTACGGGAATGGTAATTCCTTTATTGTTAAACACCTGCAAATTTTCTTTCATGAATGCCGTTGATTTTACCAACAAGCCACTCATAGCAATACAGTCGGCATTATACTGATAATAAGCCTCAATAATATTTTCAACTGATTGTTTAATACCCAGGTTAATCACCCGATAGCCATTATTAGAAAGAATAATGTCTACAAGGTTTTTCCCAATATCATGGACATCCCCCTTAACGGTAGCAATAATAAAAGTTCCTTTGGAATTATCTTCTCCTACTTCATTTTTTTCCATACGGGTTTCGAGAAAAGATACGGCTGCCTTCATGGTCCCAGCTGATTGTAAGACGAATGGCAATTGCATTTGTCCAGAACCGAACAGCTCACCTACTACTTTCATCCCATCTAATAAGTAAATATTAATAATATCTAAAGGTGGATATTTTTTAATAGCCTCTGTAAGGACATCTTCCAAGCCCATACGCTCCCCATCAATAATATACTGCTTGAGACGTTCTTCGAGAGGAAGACTATTATCTATCCCCTTATCCTGTTTAGTAGTTACTCCTTCAAACATTTTGGTAAGTTCAGTTAAAGGGTCATAAATGCAGACATCTCCTTCAAATTTACGTTCGTCGTAAATCAATTGATGGCAAATTTCTTGGTGTTTCTTATCGATCTTGGATAAGGGTAGAATTTTGTTTGCACTAACGATAGCTGCATCCATTCCCGCTTTTATACATTCATACAAGAATACGGAGTTAAGTATTATCCTTGCAGTGGAATTTAGACCAAAGGAAACGTTAGAAATACCCAAAACCACATGGCACTCCGGTAATTCTTTACGAATAAGATGAATAGCTTCAATGGTAGCTTTGCCATTTTTCCTGTCTTCGTCTATGCCAGTGGAAATGGGTAGGGCTAAAGGATCAAAAAAAATATCCTGGATGTGTATACCATATTCCAAGGCTTGATGGTAGGCACGTTGCATGATCATAGTTTTTTTCTCGGCAGTTCGTGCCATACCATCCTCATCAATAGTACCAATGACTATTCCAGCACCATATTTTTTAGCTAATTCCAACACCTTCAAAAAACGAGATTCCCCATCTTCGTAATTGGTAGAGTTGATTAAACATTTACCCCCAGCTATTTTTAAACCAGCCTCCATTTTTTCCCATTCTGTAGAGTCTATCATTAGGGGAAGAGTAACATTATTTACTAATCGGGAAATCAGCTCACGCATATCCCGCACGCCATCTCGCCCTACATAATCCACATTCACATCCAAAATATGGGCACCCTCTTTAACTTGTGTTTTTCCTATGGAGACTAGTCCATCCCAATCCTCAAGTTCCAACATGGTGCGACATTTTTTGGAACCACTCGCATTTAATCTTTCACCAATAATCAAGAAAGAATTATCTTGGTTGTATGGTTGATTGATATAGATTGAAGCAGATCCTGCTTCCAATTTTGGTTCTCTAACTTTTGGTGTTAAATCATGGACAATTTCTGCCAGGGCACGAATATGCTCTGGACGTGTACCACAGCAACCTCCAATTACTTGAACACCTAAGTCTTCGATGAAATGCATTAAATTCATCCGTAATTCCATGGGTGTCAATTTGTAATGTGCTTGACCACCAATATTTTCTGGTAAACCTGCATTAGGAATACAAGAAATAATAAATGGTGAATGTTTCGATAGATACTTGATATGTGGCTTCATCAAGTCAGGACCAGTAGCACAATTCAATCCCAAAATATCTATATTATATGGTTCTAGAATTGTTACCACGGCACTGATTTCCGTACCTATCAACATTGTTCCCATAGTTTCTACTGTCACAGAAACCATTAAGGGGCGGCGTTCACGCTTATTAGCAAATACTTCTTCAATTGCATTGAGAGCAGCCTTAATTTGCAACACATCTTGACAGGTTTCAACTAGGAATAGATCTACATTTCCATCAAACAAAGCTTCTGCCTGCTCTAAATATGCATTTTTCAATGCATCAAAATCAATGTGCCCTAGGGTCGGTAATTTGGTTCCAGGTCCCATAGAACCTGCTACAAACCTTGGCTTTTGCGGTGTAGAAAATTCAGCTGCCACTTTCTTTGCTAATTCAGCTGCGGTTTTATTAAGGTAATAAGCTCTGTCAGCCAGATTATATTCTGCTAAGACAATTGATGTGCTACCGAAAGTATCAGTTTCAATTACATCAGCACCAGCAGCAAGGAAACTATGGTGTACTATTTCTACTGCTTCTGGTTTAGAATGAACTAGATATTCATTACAACCCTCATAATCTGCAAGTCCAAAATCCTCTGCTGTGAGGTTTTGGACTTGCAGATTAGTGCCCATGGCACCATCAAATATAATAACAGGTCGCTGGGGGCTATTAAGACGTTCCAAAAAAGAAGAAGTCATATTATCTCAAGTAAATGTGAATGATTTTATTGATTTTTAACTTACAAGTTTAATTAGCTATTTCGTAAAATTCATGACAGAATAGTAGCCTGTGATGAAAATAGACAATATACCAAACATTTGCAGGAAGAGAATAGTGATAACTGTTTATGTTTGATATCAGGCATTTATACCAGGCTATTTTAAATTTTAACTCCTTGGTGTTTAAAGTTATGAGTGTCTAACCTATTAAATAGGAATTAAAAATTATACAAGTACAGGTTTTCAATATCTGATGTTGTTGGGTATAGGGAAAGCTTTATGGTTATTTCGATAAAATCTACACAAACTGTTTTAATGTGGGAGCTAGCAGTAACCTTCACAATATTTTTAAAGTTTGTCAACCTAGCTATTTGGTTTTACTTGAAAACCTTACATCAACTGGGGAATTCTTATTTATAAGGTTAGATTATTACTTTCGAAATCCCTATCGCTATTAGCTCAACTAAGACATCAAACTAAAATACCCAGATTAGTAGGATAAAAATATTTTTATCCTACTAATCTGGGTATTTTAAGGGAAATTCTAACAGGGCTAAGTACAAATTTAAAAACCATTTGTATAGCAAGTAAAATAATTTTCTATAGGGTTACATAGGATGAAGACCAGGTTAATTAATGACTTACACTATTGCTCTATAGAAATTAATCTCACACCTCTAACATGTATACATTTTTTTCTATTTTTTTAACCAAAAGCTTAAGGTATTACAAGCAATATAAAACATCTAAGATATATCCTCATATTATTCTTATTTTACTAATTTAATATGTTTTATAGCCATGTTACAACTACAGAAATAAAGTATTAACAGAGCTATTATTATATTTTGGTATTTTCTTTTACAAAAATATATTTTATAGCCTAGATTAATAATAAAGCCTTACACATACAATGCCAGAACTGCTATGGGGAGTAAAGGTTTATGAAATACGACAACTAAATCTATTTTATTGTAGGCTTGCAAATACTCTCATTGAAGTACAAATTACGGATATATTCTCTTTAGAAACCATGCTGTAAAATATTAGGAATAACAGATGAATTCGGGGGACCATTCAACTGGTCATATACATTTATAGAGACTATCTTCGGTAATCTTCAAGGCTTAAAATCTAACCAACTCAAGCAACTCCAGAGGCTGTATCATCAACGTGTTCCGTATAAGCGTATCATTACACACGAATTTGCCCAAAGGCTAGCGGCCATTAGTGCGAATATCAATCAAATCGTGTGTGTATATCTCAATCGTCGCGGACAAGTTATTCGTGTTGGAGTTGGTTCTCTTAAACAGACTCAGATCCCTTTACAGGAGTTGCCCCGTTATGGTGCTGGACGACTTAGTGGTATTCGTTGCATTACTACCCATATGAAGTCAGAATTTCCCAATGATATTGTTATAAATGTCATGGCGTTACAACGACTAGATGTATTAGTGGTATTAAGTCTAACAAAATCTGGTTTTACTCGTCGTGGTGGTGGAGCTACTGGTTATGTCAAGGAAACCTACTTGGCACACCTAATTCCCCAAGATGCACATGCCTTGATTACTAGTTCATATTCCTTACAAGCGGGAACTAGCAATATTCCCTACCCTAACTGGAGTCTATCTCCAGCTATGAGCTTGGATGTAATGGGAAAACAGGACTTTATAAGCTTAGTAGAGGGGTTAGAAGCTGAATTTCGTAGGGAATTTACTGCTCAAGAAGTAAATAATAATGAACGAGTAATTATTGTGGGAGTAATGACTGGGAGGATAAGCAACCACTCATTTGAAGATACTTTAGCAGAACTGGCACGATTAGTGGATACTGCTGGGGGGTATGTATTACATACCATGTGGCAAAAGCGATCATTGATTCATCCTCAAACTGTGGTAGGAGAAGGGAAGGTAAATGAGATTGCCTTAACAGCACAAACCTTGGGAGCTAATCTGGTGGTTTTTGACAGAGACCTATCCCCTGCTCAAGTCCGTAATTTGGAAGCTAGAATCGGTTTGCGGGTTGTAGATAGAACTGAAATAATTCTAGATATCTTTGCACAACGTGCTCAATCTGGTGCAGGAAAATTACAGGTTGAGCTAGCACAGTTGGAATATATTTTACCCAGGCTTGCTGGCAGGGGTGAAGCTATGTCCCGATTGGGAGGTGGTATAGGTACTCGTGGTCCTGGTGAAACTAAGTTAGAGACAGAAAGAAGAGCTATTAAGCGTCGGATTGCCCGCTTGCAAGGCGAGGTGAATCAACTCCAGGCACATCGAGCTCGATTACGTCAACGCAGACAACATCATGAGGTGCCTTCTGTAGCATTGGTAGGTTATACTAACTCAGGTAAGTCGACCCTACTCAATACCCTCACTAATGCAGAAACTTATACTGCTGACCAGTTATTTGCAACTCTGGACCCAACTACCCGGAGATTATCTGTTCCTCATCCAGATAGAATTCAAACGCAAGAAATTTTAATTACAGATACTGTAGGATTTATTCATGAATTACCCCCATCTTTAATGGATGCCTTTCGTGCTACTTTAGAAGAAGTTACAGAGGCTGAGGCTTTGCTACATTTAGTAGATTTGTCCCATCCCGCCTGGCTTTCGCACATTCGCGCCGTTAGGGATATCCTAGCTCAAATGCCAATTACACCAGGTCCTGCTTTAGTTGCTTTCAATAAAATTGACTGTGTAGATAGTAGCACTTTAATACAAGCACAGGAAGAATTTCCCTTGGCAGTTTTTATTTCTGCCAGTGAGCATCTGGGTTTGGAAACCCTAAGTCAAGGCCTTGGTCAGTTAGTCAATTATGCCTTAATGCCAAGATAGTTATACAGCAGTATCGTTATGTGAATCTGAAAGCAGAGATATAATGGTGATGAAGGAAGTTGCTACTATTATATCTCTGCACCAATTTATTATGAAAAAGTACATTTTGCTCATACTATGAGTAACATTTTAAATATTTAACTTTATAGTGTGGGAATTGTGGCTATTTCATATATCAAGAGGAAATATAATTCTACTGAAATGACTTTGTTTAACTATGAATTTCCCGTATAAGTTTAGGCATTTATTTCCTAAGATATAGAATTTTAAATTGAATGTTAACAAGGAGAGTAACAGTAAAAACTTGAAGCCTAATAAAGAAATCTTCAAGCTAAACTAGCTTACTTATTTATGTAGATATTAGTTACTCTTTTACAAGAGAGGGCTTTGTTATATCCTAAATTTCCAATTTTGGCATCTAGATCATAGAGTAAATATCATTAAGTTACTGCAAATTAATAGTAATAAAAGCATTTTGGTGGATGATATGAAAAAGCCTACTTTGGAGGCCTTTAATTGTACACGATTATGAATACACAAGCGAATTTACTCCTGAAGTAAAACCAGGTAATGTATAAAGCATGTGTTGTTAGTTATACAGATGAAGTCTTATGATATTGCTAGGAAGATGTAGATAAGAGGTTTTATCTCCAGGTTTACTATCCAATTCCTGTACAAATATGCTTCATGTAATTTACATATAAATTATCAATATATATTCTGTTTTGATGGTTTTTTCTAACAACTGTTAGAACTTTCATATTTTTATTTAGACTAATTTATCACTATGATTGTAGTATCTTATATATATTTGGAAAATATATATAATTTCCAGCTATTCAATAATTTCTGATTATTTCTGCCAGTTGGTGAATTTCAATAAGGTTGGGACATTACTACTCTAGGAAAAACTACTTTATTTTTCCTAGAGTGGTTAGTTTATGATGAAATTCTATTTCTTGAATATTTACTTTTAAGTTTATTACCTATTACCAGATAAAAATCAGAATCTTGTTAAGAAGTAAGTTATTTTTCCTATACAATAACAGTTTACCTTTTCATTATTTTATTATTATCAAACAATTGATGGTGTAACCATGATTGTTTGATAACAATAAAGATAGGCATTCAAATACAGAAAAATAATATTTGCTATTGTGTATAAATGTAAAAACTTTTAATTTTTTTGTATCCTATTAAACTCCGAATCTGCTTCATTCATAACATATCTAAGATGTATGTCCTACCATTAGCCCTTTCTGATTTGGCCTTACTTCAAAGTAAGGTACATCTTTGCTTTAATCTACTACTATAAAATTTCTTGAGTAGATTTTTACCTTTTTCCAGAGGAATAGAATCTGCATCTTTCTGGATGCTAAGGAGCCTAATATTGAGAGTGGTCAGCCCTAAAATAAATAATAAATCTCTTACATATTGATTAATTTATATTTTGGTATTCCCATATTATTACTTAAAGCATACTGGAATATTTCCTCGCATTCTATTTACTCAATCATAGGTTTAGGTATGCTAGATATCAACTGAAGATCTTACTGAATCAAATTATGGGTAATTTCCTGAAAGAGGCCTCTGCAGATATATGCTAACGGACATAAAGCTTAAGGTAAATCAAGATACAAGTTTTGATTTAAATTATTTTTACTTTCCTAAAATAGTTTTCATAAAAATTACACGCGCATTATGCTACTATAAAAATCAAAACTTAATACATACTAATAAACTACATAGAAGTCTAAGCTACATAATAGATTGAGGTTTGTACTTTTTAATTAATTTTCTAATCTCTTCCTAATGTTGTGCCCAAATTCGGGTAGGTAAGCCCCAAACATAGATAAATCCTTCCGCAGCCTTATGATCAAATTTATCCTCCGCACTATAGGTCGCTAAGTCATGAGTGTACAGGGAGTGCCGAGAATCCCGTCCTACAATAATTGCATTACCTTTAAATAGTTTTACCTTTATATTCCCAGATACTCGTTTCTGGGTTTGCTGAATAAAGGCATCAAGAGCCACTTTCAATGGGCTGTACCACAAGCCATTGTAAACGATTTGGCTATAGGTTTCTTGGATTTTCTGTTTGTAATGAGTTACATCTGCTGTTAACGTTAAACTTTCTAAGTCTTGGTGTACTTGAGTCAATACCATCATCGCTGGAGATTCGTAAATTTCCCTGGATTTAATACCTACAAGACGATTCTCAATCATGTCTATTCTTCCAATGCCATGATTACCTGCTAATCGGTTTAATTCCTCAATTAGTTGTACTGGAGTTTTAACCTTATTGTTGAGACTAGTTGGAATACCGCTAGTGAAGCCAATATCAATATATTCAGGCTCATCAGGAGTATCCACAATTGCTTTAGTCATTTCGTATATTTCTTCTGGTGGTTCTACTGTTAGATCCTCCAAAATACCTGCTTCGATACTACGACCAAGTAGGTTTTTATCAATACTGTAAGGGGAAGACTTTTTTACGGGGGCAGGTATACCAAACTGTTCACCATAAGCAATGGCTTCTTCCCTGCTCATCCCCCATTCACGTGCAGGAGTGAGTATTTTTAAGTTAGGTTTGAGAGCAGCAATAGAAAGATCAAAGCGTACCTGGTCATTTCCTTTACCAGTACAACCATGGGCAATCGCATCTGCATTGTATTTAGCTGCCATTTCCACTAGAACTTTTGCAATTAGAGGGCGAGCAAGGGCTGTCCCTAGAGGGTAGCGTTGTTCGTAAAGAGCATTTGCCTGAATTGCAGGGAATGCATAATCTTTGATAAAACTATCCTTAACATCTACCACTAGAGACTCACTAGCTCCTGATTCTAATGCCTTCTTTCTAATTATCTCTAATTCATCTCCCTGTCCTAAATTTACTGCTACAGCGATTATCTCTTCTACTCCCCATTCTTTTTTTAGATAGGGAATGCATACTGAAGTATCTACTCCACCAGAATATGCCAAGACAACTTTTTTGGCGTGATCCATTGGTAATTTCCCGATACTATAAATAAAACGATGAACTATTATTATCTAACTAAACTACATATATTCTCCTCCGTAATTATACTAGTTGATTCTCATTATCATGTTAGTGATAACTTACAACCTAATAAATAAAGTAAATATTAAATTCCCTTGTAATTTATACATTTATGATAAATAACATATCAAACTAAAGCCCCGCTAAATAAATAATGATGACTAATCATTTGATGTAAATAAAATGTGTAATAATTTATCTTAGAGATGTAATTACAAGGATTTCATCCTACTATAATAGAATATAAATCTGCTGGCTATTTACAAATAATATTGTAAGCTATTAAATGTAATATCCAAGATCTTTTTATTTAGCTATATATTTATTATATTTAATGATTATAGTTCAATTATCACTTGTAGAATTTGCAGAATGTAATAGGTCTAAAAAGCTGCAAATTCTTTTCGCTAAGGTTGCTAAGCTAATAATATCTTTTAAAGTAAATTACTCCGTTAATTTTGGCTTCTTAAATATAATTTTTTATAAGTTGAATAAAATATTATAAGCCTATCTATATCAGCTATGTATCTATAAAGTATGATTTTTGCAAGTTTGATACATTGGTTTGAGAATGATAAAAATATCAGATAATACCAACTATTTCTTAGTATAGTTGATACTGTAATATCACTACCATCAATTTTACTTATAAAAGCAACTCTTGTAGTAAATATTGAGGATAGTAGCATATCAAAAAAATAATTTTATAAAGATGATGAATCATAGTAAGCAGTATCCACAATTTTTTTGATTTTTGTCATAGTCTACATCAAGTTTATACGCATGGCATGATGTTTAGTGAAATGGGAAATTAATATCCTAAGTAGATTTCAAGAATTAGAATGTTTCCTTATTTATTCATTACCAATCTAAAATTAAATTTTGAAAGAGTAATCTTATACTAGAGATAAATAATTACAATGTTATATGAAGTGAATAGTATTTTTTAGTATTTTTATTCCAACCTATAATCATCTACCTATTGTGGTTAAATATCTTAAGGATTTGGAAAATCAGATACTGAGCAGTCCAAACTTATTAAGTAATTATGAAATTGTGGTAGTAGATGATGATGTTTCAAATGATGATACTTGTCTATGGTTGGAAACCAACAAAACAGAATTCCCCTATGTTTAGATGTTTTCAACAAGCGGACAAAAGACCAGCTATAGCAAGGAATTTGGGGAATTATCTTTACGGATAGTGATTGATAGGTAACAGAGCATTTTATTTGGTCTCATTGCAATACTTTAGTGGAAGGTAGAAAAATACTAGGCAATGATCATTTTTTCGATTATGGTGCTGTTATTAACACTTATAATTTTGATGTACTTACTTCTCTGCTGCTTTCTTTGCTACTAGAAATGTTGCTATTTATAAGCACTGGTTAGAAATTACTGGATTATTCTATACTAGTTTTCAATAGTATGGCTGGGAAAATTTAGAACTAAATATAAGGCTAAAAAGTCTTGGACTAAAGATGATAAAGTGCCCCCAGCTTTAACAGCTGTTTACTATTAGCATGCAACCTTTAGTTTAAACGAAATACCCTACTTAATTAATAAGGAAATTCAACAGGGACATATGGGAGTTTTCTTTTATAAAAAGCACCCCATATGAGAAAATCACTTGGTTGCATCGCATATTATGGGGTTTTGTTTCCTTAAAGTGGGTTGTTAAATGAAAAAATAATGTCCCCCTTTCTAAAATTATTAATTGATTTTGGGAGGCCACAGTAGGCATTAGTAATTCTGCGAATTTTCCTCAATGAGTATAATCTGAAAGAGTGTGCGTGAAACTTATAGGAAGATAACTAGACTAAGTAGTAAGGGAACAAGAAGAATTTTCGCTGATACTGCTTATGTGAATTACTCTGTTGATAAAAGCTACTTTATAGATACGACTCAGTAATTGGTTAATTACTACAACCAACAGTTGAAGGAAAAAAGAATAACCTGATCACCAATTAGTCGCATAACTAAAGTAATTAATAATTCATTTTCATGATAATGACCCACCTCTGGCTCTGTTAACCTCACTACTATAGTCTTGGTTGCAAGTAAAAACATGAAAGAGGATAGGATTTTATTTATAAGATGAGTCTCTAGCTTTCCTAGCCTCCATCTTATCTCTTTAAGGAAGTGCTTTATACTAAATTGGGATGGAAATATGGTGGATTTTCTTGACAATTCTCCAAGTAGAAGTCTTAATTGAACAACATGATAAATTTGCTTGTAAATTAAGACTAGATAAAAATTTAACAACCTAATGGAGCAAATCCTGAATATTGAGTAGAGATTCAGCTCAGAATGGTTAATATGAGTAATGACTTGATTAATTAGGAAAAACTTTCGATTCTTTTATACTTGGATGGGGATATGGAGCAAAAGTTATAAATAACTGGAGTTCAGATTCTATAACTCCAGTTAGTAAGTAATTGTTATTTATATTTAGGCACGTGTAGGATTGCATTCTAAAGATTAAGTAATCCTACTCCTGCTCAGAACTACTTAATCTTTACCTTTTATAGTCTAGCCTATAGCACCTGTTACCAGGGAAACATTAATTGGTTTCATAAGATAAAGTTTTAATAATTGCCAAGCATTAGAAGTATAAAGCGGCAATTTTTTAAATGTCTGCAGGAATTTGGGAGTATTAGAATTAGTGATTGTGGTTAATTTTTCATTGTTTTTGACACAAACTTCTAAGCAATCATAAAATTTTGGAGACTCTACATTCAGTATTACGGGAAATACACGTCCAGCTGTTTCGTTGGTTTTCTTAATCACATACTTATCGTAATCCCGAGCATCCAAACCAATAGCAGCATAAAAATCATGGCGCTGTATGTCATTGAGGTACATAGTGGCAAATACGGACAGCAGAAAAAAGCGACACCATAACCGTGCTTTCCAATCATTTAGCATCTGTGGTTGTGCTCTCATAACAGCATCAAAAAAGTCACCATGTCGGTTCTCATCTTGACACCAGTTTTCAAACCAACGGAAAATTGGATAAATTCTGTCTTCTGGATGTTTCTCCAGATGGCGATAAATTGTGATATAACGCCAATAACCAATTTTTTCTGACAGATAAGTAGCGTAGAAAATAAACTTAGGTTTGAAGAAAGTATAATTGCGGCTCTTAGTTAAAAACCCTAAATCTAGGGACATATTGAAGTCAGACATTGCCTTATTGAGAAACCCTGCATGACGAGCCTCATCACGAGACATAAGGGTAAAACATTCAGCCAAAATGGGACTTTTATTTTTTAGACGACGACCCATCTCTTTGTATAGCAAAAAGCCAGAAAATTCGGCTGTGCAAGAACGTTCTAAGAATTCTATAAATAACTTACGGGTTTTCCCATCAATATGATCCCATGACTGCTCAAACTCAGCATCTCGAACAAAGTGATGGCGGTTGTAGTCAGTGCGAAATTCTTCGAGAATAGCCCTTAACTCATCTTCATTGCAGGAGATGTCCATACGTGCCATCTCATCAAAATCTGTAGTGTAAAAACGAGGTGTTAACAGAGTTTCTTGTGCTGGGATTTTTACCCCTGGGCGCAGCTCATCAGAGCCTGATTTCTTGAGAGATTCTACCATATCTTGATTGTCATGAGTGTGTTGAGAAAGCTAAAGTATTGATATGAAATAGGCGCGAAGGAAAGCCTTTAGTAGTTAAAAAATAAGAACATTCCACTGCCTGAATCCCAGTCTAACAATGCAAAGGGCAAGAAAAAGAGGGGTAAATATTAAGAGTTGCAACAATCTTTATGTTTTTATAATGATTGGCGGGATAAATCCTAAAATACTTAGGTCTCGTATTTTTAGTTTTGAACTGTGTAATATTACACGCTATCATTTTTTTACTATGAAGAAGAGTTTTGCAGTATTAAAAAATTAACTCTCATTTATAAATGGGTTGCTTCTAGGGAAAACTTGTAAAGTTTTCCTTTCTCAAATTTGTTTTTGGATTCCCCTATAAACCATAGGTTATTCCCAGGTAGTACTAAGAAATTATACTTGGTTAACTAATATGAAAAATATGCTAAGTAGAATTTATTTATGATTTTTTTTCTGTAAAATGAATCGATAGGGTCCCAAATATATAAATAAGTTATGATAGTCAGAATCTCAGGCTTGATAATCCTCAATAAAGTCCGCAAATATAAATTGCAATGAAACCAATGTACCATAATCCAGGAGCCTAGATACTAGGTAATAATAACCACATATATTAGTCTAGCAAAAACAATTCTGTTGTCAGCTTCAACCCTGCAAAAATTCATACTGTAGTGTTTTTATGAAGCTTTTTTATTAGGAAATGAAAGAAATAAAGGGACTAGTAGCTAAATGGGGAAGTACTAGATGCTAAACTTTGAGAGAATATTGAAGCAGGGTTTGCTGACTATAACCTGTAAAGGCACTAAAACACAAAATAATTGAAAGTTTGCACAGGAATAATTCAACGTTATCATAATAAAAAGCATGCGATTTCCATTTCATATCAAAATATTTTTGGTGCAAGGTATAACTCTTGATTACTAAGTACCCAGGGTATATTTTATATTCTGTTTCACCTTAAATTGTATCCAAAAACTTAATTTACTAGAATTTTGATTCCACAAGAAAAAGCTTTTTTACTTATTACTTAAGAAAGTTGTTAATAATGATATTGCCCGGTTATTATTGTGGTGCTATTTGCTACTCTAAATAAACTTCCAACAATTTATGGTCGCAATAAACCCTGAGGTTTGCTGTACCATATATTATATATTTTGACTGCTTCAATTATTTTTATACGTAGGAAACTATTACTTATTTTTCTATTCTCATACTCCAACACAATATTTACTAATATGCATTCCGTATGATGAAGAGTGATAGACAACTAAAAGATATAATTTTTTAAGGTAAAGGGTAAAAGAGGTATACCAAATTATGATCGCCATTTATCCAGGCAGTTTTGACCCCATCACTTTAGGACACCTCGATATTATTCGGCGTAGTGCCAGGCTTTTCGATAATGTTGTGGTGGCTGTATTGTGTAATCTCAATAAAATGCCATTGTTTCCAGTAAAACAGAGATTAGAGCAAATCCGTCTATCTACACAGAACTTACCTAACGTTGAGGCTGATACCTTTGATGGTTTAATCGTTAACTATGCTCAAATGCGACAGGCACAAGTTCTACTTAGGGGGTTGAGGGCTATTTCTGACTTCGAAGTAGAATTACAAATGGCTCATACTAATAAAACACTTTCTACCCAGATTGAAACAATTTTTTTAGCTACCTCTAATGAATATAGTTTTTTAAGTAGTAGTGTTGTAAAAGAAATTGCAAGATTTGGCGGTTTTGTTGATCATCTAGTTCCCGAACACGTTGCTCAGGATATTTATAAACACTGTATGCCTAAACATCTAATGTCCAAGTAGATTATATTAATAGGGATAAATACCCTCAAAAAATTCATGAGAGTAAGAGGTTGGCTATTAAGAAAATATTACTCTCAGTATCATGCAGATATCCTTGGTTTGCAAGACTATAATCTCTGAATGAAAACCATTATAATACTTGGATTTTATTCGGGTTGTCATTCCAGAAGCATTTTAGGAAGTATGCCAAGTATTATCAAATAAAAAAAGGATATTTTTTAGGTTGAAGAATATGATCAATCCTTAGTTAATCCCGCACGAGCTAAGCTGCATTGTTCTGTAAGGTAAAAAATAATGTGAAGACATGCAAGAAACCCCCACAAAAATCGATTGCCAATGATGAAGTTATTATGAGGAGTTAGAATAAACAAAACACTGAAGATTTTGTAGAAACTATAGTTATCGAGAAATATGCTAATTGAATGTTGGAGATGATTGATGAACTTTAATAAAAATTATGTGAATAACAAGGGCTAAATGTATTCAAAAAATTTTATGGCTAAAATATAAACCGAATTACCACATATCGATTGTAATATTCTGGTAGGGGATGTTTATTTATATGGTTTCAATGGATTTTTAAATTAAGAAATTATTGAAATTGTATAAAATAGCATGTAAGCAAATTTGACCAGTTGATATTTATTATGTTTTTAAGGGAAAAATACAAGTTCTCACTAGTTCTTCTGCCCCTGCAACTGGAAATATTGGTTTGCCCAACTGCTGTGATACTTCTTCAAGCTTAATATCATCTAAAAAGACAAACTCTTCATGTTTTAGCATTATTGCTGGTATTATAACTCCATCTCCCAGATTATGTCCTCTCAACTTGGTAATTAAGTCATAACCAGTGAGCAGACCTGTGACAGTAATATTTTGTCCCCAGTAATCACTTGATAAGGGACACATATTTATATTCAACCCTGAAACTGAATTCAACCGCTCCAGTATTGGTTGGAAAACCCTTTCAACAGCATTCCCTACTACCCAAGTCAGCTCGTGGGGTGGGACTTTCTTTGGGAGCAGGCGATCAGCAACATTCATAAATTGCTTGATAAATAAACGAATTGAGCCAACACCATTATCAATTTGGGGATAGTATTCATACTCTGATTCACACGGTAAGTCCTCACCAGCAATCAAGAACCATTCATCTGCAAGCCAAACAAAAGTAGAACCTAAATTTTGGCGAAATTCTTGCTGTAATATTTGCACTTGTTCAATCACTTCTAGAGCTTTTTTTTCAGTTACAGGTATTAATTCATCTTCTTGTGGCCGAAATCTAGTTAATCCAACTGGAACAACTGCAACTGAAGCCACTGTAGGTACTTCACCTATGTGGAAAGATGCCAGATCACGGAGGGTTTGCTCTAAGTGGACACCATCATTTATACCAGGACAAATAACTACTTGTGCATGTATTTGCAACCTCCTATCCTGAAACCATTTCAGTTGTGACATAATCCTACCTGCACGGGGATTTTTTAACAACTTGGTACGTATTTCTCCCTCTGTAGCATGGACAGAAACATATAAAGGAGACAAACGAATTTGTTCTATTCGCTGCCATTCTCTGTCAGACAAATTGGTCAAGGTTAGATATGAGCCATACAAGAAACTTAATCGATAATCATCATCTTTAAGATATAGGTTTTCTCTCTTTCCCGGGGGTTGTTGGTCTATGAAACAAAAGGGACAACTATTATTACATTGAATCAAGCCATCGAATAAAGCAGTCTCGAATTCTAATCCCAGGCCTTCATCATATTCCTTCTCAATTTCTACATGGTATATTTTACCTGCTACATCTAGCACTTTTATTTCCAGAAACTCATCTGCACAGAGAAATTGATAATCAATTAAATCCCTTAGATTTATTCCATTGATACTAATAATGGCATCACCAGAGGCGAGTTCTACCTCAGCGGCAATTGAATCTGGTAATACTTTCGAAATACGGGCAGGATAAACCATGGTTAAATAAAAATAGAGATATAGTAAGTAAATTTGTAAGAGCAAATATTGCAGTGAGAAAATCTTATGGGCTCTGATTTTACTTTGCTCTGTCTGACAAGGATAAAATAAAACATAGGCATATTTCCTGTCTCATAGAAAAATATTTCCTTAAAAAATTAGGAAAATATCGTGCACAGTAAAGCCAGTTTAATGTTTAACATTATAGGCCAACATATTGTTTCATTCTTTTTACTAGTCTCTACTTTTTTGCTCTATTTTTAAACTTTAATTAGTCAATCATTGTAATATTATTGCATACCAATCATACCTAAAAGTACTAAGCCAAATACTAGCCTGTACCATACAAATACCCATATGCTTGTAGTTTGAAGAAAACGTAGTAACCAGTCAATAGCTAGATAAGAAAAGATTGCTGATGAAATTACTCCAGCAAGGACGGTAGTAATCCCCATATTTCCGATACCAGTAGTTAATAAGTCCTTCAGTTCTACTAATCCGGCTAAAGTAATCGCAGGGATTCCTAGTAGGAAAGAAAAACGAGCAGCAGTTTCTCTCGTTAAACCAATTAATAATCCACCAGTTAGAGTCAAACCTGAACGAGAAGAACCAGGAATTAAGGCTAAAGCTTGAGCTAGACCAACTAAAATGCCATCATTTATGCTTAATTCACATAAGTTGCGCTTTTGCTCACCAATTTTCTCGGCCAAGCCCATTAATAAAGACATGAAAATAGATGTGGTTGCAATGACTGCCATACTTCGTAAATTTGAATTATAAAACTGTGAGAAGAAATATTTAACCAATAATCCAAAGAAGACGATAGGAAGGTTACCAATAATAATCCCTATGACAATTCGGAGGTTATTATCTTGGTAATCAGAACAACTAAGAGCTTTCCTTGCTCCTGTGATTACTTCTAATAAAAAAACCCAGAAATACGACACAACAGCAACAATGCTACCCAGCTGAATCACGGCAGTGAATGTTATACCCGGATCACCCCACCCCATTATAACTGGTACTACCTTTAAATGAGCAGTACTACTAATGGGTAAAAACTCTGTTGCCCCTTGTACGAAACCCAGAAAGGCACCTTGCCAAAAATTTATTTGAGGAGTGCTAGCAGTTTCATTTACTTGACTGAGAACAGGGGTAGGCATTGTTACTGCCAGAGATAAAATGACAGATGTTACTGTTAAAAATAAAAATAATTGACTTTTCGATAGAACCATTTATTTACTACTCTCAAAGACCAAAGAATTTTATACTACTCTTGTAGAAATAACTTTTTAAGTACATATGTATTTTTTTGTGTAAATATTATGCATTTGGATATATAGCATTTGGATATATAGTTTATTAATTTTAAGAAATCACTAACCACTATTTTCACAATGTAAATAAGCCGCAGTATAATAAATACAATGTAATTATATTTATTATACTTGCAAGCTAATTGGAGTTATTTTTACTCACTACTAAAACTTTTTCATTTGCGATAACGTATTTTCCAGGTAATGTAAAATTCCCGTATCAGTAAAGAGACTTCCCTCCTCTGGGAGGATTTTTTACCATGTATGGTATCTTAAATCAAATAACAAATATTCATATTCAGAAAGTTTTGGTTAATAACACCTTATCCTCCTATGTTCCTGGTAAATCTTCTAAGACAACCATTGAAATCCATCAAACCACCAAATTACCATGGTGGGATAAATTTACTTGCCAAACCTGGTTAGTTTTTGGGTTAGCAGTCTTTCTTGTATCTGTACCTGTTTTTATCCAGGCTCCCCTAGTACGAATATTACCTTGGTTGAGTTTAGGATTAACAGTTTTTTGGGTGTGGTTAAGCGTTTCATTAATGTCACATCCAAAAACACATATTTGGGGTGATATTTTATATGGATTTAGCTGGAGTTGGTTAGCCGGCGGAATTTACTGGGGTTGGTTACGTTGGGAACCCCTATGGCATTTGCCGGTGGAAGCAATTGGTCTCCCATTTGCAGTTGTATGCTTGAGCAAAAATTGGGCAAAAGTCGGCAGCTGGTTTTATTTAGGGTCCTTATTGGGCACAGTTATTACAGATGTTTATTTCTATATTGCTGACCTAATGTCTTATTGGCGTCAAATCATGCGAGTAGAACCAGAATCCATCGCACCAATTTTACGACAAGCACTATTCCAAATACAACAGACTCCTGTAAATATAGGGTGGGCTTTGATCCTTGGTTTAACTTTACTGGTAGTAGGGATACTCCCTCTTCACTATAGTAAGGAACATTGGTATGCTTTCAGTGGAGCAGTTTTAAGTACTATTTTAGTAGATAGCCTTTTTTTACTAGCTGCAATTATAGCCTAATTTACATCAGTCTTTACATTTACAGCCTTTTCAAAGGTTCATCTATAAAATTCTTTCCAATACCAGTGTTAAGTTTAGCACCTTAACACAGTTTGAAGCTAAAATACTAGGAACGGTTTTAGGTTTATAAGTAAATTGTTTAAAGGTAGTTGTACTTTAAACACCAAATGCTAGGCTTTATAGAGTATTTAAGGTTGCAGAGAATGCTTAATTTATCTTATTACTTTGAGTTTAAGTAACTTAATTAGGAAAAACAGTCAAAAATATGATTTCGATATATTATAAAATATACAAGGTTTAATAGGGATAAAAATTACTATTAATGAAATAATATCACGTTAGTCTTTATAAGTTTTTCTACTGATTTATCCAGGTATAGCTTTTGAGTGAGTTTAAGTACATTAAACAAAGCCTCACAAGTCAAATTGCATACTTGCTTGTAATGCTTAGTTATTCCTATTGTACATTTAATTCTTAAGGTTTTCCTTTAAGGACTAGCATTATTGAATAGTGACTGTACTTTTTGAATCAAATGGAAGTCTTAATACTCAATTGCTTATTAATGGGTTCACTGAGCTGATTTGGGATTAACAATATCATATTTGCTTGAATAACTAATAAAAAAATTTACCGATCAACAACTTTATTCTTGGACCAAACAAGTTTTACATTGACTAATGCAAAACTGTAGTAAAGAAGAATCCTAAAAAATTATTGAGGTCTGGTTATTCACATGCCGGATATTTAGTTAATAGTAGACAAATTACATATCATTGGTTTACTTATGGGAGAATATTTGTAATTCTATAATTTGGCTTTTAAAATTTCCCAGGCATTGATTTTCATGCCATAGCGAATAATTATTTATAAAAGATAGGTTGATGGGGCTAATATTCTAACCTACTATGCATGATGGTGGGTCTAGTAGTGTTAACAGAGAATCTGAACTTTAATTTGATAGAAAGAGGCAGAAAATAGTGAAGTACTTAACGCGTTTATTAATAGTATTTAGCTTGCAAGTGGTTTGTTTTGGGTGGTTCTTCACGTCTCAGTTAGCTCATGCTGCTAATTCCCAGAGCTTAACTTTGCCAACAGTCTCCATCTTAGGGGTTGAAGTTGGAAGATTAAGGAATCGAGCTGATGAGACTTTAGCAGATGTATACGGGGATAAAATTGACCTGAATAATACTAATGTTCGGGCTTTCCAAAACTACCGGGGACTTTATCCTACTCTCGCAAGCAAGGTGATTAAGAATGCTCCTTATAAAAAGGTAGAGGATGTATTGAAAATTAAGGGATTAGGTGAACATCAAATACAACTTCTCCAAGATAATTTAAATAATTTCACGGTTAACGAACCAGAATCTCTCTTTAATGAAGGAGATGATCGTATTAACCCTGGTATTTATAGATAAATAGTAATTAGTCACTAATCTCATGGAACTAATTGTATCTCATTCTCATTTTACTAGGAGAGTGAGATATTTTTTGTAAAATGTGAGTAAATATCTAGTATTGATAAATAAAATCGAATTCAGAATGAATTTTAAGATTAAAAAACTCACTTGATAGACAAATAGAAAATCAAATACACTAAATATTCTATAGAGTTTGGGATATTTAAAAGGTCTTATAAACAAACAATTACTTGATAACAATAACTACTCCCATACCAATTATTGTAAAACTGGTATGAGAGTAGTTAAAACTAACTTGGCTCATATAATTCTTCCTATTTAGTGGGCTTATAGTAATATTGGGCTATTGCTTTGTCTATTTACGTTAACCCATTTTCTGAATCAGGTCTCAGCATAATTACAAAATTTATCAAATTTATTTAACTTTTGCTTTATTAAACTATTCAATGTAAAACAATAAAGTTTAATTCTATGCAGGTCAAAGGGGTGTGCTAGAAATATCGAATTTTAAATCATACCTTTTCCACTATCTACCTAAGTTAGAGTAAATATATTGGGTAATGAACAAGGATGGGAATTGAACAATCAGACTAGGAAAATACTAAACATTCAATAAAGACTTAACCAGGCGGTAATGATATGGGTACTGAAACTTTCTTGAACTAAGGCTTGTCTATCTGCAAAAATCAGATACTAATTATCAATAGTCAATTATTTCCAAGACAGTATTCCCGGAAAGCAGGTTACACAGTAGGATTAATGATAGTGATTTGATTTAACCCTTCTCTTCTATATCATACCTTGGCTGAAACAGATATTCCCCAACAATTTGATGTTCTTGTAGTTGGTGCTGGTGCGGCTGGTTTATATACGGCTTTATGCATTCCTAACCATCTACAAGTTGGCTTGATTACCAAGGAAACTATGTCCTTATCTGCGAGCGATTGGGCGCAGGGTGGTATTGCAGCTGCGATTGCTCCTGGAGATTCTCCCAGCTTGCATATTGAAGATACCCTGAAAGCAGGTGCCGGTTTATGTGATCATACTGCTGTTGAGTTTCTTGCTCAAAATGCTCCTAGCTGTATTCAATCCCTAGTTAACTTAGGGGTAGATTTCGATCAACACCATGGTAATTTAGCACTAACCCTAGAAGCTGCTCATTCCCGCCATCGGGTTCTTCATGCAGCAGATACTACTGGTAGAAAAGTAATTACTGCTCTTACTACTAAAATTTTGCAATCTCAGAATATTAAGGTGATTAGAAGGGCTTTAGCTCTAGATATCTGGCTGTCTCCAAACACACAATACTGTCAAGGAATTAGCTTATTCTATCAAAACCAGATTCATTGGATTCAAGCTAGTGCAGTCATTTTAGCCACGGGTGGGGGAGGTCAAGTATTTGCCCAAACTACTAATCCTGTAGTTAGTACAGGGGATGGTGTTGCTCTTGCATGGCGTGCAGGAGCTATACTCAGGGACTTGGAATTTATACAGTTTCACCCCACAGCTTTAAATAAACCAGGTAGTGATCGCTTTCTAATTAGTGAAGCTGTACGAGGTGAAGGAGCTCACCTAATTGATAATACAGGAAGACGTTTTGCATTTGATTACCATAAAGATGGGGAATTGGCTCCTAGGGATGTGTTGAGTCGGGCCATTTTCAATCACCTACAATACATATCTTCGGAACCAACTACTGCCCATGTTTTCCTGGATATGCGTACCATATCTCCTGAAAGAGTTCGTTACCGTTTCCCCAATATTATTCGAGTTTGTCAGCGTTGGGGTATTGATATCTTTTCTGAGCCCATTCCTGTGGCACCTGCAGCTCATTATTGGATGGGGGGAATTGCTACGGATTTGAAAAACCAAACGAATATCCCTGGATTGTACATTGTTGGTGAAACTGCAAGTACAGGAGTTCACGGAGCTAATCGTCTTGCAAGTAATTCCTTGCTGGAATGTATTGTGTTTGGAGCACGAATGGCCCATCTCAAGTTAACTCAACTACCTGTATCTTATATTTCCACGCCTATGACCAAGAAGTTAAATCTCTCTGAAAAACAATGGCAAATACAACAGGATCAAATAAATACAATACGCCAAAATTTGCCAATTCTTGTTTGGCAAAGTGCTGGTATTTGTCGTCAACAGCGAGGACTATATGATGCCATTTCAACCATCCAATCTTGGCGACAGTCTTTTGCTAATCTAACTTTAAGCCAATGTTTATTCAACCTTAAATATCAAGAGACAATTAACCTATCTATCCCATCTATGGGAAGTCGATTCAAATTGTGGGCTGAAACCCGTAATTTATTAGATATAGCTTACTTGATTGTTAATAGCGCCATTTTCAGAACTGAAAGTCGTGGGGGGCACTATCGTACTGATCACCCCTACAGCAAGGATTCTTGGTTGGTACATACCTTAATTAAAAGAGAAAAATGGTGGAAATCACCCCCAATAAAAGATTAAATTCTACTGATGATCATTAAACACAATAAAATCTTTAATGAAATTACTATTAACGAGTACCACTACCATGCCAACTATCAGGAGCACCGTAGTTCTGGGGATTATATTCACAATTCAATGGTGCTTGCCAACCATGATATTTAATATTCCGCCCGTTTATTACTAAATGAGCAGATATATTCTGGGAGAGATTATGAGCCTTATTTTCACAGGTGGCTTGTAAGTCCCTTAAAATATTTGTTGTTTCGATAATAGTTGGTAGAATAAAGGACAAAAATACAGAGAACACCATAAAACTCGTAATTTTGCAGCCGCGAACTACTATCCTCTTCATAAATCGTATTTGTCTCTAGTTAAAGTCAAATCTCTTATCCTATCAACAATTTATATTTCTACTTTCCATGCTAACTAAGTAACTTTATTCTGTATTTGGGCATTTACCAGAATTAGACTTGATGGCAAATATATTAGATTTCCTTATTTCACAAACCCTATGGTCAAATTTATATCATCCTAAAATCATATGTTAATTTTTTTACTCACAAAACAATTTTTGTTTACATAAATCCTGTATATCATCTGTACTACAGTAATTACGGTAGGATGCCAGGACGACTTACGAACAACAACTTGGCAGCAAACAACCACATCAGTTGTTTATTTTGGTGTTCATTGTTCAAGATTTGTTTTAGTTAAGTTCTAGTAGAGAAGATATATAAATGTCAAGTTAATATAATCTTTTGAACGGAAATAATTAATCTTGGGTTATAGAAGTAAAGACTACCAAGACGAATAATATATTTGAATTAATATTTATTGGCATCATATTCAACTACCAGGTTATATTATAAGTGCCTCTCCTCATGATGGAATAGGAGACTTAAAGCTTATCAAAAATTGCAGTTTTGGGATTATCAACCCAATTATGAGAAGTTATATCAATCAATCTCCATCAAGTTTATTTTAAGACTAAATGTAAATCACTAGTAAAATAAGGATTTGAATTCAAACCTAAACTTTGAATTTGGTAAACTTAAATAAATAGTTTGTACAAGAGAGTAAATAATTATCTTGATGTTTGACAAGAAAACCCAATGGTATAAAAGATTGACCATGAATTATCTTTGTAACTATTAATAGACTAGTGATGTTTTGTAGTCACTCCATTGAAAAATAATTACTATTATCTTTGCATTTTGGGAATGATAAACTTAACCAGCTAGAACATCATTGTATTTTCAATAATATGGCTATTATCTTATTTTATCTTGTTAAGTGCGAAGTTGTTAACTGCCTAGATCAATCCATAAAACAGTATAATATTCAAGTGATTCTTATTGATTTTTGACTGGATAGCTAACTATTATCAACCAAATTATTGAAATTGACTATATTATAATAGTTTTAGGTCTGAAGGGATTCAGAGTGAATAATGACCGCAAGTATCAACCCCATAAAACAAAGCATAATTCCAAATCCCAACTGACAGAACCCAGGAATATTATTTCATCCCTTTAAGTGCTTAGGGACTTTATTCATTACGGATATTTTAATACTGATTAATTGGTAATAATAATAGTTTGTATATTTATAAATACTGATAGTAATATTGGGGAAGAAGGGATAGTAAACAATATAAAGTAAGTAATCACATGAGGATAATACCAAATATTGGGTAAGAATTGAAATCAGAACAATCAGGCAATAGGGAACCATACTGAAAATGAAACCCTCTCACGCCAGATTAGCAAGTTTCTGTACTATATTTTAATGAAAAGCTACTATATGCTCTACCTGAAATCGTTTGGGAATAATATACAATAAATGTTTGCAGTGTCCCTAAGACTAATGGTCTAAACCAGACACTGTTCTACAGTGTCTAGCACTACTCTCAATACTCAAATTAATTATTATTAAATGTATATACTGCAAATAATTTCTTATAGTACTTTTTCAAATCAAGAACCTGTTGGATAACAACCTAGCAAATATTTGACTCAATAGAAACTTCAAATAATCATTTTTAGTAATTATACAACTAAGCTTTTAATTCTCCTCTAAGGGCATATTAAGTCATAACGGAATATAATTTTTGTTTGGAAGCTGCACAGAGATAAATTTGCTACTGTAATTGAGTTGAGATTTAAAAGCTTATATATTCAATAAAATCCTTAAAGGAAATAATTAATATCAGCTCAATTTCTCCTCAGTCCCTGGTCTTTTCTTTATCTGATTAATTGATTTTCTATATTTTTATTTTTTCCCATAAACTCTATTACCGATAATCAGTGTGCGCTTTCAGTATTTCCTTTATCATCCATTTATAATTGCTGAAATCTAAAAATTAAGCAAACCTGAAACAGTTTTTACCAGATCTTTTTGCGTGATACATTGCTGCATCCGCTTGTCGAATCATAATATCTGCATTTCTGCTATTATTAGGATATATGCTAATACCTATGCTTGCAGAAATATTAGCGATATTCGTACCCAGAAGAATAGGTTCACTCAAGGTGCATAGAACCTTCTTAGAAATTGCACTAATTATTTCCATATCTGGAATTCCACTTAGTATAATTGTAAACTCATCACCACCTAAGCGGGCAACAGTATCACTATTACGTAAGATATTATTAAGGCGCTCGGCAACAGTTACTAAAAGACGATCACCCATTTCATGACCAAGGGTATCATTTACTTGTTTAAAACCATCCAGATCAATGAATAATAAACCAAGCAAAGAATTATTATGCTCGGACCATTCTAGGGATTCTTGAAGCTTTTCAAGGAAATATTTCCGGTTAGGGAGTCCAGTTAAAGGATCATTGTAAGCCAGGTAACGGAGATAATCTTCTTGGATTTTTAATTCATGATTAGAGCGAACTAACTCTTCTGCCTTACGTTTTAGATGTTCTTCTCTTAGTTTACTATCAGTAATATCACGTATGAGTACAATTAGAAATAAATTACCAGCCCCATCCTTATGGAGTGATCTCTTTGTCGCAATTATATGAGTCTGACCAGTAGCATTAGTAAACTCTTCCTCCTGCTCCTGTGTATATTGATTTTTAAAGACTAACTTATCTTGTAATCTAAATCTATCTGCTTGTTGTTTTGGGAAAAAATCATATTCTGATTTTTCCAATAAATCTATTTTGGGATGCCCTATTAATTTACAATAAGCATCATTAATAACAATCCACTGATGCCTTTCATTTTTCACAAAAATTGGATCGGGAATAGTATTGATTAGCTCATCTAAAAACTCCTTAGAACGTTTTAAACCTTCTTGTATTTGAGTTGTTTGATATGTGATGGCAATTGCAGAGCCACAAAAAGTTAGGAGGCATGGTAATACAGGCAACCATAAACCATTTAAAAATAAAATATAAGTACTGCCCATTAATAGGATACAAGAAGAAAATGTTCTAAATACGCTAGTTCCAAGGTTTTGCACCTGCCAAATTGTAATAGCTCCTAAGTAAGCCCATGCATAAATCCATAACCATTCAACAGATTCAGGCCAAACTCTGAGTAAGGTTTTTTCCTTGTATGCAGCAGAAATTAATTCATCAATGAAATAAGCTTGTAACTCTACCCCACTGATACTTTCACCCTTATTTTTAAATATACTGGTGTTTGGATTAGGTACAAAGCCTTGAATACTACTCGCTGTAGAACCGATTAAGACAATTTTATTTTTAAACCACTTACTTGGAATTTCTTTATCTAATACATTCTGCAATGATATTTGGCGGAAGTTGCAATTGCTAGATGTGTTGTTAACACAACTGATACTTGACAAATTAGACAAAATTTGGTATCCCCTATTGTCTTCTCTGATATAACTTCCATCATTTGCTTGAAACCGATGAAATATTGCTTGACCAAGCTGTATAGGTTGATTCCTTCCTAATTGAGATGGTCTAATATTATCTTCTGCTAAATATAATTTTGCTAACTTGAAAGCAAAACTATCATGAACTCGACCATTGACATGCCAGTACAATGAGTTGCGACGAACTTTACCATCAACATCAAAAAGAAGATTATTAAAACCAACTTGATGCCTTTGCTTAAGCAAAGGTGGTGGTAAAACCCGAATACTTTGTTGGGTTGCTAGTAGTTCAATACCTACTAGATTCGGTGTTGATTGATAGACTTTTTGTAGTTCATGATTACCAGGCTGTATGGGAAAATCTCGGTACAAATGTAAACCTATTGCTCGGGGTTGGCAGGCTTTTATTTTTTCAATTAAATTTGCTAATACCCCATCAGGAATAGGCCAATAACCAATATCTCGTAACGAATTTTCGTCGATGGCTATAATTGTGACCCTATCTTCTGATATTTGTGCCGGTCGCAGATGAAAAAATTGATCTAATAAAGTAAGCTCTACATGTTGTAATGTCCCCAAAGAACGTAAACTAAAAGTACACACTGCCATACAGGAAGCGGTAACCAGCTCTCTTTTTCTGCCTATTAATGATTGTCTTATATACAACCACAATCTCAATAAAGTATGACTTAGATGCTTACTCATTCCCATTACTTGGTTAAGAGTAGGATTGTTATTGGGTGATAATGGTGATCAACTAATTGTGAGTTTCTAAGACTAGAAATGATAACTTCTCCCTACTAATTGTGAGTTTCTAAGACTAGAAATGATAACTTCTCCCTACTAATTATGTCCACATACTTGAATTAAGGGGGCCCATTTATTGGCAATTAACAAGTCAGCAACACACCTTATTGGAAGCCTATAAAAACTATTTGAAATAGTCAGGATAATTTTTGAATTTCCTTGGTCCTTGATAATCAGATACATCAGCTAGTCTTTTTAATGGCTGTACATTGGGGTAAAGCTTACCGTTGATTTCCCAAGTTGGAAAACCTTCAATTTTAGCTGCTTGACATAAAGTAGGTGCGGCATTCTTACCTTGGGGATCACACTCGATTATATCTAACTTTTCTGTGGCTTCTTTCCCGAATAATTGCTTTTGTTCATGACAATGGGGACACCACCAGGCTGAGTATTTTTTAGCACCAATTCTTGTCAGATGAACAGCTAATTCCAATTCTGATTCTTCGGAAGTAGTTGTAACCTCCCAGCCTATACCTCGATTGGGCTTTCCTATAGGCGCGGGTGTAGAATGAAGGCTAATGGTTGGACTACTCACATTTGCATGTACAGCAATGGTGCCAACAACAGTTATCATGCCTACTATGATAGTGGTGAAGAAAATTTGCCCAACATCTTCCCAGGTACGCCCAACAACTGTAAGTGCGAATATACTTACAGAGAATAGGGCAGAAGCAATACAGTAGAAGCAAAGGGCCTGGATTTTAAATATCAGCAGATATATAAGGTATCCACTAAAGATAGTCATAGCAGTGGCACCAGCAAGAAGTATCAACCAGGTCAAATCATCTATTTTCTGATTTTGCTGCTTGTTAGTGTCTGATTTAAGTATTAGAGGAATAACGGCACAGACTAACATGCATGTATAGGCTAGAAAGCCAAACAAAGCTAGTGGCTTACCAAAAACCATAGCCCAGGGGCTAGAGAGTACATCATTACAGTTATTGACACTAGTTTGGATGAGGCAAGCTGCTTGCTTTCCATTTAATTTTTCATAGGTGAGATATGCGGTTGTTAATGTACCACAGGTAGTTATGGCAGCGATTATCAATCGTGACCATTTATAAATCCAGGGATTAGAGCGTCGGCGAGTCATACAAATTTGATGAAGAAAGTATTATCTTATGATTGGTAATTGGTAGTTTTTAATACCATATGTGTCTTGCAATCCATTACCTGATTAATGATTACGTAACGAAGAGTGCAACTTGAATGAGGAATTCGAGTTAATATTTTCTGAAGAATTCCAACTTTGGTGTGCTACTTCAGTAAATTGATGAACACGATTAGGGTCAATGGGTAGTTCACGGCAACCATGACGTTTCAAAGAGCTAGAGACTATTACACCATCTGCCACTTGCATCAGTTCAGCAATATTTTCCCAACTTGCCCCACTACCAATCAATACAGGTGTTTCTTTTGCTGCGCTAGAGGCTAACTCTAAATCTTCCTGTGTTGGAGGGCTGCCTGTGGCCCACCCGGATATGATAACTGCATCAGCCAATCCCCGCTCTATGGTATCTTTTACTGCATTGGTAATATTCATTGTTCCCAGAGGAAGAGCATGCTTTACTAAAACATCAGCCATAATTTTGACATCACTTCCTAACTCCCGACGATAACGTAGCAGTTGATTAGCTTCCCCTTCAATCAATCCCTGGTCTGTTACCATTACACTATTGAAAATATTGACACGGATGAACTGTGCTTTCACACAACTAGCAATTGCTAATGCACTTTGAGCATCATTCCGTAAAACATTTATGCCAATAGGAATGGTGACTAGATTTTGAATCTTTTGTACAACTATAGTCATTGCACTCACGACTGCTGGATCAACTTGGTTTTTTGTAAACGGTGCATCAAAAAAATTCTCCACAATAATGCCATCGATTCCACCACTGGCTAAAGCTGTTGCTTCTTGCTCTGCACGATCAATCACAGCTTTGAGGCTACCTCCCCAGCGGGGTGAGGTAGGAAGTGGTAGCAGATGAACCACTCCAATCACTGGTGTCTTGGTTTTAAGTAATTGATATAAATCCACGTCTTTAAAAAACTATGGGGAAGAATGCATGATTTTAAATTTGTATCAATAATTGGCATTCATTAATACTGTAGTTTAGTATCCTAAGTTATTCTAGAAACCTCTTGCAGTTTGTTAATTAATGCCTATCTCCTGTAACCGTAATTTTGATCTTCCCATCCAAAAATTTTTATGTTATTTGCTTGATAGCCTCTCTTCTAATCTAGGATTAAATTTCACTTCAAAGGCTCATAGTGTATGTTAAGATTTAATGTGGCCACTAAGAGGAGTTTACCACTCACAATAAGGGAAAACCAAGGGTTATGGGTTATAGGGCCCTGACCTGGGACATAATCCCAAGTCTGATCAGATCTGTATGGTTTTACTAATGCCTTTGGTGTCGTTGCATTAGCACGCTGTCCTGAGGATTGCAACTTCTCTACACATGCCACTGGCACTTGGCAAACAGCCAAAATGTTCCATGTGACTAGTTAATTTAGCCACTTGGGATGATTTGGTAAAGGTTCTCACAAGTGTCCAACCTAGGCTGCTTCCCACAGGGTAGATTAAAAATGCAAGTGCTGCGGTAATATAGAATACCAACAGCAACAAGAACACTGGCAAAGTATCTCTATTTTACCTGAGATATTTTAATTATTCTCTCTAATAAAGGTTCGTATCTATATGAATATAGATCAGTTCTCCTTGCTGTTACAAATGCTAAGGGCAAGGATTGGGGGTTGAGTGGGTCTGGACTGAAACCAAGTTTCCCAAAAGTCAATGACTGTCAACAATGACTAAGTAATTATGATGAAAAGCGAAAAATAAATTTTTTGAATATGGGTGATAAGCCAACAATTGCCATTTCTCACCTGGGTTGTGAAAAAAATCGCATTGATACAGAACACATGCTAGGTTTACTAGCAGAGGCTGGATATTACGTAGATGACAATGAATATTTAGCAGATTATGTGATTGTTAATACTTGTAGCTTTATTGAATTAGCAAGGGAGGAATCTGTCAAGACTTTGGTGGAATTGGCAGAAGCTAATAAGAAAATCATTATTGCTGGCTGCATGGCGCAGCATTTTCAGGAGCAGTTATTAGAGGAGTTACCGGAAGTACTTGCATTAGTTGGTACTGGAGACTACCAGAAGATAGTTCAAGTTATTGAAAGGGTAGAACAGGGAGAGCGGTTCAAAGAAATTAGTCATCAACCTATTTATATTGCTGATGAAAATGTTCCTCGTTATCGGACTACTACGGAAGGTGTTGCTTATTTAAGGGTGGCTGAAGGATGTGATTACAGTTGTGCATTTTGTATAATCCCTCATTTACGAGGTAAACAGCGATCGCGGACAATTGAATCTATTGTCACTGAGGCAGAACAACTGGCTGCTCAAGGGGTACAAGAAATAGTTCTAATATCCCAAATCACGACCAATTATGGTTTAGATATTTATGGGAAACCTCAATTAGCAGAGTTATTACGGGCATTAGGACAAGTAGATTTACCGTGGATTCGAATGCATTACGCTTATCCTACAGGACTAACCCCAGATGTTTTGGCTGCCATTAGGGAAACATCCAATGTTTTAACCTATTTGGATTTGCCTTTACAACATTCTCACCCAGATATCCTACGGGCAATGAATCGTCCCTGGCAAGGGCAGGTGAGTGACTCAGTAATTCGGAAAATAAAAACATTAATGCCAGAAGCGGTTTTACGAACAACCTTTATTGTGGGTTTTCCGGGAGAAACAGAACTACATTTTCAGCATTTGTTGCAATTTATCCATAATCATCAATTTGACCATGTTGGTGTATTTACTTTTTCTCCTGAAGAGGGGACAGCTGCTTACAATCTACCTAATCAATTGTCCCAAGAAGTTATGGAGCAGCGACGGGACACTTTAATGAAATTGCAACAGCCGATTTCTCTACGTCGAAATCTTCAAGAAGTAGGTAAAGTCGTGGATGTTTTGATTGAACAGGAAAATCCGCAAACCGGTTGTTTTCTTGGCCGTTCTGGCAGATTTGCTCCAGAAGTTGATGGACTGGTATATGTCCAAGGTGATGATATTAGATTGGGAACAATTGTGAAAGTGTTAATTGAGAGGGCGGATGTATATGATCTATATGGTCGATTAGTTCAGAACTAATTCATTCGCAGGTCAATCAAACTTTCTAGTCTAAATTTTATTAAATGTATTAGGAGAGTTAATGAACCCTTTGTTTCAAGAATTAGGTATTTCCCAAGAGCGTGCTGAGCAACTGGAAAAATTGGGTTTTACTGAACCTACAAATATTCAAAAGCAAGCAATTCCTCATTTGCTTGATGGGCGTGATGTGGTTGGACAATCCCAAACTGGTACGGGTAAAACGGCGGCATTTTCCCTGCCAATATTAGAACGCTTAGATATAGCACAAAGAACGGTACAGGCTTTAATTTTAGCTCCTACAAGAGAACTAGCGATCCAAGTCCATAGTGCTATTTGTAACTTTGTTGGCAAGCAAAGATTAAGAGTATTGGCAACTTATGGTGGTCAGTCTATTGACCGCCAAATTGTACAACTTAAAAGGGGAGTACATATAGTTGTAGGTACTCCGGGAAGAGTAATTGATTTATTAGAAAGAGGCTGCCTTAAATTAGATGATGTCAAGTGGTTTGTTTTAGATGAAGCTGATGAGATGTTAAGCATGGGCTTTATTGATGATGTGGAGAAAATTCTATCCCAAGCACCCAAAACAAGGCAGACAGCTTTGTTCTCTGCAACTATGCCCCCTTCTATTCGTCAGTTGGTGAACAATTTTTTGAATTCACCTGTGACAGTAACTGTACAACAGCCTAAAGCAGCACCTAACAAAATCAACCAGTTGGCATATCTAATTCCTCGTCATTGGACTAAGGCAAGAGCTCTACAACCAATTCTGGAAATGGAAGATCCAGAAACAGCGATCATTTTTGTGCGTACTCGTCGAACAGCAGCAGAATTAACTAACCAATTACAAAATGCTGGCCATAGTGTGGATGAGTATCATGGTGATTTGTCTCAACAAGCAAGAGAAAGGTTACTAAAAAGGTTCCGTAGTCGACAGGTGCGTTGGGTTGTAGCTACAGATATTGCTGCTCGGGGATTGGATGTGAGTGAGCTTTCCCATGTAATTAACTTTGATCTTCCCGATAGTCAGGAAACCTATGTACATAGAATTGGTCGTACTGGCAGGGCTGGAAATGAAGGAACTGCTATTGCTTTAGTACAACCATTTGAACGCCGTAAACAGCAATCCTTAGAACGTCATGTTCGTCAAAGTTGGCAAGTGCTATCAATTCCTACCCGTGCACAAATCGAAGCACGGCAACTAGAAAAGTTACAAATTCAGGTTCGTGACACTCTTACTGGGGAGAGATTAGCATCATTTTTACCTATTGTCAGTGAATTGAGTGAACAATACGATGCTCATGCCATTGCAGCTGCGGCTTTACAAATGGCTTATGATCAAACCCGTCCGTCTTGGTTAGAAACTGAAGAAATTCCTGAAGAGCAATTTAACAAACCAAAATTACGCACTAGTAGTCGTACTTCAGGCGGACGTCATCGTTCTTCTGGAGATGGAGATAAAAGAACATCCAATAGTTCTAAACCTAAGCTGAAAACATCTTGTCGCGAAGCATCTATTTCTCCTAGCAATAATTCAGATTCTAACAATACAAACGATTAAGAAAGCAGACAAGGTCTGTATAATCGTGATTTATTTGGATTGACCAGGCTTAAGTACTTTCAAGGTTTGTAAGACAAAAAGTGATTTTGGGGTAATAAACCGACAAATGGGTTCCTATATAGGAAATATCATTTGTTAAGTTAGTAAATATGTAAGTGTATTTACTAACTTGTATAAATCCCCAAAATAGTTATGGATTACATTAGCCAACTCTTCCTTCAACTCTTTCATTAATGAGATAAAATTAGACTAAACTCAGATTAAAAGGCTGTATACAGTCCTCTAGATCCATAATTTTTAGATTAGCAAACTATATAGTATTAAAGTGAGTCAATAAATTTATAAGGAAGAAGACGTGGATTTATCCTCAACAACAAAGTAGATTTTACGACAATCAGGTCCAACTATTTTCCGAAAATATTTGAATAAACAATATTATCTAAACCTTGGGGTTATTGTTAACATTCAAATGTCGACATACTAAGCAGACCAAAACAGCAAATTTATTTGCCCAGCCAGCAAATATTAAGACTAAAAATATAAACACTAGGATTTTTCGAGTTTGACTCTTTATTTACTAAAAGATGATCTATTCCTAGTTCTAGTAACTAGGAATTACATGGTTACGAACTGACTCAATAACTGAATAGTATGAGCATCTTGTTTGATATTTAATCATGATAGAGGACTTGATTTCTAAAAAGGGAAAAATTGCTTTGCAATAGAATGTATCATTTTAATATAAGGGTCAATAGTATATTTGACATTAATATTTGCTAGAAAAGTAAATATTACAACCTAAAGATAAAATGAAATAACCGAACTAATTTACAAATATTTAGGAAGCAAATTTTAGAGAGTTATCATTGCTATTTGGAAATGGAGCGATTCTGTAAAGATCCTAAGACAGTAAATTTTAACCCCAGATATACTAAAGCATTAAATGTGTTCATTAGTAGAAAATAAGGTTTTAGACTGGGAAAATTTTTGTTTTGTTTTTTATGGGTAAAGATTAATGTATGCCATGAAATTATTCACTAACTTAGCTTTGAACTTGATATTTCTTAAACCTCAGTGAGAACCAGTATTTTGGGTATGAATTTCATATCATAATTTCTTATATAACAACCGACTTGGCTTTATTGTTCAGTCGTTAAAGCTTCTGGTAAAAAATAATCATTATGACAGACTTTTGGACAACGGTGCTGGAATTTTCCCAAACTACTACTGTCAGAGTGGGGAAACAGTTAATACAGGATTTTGGGCAAGTAAAAGCTGTGCAAAAAGCTGATGGAAGTTTAGTTACTCAAGCTGACCAATGGGCAGACAGAGAAATTAGGGATGCAATCACTGTAAATTTTCCTGGTCATGGGATCCTCACCGAAGAAGGAAAACAAGTATTTCCTGGTACTGAATGGTGCTGGGTTATAGATCCTCTTGATGGGACAACCAACTTTATTAGAGGTTTACCTATATGGTCGATCTCTTTAGGTCTGTTGTATAAGGGGATACCTGTTTTTGGCTATGTGTACTTGCCAATATTAAGTGAGACATTTCATGGTTTTTGGTCGGGTAAATATGGTTTAAAGGTGCCTACGGGGGCATTTCGCAATAATCACCCAATACAGACTAGCAATGATGATCCTAGCCATAATCATTTTTTTAATTTGTGTTCCCGTAGTACTAGAATAATACAAACAAATTTCCCTTGCAAAATTCGCATGCTGGGTGCAGCTAGCTATAATTTCCTCACTGTTGCCAATGGTGCTGTCTTGGGCTGTATGGAAGCAACTTCAAAAGTATGGGATATTGCAGCCTCTTGGACAATTGTTAGGGCTGCAGGCGGAACTTGGGTGTCTCTTGGTTCTGAACCATTTCCTTTATCTTCAGGGATTGATTATAGTGACCGTTCTTTTCCTTCCTTAGTAGTTGGCCGTAAAGAATTAATATCCGTGTTTACACCATTTTTGTCATGAAGATGCTAAAAGGTACAATTATTTGAGTTCTTCAATACAAAGTGGTAAAGAAACTGTAAAAGTAGAACCAAATCCTATCTGACTTTCCACAGTAATATCACCCTTCATCATATGACAAAAATCACGACTGATTGCTAAACCTAAACCCGTACCACCATATTTTTTGGTGGTAGAGGCATCGCCCTGTGTGAAAGGCTGAAATAGCCTTTCCTGCTGCTTATCAGACATCCCAATTCCTGTATCACTGACAATAAAGTTAATCATTTTTCTCGATGTATCATCAGATTCATCCGTTTTATCGAAATTTACTATTAGACTAACTTTACCTTTAGATGTGAATTTGGCAGCATTACTTAGTAAATTTAAGAGCACTTGTCGGAGCCTTGTTTGATCAGTATGCATTGTTCCCAATTGAGAGTCGTAATCTAACTCTAAAGAATTACCATTTTTATCAATTGCTGATTTAACTGTTGAAACTAGATTATTAATTAAATTTTTGACCTCAAATGTCTCTGGATACAGAGTCATTTCTCCAGCTTCAATTTTGGATAAATCGAGAATATCGTTGATTAGATCATATAGGTGCTTACCGGCAGAATTGATGGTTTCAAGATCGGTAGCAAAATCTTCAGATAGTCCTAAATCTGTAGCATCATCCTGTAATAATTGACTTAAGCCAATGACTGCATTTAATGGTGTACGTAATTCATGACTAACATTGGCTAAAAATAGGCTTTTAGCTTTACTTGCAGCTTCAGCCTCCTCTTTGGCTTGTTGTAATTCCTTTGTCCTTTGAGATACTCTTTCAATGAGACGATTGAGGGATTTGGCTAATAAACCAATTTCATCATCAGTAGTTATAGGTGCACGTAAATCAAAGTTAGACTTTTTTGCTACTTGTTCAGCAATTAGGGTTACAGTAATTACTGGTTCTGCAATTGCCCTAGAAGTCCTCCAAGCAACTACTGCTGCTATTGCAACAGATAACAGCATGCTCAAAATGGAAATTAACCTCTCCACAGATTTTGCTTGGTCTAATTCCCTAGCTCTTTCTCCTTGGCGGGACTCAGCACTTTTTAAAATGTATGCTAATTCTTTGGATAAGAGTTCCAATTGCATAGCAGTACTACCACCCACGACTTTCAATAGTTTCTGCTGCTGTTGTGAAATACGGGAGGATTCAGATAGCTTATTTCTTACTTCATCTAATACCATATTGATTTGGCTGAAATAGCTTTCCAAATTTTGGTCATAGTCTTCCAACAAGTTTCTTAGATCTAGTTGACTTGTAACTAAATCCCAAGAATAATGGTCAATGAATTGAATCAGTTTTGGCTGTAACTGCTCTGCCATTTCTATGTGATGGAAGAAAGCGTTTTTCTTTTTCTGAAGTCTATCTGGATATTTAATAACCGAAGCTAGGTTAGAACTATGTAACTGTACTCCAGCTATAGCCTTTTGATAACTAGTTAGTAGCTGTGTCTGCGTTTGGGCACGCTGAAAATCTCTAATTTCTTGCCCTCTGTATAAATTAGCGACTAGAAACCCTGTCAGAGAACCAAAAAATCCAATACCAATGGCTAAGAAATAACCGTAACCAATCTTTTGGTGGATACGCCAAGAACTAGCCTTCAACTTCCGACTAGATGGAAATTCTATGGTCGGGAATTCATCAGTTGAAGTATTTTCCAGCATGTTCTGATATTCTAAATTGTTTTCAATGTTGGTTGGCTTTTGAGTTAGCATCCCTCCGAGTTTATTTGCTCCCCACAAAATTTACTATGTTCTTACTAACTGATAGAGTCAGTTTTACTCCTAATTAAGAAACTATAATAAACCAAATTTATTTGGTTTATTATAGTTTGTATTCACATCATAGTGACAATAAATCTCTAATTAATATATAAATAATTTAGTTAATAATAATTTTCCATGAAGATTATATGCCATGATCATTTTGCAACTGATGAAGTTATAATTGCTAGTTATTATATTGGTGGATAATAAGTAATTCAAAAGCGAGTTTTAAATCAGAACTAGTAAACTTAATTCTAATGATAAGGGTATTCATATGCCAATAAATACTCTAAACTCTAATTACTATTAAATTCTTACCTATATCAATATCATATACTAGAGGCCTTAAATACATTTCAAATTGGGGGGGTAGTAAAAGTCTTAAACTCACTTAGATATGAAGGGAAACTGAAGGTTGAAAGTGGTATTAAGCTGAAGGAATACAGATAAATATTAACCTACATATAGGGTTAAGTAAGGAGAATAGATTGAAATGTATAACCCAAAACAGCGTCTTTCCGGCTAGTATAAAACAAGTCTCAAAAAAAGATTTATTTTATTAATTCATATAGGCTAATTTCTCTCTATCATTCTCTCGAGTCTACAGAAAGCTTTTTTTGATAGTGTGTGAGGAAGAATTTTAGTATGTTTCTAATCAACAAGGCCTCCAATCATTTACATAATGTTTGGAGGTGGGATATCCTTGATTAGCATTACTATCATTAAAATAAGTTAGTAGATAATTACCTCTTTAATTTAATGATAGTTAGTTAGAAATCACTAAAAAATGGCAGTAGGCTGTTTTTGATTGGCAGAGGAGTTTAATGATTCGGCTTTATCTATCTGTTCCCAAGGTAAATCCAAATCATTTCGCCCAAAATGACCATAAGCTGCAACGTCCTGATAAAAACGTCCGCCTCTTTCACTAGGCATATTACGTAAATTAAATTCATGGATGATTCCTGCGGGACGTAGTTCAAAGTTTTCTTGAACTAATTCAAGTAATACTTGATTATTGACCTTGCCAGTACCAAAAGTTTCCACTAATATGCTGACTGGCTTTGCCACACCAATAGCATAACTCAGCTGAATCTCACACTTTTCTGCTAATCTGGCTGCTACAATATTTTTGGCTGCATAGCGGCAAGCATAAGCGGCAGAACGGTCTACTTTTGTGGGGTCCTTGCCGGAGAAAGCCCCACCACCATGACGAGAATAGCCTCCATAGGTGTCAACAATAATCTTCCTACCAGTTAGGCCAGCATCTCCTTGAGGACCACCAACTACAAATTTACCAGTGGGGTTGACAAAGTAACGTGTTTTTGAATCTGGCTGAATCTCCAGATCACTAAATATGGGTTCAACAACCTTAGACCATAAGTCTTTCTTTATTTTGGCCTGTACCTCTGCGTCGTTTGTAATATTCTCAATACTTTGAGTATGCTGGGAGGAAATCAAAATAGTATCAATGCTGATAGGTTTCCCATTTTTATAAGCTACGGAAACTTGAGTTTTACCATCGGGACGCAAATAATTCAACTCACCAGTTTTACGGACTACTGCCAACCGGCGTGCAATGCGATGAGCTAAACTAATACTTAGAGGCATCATTTCTGGGGTTTCATTGCAAGCGAAACCAAACATAATACCTTGGTCGCCAGCACCAATTTTATCGAATATTTCATTACTCGAATCTTGGCGGGTTTCATAAGCACTATTTACACCTTGAGCAATGTCAGGAGACTGTTGGTCTAAAGCAACTAAGATACTGGCACTATTGGCAGAAAATCCGTTATCGGAATCTATATAACCGATTTCAGCAATTTTTCTGCGGGCTATATCAATATAGTTAACATTTGCTTTGGTAGTAATTTCACCGGTAATTAAAACTAAACCAGTATTAACTACTACTTCTGCAGCAACTCGGCTGTTAGGATCTTGTGCCAGAAGACTATCAAGAATGCTATCAGATATTTGATCACAAACCTTATCCGGGTGTCCTTCAGTTACGGATTCGGAGGTAAATAGATAGCGACTAGACAAAATTCGATTCCTCCATCAAAAATATTTGGCGGCTAAATAGTCACATATAACTCAACACATTTTAATCTGGAATTCAGTCATAAAAAATCCTATAAAAACGACAATTGCAATATTGAATGTAATAATGTGGTACTCTGGAAAAGACTTTATGGTATTGTAAGTCCCTAGGTTTGCTTGAGTTTTGACCAGCTAACTGTTAACATTCCATATTAGTTTAAACTCAATTATTGTTCTATAATATTAGGACATAAAAAAGGGTACCTAATAAATAAGTACCCCCATAGGTAATAAAGTTTTTAAGCCTTATGCTTTTACTGCTAACTTAGCTTCTTGAGACGTTAGTTGCTCGTATGTAGAGCGCATTTTTAAGCCTGTAAGTACCTGAAAAAGACCTGTGCCATTGTTAGAACCAGGATATTCTCGGTGTTTCAGTAATAAATGCGTCATTTCACCTTGGTACTTAGTAGATGTATTACTGAGATGGTTTTCTATGTAAATTACCTCCTCTAGATTGTCAAACTGACCATCAACCTCTAAAACTGATACGTAGCTTCCATAGTATACGTCAGAGCCATAATACATTTGCATACCAGGGTAAGAACAAGTAAGTTTTCGACCACAGGGAGTCCATTGAATTGTTGATCCTTGGTCAAACAAGTATACTGGTTCAAATCTTTCTTTATCTTCCCTTTGCAGTATTCTTACTCTCAATACTTTACGTTCTGCATCATCTTTAATTAAATTTGTGGGTAATACTTGGATTACCACATCTGCAAACTCCCTTTGTGGTTCTACATACTTCTGGAAGTCTGGCTTGCGGGAGTTAATTGCTGCAAGTATATCATTGTAATGATGGCCTCTTTCTGCCATGTCGCGCTGGATCTTCCAGGCTATTTTTACTTCATCACTAATATCCAAGTAAACACTAAAGTCTAATAATTCTCTTAACCGCTCGTCGTATAAGGGATGCAGCCCTTCAAGCACGACAATATGGTTAGGTTCAATTCTCTCCGGCAGATCGATTGTGCCGGTTTCATGATTGTAAATGGGTTTATCAATCCCCTGATTATTTTTGAGCATCTTGATTTGCTCATACATCAGATCAAAATTATTTGCCCTAGGGTCTAATGCTGTAATTCCAGTCTCTTTACGCTGCTTACGATCTAGGCAGTGGTAGTCGTCTAGACAGATAACAGTCATTAACCCTTCACCAAATAAATCCATGAGACGACGCAGGAAGGTAGATTTCCCACAACCTGAGTCCCCAGCTACCCCTATCAGTACAACTCTTTCCAGAGTGTTTTTCATATTATCTCCTCATTAAGAACATTAAAGAAAACGAGTTACAGCTAATGTAAGAACTCGCACCTTTGCCTTTAGTGGGATGTCGCTCTTGAATCAATATTTTTTACAAACAGCAGTTTTATTAGCAAGGGTGTTAACCCCATTTGCTTATTCCGCGTTCAGTCTAACCAGCAGCAGTAACTATAATCATATTGAGCAAATAAATTCTGAGTGGTATTATCTACTCGCCATTGCTATAATTAGTCCATGATGGTTTAAGTTAAGTATTTAATCCCAGTAATACATTGGATTTTAGCAGAAGGGGTTATTCTATACAAGGCATTGTTGGTTATGACATTTAGTTTGTATTTATGTAAGTATAAAATAATTACAATGACTGCCAAATTACCTCTCCAACTAATGGGTTGTAATGATCCCAAAAGGGTTTAACTTATATTAATAGTTGTTAAATTTAATTGTTTACTCTTATTTATTAGTATTATTCCTTGATTTATACTAGATATTTAGTATGTTTTACTCCATTAATAATTAAGAATGAATGAACCCCTATAGCAAGCCTGAATAAATAGAACTAATTCTCCTCTAAAAATTAGGTAATGGGGTCGACAATAAAAATATTTTTTAGACTGCGATAAGATTACAATCATACCAACAGTCAATACCATAACTTAATGTTAATGGCATTATTCTAACTTTCTCTTCTATCAGGGTATTAATA
>NZ_CAIY01000011.1 GCF_000350105.1 Richelia intracellularis HH01
GTAGAAACAATCTTTAATTAATGATGGTAATAGCTGCACTATCAACTATTACCATCATTAGGGAATTATTCTATTATATTATGATGACTATTTATACAAATTGCTCCGATACTTTCATTGTAATCTTAGTACTTGATAGGTATATTAAAGCTCATGTTTTTAACATACCTAGTTAATTTTAGTGTACAGGTTATCTTTTTTTTATTTATTAGTGATTGTATAAGCAGCATGCAATTTCTTTCTATTTTAATATAAAGAAAAGTTTAAATATTTAGATATTAAATAGCTACCAGTAATTTAGGGACAAACTGCAATTTTAATTTATCTTAGAGATATTTTTTCGCTAATTTTCTAGAAATTATAATTAGATTTTTACTGGTACTAAGTTTTTATAAATAAATTCAGGTTATATTCTATTATGTTTATTCATGAGTTAATCATAATGATTTAAGATAAACTTACTTTTTTTATTTAGTTTATTTACTACAGCTTACCATGAGTAAATTTATTTTGTTCCTATATTCAAGTTTGACACCTTGTCTTTTGACAGAAGAGTTAAACTGGAAATTGGTATAAACTATCTAAGGAAAAAAGGTTTAATATCTGCAATGTTAAGAGAGTCTTTCCCAGTGATGAGTGAATTATGTTGCATCAATTTTTTGTGGTTGGCAGAACATATGATTTCTGGTAAAAATAACATTTGTTGTAAATGTAACAGTTGGTATGAGAATAATCCATTGATATTACTTGCGGTCAAGCTTTACTATTGGTTGATTTAATTGTGAATGGGATAAGAATAGGGTACAAGTTAAAAGCAAAAGTTACTAATTTCCACGTATTGCTAGAGAATTCAAATAAGGCTAGTCAAACTGTCTGATATAATACTTTTTAATAGCACAAAGCTGATGTTTATGATGATTTATACTACTAATTAAGTCCTAGCTTAGGTAGTGGCAAAGTTGCTATTAATTTAAATACCAATACCTATAAAAAGGTAGCTGTTAAGTCGTAATTTACTTGGATGTGCAGAAGCCGTTAATGTATAAAATTGAGAATAGTAAATTAATTATTATAGGGAAAATATAGTTTGAACCCTATTAAAAAGTAACTTTGATAATCACCATTTATAAAATGCTAGACTTTTGGCTGGTTGCCCTCTTAGGGTTCTTGGGAAGCTTTGGTCACTGTGCAGGTATGTGTGGTCCTTTGACAATAGCCTTTTCCCTCTCTTATAAGCAAAAAACATCCTCTTGGCAGCAACAATTACAATTCAACACTCCGCTGAATTTAGGTAGAATTCTGAGTTACACAATTGTAGGATTCGGTATAGGAGGAATTGGTTCTGTATTAGTGGCTAGTGGGCAAATGGCAGGGGTTGGCAGTCAATTACGCCAAATCATGGCTATTATTACTGGCATTCTACTCATTTGGCTTGGTCTAGCACAAATAAAACCAGGGTTTTTTCCACACTTACCTATACTTCATCCCCTTATACAGACTGAAGTACACAGTCGCCTACAATCAGGAATGATGCAATTATCCTCGGCTAATAAATGGTGGACATCTACACTATTAGGTATGACTTGGGGATTAATGCCCTGTGGTTTTTTATATACTGCCCAAATAAAAGCTGCAGAAACTGGTGATTTACTGATGGGTGGACTTACAATGCTGGCTTTTGGTTTGGGAACTTTACCCACCATGTTAGGGGTTAGCATCTTTGCATCTTTTATTAGTAAAGATAGGCATAGCCAGTTATTTAGGATGGGGGGTTGGATTACTCTTACTATTGGTATTCTCACCTTGCTAAGGACAGGTGATACAATGGTCGACTACACTGGACATGGAGCTCTATTATTGTTACTTACAACATTAATTGCCCGCCCTATTAGTTTTTTATGGAAATTCCCCTTACGCTATCGTCGTGCTTTGGGTGTAGGCGCTTTTATTCTCTCTATGCTACATACTGCCCATACCATTGAGCATTCTTTCCAATGGAATTTTGCTGCTTTTTGGTTCCTCAATCCATCATTCAAGTGGGGCATAGTTATAGGTTTTTGTGGACTTATTTTAATGATTCCCAGCGCTATAACTAGTTTTAACTCTTTACAAAAGAAATTAGGCAAATGGTGGAGACGCGTCCATTTACTTAGCTTGCCAGCTATAGTTTGTACTTTTATTCACACCCTAATAATTGGCTCTCATTATTTTGGTTCCTCTCGATGTACTTTAGAGAATAAAATTGCAATTACTTTGCTTTCGATTGCAATTATTATCGTATTCTTACTTAGATGGCAACGCTTTTGGTTATTTTTATCACTTGAAAAATTTTATGTTCCTCCTAGTAAATCTAATTAAATTATTTTTTCTAATTATGGTTTATTAAGTTTATTAATTTTCACGATGAGTGTTTCAACAGCAGATGCACATAAAGTTCAAGTTAAAGATAATATAGGAGCAATTTTACATATTGAACCCAATGATATGCCACGTGCAGGAGAATCTTCTCAAGCTTGGTTTGCTCTTACTCGTAAGGGTGGTAAGGCAATTAGCCTTGAAGAATATTACTATCAACTTGTTGTTTATGCAGAGCCTTATGTATTAGGAGATATACCGGTTCTAAAGCTAGGCAAAACAGCGATTACAGCAGACAGATATCGTCAGGGTGTTATTGGAGCAACTTTAAATTTCCCTAGTCCTGGCAGGTATCAACTAGAGTTAAATGGTACACCAGTTTCAAAGCAACATATTCAACCTTTCAATTTAAAGTTTAAAGTTACTGTAGTAGTTGGTAGTAGCAATACTCGACTAAATCAACCAATTTTTAATATCTGGAACAGTGCAAGTATTAATTTTGCCTTTCCACTGATGGTAATTATTTTAGTAATTATTGGTTTACTCTGTTGTCATATACTGAGAAAGGTAAAAAACAAGATAAATCTATAGCAACCAACACATTGAAATTTATATTGTAAGCAGCAATAAGTTTTATTTATTTTTGTATTCAAATGACCATCTCAGTTCTACTTATAATTACCCCCTCAAAGGTATAATCAACCTATTCAAGTTAGATAAATAATTTGGGATACTAAGAAGAGTTTGGTTCTTAGATTTTGCTGCTAAATTTGAATTAATTAGCTGCTTCGAATTTATTGATTGACCTAAAACTACTATAGGTGTTTCATTTTTCCTTACTATAGTTAAAAGAATTCATATAAATTAAAATAAATTTACTTGAGCCTGACTTTGTATTATTTTTTCCCAGAAGAGTTTACTATTACTATGTTTTTCAGAGATTAATGAGGGTGCTTTACAGCTTTTATAGTCTCGAGATTCAAACCCTATTTCAGTCTTGATTTTAAAGGGTATACATAGCAAGATATCTTTAGAGTTAACAAGAACTAGTTTTATTCTCACTCACCAAGATATATTATCTCCTTAACTACTAGTTTAGACAGGGCTGTATATAACGCTTAAAACACATAAAAAACAAATTTTACTCACAAAAAATGTCAGCTAATTGCCATAAACAATTAGCTGTTAGCAGAAGCAGCCAACTCTGCTAAACTTTCTTGTTGATCTTGGGAAATACAAGACTGAAGGATATTTTCTATATCCCCTTCCAAAGCAGGAGTAAGAGAGAAGTTTTTATTTAAACGGTGGTCAGTAGCACGGTTATCTTTATAGTTATAAGTACGTATTTTCTCAGAACGAGCACCAGTTCCAACTTGTGAACGCCGCATGGAAGTTACTGCCTCCTTCTGCTCTCTTAACTTGATTTCATACAATTTTGCACGTAAAATTTGTAATGCTCGTTCTTTGTTCTGTAATTGACTTCGCTCTTCAGTACAGAAAATGCGTATACCAGTAGGTTTGTGGTATAGGTCTGCTGCTGTTTCTACCTTGTTTACATTCTGTCCACCCGCACCACCAGAACGTGCTGTAGACATTTCAATATCTTTAGGATCAATATGAATTTCCACTTCATCTACTTCCGGCATGACTGCTACTGTAGCTGTAGAAGTATGTACTCTACCTCCTGCTTCTGTAACAGGAACTCTCTGTACCCGATGTACTCCTGCTTCAAACTTAAGTTTGCTGTAAACACCATTACCTTGAATTTCCAAAATTGCCTCCTTAAAGCCACCCATCTCTGCCAGAGACTCACTGACTAGCTTCACCCGCCAGCCTTGACTTTCAGAATATTTGGAATACATTCGTACCAAATCGCCAGCCCAAATACTGGCCTCATCACCTCCAGTACCAGCACGAATTTCTAACATAATATTTTTTTCATCATTGGGATCACGGGGTAATAGCAGAATTTTCAGCCTAACTTCTAGCCTGCCAATTTTCTCTTCTAATTCTTGAACTTCCAAAGTTGCTATTTCTTGAAGTTCTAGATCACCTTGAGATTCTCTTAAAACCTCTTTGGCCCCTTCCAATTCTGAGGTAGATATTTTCCAACTATTATAAGTTTCCATGACTTCTTCTAACCCAGAACGTATTTTTGCTAATCGTTGATACTCATCTGGATTATTGGCAGTATCTGGATCAGCAAGACTACGGGTTAGTTCATGAAAAGTTTGCTCTACAGATTTTAGCTTCTCCAACAAATATATTTCGGCCATAGCAAATCTCGCTCAAAAAAATAACACCTGACCCTAATTATCCTGGATCGTCGTGAAAAGAGAGCTAAAAAGCTATTTTTTTCCATCTTCGCTAGAAGACTGGCTTTTTCTCATACCATACTTACGAAGAAAGCGGTCTACACGACCCTCAGTATCTATAATCTTCTGAGTACCAGTATAGAAAGGATGGTTGCCAGACCAAATGTCAACATGCAATTCAGGCTTGGTGGAACCAACAGTCATCACAACCTGACCATTACAGTAAACCTTAGCTTCTGGATACCATTCTGGATGAATATTAGATTTAGCCATTCTTCTTTCTATGCTTATTTATATATGGATTATAACTTTTAGCCTTGATGAAATGGAATTGTTAGTTTGAGATTTTAAATTCTACAAAATTATCGTTGATATGAATTAAGTCTTAAAGTTATTCATAATTCCCTAGCTATTTACATAAATAATAACCTTTACTAGATCTAGAAAAAACTATGATGTAACATCTACTTATAATTCAAATCAAGCATAACTTTAAAAATCCAAAATTTATTTAACGCTTGGAGTACTGGGCTGCTTTACGAGCTTTATGCAAACCATATTTCTTCCGTTCTTTTGCTCTGGGATCCCTGGTAAGATATCCTTCTATTTTTAGAGGGGAACGATTTTCTGGGTCTAATTGACATAAAGCACGAGCCACACCAAGACGAATGGCATCAGATTGTCCTGTTAAGCCCCCACCTTCAGCTTTAACTAAAATGTCATACTCACTATCCAAACCCAAAGCTTCTAGAGGTGATTTGATCACACTCAAATATTTAGGATTATACTGAAAATAATGTTCTCCATTTTTACCATTTATCTTCAATTCTCCTCCACCTGGTATTAGGCGCACTCTTGCTATTGCAGACTTACGGCGACCTGTACCCCAATATACAACATGTCTATTATTGGCATCTGTTACTTGCACTGATTTTCTACTCCTGGAATAGTTTTAATGTTTAACTGTTGAGGTTTTTGAGCCTCATGAGGATGGCTAGGACCTGCATACACTTTCAGCTTAGTAAATAATTTTTTACCCAAGCTATTTTTAGGTAACATTCCCTTTACCGCTTTTTCAATGATTCGTTCGGGAATACGACCTTGCAATTTTTCAAATGTTTCGGTTTTCATCCCACCAGGACGCCCGGAGTGACGTCGGTATAGTTTTTGACTGCGTTTTTTACCAGTTACATTTAATTTCTCCGCATTAACAACTATAACAAAGTCACCAGTATCAATATTAGGAGTATAGTTGGGTTTATTTTTTCCCCGTAATACCATGGCAATCTCACTTGCTAAACGACCAAGCCTTTGATCTGCAGCATCCACAATATACCAGTATTTTTCCAGATTATGAATTGATGGAAAGTATGTCTTGTTCATAGGGTTTTTTCTTAATATGTAGTGTAGTTTTGTGGAATTTTTTCCTCTCAGGAACTATTTTAATAGAACTTCCAGCAATAAAAAATTAGGCAGTTACTTCTCCCGATTTCATCTCTTTGTTCAATTTATCAAAGAAATATGGAGGTTGGTTATCATACCAGACATGTTGAGGAAAGGGGAAATTTTGATAACCTACTCTCAGTAAACACAAACCTTGAGCTGGTGCAGCGTATCTAACCTCTTCCCGAAGCTGACTTTGCCAGATTTTGGTAAATCTTTCCGATGAAATTTTGCCAGTACCAACTTGGACTAACATTCCTACTAGTAAACGCACCATTCCATACAAAAAACCATTTGCCTGAATTTCAATCTGAATTAGTGACCCACGGCGACGACACTCTGCTGCTTGTACTTCTACCCAGGAATGTTTCCTACCCGAGTTAGAACGATGAAAAGCCGCAAGATTATGATATCCAACTAGAGGGGTGATAACCTTTTGGATGAGGTTTTCATCTATAGGCTTATAATAATGCCAACTGAATGGCTGTAAAAATAAGTTAGCCCTTGCTCCTGTATAAAGTGTATAACGATAGCGCCGATAAGAAGCACTAAAACGGGCATGCCAATTATTATCTACCCTAGCAGAAGCATGGATTAGAATACTCTTTGGCAAATGCCTGTTAAGGATAAATGACCACCTACGAGGCGGAATTTTTCCCTTAATGTCAAAGTGAGCTACTTGTGCAGCAGCATGCACCCCACTATCAGTTCTCCCTGCTCCGTAGAGTGTTACTCTATGACCAACAACCGTCGCGATTGCATTTTCAATCTCTTCTTGAACTGTAGGTTTTTGCGGTTGTCTTTGCCAACCATGAAAGCTAGTACCCAAGTACTGTATTACAAGGGCTACTCGTTGGTTAGGTGTGGGCAAAGCTTCTAACATAAAGTTGTCCCCTGTCATTTGTTATCACTAAATAACCAATGACTTAAACTAGTTCAATAATTGCCATTTGTGCATTGTCACCACGGCGGGGTATTGTATGGTGGATGCGAGTATAGCCACCATTACGGCTACCATAACGGCTATTAGCTTGTTCGAATAGAGCGTGAACTAATTGCTTATCAAATAAATAGCCTAATGCCTGACGGCGGGCATTTAGGGAGCCGTTTTTTGCTAATGTGATCATTTTTTCTACTTCCCCACGAACGGCTTTTGCTCTTGTCATGGTAGTAGTAATCTGGCCATTGCGGATTAATTCTGTGGCTAGTGAGCGTAGTAAAGCCCGACGTTGATCAGCAGGCTTACCAAGTTTTTTCACACGGCGAAGATGACGCATAATACACTAAATAATAATTCAATATGTTAATTATTTTTCCCAGATCTTTCTTGGGGCAGAGTAATACCTAGACGTCGCTGCAATGCTTCCACAACTTCCTCGGCTGATTTCTGGCCGAAGTTTTTAATCTCTAGCAGGTCTTCCTGAGTAAAGTCTAATAGATCAGCAACAGAGTTGACCTGGGCACGCTTCAGACAGTTATAAGCTCTTACAGATAACTGCAGCTCTTCGATAGGAATTTGTGCAGTCGGATCTTGATCCACATCTACTACAGTATCTGTCTGTTCAATAGAAATATCTTTCAAAGGATTGAATAAGTCTACTAGAATAGTAGCAGCGGAGGAAAGTGCTTCCTGGGGACTTAGACTACCATTTGTCCAAACTTCTAAAAGTAACCTATCCTTAGGTATACCTCCTTCGATCCTGGTTTCCTCTACACTGTAGTTGACTTTTCTTATTGGCATGAAAATAGAGTCAATCTGCAAAAAGTCTAAGGAAGTAGCTTCTTCTCTTCCCCTTTCTACTGTACGGTAGCCAGTACCTCTTTCAATACGGAATTCCATCTCTAATTTTGCTCCCTCTGCCAAGGTAGCAATATATTGGGTTGGATCTATTACCTCGACTTCACTAGGCAAATCAAAGTGGGCAGCGGTAACAGTTACTGGACCATTAACCAATAATCTACCTATCTGGGGTTGGGCTGAATAACTCTTGAGGACAACCTCCTTCATTTTCATTAGAATTTCCAGTACATCTTCCCTTACCCCTGAAACTGTAGCAAATTCATGGGCAACGCCGGCAATTCTAACGGCAGTTACAGCAGTTCCCTCTAAATTTGATAGCAACACCCTTCTTAAGGCATTACCAACAGTGGTGCCTTGACCACGTTCCAGAGGTTCTAGAATAAATCTACTGTAATGGCTCCGGATTTCCTCGCTGCTAGTATCTATACATTCAATGTGAAATTGTGCCACAGAGTAGCCTCTCTTATTTTCAGGTATTGCAATCAGGCAAATCAAATTGCCTCACTAGTTTTATTTCTCCTCGCTGCAGCCTGTTTGAAGAACTTCATACTTCGTTTATCAAACCAGTATAATTTGCAACAGGAAGTGGATAAATAAATCTTGCCAAAATCTTATTTATCAGACTTTTTTATCTCATCCAGACATGGTAGCATTACTTAGTTAATAAACTAGTGTTATACTCCTAGTTTCCCATTTATTATATTTTGTATGTCGTTTCCTCACACTACTGATAATTTGAACTAATTACCATTAATCCTTAGAATAAGCTATCTTTAGACCCAAGGAAACAAGGTGATCTAACAATATTCACCCTGCTAAGTAACTTATTTATGTTGGTATCCTATGAATGTGTCTTAGCAAAAATAAAGCTTCTAAACACGACGGCGTTTTGGTGGTCGGCAGCCATTGTGAGGAATAGGAGTAATATCGCGAATTAGGGTAATTTCTAGCCCAGAACCTTGTAATGTTCTGATGGCTGTTTCTCTACCTGCACCGGGCCCACTTACCATTACTTCAACCTGACGCATGCCTTGATCTACAGCTCTACGCGCCGCGCTTTCTGCTGCTGTTTGAGCGGCAAAGGGTGTGCCTTTTTTTGCACCCTTGAAACCACTAGAACCTGCACTTGACCAGGAAATTACATCTCCATTCTGATCAGTAATAGTTATAATACTATTATTGAAAGTAGACTGGATATAAGCAATTCCATTAGGAATATTACGTTTTTGCTTTTTGCTACCACTTTTCTTTGTCGGTTGTCGTGCCATATTGTTTTACCTGTAAAATCAAACCAATCAACTGTTTGCAGTTATTAATACTGCTAATAACTCTTTGATTATCACTTTGTTAATAAATCTCCTAGCGTTAAAATAATAACCCGGATGTCCAGGGAAGCATTGGAGTTTACTTACCAGGAGCCTTCTTCTTACCAGCTACTGTTTGTCTTCGTCCCCGACGAGTCCTAGCATTGGTGCGGGTTCTTTGCCCCCTGACTGGTAAACCCATACGGTGACGACGACCTCTGTATGTACCAATGTCTACCAGGCGCTTAATGTTCATTGCCTCCCAACGTCTTAAATCGCCTTCTATTTGATAGTTGCTCTCGATCTCGCTTCTTAGTGCAGTTATATCCCCATCGTTGAGGTCTTTCACACGGATATTTGGGTCAACACTAGTGGCAGCTAGAATTTTATGGGACCTAGTTAGCCCAATCCCGTAAATATAGGTTAGACCAATTTCTATCCGTTTATCACGTGGCAGGTCCACTCCGGCAATACGTACCATTTTGGCTTATCTCCCTCTCATTATCCCTAATACAAACTGTTGCTTAGCTTACATAATGTGACAAATGCATGACTACCTGGAGCAATAACCCTATCCCTGACGTTGTTTATGCTTGGGGTTAGGACAAATCACCATCACACGACCACGACGTTTAATCACCCTACACTTCTCACAAATTTTCTTAACAGAGGCTCGGACTTTCATTGCCTTATTAATTTAACTATAAACATTAGATTATAACATCTTCTTCAGAAAACAGTCAGATAAATTAGAAGGTTTACTGAATTGATTGTATGATAAAAACACTTACATAACTCTACTTTTTACGTAGTCTATAAGTTATTCTACCCTTTGTAAGATCATAAGGAGTCAGTTCAACCTTGACACGGTCGCCAGGAAGAATTTTGATGTAATTGCGGCGAATCTTACCAGATATATGAGCTAAAACATTAAACCCATTATCTAAATCAACACGAAACATCGCGTTGGGCAATGACTCAGTCACAGTTCCTTCCATTTCAATCAAATCTTGCTTAGACAACTTGTTCCTCCACCAACTCGGGGATTTGCTGTTCTTATTATCTACCTGGTCTTCTGTCTGCTGATATTCGTATTTGTTTTTTCTAATGCCCTGTTAGCATACTCGGGTATTAGTAACTATAAATGTCTTGTAATTTATTTACATAGTGGTCATAAACACAAAGTAAAATTAAGAGCACTACACTCAAACATTTTTACACAGATAGTTTATTTAAGAACTAACAGCAGATTTTAGTTCAGCAGTTACCTCTTCTGGGGTTTGATTCCCATTAATTACAACTAGTAATTTTCGTTGCTGATAATAGTCGATCAGAGGAGCAGTGTCGGAACGATAAATTTCTAGGCGACGACGAATCACATCTTCTGCATCATCTTTTCTTCCCCGTTCTAATAACCGGGACATAACCACATTGTCAGGAGCATCCAAATTAATAACCTTTACCTGCAGTTGATCTAACTCGTCCAATAACAATGACAAAAAGGCAGCTTGTAGCACAGTACGAGGAAAACCATCTAAAATCCAACCATATTTGGTATCATCCTGACTTAGGCGTTCTCTGACCATATCCTGTACTAAGTCATCAGGTACTAACTCTCCTTTATCCATATAAAATTGAGCTTTCATGCCTAAAGGAGTTTGCCCTTGTAAAGCTGCACGGAGAATATCACCTGTGGAAATGTGGGGAATATGCGAATAGTCTGCTAGAATCTCAGCTTGAGTTCCTTTACCAGCTCCTGGAGGTCCCAGGAAAATAAATCGAGTCACTATTGTTTTACCATCCCCTCATAACGCTGAGAAATAACATAGGTTTGCACTTGCTTTGCAGTGTCAATTGCTACGCCAACTAAAATGAGCAGAGATGTTGCACCTAAGCCTCTAAACGTTGGTACACCTAGTATTCTTTCCAGTGCTGTTGGAACAATTGCAACTAAACCTAAGAAAACTGCACCTAGAAATGTCAGCCTATTTAATACCCTCTCGATATATTCACTAGTTGCCTTACCAGGACGAATACCGGGGATACTTGAACCCATTTTTTTCAAATTCTGTGCTACATCTAATGGATTAACAATCAAGGAAGAGTAAAAGTAGCTAAAGAAAATAATTGAAACTAGATAAACTAGGGCATAAAACCATGATTGGGAACCGCTGGGATTCAGGTAAGTACCAACAAAACTCGAATAATTGGGATTGTTAACAAGTTTTTCAATTAACAAAGGTAAACTTAAGATTGCAGCCGCGAAGATTATTGGCATTACACCACCCTGATTAAGGCGCAAAGGTAGATAGCTGCGCTGTTCTGCTAAAACCCTCCGACCTACCTGACGACGAGCTGAAATAATGGGAATGCGGCGAACACCTTCTTGGACAAAGACAATACCAACGATCGTTAGCAAAAATAGTAGTAGCAGGACAATTACCCGCCCAACTATTTCACGTCCACCTGTTTGGACAAAATCTAGAGTATCCCCCAAAGCTTTAGGCAGTGTGGCAACAATGTTGACAAAAATTAGTAAAGATGCACCATTACCTATGCCTCTCTCAGTAATTACCTCTGAAGCCCACATGACAAACATAGAGCCGGCAACTAGGGCAATAGATGTATTTGCGATAAATACTAAACCATAGTCTTGAGCAAAGTCTTTCAGCCAAAATGCCGAAATGAAATTACTTTGGATTATTGCCCATGCTAAGGAGACATAACGGGTGATCTGAGAAATTTTTCGCCTTCCTGCTTCCCCTTCATTTTTCTGTAAATTTTCCAAGGATGGTATGGCAGCAGTAAGTAATTGAATAATGATTGAGGCATTAATATAAGGCAAAATACCTAAGGCAAAAACCCCCAATGCAGATAGCCCACCACCAGAAAAAATATCCAAAAAATTCAGTATTTGGTTATTCCCCTGTAGAGCAACCGCAAAACTATCACGGTCTATACCGGGGATTGGTATATGATTACCAAAGCGAATCAAAATTAGAATACCAACAGTGACAAGTAGACGGCCTCTAAGTCCTGCTGCCTGTGCCATCTGCATAAAAGTTTCTTGAGCCGTTGGCGGTTTTTCTCTACTAATACTCATGATATGGCTAACTTGATAGTGAAGTAGGGCACTGGTAAGACAATATGGTAGCGAAAGTAAAAACTAAATAAAAAATAAAGTACTCATAGCATCACTTCATGAGCACTTCACAGCTACCACCAGCTGCCTCTATTTTGTTTCGGGCAGTACTTGTAAAAGCTGCTGCCTGAACCTTTAGAGGTACATTCAAGTTCCCACCCCCTAGAATTTTCAAGGGGCCTTTGGCACCTGTTAAAATTTCTACTTCTTGCAAGAAAGCCAAATTTACCTCTGTATTTGCATTTAAGGAAGCCAGTTTTTCTACATTGATGGTAGTGTAGACTTTCCGGTTAACTATGGGAAAACCCTTTAACTTAGGTATGCGACGATACAAGGGCTGTTGACCACCTTCAAAACCAGGGCGAGTACCTCCACCAGAGCGGGAGTTTTGACCCCTCATCCCCAATCCAGCACTAGCACCCTGACCAGCAGCTATACCTCTACCCACACGACCACGAGGTTTTTTCGAGCCTGGGTGTGGCTTGGCATCTTCAAGTCTCATAAGCAAAAAACTCTTTATATCCCGTAATTTTTTCTGCTTTTTAAGCACGGATTTGAGCAGAACACACTACAAATAACTACTTGTTTGTATATGGTTAGTCATATACCCAAATATTTTATTTATGTCACTATTTGTTATGTGCCACAAAATTTAAATACTATACAAATTTTCCCTAGGAATACCACGCTCTTCAGCTACTTCTGTGAATGTACGCAGAGTAGATAAAGCATCAATTGCGGCCCTGGCATTATTTAAGGGGTTATTAGACCCAAGTTGTTTTGCCAATATATTACGGACTCCGGCTAGTTCCAATACTGTTCTCACTGCACCACCAGCAATTACACCAGTACCTGGAGCTGCTGGACGCATAATGACTTTTGCCCCACCGCCTATGCCATTTATTGGATGGGGGATGGAATTAGATCTAGTAATAGGAATATCAACTAGGTGCTTTTTACCATCAGCTACCCCTTTTTTTACTGCACCAATCACATCAGAAGCTTTGCCAACTCCAACTCCCACTTGACCCTTTTCATTACCAACAACAACGATCGCACGAAAGCTAAGTTTTTTACCTCCCTTAACCACTTTACTTACCCGGCGGATTTGAATTACCTTTTCCTGCCAGTTAGTTTCCTCTTTTTTTGTTCGACTGGATTTACGACGACCAGTTGCCATATGTTTTATACCTCATTATTGATACCAAATTCTTAGAAGTCTAAACCAGCTTCCCGCGCTGCATCAGCAAGCACTTGAACTCTACCATGGTAAAGATTCCCTCCACGATCAAAGACGACTTTGGTAATTCCTTTTTCCTTAGAGCGAGTAGCGACTAGGCGACCTACCTCTTTAGAAGCTTCACAATTAGCTCCAGAAGACAATTTGGATTTTAATTCCGGTTCTAGGCTAGAAGCTGCCACTAGGGTATGATGACTTGTATCATCAATGATTTGAGCGTAAATGTGTTGCTGGGAACGAAATACAGAAAAACGCGGACGCTCTGAAGAGCCAAAGACTTTGCCACGAATACGTCGATGGCGACGTTGTTTTGATTGTTGACGAGTGAGCTTCATTATTTTTTACCACCCTTACCAGTTTTACCAGCTTTACGCCTGATAGTTTCCCCCAAATATCTAATTCCCTTACCCTTATAAGGCTCTGGGGGGCGAACACCACGAATTTTGGCTGCAGTATTACCAACAAGTTCTTTGTCATAACCACTAACAATTACGTTAGTATTATTTTCAACAGCAAATTCAACACCTTCTGGGGGAGCTATTTGCACCTGGTGGCTATAACCAATATTTAAAACTAAACTTTTCCCTTGTACTTGTGCCCGATAACCAACACCAATAATTTCCAAACGGCGCTGAAATCCCTGGGAAACCCCTTCAACCATATTGGCGACTAATGTTCGGCACAAACCATGCAATTGTCTTGATTGGCGAGTGTCATCCCGACGATTTACCATTAATAATTCCCCTTCTTGGGAGAGGTTAATATTAACAGGTAGTTGACGAGACAGTTCTCCCTTAGGACCTTTTACTACTATGTTATTAGTGCCGTTGATTATAACTTGCACTTTTGCTGGAACTGAAATCGGGCGTTTTCCGATTCGAGACATAAATTTCCTTTTTCAATTAGTTAGGAGTTATCAATTATGGCTATTAATAACTAATAGCTATTGATTACCAGACATAACACAACACTTCACCACCTACATTGTGGCGTCGTGCTTCTCTATCAGTCATAATTCCGCTGGAAGTTGAAATAATAGCAATACCAATACCCCCTAATACCCGAGGTAAGTTACTCCTATTAGAGTAAACTCGCAGTCCTGGCTTACTTACCCGTTTTAGGGCATTAATTAGGGGTTGACGATTTTTCCCCTTATATTTAAGGGAAATTAATAAATCACGTTTTCCCTCCTCACCAACTTCTTCAAATTCATGTATGAAACCCTCTGCCCGTAAAACTGTGGCAATACTACGGGTCATTCTTGTTGCAGGCACTTTTGTTATTTGATGCCTTGCTAGACTGGCATTGCGGATGCGCGTCAGCATGTCTGCAATTGTATCATTTACTGCCATCACTTCCCCTTTAGATGAACTTATTTATCCCGAAAAGGCATTCCTATTTCTTTTAGTAGAGCTCGCCCTTCCTCATCAGTTTTTGCTGTGGTAATAATAGAAATATCCATTCCCCGAATTTGATCAATGCTGTCATATTCGACTTCTGGGAAAATCAGCTGTTCTCTAATGCCTAAAGTATAGTTTCCGCGGCCATCAAAACTTTTGGGACTAATACCACGGAAGTCTCGAATTCTAGGTAAGGACAAATTAATTAAACGATCTAGAAAATCATACATTTTGCAGCTTCTAAGGGTAACCATGACCCCCACAGGCATTCCTTCCCGAATTTTGAATCCAGCAATGGCTTTTTTTGCCCTTGTCACTACAGGTTTTTGACCTGTAATTATTGCTATTTCGCTTAAAGATGCTTCCAGTGCCTTGGCATTTTGAGAGGCTTCTCCTAGACCCCTATTTACGTTTACTTTTACCAACTTCGGTACTTGGTGAATGTTGGAATAATCAAACTGCCTCATAAGTTTGGGGACAATTGTTTCTTGATAGGTTTGTTTGAGTTGAACAGCCATAAATTTCTCTCCTAAAGTATCTTGGGATAATCATAAAAATAACTATGATTTCTGGCATTTACTAACTTTCCCCCTCATTTAATAACTATTTATCAAGGATCTCCCCTGTCTTCTTCAGCATTCGTACCTTTTTCCCTTTTTCAATAAATGTATAACAAATACGACTAGCAGAGTTATGTTTGGTTGAATAAAGCATGACTTTGGAACTATGAATTGGAGATTCCTTAGTAATAATACTCCCAGATTCTCCTTCTGCTTGAGGTTTAACGTGTTTGGTTTTTATATTTACACCTTTGACAATAACTCTGCTTATTTGCGGTAAAGCACGCATCACTTCACCCACTTTACCTTTATCTTTACCAGAAATTACTTGGACCATATCGCCTGTCTTAACATGCATTTTCTGAAACTTGGGTTGTTGTTTCTTATTCAACATTTCAGAGAACCTCCGGAGCCAAGGAAACAATTTTAGTAAAGCTTTTTTCACGCAATTCCCGCGCTACAGGTCCAAAAACCCGACTTCCCCTAGGATTGCCATCTTTGTTAATAATGACTGCAGCATTATCATCAAAGCGAATACTCATACCACTATCTCTACGGATAGTATGGCGGGTACGAACAATTACCGCCTCTACCACATCAGATTTCTTTACTGCCATATTAGGCTGGGCATCCTTAACTACGGCAATCACACGATCTCCAATATAGCCGTAAACGCAATTACCAGCGCCTAGAACACGGATACACATTAGTTTACGGGCACCACTATTATCTGCAACATTGAGATAAGACTGAGGTTGAATCACGACGACTATTCTCCCTTTTGGTATTGTTAACAACAAGTAATAAACTTGACTTATAATAATTACATTATCTTGTCAGAACTTCTTTGATCTGCCAGCGTTTAGTCTTGCTCAGAGGCCGAGTTTCCTGAATACGGACCCGATCACCAACTCTACAACTATTTTCTTCATCGTGAGCTTTATAACGCCGAGTTTTGACCATGATTTTGCCGTACTTTGAATGGGGAGCACGATTTTCTACAGCAACTACTACAGTTTTCTGCATCTTGTCACTAACTACCAAGCCAACTCGTTCTTTAACTGCCATAATCTTTTACTATTCCTGATTAGTGGATTGAACCGCTGCGTGTCCACGCTCTACCTCTACTGTTAGTAATTGAGCTAAACGGTGACGAAAGTGCTTAAATTCATGGGGCTTTTCCAACTGTCTAGTTGCTTTTTGTAGACGTAGTTGGAACAATTTTCTTTTAATAGTGACAATTTCCTCTGATAGTTGTATGTCACTTAGTTGTCTTGCTTCTGATATTTTGGGAAGAGACATAACCTACTTCTACTCCTGCACTTGAGGCTCCTGCTCAGAACGTGTGATGAACTTAGTTTTAATTGGTAACTTGTGGGAGGCAAGTCGCATTGCTTCTTTTGCAGTAGTTTCTGAGACTCCGGCAATTTCGAACATAATTCTCCCTGGTTTGACTACAGCCACCCAAAACTCTGGTGAACCCTTACCAGAACCCATACGAGTTTCCGCTGGACGCATTGTAATTGGCTTATCAGGGAAAATACGAATCCATATTTTACCGCCTCGTCTGATATAACGAGTCATAGCCCTTCTGGCAGCTTCAATCTGACGGGAGGTAATCCAAGAAGGCTCTTGTGCTTGGAGAGCAAAATCGCCAAAATTGAGGCTATTACCACCTTTAGAAACACCTTTCATCCGCCCACGATGTTGTTTGCGGAATTTAGTTCTTCTAGGACTTAACATGGTTTACTACTAGTTGTTTATTATTGATCATGTACATTTTTGGATAAACCATAAATAGTACGAACTGTATAAAAGCCCCTATGTTAATAAGTAGTATTGACTAACCACTATCCTTCATTGGAGCGGTCTTCAAAATGCTGACGACGTCGCTGTTGACGACGACGAGGATCACGGTGTCCGCTTGATGGCATTGTGTTTTCTTCTTCCCCAGGAATTATCTCTCCCTTAAATACCCAAATTTTAATTCCAAGGATGCCATAAATTGTTTTTGCCGTGCAGTATGCATAATCAATATTAGCCCTGAGAGTATGTAAAGGGACTCTTCCTTCACGAGTCCATTCAGTCCTTGCAATTTCTGCACCGTTTAAACGACCGCTAACCTGAATTTTAATACCTTCAACTCCTGCTCTTTGGGCACGTTGAATTGCTTGACGTACTACTCGACGGAAAGATACCCGTCGTTCTAATTGTTGTGAAATATATTCCCCAATTAGATAGGCATCAGCATCAACTTTTTGTACTTCAACTACATTAATGCGGATTTGCCGTTTACCACCCAAAGCCTCTTGTAGTCCAGTACGCAATTTTTCAATTCCTTGACCACCTCTACCTACAACTACACCAGGCCTAGCTGTATATACTTCCAGATCAACTTGGTCTGCTTTACGCTCAATTTTGACTTCCGAAATTCCAGCATTATTTTGTGCGTATCTGCCTAATTCTTTGTCAATATACTGACGTAGTTTATGGTCTTCCTGAAGCAGCTCCGGATAGCGACTAGGTTCGGCAAACCAACAAGACTGATGTTCTTTCGTGACCCCTAGACGAAAACCAGTTGGGTGAATTTTCTGTCCCATAAATATTTCCTCAAAATATTGTTTGCAAAGGTAATTTTACTCCTTGGCATCTTCAGCGACCGATATGGTAATATGACAGGTCGGTTTACGTATTTGGTAAGCCCTACCTTGTGCTCGAGGCTGGAATCTTTTTAATACCGGACCTTGGTCCGCATAGGCTTGGGTGATCAATAATCGTGCCCGTTCTAATCCCTCATTATGCTCAGCATTAGCAGCAGCACTCCTCAGAAGTTTCAGAATAGGATTACAAGCCCGATAGGGCATGAATTCCAGGACAATAAGTGCTTCCCTATAAGAACGCCCACGTATTTGGTCAAGAACACGTCGTACTTTAAAAGGGGACATTCGCACGTAACGAGCGATTGCTTTAACTTGTTTGGTACTATTTGCCATAATTTTCTCCACTCTTGTCATTGCTATAAAAACAATGACTACCTACTGACTTTTTTATCTTTGGAGTGTCCCCGATAAGTACGTGTGGGAGCAAATTCTCCTAGTTTATGCCCTACCATTTGGTCGGAAATAAATACTGGTATATGCTGTCTCCCATTATGGACAGCGATAGTATGACCCACCATATCAGGTAGAATAGTTGATGCCCTTGACCAGGTTTTAATTACCTGCTTTTCATTTTTCTCATTCAGTCTTTCAATTTTTTTGAGCAAATGATCAGCAACAAACGGACCTTTTTTCAGAGAACGACCCATAATTTAAACACTATTAATTTTGCATCGAGAAATATTATAGTTAATAGTCAAAACTATGGTTTGTGTTACCTTGAACCATAATCTTCGATCTTCTATGGACTAACAACAAATGCGATATATTCACTTTAAGAATTACGACCACCACGACCACGTTTAGAAGACTTACGACGTCGACGTACTATTAACTTACTACTAGCCTTCTTGGGCTTGCGTGTCTTTTTACCTAATGCTGGTTTTCCCCAAGGGGTCATTGGATTAGATCTACCAATAGGTGCTCTACCTTCGCCTCCTCCATGGGGGTGATCCACAGGGTTCATAACACTGCCCCTCACCTTAGGACGCCTGCCTTTCCATCGGTTTCGACCTGCTTTACCTGCACTAAGGTTACGCACTTCAGCATTACCAACCTGTCCAATGGTGGCGTAGCACTCTCGGCGTATCATTCGTACTTCCCCAGAAGGCAATTTCAGAGTGACATAAGCACCTTCCTTTGCTACTACTTGGGCTGTTGCGCCGGCAGCACGAACTATTTGACTACCTTTACCGGGAATAAGTTCTACATTGTGTACTCCAGTACCTAAGGGAATTTTGGATAGAGGCAAAGCATTACCATCTTCGATAGGTACTTCAGGTCCAGCTATAATTGTGGTGCCGACTTTCAATCCATTGGGGTGTAGAATGTAGCGCTTTTCCCCATCTTGATAGTAAAGCAGGGCAATACGAGCATTCCGATTAGGATCATACTCAATAGCCGCCACTTTAGCAGGAATATTTCGTTTATCTCTTCTAAAGTCAATAATCCGATATAGCTGCTTATGTCCACCTCCACGACGACGACTTGTGATACGTCCTTGGTTATTACGACCTTTAGCACGATGTACAGTCGTAGTCAGGGACTTTTCCGGTTCGTATTTAGTGATTTCCGCAAAATCAGAAATTGTGACTTGGCGGGTACTAGGAGTATAAGGGCGATAAGAACGAGTACCCATAATAAATTCTTTGAATTAGGAGTTTTTAATTGTTTGTATTATTTTCAAAGTGAGTTTGGATAGTTCCATATCACTTACTCAAATAACTACACTTCTGGGAATAAGACTTGTCTGATTTTTTCCTCATCTCCATTAGCTACAGTAACTACAGCCCTCTTATAATGAGGTTTGTAACCAATGAACCGGCCTACACGTTTCTTTTTACGGGGAGGCAAAATTGTGTTTACTTGGACCACTTCGACATTAAACAAGTCTTCTATAGCCGCTTTTATTTCAGGTTTTGTTGCCTTAGGAGATACTTCAAAGGTGTATTTATTAAACTCCATGAGCATAGTTGCTTTTTCAGTCACAATAGGGCGATGTACTAAATCAGGGAGTTTACGAGGATCAAAATTATTCACTGTAGACCTCCTGAATTTTCCCCAAGGCTGATGCTGTAACAACTAATTTGTCAGCATGTAGTAAGTCATACACATTCAACTGATCAGCAATTAGGAGTTTTAGATTCTCCACATTGCGGGCAGATAGGTAAATATTTTCGTTTTTCTCTGAAAGAATCAGCAATGTCTTTTCATCTAATAGTGAGCCCCAACGAACAATTGCGGTAACAAGTTCCTTCGTCTTGGGACAAGAGAAGTAACTGTTAAATTCCTCAACTATAATTAAATCATCCAGACGACTAGCAAAGGCAGTCCGCAATGCTAATCTTCTTTCCTTACGGTTCATCTTCAGATTATAATCCCTGGGTTTGGGTCCAAAAATTACACCACCGCCACGCCAAAGGGGAGAACGAATGGAACCAGCGCGGGCACGACCTGTACCTTTCTGACGCCAAGGCTTACGACCACCACCTCTAACTTCTGATCGCGTTTTGGTACTAGCTGTTCCCTGACGGGCATTGGTCATTTGTCTGACTAACGCTCTGTGAACAATTCCAGCCGCCGTCGTCTCTTTGGCAATTTCTAGTTCAAAGGTTTGTTGACTAACTTGCTCTCCTTGCCAATTCTTTACTTCACACTTAAACACCTTGAGTGTCCCTCATTAGTTATTATTTGTTAGCTCATCCTAGCTTCTAACACAAGATGTGCATACTTATCTTGCACTACCTACTATATTTGCAGGCACAACGTTCAATATTGCTCCAGGCTTACCAGGAATAGCCCCTTTAATCAATAACAAGTTCCTTTCTGGATGTACTTGTACCACTGTCAACTTGCGGATAGTTACTTGTTTACCACCCAAGCGACCTGCCATCTTTTTCCCAGGGTAAACACGGCCAGGAGTGGTACCGGCACCAATTGAGCCAGGCTGTCTATGATTCTTCGAACCATGAGACATTGGTCCCCGGCCAAAGTTATGGCGCTTTTGGTTTCCTGCAAAACCCCTACCAATAGTCTTACCAATAACATCAACAACTTGACCAGCACTGAAAATATCTACTTTAATTTTTTGTCCTAAAGTATATTCACTAGTGTTATTCAAGCGATACTCACGCAAATAACGAAGGGGTGGTGCTGAGGACTTTTTAAGATGCCCAAGCAAAGGTTTATTTAATGCCTTTGGCTTAACTTCGCCATAACCCAACTGAACAGCATAATAGCCATCGGTTTGCTGCGTTTTAACTTGTGTAACTGTGCATAGTCCTGCCTGAACAACTGTAACAGGGATAACTCTCCCTGTTTCGTCAAAGACCTGAGTCATGCCCAGTTTAGTGCCGAGAATACCTACAGACACAGTTACTGATTCTCCTTTCTAAATTGTGATTAAACCAATCAAATCAACTTTCACTTGCGTTTAGTGATGAACACCATATACTCCTGCCTGGAAGCCATTCAGAGTAGTTAAACCTAAATCCACTACCCCAAATAGCTAAACTTTCTTAATTGGCAAAATGGGAAAGCACCAATAACCAGAGGAAAAAGCACAAAACCCGTCAAAGTAGGCATCCAAGGCATCAACTACACGAATGCCACAATATTGGGCTGGCACATTTTACTGAACCGGGCTAGGACTTAAATGGAAAGCCATCCAGTATCCATTAGTTAAGCCCTCTTATTAACACTTCATACCAGTGAGTTCAGTCATGGGTTATTTCTAACTAAATCACTTGATTTCATATCATTCAGGATATCTCTGAAGGCTGAATTATCTCAGAGAACCTGGTTCCCATTCAAGAGGAAAAATCCTAGCTCGGGGCCTGGTAATACTTTGTATATCGCTGACCGACTTGCTGTTATAATCAGCACTGATTTTGACTGTTCTCACCTACTAGTGTAAGTCACCAGTAACTAGCTACCACTGCCATATCTAAGTAGCGATCCAAAATATATACACCCAGCCACAGTCTTAAATTGTATCTCATCATTTTATATTTGTCCAGTGGAAACTTTAGGCGCTTTTGAGAGACAGTGATTTTTCTCCGGTTTAATCCATTCAAGATTAATGACTTGTTAAATTCAATAAATAACTCTAGCTTTGATTTATAGAGATTAAAGTTGATCTGAATGAATAATCAGTAATTCGGTACAAAATAGTTGTGCTTAGGGTAGATAATATATATATCTAAGTGGGATAGAAAGAAAACTTATGACACTAATTACCACTGGTAAGAATTTCATTCACAATCTGAAAAAGTTTGGTTCTCTCGGTGTATATGCGCCTTTAGAGGGTGGTTATGAAGGGAGGTACTGTCGTCGATTGCGTTCTGCAGGCTATCATACAATAAGCCTAACTGCAAAGGGTTTAGGAGATATTGCAGCTTACTTGACTGGAGTTCATGGGGTCAGACCTCCCCATCTAGGTAAAAAGAGTAATATTAATAGTGCAGCAGTAGGTTATGTGTACTATATACCTCCGATTGTCACTTCCCAACTAGAACAACTACCCCCTAAATCTAATGGTTTAGTCTTATGGATTATTGAGGGACATGTACTTGATGATCAAGAAATCGATTACCTAGTAAATTTACCCAATTCTGAGCCGAGGGTTAGAGTTGTCGTGGAAAGAGGAGGTGATCGTGTCTTCCGATGGGAGCCTCTAGAACTAACTATGGCAGTACCTAGTTAAAAGATAACTATTATTTACAGTGAACAAATAATTGTTTAGTTAACCCGAGAAGCGTTGCTTTGTTAACGCTTCTCTTTTTGTTATTTATTTAATTTTATTCAAAGTCATAAAACTACTAACTCTACCTAGAAAGCTCCCTCTACTTTTACCTTTATCTGTTACCAAGTGAGTTTATATATTTTCAAGTCAATCATACACAATATTTGCAACACTCTCTCCTGCAAGCTATCCAGTATCAAAAATTATGAAGGTTTTAATCAATTTAATCTAATATGTTAGCTAAAATAAGCTTGTCATAAATATACTTTTAGTCAATAAAAATAACTACTGTCAGGTACGTTACTTAGGTTAAAATCTCATTACTAACAAATAATTGTAAGTAATAGCTACCTATCCACCATAGAAATACTAACCTAAAAAATGTTGAGGGTTTAACTATTTATCCAAGTGTACTACTTGAGAAAATATCAAAGGTGCCTTATAGGTTATTTTATTTCTGTAATTATTGAGAGTCTAGCAAACTTCAATTCCCAAAAGGAGTATGACTACTAATATTTGCTTAGTTAGCGTACTTAATGAGAGTTACTAAAAATACACACATCAGAGTATTTTTGATATAAGATAATTATCTGACTTAAATAATTTTTTATTTGCAGATAGTAGAAAGAATGACTATTACAAGTATAAGTATTACTAATATACTATTAGTAATACTTATACTTGTAATACCTCAACATAATGCAAAATACCCGCCTTAATAATTTGCTTGATGATATTTCTAGAAATTTAGGCCAGTGGTTTATAAACCCTTGGCGACGTACATCTTTGCTAATTATAAGCTTTTTAGTTGGATCATTCATGGGCACAGTAGTTGCGACTACCGCTGGCCAGCAAGAAAGTATAGATATTATTATTGCTGCTATTATAACTGTAATTACTGAGATAGGTAGCAAAATATTTTATAGTTTGAAGCCTCAGCACAAACATATTCTTTGGATAGAATCACTTAACTATTTTAAGGTAGGTTTCATTTATAGTATGTATGTTGAAGCTTTTAAGCTAGGATCCTGATTCTGTTGCTTATTAACAATAGCAATTGTGCTTCAGTATATAGATATATAGATATTTAGTTTTACTAATCACATTTATTTTTAATTTCATTTATCAAAAAATCATCAATGGTACTTATCTATATCAATAGTTTTCTAACTTCTTATTGTATGCATTCTCTGAAATTATCTTACTTCAAGATAATACTGATTTACTTGTTACAAAATAAAATAAATTTCTTATTATTTAGGAATAATATGATATTGAATTAGTAGATTAAGCTTACTAATAAAAATTTAATCAGTCTTTTTATAGTGTCTAGGTTATCTTGTATTAATATCTTATTATCACTCAAGTATCATAAATGATATATCCTTATAATCTATAATTAGATTAGTGAAATTAATTTAAGCATATTCCAATAAAATTACTGACAACTAAAAGTTTAGACAAAATTACGAAGTAATATCAAATCTAATTATTTCGATACCTAGAGAACTTATTATTTCTCCAAGGCTTGCTATTTGCCATAATCAACTATAGACTTGTAAATCATTTATTAATGAGATCCATCAAATTAATACTACTTAAAATAGTAATTCAAGATGATCTTATCATTATCTATTTAATTAGCCCAAATGATTAATTATCATAGTCAACTAAGATATGAAGAATGGGAGTTTGTAAGAGTAATTATTATAAATAATGTAAGTGATATTGGTTGATAATTCTCTCATCTGGGAAAGTAGAAATTCCAAAAATATTAAAGTAATTGAGAATAAAAATGCTACCAATAAAACTTCATATAGGCAAAAAGATAAGATAAATGTGGAACAAAGGCAAAATAGTATAAAACAAGTTTATCTTATTTGTTTATAATTTATTTAATCATTGAATAAAGTATAAGGTGTGTAAAATGCAGAGCAAAGTCCTAAGTTTTCTGCCTAGGACTTTGCTGGCTCTAGATATAACTGATAAGAACTTCCAAATGACAAAATTATTCTCCTTATAGAAAAAGCTGTACGGAAAATGTAATTAAATTTTGTTAGGATCGGGAAACAACTCTTATACCCACCTGTCCTAGCTTGGAGATAATTGATGCTGCGATTAGAACATATCAGTAAAATATACCCCACAGGTGAAGTTCTCAAAAATGTAAATTGGGAAGTGAAAAGTGGAGATTGTATTGGTCTAGTAGGTGTTAATGGTGCAGGAAAATCCACTCAGCTAAAAATCATCTTAGGAGAAATTGAGCCTACTGCTGGGGAAATTATACGTCCCGCTAACTTGAATATAGCTTACCTGAATCAAGAATTTGAAGTAGAACCATCACACACAGTAAAAGAGGAGTTTTGGACTGTTTTTACAGAGGCAAATCAAGTACAGCAGTCCTCAATCCAGATACAACAGGAAATGGAGACTGCTTCCCCAGAAAAATTAGAGAAATTAATTCACAAGTTAGACCGCGCACAGCGACAATTCGAAGCTCTTGATGGTTATGCTTTAGAAGCACGCATCGGCAAGATGTTACCAGAAATGGGGTTTGAGGCAGAAGATAGTAATCGTTTGGTCAGTGCTTTTAGTGGTGGTTGGCAAATGCGGATAGGCTTGGGTAAGATCCTCCTTCAAGAGCCGGATTTGCTATTATTAGATGAGCCAACAAACCATCTAGATTTAGAAACTATTGAGTGGTTAGAGAAGTACCTTAAAAGCTTAAATAATGCAATAGTGATAGTATCTCATGATAGAGAGTTTTTAGATAGATTGTGTACTCAGATTGTTGAAACTGAGCGGGGTATCTCCACAACATACCTTGGTAATTATTCCACATATCTGCAACAAAAAGAGGAAAGCCAAGTTGCACAAATGAATGCTTATGAACGTCAACAAAAAGAGATTGAGAAACAACAAGCCTTTATAGAACGTTTCCGTGCCAGTGCCACCCGCAGTACTCAAGCAAAAAGTAGGGAGAAACAGTTAGAAAAAATCGAACGTATTGAATCAATAGCAGGAAGTGTAAGGACTTTGCAATTTCAGTTTTCTCCTGCTCCTCGCAGTGGGAGAGAAGTTGTGAAGATTAATGATCTAACACATGTATATGATGATAAAGTCCTTTTTTTAGGTGCAAATCTGTTAATTGAAAGAGGTGATAAAATAGCATTTCTGGGCCCCAATGGTGCAGGTAAATCCACCTTGCTGCGGATGATTATGGGTATAGAAGTACCTACAGAAGGTAGGGTAAGCTTAGGAGAACATAACGTTATTCCAAGTTATTTTGAGCAAAATCAGGCTGAAGCTTTAGATTTAAAAAAGACAGTCATGGAAACTATTCATACTGAGGTACCTGACTGGAATAATGAGGAAGTCCGAACCCTCCTAGGTAAATTTTTGTTTGGGGGGAATACTGTGTTTAATCAAGTAGTTGATTTAAGTGGAGGAGAAAAGGCACGTTTAGCCTTAGCAAAAATGTTGCTTAGCCCTGCCAACTTAATGATTCTGGATGAGCCAACTAACCACTTGGACATACCAGCAAAACAAATGCTGGAATCATCTATTAAAAACTATGATGGTACTGTATTGCTGGTATCTCATGATCGCTACTTTATTTCCCAGATTGCCAACAAAATTGTGGAAATTAGGGATGGAGAATTTCGAGTCTATCTAGGCGACTATAAGTATTATACCAGTAAAATTGCTGAGGAGAAAGAAAAAGATAGATTGACTGCAATTGCGCGGGACAAAGCTGCTAAAAAGACGAGCAAAGCTGCTAAAGCTACAACAAAGAAAAAATAATTGGTTGCAGGTGGAGTTATAATTTGATTGATATGAAGAAGTTACATGATTTATTATTTTTATTTCCTATGTGGTTTACAAATCTGCTTTGATTAGTATGGCACTATTGATTAGTTTGTATTAATCTCTCTATAAATTTCAGTCCGGTTTATCTTAATACAAAATAAGTATTTTCATCAAAGGAATACCCTTTAATTTTTAGTTCCTATGAATATTTGGCTATAAAATTTTCATGACTTATACTTTAAATTTATGCCAAGCAACCTTCATTCAGATAGATTAAAACTATATGGCGCTATAAGATTAAAAGTAAAGTGACTTTATATTGTGCTCCAACTACTTAGATAATAAGTAGATATTGTCTGATAACTATGCAATGTTAAAGATAATGTAAAATATATTCATACTATTGATTGTATGAATATATTTATTGGTAAATAATACATGGTCTTTCAAATAATTAAGCTTAGATAAAAATATAACATTACGCAAGAGTATATCAAGATTAACAGTCAAAACTTCAAAAGTGAAGATGTTAAGATTAATATTTGAGCATTAATTTTACGATTACTGCCCACAAAAACTGAGATAAAAGCATATATTTAGCATTAAAAAATTTTCAAAAAAATTTGAGTATTCAAGTAATATTGCTGATTGAAAAGCATCTGGATAAATTAAGCTTTCTATTAATCAAAGCTATAACTAAAAAGAGCACTACGAAGTTTTACTAATATCAATAATATTGCAATAAGAATAATAAAAAAGAATACCTCATGCCAGATTATATTTACACTTATTTATATAAAAAATCGAAGCAATAAATTAAGGCATAGGAAAAGCAAGCGTACCTATTTTCTATCATGCCCCCAGAATAAATTAAACATTTAACTTAAGATGGGAATGTTTCGAAAAGCTGTTAATCTTCATAAAGACATTAGTGGGGAAATTAATGATTAGTAAATATTCAATCAATGTATTCAGATAAACTGAAATTAAGATTGAGGGTAAAATAAAAGATTAATATAATATTAAAAGTTTTTCAGGAGTAGATTAATAATTACAGATATTTGATTTTATAAAGAACAAATAATAATAATATATTAATGTTGAGAACCCATCTAATGGTGATTCGCATTAGAAGATTTGCATTAGAATATGGGCTATTATACATTAATGACCAGTTAAGTATTACTTCTATTTGAATTAGGTAGTGGGGTTATTCAAACTGACATTTCTGATGTAAGAAAAAGAGTTAAAGTATACCTAATAAAATGAGTCAACTATTAGTCTAAAATCCATACTTAGACTTATTAGAACCTACAGCAAATAATTTTCAATTTGTTCCAGATTTATTTAATGAGGAAGTCAAGATTGTGCAAGGATAATTGATTTAAATAAAACTTCAATGTATCACCTTCTGAAGATTCTGGCATCTAAGACAAATCATTTAATTCTTATCTAATCTTACTACCAGTCAAAATTTTTCGTACATCTAACATAGCTGTATATGTGGGTAAAATATGTAAAGTTCTCCCTGCAGGTGTTTTCTCTAGAGCTGTAGTTATCGCTCGATATAAATCTGGCTCTACAATCAAGTTGACATTACTGTGCTGGCTATCCTGACTGTATTGTAGACGTAATGCCATATCATAAACACGATTACCACTAACAACTACAGTCCCCCCTCTTTCTACTAGTTTTTCTGTATCTACATCCCAAATCCAAGATATGTCTTTACCATCTTGGGTGCGATCATTTAATACAAATAAGGTAGTGGTATCTCCACTCTCTGTAACTACACGAATGGTTTCATTGGTTCCTACAGGATTTTTTGACAACAAAATCCTTACTCGTTTTCCATTAACCTCTAGCTCCTCAGCTCTTCCAAAAGCTGCTTGAAAAGCTTTGACTGCAAATTTTGTGGTTTCTATGCCAACTCCCAATTCCTGAGCCGCAGTAACCGCAGCCATAGTATTATACTTATTGTATAAGCCAATTAGTACCTGTTCCCACTCCTGACTGTTGAGGGTAGGTTGACTCCTACTAAAGCTACAACTAGGACAGGTAAAATCCCCTAAATGAGATAAATAAACTCCTTGATACTTAAGGGCATGTCCACAGTTAGGGCAGTAAATCGAATCTACTGCATGGGGCATACTTTCTAAATAATGCTCAGGTTCTGTTAAACCAAAAAAGTATACTTTTTGGTTTAGTTGCTGGCCAATATAAGACAAAATTGGGTCATCAGCATTTAAAATTACTACCGCATCAGAAGTAAAGTTTGTGATGGCTTCGTTCAAACACTTACTGAGTTTGTCTACTTCTCCGTATCTGTCTAGCTGGTCTCGGAATAAATTCAGACATAGGATAATATGAGGTTGAATAGTATGTATTATTTTGGACACAATATTCTCATCTACTTCCAAAATGGCATAATCTACATCTAACTTACCTACTAAATTGGAACTTTCCACAAGTGCTGTTGCTAGCCCATTTTCCAGATTTGCTCCTGTGGAATTGTGAGCAACCCGATAACCCTCACATTCTAATATTCCTCTTAATAGTAAGGAGGTAGTAGTTTTGCCATTAGTTCCCGTAATTAGAATAATCCCACTCTTAACCTGATGACTAAATTGTTCTAATAATCCTGGTGCAATAAAACGGGCAATTGAGCCTGGTAAAACACTTGCTGCACCTAGATGTAGTGATCGTAGTATTAAAGTTACTGTCTTGGCGACTAAAACCGCAATACCTAATTTTAACCAGTCTATTAATTTAATACTCCTTTCCATATTCTTACCCTCGCTAATTCCTAATGACTTTTATTAAGTAAATTATTGAGATTAGATTTTTTCCCAAGAAGGTTGGAGTTAAGGCCGCAATTATTTAACCCTATTTGTTTATGAAGTTTATCCTGTATTACCATTACATAAAGCAATATATAATTCCATTGAAATCTATCAGCCATTTTTATAATAAAAACAAATTCTACTATATTATTTAAACCTATTAAAAATATTTTAAAGGCTTTAGTTGATAAAATTACCTCTTTATTTTTATTCTAAAATAGATTCAAGATACTTGGTATTTTTTATGAATATGGGAGGAAAGTTATCATCAGATAAATCTGATGCTACGCACTTAATTACAGTAAGATCAGTAGTTTTTTATGATAGAAAACTACTGATCTTACTGTAATTAAGTGCTAGAAATTATATTGTTGAAACTTAAAACTATCAAATAGCTATAAGTCTTTACTCAATTGGCACTATAATAACTCTATTCTCATTTTTCTAGATATTTAATACCTTGAATAAAACGTTTAACTTTTTCGTTCATAAACATATCGACTCAATCAAAAGACTCAACCAGTTTGCTATATCATACTTCCAATAACTAATTTGTATCATAGCAATGTGACTTTATTGCTAGATTATATTCTAAATTTATTTGCAAGAAATATATATATATATATATTCATAAGTTTGCTGAAGCAAAGTGGTACATATCAAATATTGAGTTACTCTAGATTCAATAATAGGTGATGTCTTAAGTAAATTAGAGTGGGAATTAGATATTTTATAAGTTTACAGATTTATTTTCTGTAAAAGAGATTAGTCAGGGTAACCTAGAATTACTTTATCAATCACCCTTTGATAATACAATAGAACTAAAGACTTTCTTAGTCTAGCAGGCAATTACTTAGTCTGCTCAATTTTGTTTCAGTGTTAGCTCAATAATCGGAATTGTTATCATTGTAGTTAATAGTTTTCTAGCTCCTCTTATTTTCCAAAAACTCTATCTATCATGTGTAGGAAAAAATAAGAGAATAAATAACCTAATTAACCCCAGATTTCTTCATTATACATCTAGAGCTATCTTGAAAAGTGGGAGTTTAACATAATCATACTATCAAAGTAAATTAATAAAATTCAGCAAATAGCATTCGACTACATTGCTTTTGATGAGCATAAAGCCAATCTGCCAAGGATGAAAAGTCTCTATATCATAGAAAAAGCCTTATCAGTAGAATTGGGGACTTTCCTACATGACTTGTATAGTTGACTATTAGGAACAAAATAAGGATTTCAAAGGTTAATTAATGAAGGGTATTAAACTACATTTTCCACAAAATAAATTCGCTTCTAGTGGCAGGATTTTATTTATAACTGCACTGATAATTGGCCTGTTTATTATCATTGTCAAGCCAGTAGTTGCTGGCATAAATGATGATAGATATGATGGGAACATTTTTGTTGTTTATGCTGGTAATGGTTCCCTTATACCACCAGCACAAACCCTGGAAGAGACTTTGGCTAGACACAAACCTGCTATTTTGACTTTTTATGTAGATAACAGCAGCAATTGTAAACAGTACGCAATTGTGGTTTCCCAATTACAGGAATTCTACGGAAGGGCTGCAGAAATAATTCCCATTAATGTAGATGCCATTCCCCAGAAGGAAAGTTTTAAACTAACGGAAGCAGGTTATTACTATTCTGGAGGAGTTCCTCAAGTGGTAGTATTTGACCAAGCTGGCAAGGTAGTTTTCAATAAGAATGGTCAAGTTCCCTACGAAGATATCGATGACAAATTAAGGGTAGTATTCAATTTACTGCCACGTGAGGAGTCAGTAACACTAAAGCGTCGTTCTTTTAATGAGTTCAGTAGCGAATTAACTCCATAATTTAATGGGCAGAAAAAATATTTCTCTGCCCTATTTTTTCGTTCTATATGATACGACATCCTGTTTGTTAATCAAGGATAATTTTGTATATTCCGCTAAAAAGTATTAAACAATCAATCACCCAATGGGTGCAAGTGATTATACTTACCTATAAAGAACACTAACAGTTCTATAATTCAAGCCTTTAAGTTAATACGGAGCATAGCGTGGCTATGCAATACAAAATTCAAAATCCAAAATTGAATGACTATGTCCCAGGTTTACACAACCCAAGAGCTAATTCAAATTTTGGCAGACGAACGTCGTGCTTGCCTTAAAGGAGAACGTTTAAAGTTAGAAGTTAACGTATCAGGTAATCCTGTAATTGACCAATTTATTAAAACTGAGGGTCTACAAAAATTCACAGCCTATCAAGATTTCAAAGCTTCAATTCATGAATATCAAAGAAAATATAAAGTATCAGGTATAACTAGCCAAATAATAGATGTCAAAGGAAAAACCTTACATTATCCAGTAGTTGACTCTCAATTAATTACTTTACCTAGTGATCTAGGTATACTCAAGGCAGCTAAGAGTTCCATTTTGAATTTTTGGTATGAAGTTACTGGGTGTATGGATTTGTATCTGAATATAAACAATAGTAAACAATATCAGGCAATTGAAGAAATTGATGTGGAGAGAATAGCCTACAGAACTGAATGGTGTAGCTTGTGGAAATGGGAAAATCCACAATTTCTGGAAATCATTTTACAACTGGGGTGGGGTAAAGTGGAGTTAGCTGCTTATCGGAGAAATTTTCCCGTATCTGGCAGCGAATATATTCATGCTGTCAACCCTGGGAATGTGCCCATTGGGTAATATTTAATATTATTTTTGTATGTTTAATATAACTAAAGGTTTGATTTTTATCTGCGGAAGCACTATAGCGTTTGATACTAATATTCTAACCAACTAAATTTACCTTCAGGGAATTATCAATTAAAACTAGAAAGCTACTATCTAGAAATAGTAAGAATTATTTAAGGTTTTCACTATTCAGAGTAAATGGGATAGTAACTTATTAGAATATAATTCGGGTAAATAGACTTTTAGGATACCACTAATTATACAATAATTTACCTTGGTCTAATAGTGTAATGACAGTTATCATTACACATCCTATAAGAAAAGCAGGAAAATAATAAGACACAGATTTTGATGCTAACCTAGCATTACCTATAAGAAATAGTGTACTGACATTACAATGTAAATTATTACTGTATTGTTATGTATTGATTATCTTTGACTATAAATATGTTGATTGTTCATTATCTCTAAATTCATAAATGCTTTTTTAAAATCCATTAGCTATGTTACAAAGTTAATTTTTGTATTGGTATTACTGATTTCCCAAAAATTGATACTCCTGGATAGTCATCTTGCTTCATACATTATTTTTTACTCCTATTACTAAATTTTTTAGTATGGTTGTAGACCATAAACCTGCTTCTGACATAAAGATTAATAATAACTTAGGATATATGAAGAATATATCTTAAGTTATACAACAAGGTTAAATTAAAACTTACTTCCCAAACTATTTCTTAGTATTAATGAAATTCAGTTAATCATTGTCACTAATTTAAGTCAAATTTTTTTGAGAAATAATAATTAAATGTGAATATCGAACTTAATTAATTACTGCAATATCTACATTATTCAGACTAACATTATAGCAATAACATCCTGAGGGTATTAAATGAATCTAGTTTGGCAAATATTTACCTTACGTAGTTTTCCTATGAAAGCATACCTTTCAACAAGCTTACTACATCATATTACTGTAGGTCATTTTAAGTCGTGGCAACAGGGTAGTATATTCATGCAGTGGGGAGATTTTCTTGCAACAATAATTATTAGCATTTTGTATATCTTATCACCGTACAGCTCTACTGCTTTAATCGGTTGGCTACTTGGTATTTGCTTTCTCTTTTGGGGATTAATTACAGTATCTGATGATACATCTAAACAAAATGCAGCAAGTATTACCCCACTTCATATAGTTGTAATGTTATATTGGTTAATTGCTGCAACTTCTGCAGCTTTATCACCAACAAAACAAGATTCAATTAAAGATTTAGCGACTTTCAGCTTGTATATACCTCTATTTTTTCTTTGTGCAAGGGTGTTGCGTTCATCACTGATGCGTAACATTGTAATTACAGTATTTTTACATACATCTCTTTTCGTTAGTATATATGGTATAAGACAGTGGTTTATTGGTACACCAGCACTTGCTACTTGGGTAGATCCAGAATCTTCCTTATCAAAGACAACTAGGGTTTATAGTTACTTGGGTAATCCTAATCTACTTGCTGGTTATTTAATTGCTGCTGTAATTTTAAGTGCAGTTGCTATTTTTGCTTGGCAAACTTGGCTACAAAAGACATTAGCCATGATCATGCTTGTAGTTACTAGCATTTGCTTAATTCTTACCTTTAGCCGTGGCGGTTGGATTGGTTTATTGGCGGCATTATTTGCCCTTATAACTCTCTTATATTACTGGTGGAACCTTAAAGTTCCCCCTGCTCTGAGAACTTATTTACCTGTAGCAATTGTTGGAGTTGTAACAATATTATTCATTCTATTACTCGCATTTGTAGAACCGGTGAGAGAAAGGTTTTTTAGTATTTTTGTGGGCCGGAAGGACAGCAGCAATAATTTTCGCCACAATGTTTGGGATGCTGTATTTAAAATGATTAGTAATCGCCCAGTAATTGGTATTGGACCGGGGCATAATTCTTTTAATAAAATTTATCCACTATACCAAGTTCCTGGCTACACTGCATTAAGCGCTTATTCTATTTTCTTAGAAATAATTGTAGAAACTGGTTTTGTTGGTTTAGCTGGTTTCTTTTGGTTACTTATAGTCTCCTTCAATATTGCCACTCAACAGATACAAAGTTTGCGAGTAATAGATAAGACAGATGCCTTTTGGTTAATGGGTGCATTGGCAACCATGATCGGAATGCTTACACATGGATTAGTTGATACTGTGTGGTATCGCCCATCTATACATACCCTATGGTGGCTGATGTTAGGTATAATTGCTAGTTATTGGACTCCCATAAGGCAAAACCAAACCGAAGATAATTCAAAAATTTCTAATTATTGAGTATTCTTTCTACTTTTATTCCTATGGGATGCTTAATTTGTACTGATGAGTACAATTTAATTATGAGTCAAACAAAAAAATCTGTATCTTTTGTAACCTAAGTGCCCTATGTCTATATAAATTTTGTGAATAAGATGATATTACCTGTCTAAAAAGTTACCAATGAGATAATATACTAACTATCTTAGTAACTACCATGAAAATTAAAGATACATCAATTAATTCCTAGTATTAATAACTTTTTCTATCCTTTTTACTGCCATAAGTATCTAAATTTTTTTATTAGCTTAGAGGAAAATATTTACCTCAATTATAACCAGCAAATAGAGGATATAATCTAAAAAGTACACACTGCATTAGTAATTTAAATTACCCGCTAAATATACTAAATCTTTACTATCATCCAAATATTATATTTGCATAAGTATAGAACTAACTAATGACAGATCTACGCGTAAGTAGCCATGCCTAATTATTCGGCTCACATCATAATCTCAAATAAAAGCAAAGCTTTTATAATCCAATTTTGGTAAGCAAACTTTACAAGCAAATATGCTTGTAAAGTTTGAACTTGAATCCTGAATTATGTCCCGATAAATAGATTATATTCAATTATCTTTATATACTCTGCAATGCAACCAAGTAGTTTTCAAATAGGGTCTCTGTTAAGGCTTATAGGGATAATTCCAAGTTTTAAATAGCGGTCAAATGATTTATCTCCTTATTCAAATTTTGACTTAACCATTGCTATACTTTTAATATTTTTATTATTAACAATTACCTCAAATTAAATATTATTAGGTTCCACTTCTGTCAAATTTTAATTACCGAAATAATTATAAATTATAAGCTAGATAACAGCTAGGCTCTGGCTATTTATTAGGAGTATAAGTGTACAGAATAATTATTCTCTGTAGGCATATATTTATTAGAAAGCTCTATCATACAAATCTTTATAAAAACACAAAAAATACATTTATAACTTTCTATATATTTATTTAATACTTGTAATTATATAGCTCATATCTAAGTATAATAAATAATTGTTGGTTTATACTTGAATTTATTATATCAACTATTTGGAAGAGCTCACATACTTTCATATGCAGAATGGTAAGCATAAAAATCAGAGATATGAAGGGTTTAGAAAAAGGTCTTTTACAGAATATTTAACATATGAAGCATTGAGATATGTTTGGGATTATAATGCTTGATTCTAAACCTAGATTCTACATCATAACCAAGATGAATTTGATATAACCCATGGTTGTTGAAAGCACCAGTGATATAAGTTCTCAATTATTTTTTCTGTATCTAAATGGCTATCTAATAAAACTAGGTAGTCTTACCAACAGATACATATAATAATAGTCCTGAAATCATATCATACAATTAGTCAATTAACTGATGAATTATCTCAAATCTACTTAGAGAAATTTTATTATAAAAATTGACTAATTATTTTAGTCAATTGTAAGCTGTATTCATGCTAAGTAAAGTCCATAAGACAACCTACTAACTTACGATAAATATATAAATCTATGTATTATTTAGTTATAATAATGTTATTTAGTGTTTTTAACTAACCTAGCAAGATATTTATTTTTGATTATCTATTTTTTAATCGGATTGAAATTAAACCAAATATTTGATGAACAGCAAAAATAGCAAGAGTAATACAAATAACAATCGAGACAATGGTTATAGAATAGTTAGTGATAATCGTCAGGCACGCTATTTATATGAAATCCTTGAAACCTATGAAGCAGGTCTTGAACTATTCGGAACAGAAGTAAAATCTATTCGTGCAGGTAGGATAAATATTCAAGATGGTTATGCTTTAATCAAGAATGGAGAAGCTTGGCTATTGAATGCTCATATTTCCCCTTACAATGCTAGTAGTCAATATTTTAACCACGAACCCCGTCGTACTCGTAAGCTATTATTACATCGTCAGGAAATTCGCAAGTTAATCGGTAAAGTAGAACAGCAAGGATTAACCTTAGTACCCCTAAAAATCTACTTAAAACGAGGCTGGGTGAAGGTAAGCATTGCCCTAGCTAGAGGTAAAAAAGTTTATGATAAAAGAGAAACTATTAAACAAAGACAGGATCAACGAGACATGCAAAGAGCTATGAAAAGCTATTAAAATGAGTTCAATATATTAAGTTTAACTTCATTGTAATAGCAAAAAATAGCGTTGAAATATCGTTTTCATCAAAGATATTTCAAGTAATTTAATTATTAATATTGCGTATCTGAATAGTTACTAAAATCCCTAATTTATATATTAAATATTTAAGTGGTTTTTCTTTGCTGATATTGTAATTCATGCTATTTGCGACAAATACTCTTGAATGAATCTATAACAGTGTAATTCTTGGGCTAATTATTTTGGGAAAGACCTAAATCCTTTAGGAAATAATTATTCAACAACTATTAGAATACTAATACTTAAGTAATCAGCTCCAGAAAATATTTAAGCATAATCATATCCAACAACCCAAATCTTTTATGATTATTTATATATTATTTCTATATTCTGAGTGCTTATCAGCTATATTAGGAGCATAATATTTATTTATTTTCAACTCTGATTATTAATCGATTAGTTTAACAATTAATATCTTTGGAAGATTACTTCCTTTAGACATACTTTTTCGTATTTGTTTTGGAAAATCACTTTAATTTCTGAAATTCTATATAGAAGAAGAGTTGTTATTTGCCAATATTCTCATTGTAAGCTTCATATTTTGCTCTTATTTTTCAAATCGTCTAAAAGGATTTATTTATACTGCTGTGATATTAAGCACATATATTAGGTTATATTAAGTTACACTACATAAATTTTCTTGGTCAGGACTAAGTAGAATATAGTTATATGCTAAGCCTTAAGATTGATATTCCAACTCTTATCAATTCTATAAATCCAGGTAGAAACTTGAAATAGTAATATGGACTCTTATCTGTTTATATAGCTTAGAATTAAACTAACTTTTATCAACTTAACTACTGACACGAAAATTCTACACCTAAACTAATTTTAGCCTTATTGCAGCAGTATCTAAATTCTTACCAATAAACACCAAAGTGGTTTGTCTAGTTTCATTAACTCGCCAAAGGCGATCATAAAACTGATCAAATCTCCTACCTACTCCCTGTACTACTAAACGCATAGGCCTATTAGGGACATCGACAAACCCCTTTATACGATAAATATCATATTCCTGTGTTAGCAATCGCAAACGTCTTAATAATTCATTTGGTTCATAAGTACGATCTAAAACAAAATGAGCAGATGCAATCTCTTCATCATGATTATGATCATCTTCTGTATCATGGTGGCTAGGGCGATCATTTAAATTATCTTCCGCAGCGGCATTAAATCCTAATAAAAGAGAAGGTTCCAGTTTTATCTCACAACTATCTATAACTTTTACAAACCCAGATAATTCCCGTTTTACTAATGTCTCAACAGCAACTTTTGTTGTTTTATCCACTAGATCGGTTTTATTAATAACTACTAAATCAGCAGAGGCTAATTGATCTTCAAATAGCTCTTTCAAATGAGCTTCATGTTCCAAGCCCTTATCTGCTTCTCTATGTCCTACAACTACATCAGGGTTACTAGCAAATGCACCGACAGCTACCGCAGCACAATCTACCACTGTGACTACTGCATCTACCGTTGCACCAGAACGAATTTCATGCCACCGAAAAGCTTTAATTAAAGGCTTTGGTAAAGCCAAACCGCTTGTTTCAATCAAAATACAATCAATACTATTTCGACTTTGCAATAATTTTTGCATTGTCGGCAAAAATTCCTCTTGGACTGTACAACACAAACAGCCATTAGTTAGTTCAAATATACGATTATTGATATTTCCATCTTCTGGACATATCTGACAGGATTTCAACAACTCTCCATCAATACCGAGCTCGCCAAATTCATTAACCAAGACAGCAATGCGCTTTCCCTGATTATTTTCCAGCAAATGGCGAATTAAAGTGGTTTTACCACTTCCTAAAAAGCCCGTAATGATCGTAACAGGTATTTTTGCTCCCATATTATTCCATAATATATTAATTACTGCAAAGGAACAAATCAGGGGCAATTATTCTAGGAATATAAGCATTATATGCCTTTCATCTATCCAGAGTTTCTGCCCCACATATATAATTATTCCAGATTTCTATGTTTTCGCTAAATGCTAAATGATATTAATCAACAGTAACCAATTCTGTATTTCTCCTGCGACGACGAGTAAGGGCATTGTAAACCATAATTCCAATTGCTTTAATTAAGTTACCTTCTAATTCCTGGAACATTTTCATATTTATACCAAAAGCATTGTTAGCTTCATCTACAATCCGATTACTAGTGTCATTATCAATAGGTAACTGATCTAAAGCCTGACGATACTTATTCTTGAATTCTTTCTCATCACTAATATCAGTAAATTCATAAAATGCTGTTCCACCATCTGTAAGATTCATAGCTGTTTGGGCAATTCCTTTCAATATTTGTCCCCCAGACAAGTCCCCTAAATAACGAGTATAAGAATGGGCAACTAATAATTCTGGCTCGTTTGCTGCAACTTCCCTAATGCGCTCTACATAAGCTTTACCAAATGGAGAGAGCTGAATTTGCTCTCGCCAGTTAAGACCATAGTAGTAACTTAAGTCCTTCTCTAAACTATGTTTGCGATATACTTCCTTAAAGTTAATTTGAGACACAATGGGGTGATTTTGCAGTCTCTCCATTTCTTCTTCCATTACGGAATAGACGAAATAGAGGTTTGCCACTAATTTGCGATAGGAGTTTTTTTCTACTACTCCTTTTAAAAAACACTTAACAAATCCAACGTTTTCTGCCATTGTGTGGGCTTTCTTAGTACCTACACGCAATTTGCCTGCTAAATTGCTGCTCATGCTAAATTTCTCAAATAAACAAATAATCTAGAGAGTTTTTCAAATTATTCAGTGGACTTCAAAAAAGTCACTAGTGAGAATACACTATAACTTTTCAATGAGAGTTTTTATTAAAAATTTTTAAGTGATATCTTCATTTAATTATGCTTTCGTCTAACCATCATAATTTTTTTACCTTATACTTACTATCACTGGGTTGATTACAAAAATTAATGTACTCAAACTTATTTATATAATTAAAATTCAATATTTTGTCATGGTTAATTATCTCTAAGCTTATCAACTATTTACAAATGGTAGTGGAGATAATTGGCATTTTTGTATAACAAGCACTCTATATGGACATTACTATCTATAATACCCAAGATTGTTGATTTCTAAAGTACTTTAAATATTACATATGTTGAATTATAGATGACAAGTGACCAACCAAGTTCCTCCATAAATTATTAAGATTTTAAGAGGAATTGAATAATCGGGTATATGATTAAATGTCCTCCAATCTGATTGCGTGGAGCGTTTGAACTTATGGCTTCCCCAATAGTTCGGAATCAAAGCAATATTAGCTTGAATCCTACTGTAAATAATTTCACAAATAACCTGCTTTGGGATAAACTTAACCTTCCTAAAACTCCTCTGTTTGGAACTGATGGGATTAGAGGTAAGGTCGGGGATATACTAGATGTACCATTGGCATTGCAAATTGGTTTTTGGACTGGTGTGGTATTAAATATCCATACCTCCCATATTGGGCCTGTCATTTTAGGTCAAGACTCTCGTAACTCCAGTGGTGTTTTGGCTATGGCATTAAGTGCTGGTTTAAAAGCAGCAGGATTAGAAGTTTGGTATTTGGGCTTATGTCCTACACCCTGTGTTGCTTACTTAATAAATCAGACTAATGCCATGGGTGGAGCAATGATTTCTGCCAGCCACAATCCTCCAGAAGACAACGGAATTAAAATTTTTGGTTCTAATGGCACCAAATTAAACCAATTGCTACAGGCAGAGATTGAAACGGGTATTAGAGAAAATGTATGTCCGACTATCACCATTTCTGGCCTTGGGAAATGCTACGCTCGTCCTGAACTCATAAAGAATTATTCTGAAGCAATAAAGGTGCCATTTTCTACCAATCAACTACAGGGGATGAAAATAGTTTTAGATGTTGCCTGGGGTGCATCTGTAGGATTGGCATCCTCAGTATTTGAATCCATGGGTGCAAAAGTTATATGTTTACATAATAGTGCTGACGGCAATCGTATTAATGTGGGTTGTGGTTCTACTCACTTGGATATTTTACAGGCCAGTGTTAAACAAAATGAAGCAGATTTGGGCTTTGCATTTGATGGAGATGCTGATCGCGTCTTGGCAGTTGATAATCAAGGTAGAGAAGTAAATGGGGATTATATTCTTTATATATGGGGTAATTACTTAAGACAAAAACAAAAATTGCCAAACAACTTAATTATATCCACTGTAATGGCAAATCTAGGCCTTGAAAAGGTATGGAAGAAAAATGGTGGCAACTTTATTCGTACAAAAGTAGGAGATCAGCATGTTCAGGCAGAAATGCTCAATACTGGAAGTATGCTTGGTGGTGAACAATCTGGGCATATACTCTGCCATCACTATGGAATTGCTGGAGATGGTTTGTTAACAGCCTTACATGTATCATCTCTAGTTAACGAATCAGGGGTTTCTCTTTCAGAAATAGTAGACAAAAGCTTCCAAACTTATCCTCAATTATTGAGAAATATAAGGGTGGAAGATAAAAGCAAGTTTGCTAATTGGCAAGAATGTCAACCATTACAAATGGTAATCGCCTCTGCAAAAAATGCAATCGGTGATAGAGGAAGAATTTTAGTTCGTGCTTCTGGTACAGAACCATGTATCAGGGTGATGGTAGAAGCTGAAGTTGCCGAACTTGCACAAAAATGGCTCAATAAATTAGTTGTTATTATCCAAAAAGAATTATCAGACTAGATAATTAATCTAGTCACTACCAGTAAATAATCAAAAGCTATTAGCTGTTTTCTATATTCAACTTGGCTTTAACTTAATTATTAATAGACATAGAGACTTTCATCATAAACTTCTTTCCTGATATTTTGCTGAAAATCAATACTCTCCTGCGTAATATTAATCATTAAAGTAGGTCCTTAAGATTAACTCTATGACTACTTGATTGTAACTATTTCCTCTATAGAGTAAGACTTAAGGGTAGAACTTTTTTGTTGTCTTGTATCTACTATTAATTCTTAGACAATATCTTCAATATACAATTATTGACAGTGAAATAATTTTTAGTCATAACAACAATGGAAATTAGAGCAAATACTTGTTACAATTTATACAAAGTAATCGAAGTGCTGATTTAAGCCTATAAAATCATTATCAATAATTCTGTTAAGTTGTATCATAGGTGCTTGCAAAAATATTAATATTTACAATACTAATATTTATCAGGGACTATAAAATTAGAACGCAGAGTTATATTCAAATCCCCTTTATTTGGCTCAATCACCACAGTTGCGATTTTCTTCCGTCTGAATAATGTACCAGCAACTGCACCTAAGCTACCACCAGCAAAAATTTCCAATGCATTAATCTTTTTATCACCTGTTAGTAGTGAAATGAGAGCCACAGCACCAATACCTGCAGCTGTATCTTCTAGAACCCTCATATTATTATTAACTTTGCTCATAGCTCCTTTATTAGTAATAATATTTGAGGTAGCATTTATGTTTCTTCTCATACTATTAGGAAATATTATTTCTTCTGCAATGAATTGAGAACCAACTTTCCCATTAAGACTAGCTGGTTCTAGTCGCCCTTTAACTTGACTGCGGGCTGGTATTAGTATTTTTCCGTTCTTGTCAATAATATTATTGGGTATTTCTAATGTAATTTCTTGTATTTTCTTAGAAGTAATAACTATTTTATCTTTAGAATATGTAGTGGGCAATACCGCACCTGCACTAATTGCAAGTCTTCTAACTTGGTTGGAAAGCACTTGTGCTATCGCAGGCGAGGAGGATGCTGTTGGTAGAATTGCACTTGTGCAAATATAAATTGCTGTTATGATTGCAGCTCCTGGCTTTAGGATAGACCTATTAGACATAGAAATTCCCCCTGGTTTTTTTTGATTATTGTGTAAATATTTAGACATATTAATTCATTTATTTATCGGTATTCGGTGACCAGAAGCTATACAGTCTTATAGCTAAACATTTGCTCTGGCTTTAATCTGTAAATTAATGGTAGTGATTGTAATTAAGTTCACTCCCCCATATTTGGATGGACTCACTACCTTACTTAATATTTGTATGGGGGATAGTAAATATTATATTACTATTTTCAAATTTTCCACATTCAAAGAAATTACAAATAAATTTTTGTTAAGAGTACTACTAAAAAACTACTCTCATTTTTTCATGGGCAATGGTAACCTTTTATAAATAACTTCTCCTAATAAGAATAACTTATTTATAACTAATACCCCCTTGCTGTTATGAAAGCCTATTTTATCCATTTAAACTCAAGGCATTGAAATTAACTAATCATAGCCTACTTAATTTCCCCAGAAGGCTTAAAACTTCCTCCATATCATCTTAATTATATTTCTTGATGATTTCGTCTATCTTAATCCCAGTTTATTATAGAAGAAATTCTTATACTCTATGAGTACTAGTCATCATCTTGAATCAATAACTATATCAAACGAAAATAGCATTCGGCCTCAAAAATAAAATAAAACTTGAAGTTAAACAGTCATAATATAACAATTTATCTCTGCTCTCTTCCCTATCGTTTTAAGTCCTGCTTAATATTTAACATTCCTGCCATAATTTCTACTCAATCTAATGTCTGTTACCTGTTATTTCTTAACAACCCTAATAAATATTGGGGCAGATAAATAGTTAGATTATTTTTAGATCTAAATTCACATAGAATAATCGATTTATAAATTACTAAGGCAGCCATTGAGGATTAAAACCAACTAAAGGGAGTTTATCTGGTGTTATAGCCTTGGAGCTTTTCAGATCCGCAATAGGTAACAAAGGCATTAACCATAGTTGGCTACTAGCAATTTGTTGACCACCATCCGTTCTCAAGTTGATGCCAGGAGATTGTTGGAAATTTGTGGGTTGCAAGTATACTTGGTCGAATAATAAACCCAAACCATCAGGAGACAGATTCATACGGATATTATTTTGTCCTGTAGGCAATACAAGTAATGGTCTTTGTTCCCCAGTTCTCAAATTGATTGCCACTATATAAGGCTGTTCTTGATAAATTTCTCCAGACAACACCCGTGTTAATAGACAGTAGATCGTGGGTGATGCAGAATCAAATTGACAGCTCAAAATAGAACCTGTTGTTTTAAAAAGTTGCTTCTGAGGACCCTGATTAGTAACTAAAAAGAGTTCGCGGGTATAGTCTGCATTAAATTTAACCATTGCAGCTGAAGCCCCATCTTTTGAGAATGCTTTCACCAACCCAAATTGGGGTAGAAAATCTAAAGGCTTATTAGCATCTATTTGTAGGGGTAGAATTGCAGTTCCCTGTCCTTGGGAAATTGCAACTGCTTGACCATCTGGAGTAATTATGAAATCCCCTCCTGGTTGACTTTCCAGTTTTTGAAAGTCTTTTGCAGATTCTCCACCTGTATCTGACATAAACCACAATCCAAAATCACTTGGGTTGTCTTTATTACCTCTTTGCACTACGATGGTTTTTCCATTAGGAGATAGATCAAATTTGAGTATTTGGTATTTTTCACTGTCTAGAGTTAATTTGAACTGTCCTGGTTGGGTCGGTTTTTTATTTTGCCGAGTAGAAAGACCTGTAGTAACTGTATATAATTTTGCAGATAGTATATCTTCATTACGAGCAGAATGAGCAGTAAATAGGATTTTCTCTCGGTTTGAATAAGGTTTAAATTCCGTAACCACTAGGTCTCGTGGTGTTAGTATTTGTTTCTGTTGCCGTGTTAAGTTGTACATGATTAGGCGACCTTGGTTATTTGATTCTGCTCCAATATAAAGAATCACGCGATCACGGCTGGAAAATTTACCGATGAAAGGCTGAATAAATTTTTTACCACCTGCTTTAGCTGCAAAATAATCCTGTGCCTTTTGCAATTTAACTTGATAATCCGTCCCATAAGGTGCTGGAGTTAACAGAGTATAAACCATACGTCGCCGTCCTACCCAGCTAAACTTGCCTGCTAGGGGAGGATCAATTATAAGGTTCTCCTCCACACTTTTGATATCCATGGGACGACTAAAAGTCAACCCAAAGGATACTTCATCAGCTCCGATTCTCTTGTTTTCCCAACTGAATTCCCTAACACTAGGCTGGACAATATCACCTCGTAAAATCAATAACCAAATTAACAAAAAGACAAACAGTAAAATAGTGATTGCAATTCGATCAAGTGGTTGTAAAAAAAATTTATTGATAGACATGACGTAATTTTGAATTAGCAATAACGATTTTTCTGTTACCTCCTCTGCCCAACTTAATATTCATAGGGATTATTCGGCTGTGGAATCTTTTTTAGGGAACTAGCATTAATAATTAATTGGCGCTTCCCTAATAGAGTTGTTGCTCCTATGATTCCTTGTACTTCCAGCCATGAATCTGGTTTATATTCCTGACGGGAAGTTAATACTTTGATGGGTAATCCTACAGGATAAGCATCTGCAGCGCAACAAGTAAGTACGAAGCGTGCAAGCAAAAAAAAATCATCTCCAAAATCTTGAGGATGAATCACAAAACCTTGAATTTTGGCTTTTTGCCCTACATATGCATCTGGTTCTGGATATACATTTAAAGTGCGTATCCAATCTATGAGTGATCTTTCCTCAGGATTTACGGAAACCCTAAATGACTGGGGTTGTATACGAGATAAGCCCAATAAATCATTTATTCCCTTTTGTATTGCCTTATCACTGGCAAAAACCTGAGGGGTGAACACAAACCCCAAAACTGCTGTGACCAAAAGTAAAGTGCTGCCCCAACCAGGTGGAAAAATACTAATGTGCTGAACTGAGTATCTTACTTCACAATGACGTTGTTGCCACAACTGCCTGCTTCTAGCAATACTGATAATTATTAAGATAATACCAGTAAGCAAAACCAGGGTAAAATAATTAGGGTGAATCAACAAACTCAGCTTGCCTGTAGACCAGTATTTCAAAATCAAAATTCCCCAGGCTGATATTGCTAAAATATCTAGCCAGGGGAGTAAAATTCTGTAGACTCTTACTCCGAAATTAGGCAAGTTCATATCTATTAGTCATTGTGAAATTATATGAAATAGGCAGAAATAAATGACTAGTCATTTAAATGATATGCAAGTTAATAAACAGAGTAAACAAAAATGTCAATAGCCCAGCCAAGGCAAAGAAATAAAATACTGTTTTGGGCTTAAAAATTGATAGTAGTAAACCAATACCCTTGAGGTCAATCATTGGACCAAATACAAGAAATGCTAACAAGGAACCACTAGTAAAAGTAGAAGCAAAAGATAGAGCAAAGAAAGAATCTACTGTAGAACAGATAGATACCACCGTAGCTAATGCTAGCATGGCAAGAATTGAGGAGATTGAACCTGCACCAAGACTGATAATTAATTCTTGGGAAACTAACACTTGAATTGTGGCTGCAAGAGCACTTCCTAATACTAGTACTGCCCCTAATTCACGTAGTTCTTGTATGGTATTTGACAGTACTAGTTGTATTTTATCTAGAGTTGATTTGCTAGCTATAGGTTCAAGAGTACCTGATAAATTACTCTCAATATTTGAGGTCAAGCTGGCTTGGTTACCCAACCAATAGTTCCCCGATTTCAAGAAATTTGAATTATATGCTGGCTGAGATATTAAGCTTTCTTGCTTTATATATGATTGTCTTTGCTTAGTCGTCGGATTAAACCTTAGATAACGAGCTAATTTTGGTTGAACGATAGGAGATACATCTTTTTGGAAACTAAATATAAAGCCAATAATAGAAGCTATTACAAAGGACAAAATCACCCGTAAAAAAACAATTTCCGGTTGTCCTCGAAATGCCGTCCAAGTAGCCCAAATAACAATTGGATTAATTGTTGGTGCGGCCAACAAAAATCCAATTGCCACGGGAACAGGTATTCCTTGCATTAAAAATCTTCGTGCTACTGGTACATTACCACATTCACACACAGGAAATGCAAAGCCAATCATACAGCCAAATATCGCACCTAATAAGGGGTTCCTGGGAACCATCGCTAAAAGTTTACGCTCATCGATAAAAAACAATAAAAAACTTGAAAATAAAACCCCCATTAACAAAAAAGGTATTGCTTCAATTAGCAGACTCAAGAATATAGTAAAACCATTATTCAGTGGATTCATGGGGTTCGCTGACTAAAGCTAAATTAAGTATTTACACGGAGTTAAAGTTAAATCTTCTATGAGCATTTATAAAACATGAATACTGGATAATAGATAAATATACTTTTGAAAGTATGGGTATTGCAATTTTGTTCTGTATTCTCTCCATAAAAATAAAAAGGCTTTTAAAAAGTCAAAAGTCAAGTATAAGAGTAAAAAAAGTTTTCTAAGCATAGATAGTGCACAAATAGTAAAAATTTCACTTATTAAGTTAAATGAGTAAAGTGTACCCAAGCAACTTAACATATGAACAATATGAATTTGTCAGTAACTTTATTCCAAAAACCCATAATAATAGATGACTAGAGTCATGAAGTCTATAATCTTGTCTGATTATAAAATACAGGAAGCCATATTTTGCTATATATGGGGTGTTATAAGGAAAGATTAATTATATTGGTTCCCATCTGAAAGATTGACCTCCACAGTTAATAGTATACAAAAATTTTCATAGAATATTGCAAATAAGGAAATTAAATAGCAGACACACAATTTTATCAGGGATTGTATATTAAGTCTCAAAAAACATATAATGAGGTAATTCTAGATATTCAAGGAATTAAAAATATGGCAACTATAATTTACTATATTTTTTTTAAGTACCAAGTAGTATCAAAAATACAAATAACGGATTTTTCAAGCGGTTTATTAAAACAGATATATTAGCACCGGAATATATCTGTAATTTCACTTATTTGTTGTTTAGTGAGTTTGTATTACTTTCAATTAGACTTTACTAGTTGTATAACTCCTATTCATAAGTTTGTATATAAAAACATAATATTGAACTAAGAAAATATGAATTAAATATAGTAAAAATAATAATTACACAGTTCCTAATATCATATCCGTAAATACAATAATGTTAATATTAGCTGATTAATAGCCTTATGATTTATGTAAAAATATAAAATATAACAACCATAATAAAAATACTCCTGCTATCATAATTATGATAATAATAGCTGTAAATCTTATCAGCAAATTTATATTAAATAATAAGCCATAAAGAACTTTGAGATAGAAACTCAGTAATGATAAAAAATTAATAATATAGTACTTACAAAGTATACCCAATTATCAGTATTATTTTCAATTGATGATAATATATAAATTGTTGGATACAATAGATATATTTATGCATGTAGATGTTTTGTCTAAGAATTAAAAAGCATGAATCAATAACTTCAACGATTAAATTTTAAATCCAAAATAAAAGAGGTTCTTACTTTGATACTATTTTAGTATTCTTTTCCCATAGTAAATTTAAGTCTTAATACTTCATTAATTATAGGTAAATGCCTTTAAACCATAACAATGACTCTGGTATATAACATTTAGTATGGCTTATTATTTTTTAATTTGACGTTAAATTAATAGTAACAGTTCATAATAAGACCCATATAAATGTATTTATTAGTACAAATGTTGTACTTAAATTATAAGCCTATTTAAAAAAAACAAAATGATAAGGAGTAGCTATGTTTGAGATGCATCCGTTAGATATGTCAGCAAATTGGTGAAAGTTTATGTACACAAATTTGATATAAATATAGCTGCATGGAAGTCAAGGTATTTTTTTGTGGCTTGAAACCATATAACTGCTTGTTTTGTCATAGGAAACTTTACTCAGTATGACTTGGTTGCAAGTTCTTAAACAACATCGCGCAATTGCAGTTATTCGTGCTTCGGAAAGGCAATTAGGATATCAAATGGCTATGGCTGTAGTATCAGGAGGTATGGAAATAATTGAAATTACTTGGAACAGCGCAGAAGCAGGGAGTTTGATTGCTCAATTACGTTTAGAATTACCCCATTGTTGGATTGGAACAGGAACTATTCTAAATATGCATCACCTCAAAGATGCAATTGCCACAGGAGCACAGTTTTTGTTTGCCCCACATGTAGATCCAAATATGATTACCTATGCTCAATCTTTAGGTATACCAATGATACCCGGTGCTTTGACTCCCACAGAAATTGTTACTGCATGGAATATGGGTGCAAGTTGTGTTAAGGTATTTCCCATAATGACAGTAGGAGGAGCCAACTATATTAATTATCTTCAAGGCCCTTTGAGGGAAATTCCCTTAATACCTACAGGTGGTGTAGATTTAGATAACGCTAGGGAATTTATTCAAGCAGGTGCAATCGCTGTGGGTTTGGGTGGACAGTTATTTCCTCAGACATGCATTCGCAGCAGAAACTGGCCATCTATTTCTAATATGGCAAGAAAGTTAATAAATAGATTAGAAGATACGAGAAAATAAAAGCCTGGCAAATCTAAACTCTTAGAAATTAATAATCTAATATGTAGATATATGTAGATAACCTTTAGATTAGGATTTAAGATTCATCCTTTATCCTAAGTCTCTTTACTTCTTGTACAATATTTGCCCCAATATAGAGAAAACAAGGTGCAAACAGCTATTAATTTAACTGCTTCAATGATTAGATAAAATCCATGTAACGTATTCATAATATTGGCAATTTTGATATTCATCTGCCATAGATTCATCTGTAAGCCCATGGCAGACATTTGCGGTGTCAAAATATAAGTATCTACAAGGCATATCACCAGTAATAATCCTGCTAAACACAACATGGTCAAATCTAACTTCGCTTCCTTTTTACTCAGGACTAAGATTCCTGTCAGTACTAAACTTGCACATAATAACTCAATACGATTAAAGTTCCAAAAAACTGTATACCCAGCTTGGATAAAACCAGGTTGCTTCATTACTCCAGAAACATATAAACCAGGCATGATCAACCAGTCTATAATTAGATTGGCACTGAGCCAAAACCCCAAAGTCAAGATAATAATATTTTGCCAAAAGTGACGTTTGTATCCAAAAGGGGAAATAGTATCCATAATTGTAATTGTAAAAACTAGTAACTAAGTCTCCTACTTAATTACTAGTTTTTACAATAAATATCCATAATCTGTTACAAACAAATTACGAACTATGAATGTGCTCCCATTAAAAAACATAAAGTTATATCAAGAGTAATTTATAATTACTACATAATTAATATCTTCAGTTATTTTTTATAAGGTCATTTTCTCAATAATTACTTACTCTAAAGCGGATAAAATAGGGAGAATTGTTTATACTTTCACATACTACTATATTTACCCATGCTTCCATTGAGATTGAGTTTTTCTATGTTTAATTCAATTATTCTACTTACCAGTCTGCTTTTGTTTAACGACTATATCCATAAGCTATTCTATTGCTAACCATTGCAATTATAATTTTTGAGGAATAATTGTGGATTTAGCTTGCAGTTATTGTGACACTACTTTTTGTGAAAGTCACTAGAGATTTTTATCAAATTAAGAATCTTATGATCTGGCAGTAGCAAATTTAAGATGGTCAGAATTTTAAGTTTAACTATAATATCTATATCTGCATTATCTTAGTATGATATCCCCATAAAATCACTTTAATAATTACGGTAAACTTAGATATACTCTGAATTTTTATTTTTTCAATCTTCAGCTATATAGTTTGGCTTATAACTTTCCTATCATAGGATATTAATATACAATTCCGCATTTACTCAAGTCTTAGCAAGATATAAAACATAATAGATTTCGAATTATACTTTTATCAATATCATAACTTGACTCATAATTTACCATTCTGTAGTAACACTATCCATCTATAACTGTAGTAGCGAGAACTACCACAAAATACCCTAAATATATCTTGGCTACAAGAGTATTTAAAAGTTATTTTAGGAATAAATTTTAATAGCTTATTCAATTAGTTTCCAGATTATTAGAATACTAGGATAGCCATTATCTTTTATATTGATTAATAAATACATTTTTTCAAAACATTATAAATAACTAATTAACACTAATAATTTGATTACAACATCTATGTTTAGCTACCTGTTAAGATAATTGGATTTTCATTTTGTCTTTTTATTTATATTTATATATAAAAGAGTATCTTCCACGAATTATGCTAGTCCTGACTAGGATCACAACTGATATTTTATTATTTTTGCATCGTTAGGTCATAACTTGGCTATTTATTATAACTTGATCAATCTTCGATAAAATTGCTGAATATATACTGACAAATGATTTTACTATCACGTACATTCTCAGAAGCTGACAACTGCCTCAAATTTAGTTGATGATTTTTCTATGTTTTAGCCTAAAGTTTTAACGTATTCTAATTAATTTCAGATAACTAGTACACACTCTTGCAATACTAGGTTTTGGATAATATTATTTTTGATCTAAATTATTTCATAATACTAGCAGATCTTCGTCATAATGTTCCAGATATCATGTTTAGTATTATCAGTATCAGACCACTAATTGTAAATGCTTGCTCTTATTTCCCAAGGCTCTTATTTTCGATGTTAATATCTTCCTTTCAGTATTAAATAAGGGAAAATAAGCTAGAATTTAAATGTTTCAAGTATTTCATCTTTCCATGGGCTCCATGCTGGAAACTCTGAAAACCCAGACTTATATAATCCAACATTTTGCTAATACATTAGTGGCAAATCAATTGACCCATATCAGTTTGATAAGTATTAGTGTGATTTTTACAGCTGGGCTATTTACTAGCTTTACTCCCTGTATGCTTTCTATGCTGCCTATAACTATTGGTTACATCGGTGGTTATGAAGATAAAAGTCGTCTAAAGGCTACAACTCAATCTACATGGTTTGCCTTTGGACTAGCAACAACTATGGCAGGTTTGGGTATTGCAGCAGCTGCAATTGGGAAGGTTTATGGGCAGATTGGTATTGGTTTACCTATTATTGTAAGCATAATTGCGATTCTCATGGGTCTAAATTTACTGGAGGCTTTGCCATTAAAAATGCCCAATTTGGGAGGGATTGATTGGATTTCTCAGGAACTACCACCAGAAGTAAGGGCATATTTAGCTGGTTTAAGTTTTGGTTTAGTCGCATCACCATGTAGTACTCCTGTGTTAGCAAGTTTACTGGGCTGGGTTGCTAACACCCAGGATTTGACCTTGGGTGGTCTTATGCTACTTGCTTATACTCTTGGTTACGTAACTCCTCTGATTATAGTAGGTACTTTTACTGCCTCACTAAAGAGGGTCCTGAAATTGCGTCGTTGGTCAACATGGATTAACCCTGTTAGTGGTGTATTGCTCTTAGGATTTGGCATATTTTCCTTGATGTCTCGGATTCCCATTAGTAGTTTTAATTAATGACTTTAGATAATACAACTAACAAAACATCAAAGTTGTGGCTTAATGGGCAAAGACTTTTGCCCAGGGGTTTTTTGCATTTAATTACAGATTTACGTTTGGCAATCATTCTACTTTTACTCATAGCTCTATTCAGTGTAACTGGCACTGTAATTGAGCAGGGTAAACCACCTAGTTTTTATCAGGCTAATTATCCGGAAAGCCCAGCCATATTAGGTTTTTTATCTTGGAAAGTAATCCAGTTATTGGGGTTGAATGATGTTTACCGGACTTGGTGGTTTTTGGTATTAATTATATTTTTTGGCATAAGCTTATCTGCCTGTACCTTTACCCGCCAATTGCCAATGCTAAAAGCTGCACAACGGTGGAAGTTTTATGATAAACCACAGCAGTTTACCAAGCTGGCATTGAGTGCAGAGTTTAATTTGGACCAAAATAATTATGCTTCCATAGAAAAACTGAGCAATTTATTAAATGATTGTCATTATAAAGTCTTTCCAGAACAGCAAGGACTCCTATATGCCCGCAAGGGGATTATTGGAAAAATTGGGCCAATTATCGTACACATTGGTATTATTACAATCCTATTAGGTAGTATCTGGGGAGCACTAACTGGTTTTGTTGCCCAGGAAATGATACCCAGTGGAAGTACTTTCAAAATCAAAAATATTGTAACTACCGGGCCTTTTGCAGTAAAACCACTTGCTTTAGACTGGTCTGTGCGGGTCAATCGCTTTTGGATTGACTACACTGCCAATGGCAGAATTGATCAATTCTATTCTGATATGTCAGTATTAAATGCTCGGGGAGAAGAAGTTGATCACAAAAAAATTTTTGTTAACGAGCCTCTACGCTACCAAGGTATAACTTTTTACCAAACCAGCTGGAATATTGTGGGGGTGAAAGTCCAAATTAATAACAGTCCTATTTTTCAATTGCCAATGGCTGAAATTGATAAACGAGGTAAAGGTAAGCTATGGGGTACTTGGATTCCCACTAAATCAGATTTGAGTTCAGGAGTTTCACTTGTTACTAACGATTTACAAGGTACAGTATCAATTTATAATTCTCGAGGTGAACTAATTACTATCTTACGTACGGGAATGTCTACTGAGATTAATGGAGCAACCTTGAAATTGTTAGATATAGTTGGAAGTACTGGCTTGCAAATCAAGTCTGACCCTGGAATAATAGGAGTCTATACAGGTTTTGCTATTTTGATATTTGGCGTGGTAATCAGTTACTTTTCCCACTCACAAATTTGGGCATTGCAAAAAGATTGTAGGTTGTACATTGGCGGAAAAACTAATCGTGCTCAAATTACTTTTGAAAAAGAAATTTTGTATATTTTCGATCAACTTGATTATTCCCAGGAGAAATAAAAATCCCGGTTATTTAAATCAAAAATTGTATGTGTTTATGTCTAAATACAAGATCGCCTATTCCAAGTAATTAAACAGAAAAAATAACTTTTCAAAGATAAAAACTTTAGAATAGTTATTAGAAAATATTAATCTCAAAGTTTATTTCGATATTGTAACTGATTCAACTGTTATTTAAAATCAGTTTAATAAAAAATTTAAACAACCGTCTCAAATTTGTAAATATTTGGATTGATGTATTAGCATTCCTAAAGATTTATAAGTTGAAAATAATGCAAGTAATTCATACAAACTATACATACAAACATGATGTTTTATAATCTTTAGAACGATAGATATTTGAATAAGCAACAAAAGCTAAAAAACTTCTTGTCATGTTTTCTCATATTCCCAAACTTTTCTGTATCTCCCTAAAGAGTTTAACCTTTATAGTTTTAGTTAGCAGGGGCATTACATTTTCAGATTAAGAGAATTAGAAGAAAACTTATTATGTATATTCAACCGTTACTCAAGAATTTTCCATATTTAAAACCTAAACCCCAAACTCAGTCGTCAATATGGCTAATTAATATTAATGATTATTCTGACTATATTTTGTCTCGACTATCATATGCACATTGCCGCGAGGAGAAAAATCTGCCTTGACAGTTGCTTCTAGAGGATCGCAAGCTTCTACAAAATCATCAAGTATTTGATTTGCAGATTCCTCATGGGATATATATTTATCTCTATAGCCATTAATATAAAGTTTCAGGGCTTTGAGCTCCATTACCTTCTCATATGGTATATAGGTAATGTAAATAGTGGCAAAGTCTGGGTATCCAGAAAAAGGACACTTGCAGGTAAATTCTGGCAGACTAATGTTAATATTATAATGACGGCCAATGCGCGGATTTGGGAATGTAATTAGTTTGCCCTCTACAATATTCCTTTCGCCATATTTTACGGTCTGGTTGAAGGTTGATGTAGTTTCTTGTACCATAGAATAAATGATTAATTAGTAATATATTATCAGGGTCAGTTTCAATTGAACTACTCTAAGAGTTAGTCTATAATATCCGAAAAAATCGGTATTTTCATCCCTAATTATACATGCTAACAATCTGCAAACATAATTATAATTAAATTTCTATAAACAGACTATGATAAAAAATGCAAACCATGCACACTAGTATCCCAAGTAATTAATCCACTCTATACGTGGAAACCAAGTTAAAATCTCTTATTGTATTTTAATATTATAAGATAGAATAATTCAACATTCTGATAACCCGATCAAACAAACCTTCACAATCTGTATTGACGAGTTTATACATTTTTTTATTCAGTGAATTCGGAAAAATAATATGGTATCCCATTAAAACAGACAAGAAGCTTCACTACTTTATAGTTTACATATTGAATAGCTTTCCAAAAACTTTTGCCTAACTTTTCTCTAAATCTAATAGATTAGAAACCAGTGATTTGGAAAATCCAGACATAGATACATAAAAGAAAATATCTATAACCCCCCAGCATTTAATCCAAATGGCAGGATTGCATGAACGAGAAATAAGTAATAGAGTCCTTTACAAAGGAATATCACAAAGTTAGTAATTACTATTTATCTTCTTGTAGGCGTTTTAATTCTTCCTGTAGGCTTAAAACCCGTTTTCGTAAACCATATACGCTAACTGTTGAGGAGCTTTCTTTTGTCGACTGCCCACCCTCGTCCAAAATCTCAATATGGCGAGGTTCTGAATCTCCTTTTTTCTTATATTCAACACTATATTCTGACTGGGCTTTATATTGGGATTGTGCCTTTTGAGCTTGTCTCATCATATCTTCGATAAAAAGACGGGCTTCTTCGGTGTTCATTTCCCCCCTTACCACCATTTCATCAGCTAGTTTTTGGATGTGCGACTGCAAGTCGATTAATGCATTACCAGTCTTCTCACCCGCATAAGAGGCTATACCTACACCAATATAAAAGGCTTTTTTTACAATGTCTCCAAAACCAGGCATTATGGCTATTAATTCAATAGAGTGGGCGACCCGGAGACTAAGCCTACCATAAGCGTCTCTTATTGCTGCTACCTTCCGGTCCTGACAAAGTTCAAGTGTCATGGTTGCATAGGTCCAGGTCTTATCCGAGTATAACACTAAATGCGCAGATTGTGTATTGTTAAGTAACAACTCGCCATTCATTTAGTTGATAGTTAATACAATCATGTTTTACTAGGGGGTCAGCTTCTACAATTGCCTGGGCTTCATCAAGTGAATTAGCCTCAAACAATAACATTCCTCCCCCTCTTTTTGCCCAATAGCCACTTTTGGCCTTGTGCCCTTTGGAAATTAGCTCTTGCACGTAAATTGTATGGGCAGGCACATATTTATCAAAGGTAGATTTATCAACCTTACCTTCCTCTATCCTGACAAACCAGGTCATTGCTATTTTCAGTCCTATGTATGCGAGTAATTTTAATTTTAATTATCCCCATTTTTGGTAACACTTGAATCAAATTTTTGGAGAAGGTGTATGTTTTAATTCTTTAGCAAATAAAATTATTGTAATTTCGACCTTATTGACTTTTTAAAATAAGGGTTTATTTTTTTTGAAAATAGTTTCTTTTGTTTGAGATGTGAGTTGCTAGTCAATCAACTTAACTCTAGCCCATAAATTTGTTAGAAAACAGAAATTAGTAAGCTGGTTAAAACTTTAAAAATAAAGCTACTCAGTTAGGCTGTTGGGTTATAAATTAAGAGTATTAATATAACTAATAACCAGATTGAAAAGGGGAATTCATAGGGTTGTAATGAGAACCTACTTATTCCCATCTGTAAGCAACAAGTAAGTTTTACTCTAAACTTAAAAGGAACAACCTCTAATCTTAATTTTGAACTCAAATAATTCTCAATGATATTTGAATTTAGTAGAACTTCTACCTAAAAGAGTATAAGAAAATACTCAGTCAGTAAGTTAATTATCCGTTTTTTTAAGTGATACCTGTACCAGTATTGGATACTATGGCAATACAAGAGTATTTGATAACAATTAAAATAGAGTGTTTGATGAATATATAATCCCACATGAATATAGAAGATAGAAATCAAATTTGATTTCTATCTTCTATATAATAGGCTCTTAAGTAAGATAAATGAATTAGTATTGTGTGAATTCATAGTCAAAATTTTTACGTAAAACTAGTATTTTCTTACTTATCATTTTCTATCTGAATTCAATGACTCTATATTCTAACACTAAGGAATTGATGGATACTTGAAAAGTATTATCACACACTATGATATCTTTTATAACCATGATTATATTATTCATATAGCAGTAATATTAACTACTTGAGTTAATATAATAATTCTTATACTTGGTAAGTTTATACTAATATTAAATTCGGTATATAATTTGTTTTGACTGCTCAAGCTTATTGTTCCTATTAATGAGATTCTACGGTGTATTATCAATAATCAAATCTACATCTTCATAAATATTTCCAATATCAAAACGAACATCAACGCTGGCAAAATCAACTTTATTGCCCCTCGTGTAGGGAAATAGTTCCCAGCGTCCATATTCATTACGACGAAAACATTCCACACTCATAATATCTTGGGAAATTAATACATACTCTTTAAGAGTTTTCAACTGTCGGTAATCAGCAAATTTTTTCCCTCTATCATATGCTTCTGTCATATCTGATATGATTTCTACTATAAGACAGGGGTAGCGTTTAAAATACTTGTACTCTTTATCCCGTAAATCTCCAGTTAAAAGTATATCAGGATAAAAATAACGATTGATAGCCTCTATTTGTACTTTCATATCAGCCATATATACCCGATAACCCTTGTTACGAAGCTGGCCTAATAATAGAGAAGCCAAATTTAAGTTTATAGTTACATGGGCATCACTTCTCGTACTAGAAACTTGATATACTTGGCCATCAATATATTCATGCTTAATAGTGCTTATTTTCTCTTTATTTAAGTATTCTTGCCCTGATATATAGTATTCGTTTTGAATCAATACCATTGTTTCTTACAGAGTATTTAAGAGGTCTATAAACCTATTCTAACTAAACGAGGAATCTACGAGGTTATTATATATTGATTATTTATTTTATTTTTTTTGATTAGATTATGGGTGTATGAATACTTGTAGTATTAATTGAAGTAATTATATACAGATTTACTGTTAGTACTTACGAATAAAAAATATATTTATTCTCTGCTATATATTCAACACTAATAACTCAAATATTTTATAAATAACTCTAATTTTAAGGGAATACTTAAAAAAAATTCTTACAGATAAATAATTATACTAATAGGCTCATTTAGAATACATTGCATAATTATAATATACAAGTATTTCTATACTTGTAGCAAAATTTATGTTCCTTGAAACAATTAATAGTACTCCGTCAGCTATTGAAAATGCTGCATTTTCAATATACATATTTGTCTTTGCTTTTCATTACTTAAATCTATCAGACTATTATTGAAGTTTAATAATGGGATTGGATTTATTAAATTTGTCTTAAGGAGTTACTTCACAATTCTTTTTCTTAACTGGAGTTTACTAAGGAAAAATAATGTACTTGATAATGATGATATTATTAAATCATATTTTTAAAATAAATTGCATAATTTTCAAGCATATTTTTTTGCTAAATCAATTATTTATTAATTTTTCAGTTATATAAGAAAAATATTTGAAATATTTATAGTTTATCTATGAGATTGGCATTTAATGCAGATATATTGGCTTGGTAGCTGTACACAGTTAAAAAGCAAGCAATAAAAGATGAAAAGACTATAAATCACAAGTTAAAACTTTAAAATTTACTCTAATATATCCAGTTTTTACTATAGATAAAATAGTAGTAACTTTTAATAGAAGAGTCTACTACAATCATGTTAGTATTTTTCCTATAGTACATAATTACGGTAATATTATATTTATTTTAGTGGCCTCATTCATAGTAATAATTTATAAATGATTGCTATACTAGCATATATGTAATTTTTCTTGTATCTCTTAAAAAAGAAAGCTAGATAATATCCTTATAATCATAATAATTCCAAAGATATCGAGTTAATATAGGAAAGGAAAGTTACAGTCGAGGCTTGTATGTATTATATGTAATAATAGAAATGTAATAATAGAAAACTTTTTGGTAATTTTAGACCCCATATTAAAATCTTCACAGCCTGCTGATATTTTAATCATAACTATTGTTAGATTATAGGACTTTCATTAGAGGTTAATGTACAAATCTAACAATTACATAGAGTTCAGACACTTCGGATTAAAACTCAAGCTAATTCTAAATGTTTCTAATGCAATAATTAATCCTCAGCAGTTTTTTAAACCTATTCAATTTGGTCTAAAATTCATTTATAAAATGCATAAAATACCGGCAAAGTTAAGGCTTTCATAGTAAGTGTACATTTCAATTTTGACCAGTATCTATTTTATAGATTAGCCTTAAATAGTTTTACCCTAGCCTGTAATAAATTTAGTTATATCATGGGAAAACTAATTACATGAAAAGATGTTACTATTTTAGGAGTTCACATACATACAGAATTAGTCCAAAGTCTAAAATCAAGATACCTTCTATGAAGTAAATAGCAAAATATTAGTGATGGCAAATTACTAAAATCGTAGTTTTCTTATTTTTAATAGAGTTTCATCTGATTCTAGCTTCCTATCCTGCAAATTCATTTGAATTTAAAAGTAAAGTTAATTATACTCTAAGTGAATTAAGGGGACAAAATTTTTCTGGACAAGATTTATCAGGAACATCTTTTGCTGGTGCAGATATGCGCGGGGCAGATTTTCATGGAGCCAATTTAGAGGGAACTATTTTAACCAAGGCTTACTTTTTACAAGCAAACTTAGGGGGTGCAAATTTTGCTCAAGCTTTTAGTGACCGCGTTACTTTTGATAAAAGTGATTTAACTAATGCAATTTTCACATATTCTCTACTTACTAGTAATACTTTTTACGGAGCTAATATAGAAGGAACATACTTTTCTGGCGCTTTAGTTGATGCTTATCAAGCAATGTTAATGTGCAAGCGAGCATCAGGAAAAATACCCTACCAGGTATATACACAAGGGTAAGCCTGGTTTGTCATGAAAATACCTAATTAACTTAAATAGGTTTGTAATTTTATCCAAGTTTTTGGCGATTATCATTTAATAATGAATACTTTTATTTGGATTATTTAATTATTATTTGATTTAAGCTGACAGTAATTTTAGCAACTACGAAAAAGCATTGAGGTTTTAACTTAAATCCTAAGGCGTCCCTAAAAAACATAATATCCAGTTATTAATTCATAATCTAAAGTAGCTAATAGATGAGCTGAAATTATCAAAAGGCTTGGTTGTTAGGTCACAGATGGAAATCACTTAGGAGTTCCTATCCCATTGATTTATTAGCAGTAATTATATACTAATATTGTCGGAGATAATTGTGGTATTTTCAAGTATCAACTTAATAAACAATTCTTGTAATCATGTATTTTAGAGCGAAGATAAGTCTTTAACTTACAAGTAAGACTAAAACTAAAAAGGTAAATTGTAATAATTATTTATAGGTAGTATTAGGGATAGCTTATCTTTAAGTTCTTGTAGTATTGATACATAATCACGTTATAAATAACAATTTAATCTACCATGATAAGTATTTGCATGCTTACCACTCATGATGTTATTCCCCATATCCTCATTTTATGCTTTTTTCCAACTTATTCAGTTTCAATAATCTAGACTTGAGTAAATTTCGTTGAGTATTTTTTAAGTTACAGGCATAGATTCTACTCATGCTAATATATATTATTTATAATCTAGATAGTCAATAATCTATGTTGAAAGAAATTTGTCATATAAAATATACTTAATTTATTCAAATACTCTGGCTGATTTAATGTCATTATAAACAATAAGTTAACTATATTTAATCACTTGCTAGGTTTATTGACTATTTTGTTTTTTTTATCTTTTTTTATAATTTGAATTTAAAGATTACTCATACAGATTTTTAGTAGAAATTTTCTTTTTTACCATCTGTCTTTTAATCCTAGAGCCTAATTCAATATATAAACAGGGCTGAATAATATTCTGTACCTTTAGTTTGTAATATTATTCAGCTAAAACTGGTAAACACGCTACAAGAAAAAGCAAGCTACCCCAACATAACATCCAATTTGACATTTAAGATGCATGTTAAGATTAGCTTTGCTGCGCTAGGATGATGAAAGATGTAAGTGTATACTTTACACTATTAAGCCCTTGCATATACATCGCTAGGAGGCACAAATATTACGGAGACTAAAAACCAGGAAAAAACTAGCATGGTCAATCAGAAATCAACTGCTATTGCTGAAATTGGGTTCACACATGAGGATTTTGCTGCCCTACTTGACAAATACGATTATCATTTCAGTCCAGGTGACATTGTACCCGGTACAGTTTTCAGTATAGAGCCGCGTGGCGCTTTGATTGACATCGGTGCTAAAACAGCAGCATATATACCTATACAAGAAATGTCTATAAACCGGGTTGATAGCCCGGATGAAGTTTTACAGTCCAACGAGACCAGGGAGTTTTTCATTCTCACTGATGAGAATGAGGATGGACAATTAACTCTTTCCATCCGTCGAATTGAGTATATGCGTGCTTGGGAACGTGTAAGACAGCTGCAAGCAGAGGATGCAACAGTCCGCTCAGGTGTGTTCGCTACCAACCGTGGGGGTGCATTAGTTCGCATTGAGGGTTTACGTGGTTTTATCCCCGGTTCTCATATTAGTACCCGTAAGCCAAAAGAAGATTTATTAGGCGAAGAACTTCCACTAAAATTTTTAGAAGTAGACGAGGAACGTAACCGATTAGTATTGTCACATCGTCGTGCCTTAGTTGAGCGGAAAATGAACCGTTTAGAAGTGGGCGAAGTGGTAATTGGCACAGTGCGTGGTATCAAACCATATGGTGCATTCATTGATATTGGTGGTGTTAGTGGTTTACTCCACATCTCAGAAATTTCCCACGAGCATATTGATACGCCCCACAGCGTCTTCAACGTGAATGATGAGTTGAAAGTCATGATCATCGATTTAGATGCAGAAAGAGGTCGTATTTCTTTATCTACCAAGCAGTTAGAGCCTGAGCCAGGTGACATGATTAAGAATCGTGACTTGGTATATGATAAGGCAGAAGAAATGGCTGCTAAGTACCGTGAACAACTATTTGCCAAAGAGCAAGGAATTACTGTTGAATCAGAAGTTACTGCGGAAGATATTCCATCTGCTACAGAAGAAGTGGTAGAAGCTGCTGCGG
>NZ_CAIY01000010.1 GCF_000350105.1 Richelia intracellularis HH01
AGATTATGGTAAAGTGTAAAGCTGAACTCTATTCTCACATAATTCATAAAGTTTATCTTTTTACTAACACACAATATGGAAGATTATATTCAAAATAAATACATATATATTTCCTTTGTACTTGTTGCACTTTACTATTTTAGCTTAAGCAATTAGATAGCCAATAAATTTATATTTTAGGTGTATCAACCTACCAGGTTAATTTTAGATAAAATTACTCAAAATATTAAAGAAGAATTAAATTAATAATTCCCGGTAGCGGAAGTAAATAAATTAGTAAATAAATTATATATAAAAACCTTAGGATCTCTATTAAAATTTTCACCATTATTGAAGAGTCGAAAGTTATATCCAATTTTAAATCAAACATCGGATAGCATCTGATTTACTAGGGCTTCTGTTTTATATTGACTCTTATCAAATCTGTTATTTAAATAAATTTAAAGGCATTTTAGAATATACTTTTTTTTAAAAAATAGCATGTTTAGAAAGATGATAAATTATTTTACAATAATTGATGGTAAGTTCAAAAATATTCCAGGTGGTCATAATTGATCAGCTTGAGAGTTTTATTTGGTTATACTTAACATAATAGAAAAATAAATATTCAATTTTGCTATTGAAAAATTAAGACATACCTATAAATAATTGGTAGCAATAACCTAAAACAAGGAGATACTATTTTTTTTGAAATGCAAACTTAAGAAAAGTTCATAGAAAAGAATTGTGCCATCTTGGAGGTATAGCAACAGATGGATTGAGAGTTCCCCTGAGTATCTGGGATAATATAATTATATACTTATTATTCATGGAAAATTAAGAGGTCAAGAGTTAACCCAAGAGTAAAAGTAATGATAATTGAAAGTTGACTGAATCAAGTTTAGTTAGCAACAATGCTTATATTGAGTCTAAACACCATAGTATATTAAGTATTGAATACTTGTTACTAAGGGATTATGGGACTTTTATTTGATGCCAGAACAGGGTAAGTTTAACAACTTAATAAAATTATAGGATCTGAATCTTAAGAGTTCTGGCTTGTTTTCAAGTAAATCTACGTGCTTAGTGTATCATCACCAGCTCCTGTTTCATAATCTGAAAGTTATTTATACATACCCTTAATAATTTCAGTATTTCTGTGGGTTAGTTAACATAAATTAAACTTGTATTTTTATTGAGGTTAATAATTATAAGATATGGCAGGACATAGTAAATGGGCAAATATTAAGCGTCAGAAGGCAGCAATTGATATTAAAAAGGGTAAAACCTTCACTCAGTTGTCACATGCAATTATTATTGCAGCTAAAAATGGTATTCCCGATCCAACAGCTAATTTCCAATTACGTACAGCAATTGATAAAGCAAAAGCTGCTGGTATACCCAATGATAATATTGAAAGGGCTATCAATAAAGGTTCTGGTAAATTTGTTGATGGCAAGGCTATTCTAGAAGAAATTTACTATGAAGGTTATGGGCCTGCAGGAGTGGCAGTATTAGTTGAAGTACTTACAGATAATCGTAATCGCACTGCAGCTAATTTACGTGTTGCCTTTAGTAAAAATGGAGGTAATTTAGGAGAAACTGGGTGTGTTAGTTGGATATTTGAGCAAAAAGGGATTTGTTTAGTCAAGAAGATTACAGATGAAGAGCTACTTTTAGAAGCTTCTTTAAAAGGGGGAGCAGAATCTTACGAGATGCTTGAGGGTGATAATGCGGAGGTATTCACTACTATTGCACATTTAGAAATGCTTAGTCTAACATTGAAAACCCAGGGTTTTGAGGTGAATAATGCTGAGTTACGTTGGATTCCTATTAATAGTATTGAGGTTACAGATATAGAGCAAGCACGATTACTAATCAAACTAATCAATGCTATAGAGGGCTTAGATGATGTTCAAGATGTGACAACTAATGCCAAGATATCTGAGGAGTTTGTTCTTACTGTAGGTATAACTTAGTCATGAGTTATAGGAAAAATGGAAATTCGCAATTTATATTTTGTAAACTTTAAAAAGTAATGATGATTAAAATTAGAATAATAATCAACTAGGAATTTTAATTGAGATTTTCATCATGTCCGGACTCAGATACCATGATTTTAGGTTTTATCGATAACTAGATGATATTTGTTATACAAATCAAAATTTATTAAAGAAGAGAAAATAGAAAGCTAGTAGAATTGGCTTTTATTGATAAAAAATTAATTAAGAAGGAAAGTCTTTTATATCTGCTCTAGTAGTAATATTAAGTAATGACTATAAGCATCAATATAGTTTTATCTATATCAAGGTAATTTTAGATTAAGGTAAAAAGTCTTAAATTCATTATTTAGATTAATTTATTAGATTAAGGATTATAGAATTTATAATAAAGACTTTGCAATTACTAATCCTTAAAATTTCCATCATTTCTTTATTAATTTCTAAGTTCCAGATTTATAAATTAATTGAAGACTAACTTCCATTTTATTAAGCAGTAAATTATATTATAGTGGCTATATTTACAGTAATTAAGCTCCTACTTCCCCTCCTCATAAATTGAGTTTTATCTTTAAGATTTTTGATTTAATATTGTTCAATATGCTTGATCTCTATGAAGTCTACTCAAAACTTAGTTTTATCATTTTTATTGCTCAGATGTATTAATATTTAATGGGTTATTATCACCATATTTAATGGTATCTAAATCTCATATAAAATTGAAGTATGCCAGGTAGCAATTATTTTTTTGATAACCTTATTATATACGAATAAGAATTTAAGTATTATGACTTCCGTAATATCAATACATTTATGGTCAAAAGACTAAGCATATTTGTAATCATACAATTATCGATATTTTGCTAAAAATCAGATATTTTTTAAACAAATATAGATATATACTTTAATAAGTATCTTTAGAATTTAAAATTACTGTTACCTAAATAAACTTATATTTCTTAATAAAACCTCAATTAATCCCACTTCATAATTATATTCGCTGTAGTTAACTTAAACTTCTGTAGAAAATACCTTATATAGTTAAGTGGTGACAGCTAATAGAATAAGAATTTCTATTACCATAATTATTGCCTGTAATAAGCTTAGTAAGTTATTACTGATATTTTTTTACAAACCAGCTGCACAAATAGCAGCACCAACTAATCCCACTTGTGGATTGAGAACAATGTGTACTGGTATATTTTCCAAAATACCCTGCATTCTCCCTTTGTGGGTAAAATTAAATAAGAAACAACCCGATTCTAGTAAGGGAAGGATTTTTGGCGCGATACCACCGACAACATACAAACCTCCATAGGGAAGAAGTTTGAGGGCAAGGTTTCCAGCTTCTGCACCATATATTTCCACGAATAATTTCATGGTTGCCTCTGCTAAGTAATCAATGCCTTGTACTGCAGCCTTACCAATAGCTGCACCAGGGTCAACACTTTTTTCTTGTTTTCCTGCTTCCTGTTCCCAAGTTCTAACAACTTGGGCAATTTCTGGGGATTCACTAGTCAGTTGGCAGTCACGTATAAATTGATAAATAGCAATCAGACCCAAGCCAGATACTACCCTTTCCACAGATACCCGTTGAATATGATATTTATCCAATAGATATTTTAATAGTCGAAATTCTAACTCTCTCCGGGGGGCAAAATCAGCATGTCCTCCTTCTGAAGCAAAAATTTGATATCTTCCTCCCTGTTCGATAAGAAACCCCTGTCCTAGGCCTGTTCCTGCCCCAATAATAGCTATAGGTGCTTTAGAATTGGGTTTACCTGGTTGTAAGGTACATAAATCTGTGGAATTTAAGCCTAAAATTCCATAGCCCACAGCAGTAAAGTCATTAATCAGAGAAACTTGGGAAATCCCAAGTTCTATTTGCAAACGCTTACTATCCAAAAACCAATCAATATTAGTTAACTTGACAGTGCCATCAACAACAGGACCGGCAACCCCAAAACAAGCTCTGTAGATATTTCTAGTATTGTTACTGGCAAAAAAATCTTTTACCATTGGTACTAAATCAGGAAAATTACCACTGCAATACTTTTTTTCAGCAATAGGATTCAATTCATACTTAGATGATACTTCCACCAGTTGTAAAATGGTTTTCGTACCACCAATATCTCCTGCTAGGATTAATGTCATGACAATATCGGTTTTAGATGATAGGTCAGATAAATTAATAGAACTGTTGGAAAATAAGCGTTTAAGTTTTGATAAAGATATTTCCTGGATTATAGAGTCTTACTTTGAAATAAATACAATCCCTATCTAGAAAGGGCTTTAATTATTTCCTCTTCATTTTCAAAATTATTATGATGTTTGTCCTCATGCCATACTCTTTTTTCCTTCCCACATATTAATTAAATCGCACTACTTCTTCCACATGAGTTAAGTGAGAGTTATCCCCCCTAAGTTCCAATAACCATCCTGGATCTTGGCGAATAGCCTTGAATAAGCTACACAAGCGTACTTTTTCACCATCATCAGCTATATCACCTACTAATCCTATAACGGCACCCTTAACAGAGGTTCCATGTCCTACCAAAAGTATGTGCTTGGGAAAATGTTCTGCTGCCAGACAACGGGCCGTTAGTCCGGAACGCTTTCTAGTCTGTGCTTGTGTTTCTGGGTAAGTAGCAGCAATTATCGGTGTATAACTAGCATCAATACGAGGAAATAATTTAGCTAAAGCTCTTATTGTTAACCTTTTTGGCTCTTCGCTCATCCAATCTGAATTCAGCCATTCACTCAAACCAGTTTCTAATTTAATTGATAAATCTAGTTTTTCTGCTACTGCATTTGCTGTTTGCACTGTTCGCAGGAACGGAGAAGTAAAAATGCAGTCTATTTTCTCCATTTTCAAGCGTTCTGCTAACTGCTGTGCTTGTATCATACCATCATCTGATAAGGGTGGATCATAACGCCGTTCCGCAGTGAGAAACCACTCCGGTTTGACAAAGTCTATGCGGTTGGCATGTCTTGCAATCCAGACTATTTGAGTCATTCACTGATCCTTCAGCTATAAGTTTGCTTGCTATACAAAACTCTTCTTAATGAGTTTAAGTTACATAAATTATGACAAATTCTTTAATAATTCGTAATAGTGATGGTGACACTTTTAGTAACATTGGGGTTTCTGAATTAATTTAGCTTCTTATTTAATAATCAAAGTACCTGTTGGCAAATGATTCAAGGTTAAACTTGAAACCCTATAACTCCATTAGCTTATGAAGATAATTAATAGTCTATAATTGGTAATTAAAAATATTATAGTGAGCAATATAATGACAATAAAAATCAATAATTTGACAAGACAAAGTGTTCAATTATAAATAATGGCTTTTAAGGAACTATAAAGTATCACTTGGGTAAAGATATGGATGAGAACATCATAATTTATTGATATAAAAAACCAACCTCAGGCAGAATCTGGTTGAGTATGACTAGTATTATATTTTTCAAGGTTGTGAAAATTTTTACTATTAATATTCCATGATTTTACTTGTCTCTAAACTAATTATCCCCTTACTTTCACATATACTGGGATATATTTTCATTTAATAAATACCCTAACATGGGATTCTACTCAATTTCCGCTACTATTACTTTGTGGGATTTCTTAGTAAAAAATATAATCATTAAAATACAAATACCAAAGATATATTTTACCAGCTTATATACTCTGACGAGCACGGAGGGATTTGAACCCCCGACCTACAGAACCGGAATCTGTTGCTCTATCCACTGAGCCACGTGCCCGTATTTTCATTTTACACACTTTTTTCATTATAACATCCTAACAGCTTATTTTTGTGGCTAATTATTAATTCTCAGTCCGATTTTATAGATCAAAGTCCCCAAGGCCATAGATGCTTATATGAATTCACATAAGTTAGATTTTTATAGGAATCACAGTTAAGTTGTTAACCTATAGATAACCTTTGAAAGAAATTCCTGTGATTGATCGCTTTTTATGAACTAATTTAATTACTTTCCTAAATATAAGCTATCTCTATAAGGACAGAAGCTCTTACTTCCATATTTAGCAAATCATTGTTTTACGATCATTATCCTAGTCTTACCATAGCCGCCATTCTAATAAGCTAACTTATCAATGTCCACTACGGTAAAATGGCTCCAAATTTCCTGCAAAGACTAAGTTACAGTGTAAACGGCGATTATTATAAATAATAATAGTCAATTAAGAGGTATAGACTACTCTAAAAAGTTAATTATCTTCATTTTTGATAGGGGTGAGAATATCAAAGGTTACATATAAACAATTTATTTATTTGCTATTTTAAGATTATTCTTGAGTTTTGGCGAAGAAAATAAATTAGTACTCTGCAGTATAACAATTTCTCAAAATAATTAATAAGTCGAAAACTCTAGCAAAAAAATAGTTGGATAACTATATAATCATATTTTGATTTTGATGAATTGTATTTTATATAATTAATAATTAGCCTTTACCTTTATATACTTTAACTCATTTTAATATCAGAATAATC
>NZ_CAIY01000009.1 GCF_000350105.1 Richelia intracellularis HH01
GCTATAGAAGAAGTGGCAGAAGTTACTGCCGGTATTGATGTTAGGGAATAATAAAAACTAATTTTCTGATTCCAAGCCGTGGCGTATGTAATGTATATTACGTAATGTGTATATTGAAGCGGGTAACAATCCCATACTACAATAGTCTAATCACTCTTTTTTATGCAGTTTAGCTGCATATTGGCCTACTTGCTAGTAACTAAATTTGTTTGAAACTAGGGGGAAATATCCCTCTTTTTTGTGCTATTTATTCGGAGGATATAACAGATAAAATGTGTGCATCTGCTTGTAATTCTGGCAAGGCTATTAAATATAATTGATTTTTACCTAATTGAAAACTGTTTCATAACTCCACATCACTTAGCGAAAAAAATTGGATGAATTTAGCTGATACTACTACTCACAATCCCTTTATTTCCCTGATCTACGAAACTGCCATAGAATCATTAGGTCATGAATACTATGATGTAGTAAATGCGGCAGAATTTCCTCAGCATATTCTGCGGTGGCGTAATGATGACCTGTTACCTACACTAGGATTAACACCACAACAGGTGACTAATGAGCATTTTGTTCGGGCTTTTGGCAAATTTGAACAACGTCAACCTTTATTAGCACTGCGCTATCATGGCTACCAATTTGGTGAATATAACCCGATGTTAGGAGACGGCAGGGGATTTCTATATGGCCAGGTAAGAGGTTTAGATAATAAGCTTTATGATTTTGGTACTAAAGGTTCTGGAAAAACACCTTATTCCCGTGGTGGAGATGGGATGCTAACTCTCAAAGGAGGTGTAAGGGAAGTATTAGCTGCTGAAATGTTAAACTGCATGAGGGTGAATACTTCCCGTTGTTTAAGTATGGTAGAGACAGGAATGTCCCTGTGGAGAGGAGATGAACCATCTCCTACCCGTTCTTGTGTCATCATTAGAATGAGTCAATCACACATCCGTTTTGGCACTTTTGAACGACTCAACTATCTCAAGCGTTCAGATTTAACCCGAAGATTATTAGATCATGTTATTGCAACTTATTATTCCCACTTACAGGGGGAAGAAGATAAGTACACTTTTTTTTATGCCGAATTATCAAAAAGGGTGGGAAAACTAGCCGCTCAGTGGATGGCAGCTGGTTTCTGTCATGCGGTTTTAAACACAGATAACATGTCTATTACGGGGGAGAGTTTTGATTATGGTCCTTACGCTTTCATCCCCAATTATGATCCCCATTTTACCGCTGCATACTTTGACTATAATGGCCGATACTGTTATATTAATCAACCAAGAATTTGTCGATTTAATCTAGAATTATTACAGAAGGCATTAAAAGATGTTATTCCGCAGACTGATATGGAAAAGGGAATAAAAAATTTTGATCAAGAGTACAAACTGGAATATCAAAATTTAATGCTCAAAAAGTTAGGTATTGAGCGAATCAACACATTTAAGGGAGAAGAATTATTACAATCAACTTTGTCATTCCTTAAATATTATCCTGTTAGTTATCATGGTTTTTTTGCTGACCTAGCTAGTACCTTTTCAAGTAAATGGCAGAATAATGAGGAGAATATCCTCAAAGGGTCGGAAATTAAAAATTGTTTTGGTACAACGGAATTATTTATTAATTGGTCTAGATATTACCATCAAATCCTAACAGATTTATCTCCCAATCAATTAGAAAATGTTGCTAAGGTCCTAAGTGAGAACAATCCCAGAACGGTAATACTAAGACCTGTAATTGAATCAGTATGGAAGTCAATTATAGAAGAAGATAACTGGCAACCATTCTATGATTTACTCCACTCTATTTCAGAGTTAACGGCTGAGAAGTGAACTATATAAATCCGGACGACGATCACGAAAAAAACCCATATCTGCCTGAAATTCTCTTTGGTCAGTAAAGTTCAAGTCTGCTGTAATTACACAATCATCATTACTCCCTGCATCAGCAATTATTTCCCCTTGGTAATCGGCAATAAAGGAGGTACCATAAAAGTCTATTTCTCTCTCCCTACCTACTCTATTTGAGGCCCCAACATACACCGAATTACTTACTGCATGACCCACCATTACCCGCCGCCACATGGCACTGGTATCAGTAGTAATGCTGCTTTGTGGTTCTGAACCGATAGCGGAAGGATATAGTAGCAAGCTTGCACCCATTAGGGACATGGCCCTAGCGCATTCTGGGAACCATTGATCCCAACATATTCCTACCCCTATATTGCCATACAGGGTATTATAACAGCGAAATCCCGTGTCTCCTGGTGTAAAATAGTACTTTTCTTCATACCATGGGCCATCAGGGATATGTGCCTTACGGTATGTACCTAGGTCTTTGCCATTAGCATCAAATACCACCACACTATTAAAATAGGAAGTCCGATCTCGTTCAAAAAAACTTACAGGGAGTACAACTTGCAATTCCCCTGCCAACTTTTGAAAAAATTTAAGGAAGAAATTTTCATTTTTGGATCGAGCTAATGCAAAATTCTCCATTTGCTCAGTCTGGGGGAAATAATGGTTAGCAAATAATTCTGGCATCAAAACTATCTGTGCCCCTTCCTGAGCAGCTTTTCTTATTGCATGACTCATCTTTATAATGTTATCTTCAGTCGTTTTTGAAAAAGAACCTTGTAGTATTCCTAATTTCATTTTCTACAATTTTTAGATTGTGGATGCTTTAACTAAATAATGTTTTTCTTCTCCCCTTTAGAATGTGGAGCATTTTGCTGTGATTGATAGCCTTCTTGGTAATATATACACAGAGTCAATTACTATCAGAGTAACAAGTAGTACCGGATAACAGTTATTTTTGCTTTTGATCTTTCAATGATTATAAAGTTTTCTTTTAAAGGCAGTAGTGAATTGGCAGAATTATTGAACATATTCAGTTAAAAGTTTATGCTGCAGGCTATTTTTGATAAAAGTGTTTTCTTTTTATTTTCCCCAATATTATCTTGCCCCTGTTCTTTTCTGAGGTACTTGCTGCGTCAAACAGTTTAAAATACCCCCTCCATATTTAAGGATATCTCGAGCCAATACACTTACTACCTCATGTTGGGGAAAGAAATTGGCAGCAATACTACGTGCCACTTCATCTGCTGGATCATTAAAGGCAGGTACAATTACACTGTGATTAGTAATATAAAAATTAGCATAATTAGCACAAGCTAGCTCAGGTAATTTGTTAGTCATAGCTTCTTCAATAGTTTGCTCAGGTAAAGGAAGACAAATCAAACTACTTGAACCAAATTCGCGACTTAGCTGCTTGTAATTCTGTTCTAAAATATGAAAATGTGGGTTATTTCGATTATGTGTGTGATTAATTAGGATATTCCCAGTAGGTGTAAAACGTGCAACCATATCAATATGCCCATCTGTATGATCCCCTACCAATCCCTCATCTAGCCAGATCAGTTTATTCAATCCAAAAAAGTCTTTGATAATTTGGCTAAATTCGTTTTCATTTAATCCAGAGCGATTGGGATTTAACAAACAGGAGCGAGTGGTAATACCATTCCCTTTACCATCAACCTCAATTGCCCCTCCCTCGAGAATTATTGGAATATCAAAGAAATTATTAATCCCCATTATTTCTATTAGTTGATACCCAACTGCACAATCATGATCATAGGAAAATTTTTCACCCCAACCATTAAACTTCCATTTGACAGGTATTAGTTCCTTTAGATCTTCACTAATGAGTTGAATAGTAACAATGTCACGCATCCACACATCATCTAGAGGTAATATCACCACATGCAGATTGGTAGAATTTACCCAGTTTTGTTTTACTATTCGTTGAGTCTCATGAAAACTCTCCTCTTCCATAGGAGTTATAACCAGTATTGTTGATTCATCTTCCACAATTTGCTGTAGAAAGGACATGAATTCACACCTAACCCTAGTTAGCCCACCTTGCCAATTTTCTTCTCCAAATGGAAAAGCTAAAATTGTCGATTCGTGGGTCATCCACTGAGCTGGCATATAATAACCTTGTTCTCTTGGAGTACCATGGAGTCTTCTCATTTACATTAGCAAACCTTATTATGATATTTGGGGACTTGTTTTTTCAGCATAATTTTGCAGATGAACAGTTGAAATAATAGTTTATCTGCTGTACGAAAATTAATTTACATAATATAAATATGTAACCTTAGTTATGTAAAACCTGAACAAACTTTCTTATGCTTGAAATAAATAAGTTTGCCATGTAATACTTGATTTTTAAATATCTTGATATTAAATTATCCAGTCCCCGCATTTATACTTATTATTGCCTTATTGACATAATAATACATAAATATAATAGGGTATTTGCTTTTACTGTAAGTCATACTGAATAACTATAAATTTTAATTTTTATACTCATTGAAAACATTATTAACTAGTGAAATACTATACCATTGAGATTAACATTTCATTGAAGCTCCAAATTTATTTGTTAATTAAATTGCTATTTACTTGTTTTCAATAGAATATTAATCATTTTTTTAAATCGAATTATAACCCTATAGTATTAGAACATCAAATATAAACAGCTATCAATATCGGCAAAATCGTAACTGCAATTAACCCCACTATTAAAATTTATTTGGAAGATAGACCATCTCTACGCCCTAATTCATATACACCAGAAGTAATGCAGGCGAGCAAGCCCGTACTTATTGCCCAGCTACGACTGAGACTTATCTCAATACCCCAGCTGAAGAGAATACCCACAAATAAAAAAGGTATTATACTTAATAAAGAGGCACAAAAAGTACCTTGCGATTCTTTATCTTTGCAGGTTTCTTCAAAGTCTTTCTTGTTAGTGTTGAGTGACTTCCTCATAATAGCAAACAAATGACTAAGCTCACATATCACCCATTCACTTATTGGAGAAAACCCCAAATATAATGCTAAAGACCACAAGCTGTTTCCAGCTATCATTGTTGCATCCAAGTTAAGTTGGAAAAGTAATATTTGAGTCAAAAATAGCATATGTTTATTGTAAAAAGATAAGTCTATTAACTAAATTTATAAATATTTGAAAATACCTAAACAAGAATTGTATTCTACAACATTTATATTTGCTGTCAAATTAAAACTTACGTCCAACTGTCATGATTATGGTGGTTATTTTATAGGAATTTTTTGTACAAGCTGTTTGCAAGTTTTAACAAATAATCTGAACTGGAATTCAAATTGTGTAATTTACTACTAACGATTCTCACAATTGTTTCTGTAATTATCAATCTTGATACGGAGAATTTGTGTTAATTGTTTGTATAAACATTCGTTACTTTATACTTAGAATAATTCACTACCTTTAGACTTTTTATGAATGAAAAGGTATTACAATAGCTTACTTACTCTAAAATATCTCAAGCTCATGAGAGTTTTAAAACGTGCAAAGATCCACTTAAATATCTTACTACTTAATCAGGGTGTTACCTACGTTATTGATTACAAATTAATATTTGACAGTGCAGTATGATTACAGCGACAATACAGACGAAAAGCATATCCAAATCCTGATGAGGATCCTCTGGCAAATTAAGTTAGGTTTAGATTAACCGACAAGTCAATGTTTAAGAAATCAGAAAATAAAGGCTCTATGAGGTTCTAGGTCAAAACTTCTATGAAAATTGCAGTTATAGGGGCAACAGGGTTTGTTGGCAGTTGTCTAGTCGTTAAACTACAAGAACGGGGATGCCAAGTGGTTCTTCTCACTCGCAATCCGAGTAATGCTCGTAAGATTTTCCCATTCTTATCTTTTCCTAATATAGAGATAGTTAAATATACACCATATGTTTTGGATGATTGGCAAAATACTATTTCTGGGTGTGATGGTATTGTTAATTTGGCGGGAGAATCAATCGTAGATGGACGATGGACAGGAGAAAAGCAGCAAGCAATTCGTGATAGCCGTCTGCTAACTACCAGAAATATTGTTACAGCAATTGCCAATGCAAAATACAAACCTGGTGTTTTAGTTAATGCTTCTGCCATTGGATACTATGGCATAAGTAGAACCGCAAGGTTTACAGAAACTAGCCCCCCTGGTAATGATTTTTTGGCGAAGGTTTGTCAGGCTTGGGAAGAAGAAGCAAAAAAGTAAGCAATACTGGCGTAAGATTAGTTCTTTTACGCTCGGGAATTGTTTTAGGTAAGAGTGGTGGGGCATTAGCAAAAATGATTGCTCCCTTTAGGATGTTTATAGGTGGTCCTATTGGTAGCGGAAATCAATGGTTTTCCTGGATTCATATAGATGATTTAGTCTACTTAATTATTCAAGCCTTAACTAACTCAGATATGTCAGGAATATATAACGCAACTGCTCCCAACCCAGTACGGATGAGTGAGCTTTCCCAAACCATTAGTCAAGTATTAAATCGTCCTTCTTGGCTTCCCATCCCTGGCTTTGCCATTAAAGCTATTTTGGGGGATGGGGCCATCGTAGTTTTAGAAGGCCAACAAGTAATATCCCAGCAGACCTTAGATATAGGCTTCAAATACCAGTATCCTGATTTACGAACTGCATTAGCAAATATATGCAAGTAAACTACTTAGAGAAAATATGGTAATAAAATTGCCTTAGCGATGAATAGTAGGATTTACTTTTTAATATTTCCTTTAGTAAAATGATTGCCGGGAAATTTTCGTCTAACCGAGCTGATTGTAGCACTTAAGACTGCACCGCCAATAAGTAGACTAATAGCAGGATTAAATAGGGGCTGCCATAACTCATGCCACAAATCCAACCCAAGAGGGATTTCACATGCATCTCCGACTGCGGCAACTATCAACCATACAAATCCTGCAATGACTAAAAAAACATTTGCTACTAATAATAAGTTGAGCCAACTGATAAGTTTCTCTTTCATTAAGAGGTCTTCAAGATTTTATTGAATTCAAATCAAGGTTGCACATTTGCCTCATGGGTGCAACCTTTGTACCCATGGTAATTATTAATTATTCTTCATAAATCCATCTCTTGACTTTTGCCAAGCTTGGCCAATTTGGTTTTCTACTTAATCCATCCTCAATACTTTGTTTAATTTCCTTGTCCAATTCATCATCAACAAGTATCAATTGCCGTGCAAGTTCTATATGTTGTCGCAAACCTTTGCGGTTTGTTTCTAACATTGCAATGGCTAAATTTATCCTAGCTTGAGGTTCTTTTGGGTTAAGTGTTACTGCTTTTTGAGCTGTTTTATAAGCCGAAATGAACTTATTATCCAGCAAATACAACCACGCCAGACAGGTCCAAGCAGCACCAATTTTGGGGGCACGATCACAAACCTCCTTAAAAACAGGGATTAACTCAGTTATGGGATCTCCTGTTTTATATCTGTGTACACCCTGTTCAAAGAGAGATTCAATAGTTTCAGTCATTAGTCATTTTTATATATCACGAGTCATGGTGTCCTGGTTTTTATAGGCTTGCATGAAAAACACAGGATGAATAGCAAAATATCATGAATTAAACCCCAAAAGACTTACCACAACCACAAGTTTGACTAGCATTTGGATTAGTAAACTGGAATCCACCACCAATCATTGCATCACTATAGTCGAGCATTAACCCATAAAGGTACAAAAGACTTTTACGATCACAAACGATCTTAAAACCATCGTAGTCAAATAATTCATCTTTTTCAGAAATCTGACTGACATCCTCAAAATCCATCATGTAAGACATTCCAGAACAGCCACCTTGCCGAACTCCCACTCTTAAACAAAGTTCTGATCCCTGCTCATCTCGGAGTATTTTTACCCGCTTCAAAGCTGCTTCACTCAACTGAATACCTTTTTGTTTAGTATGAGTTTCTTGTATCATTTTTTGCCTGAACTCCCAATGTTTTTTTAAGTGCCAAATTGATATCTAAAATGCATTTACCCAAAATGCATTTAATTTTTATATTCATTCTAGCTATATTTCCACAGTTCCAATAAAAAATTCTCTGTAGTGATTTAACATGACTTTACTCAATTAAGTAATAAGTTTATTTTAAACTATCCTCTAATCTAATCTTGGTATTAAAACACAGTTATCTTAGATATTAGACTTATTTGATTTTTTCTCACTATAAATCTTATGTAATCAATATTTAGTGTATCAGCATTAAGTAATTTGTGCTGATACACTAAATACTTAGATAAAAATAGTAACATGAAATATACCAAGGAAGATGAAAAGAATAAAATAAGAAGTTATATTTGGTTTGTAAGGAATAACAAAGTGTTATAGACCTTAAATAAATGTACCTGATCAAAATCAAACAATGGTTATTTCAACTCCTAATTAAAATACAAATCCTCTACGCTTATCGCAATATTTAAGTGAACATTGGTGGTGAGTAGAATCTTAAAACACTATTTTACTTCTAGAATAAATATAATTACTTGATAAATGATAACTTGATTGTTCCCACCTGGTATACTAAAAACTGTGTTTATGAAAGCTATCTGTTAGTATTGTTAGTACTTTATCAAGACTAATATACCCCCTCAAAAATTTATTAAGCAGGAGCTTATATATTAATTCAATTAGTTGGATTTTTAATATTATAAAACTGTTAAAATAAATTTTAAAAAATTTTGCTTGAACAATTAACTTTAAACTAAGAAAACATGAAAAATCCCATATAATGTAACTATGACATACTTTGGTATGAGAACCTAATTAATACCAACATAAGGATTATGATTGACAATCAGTTTCTTATATATTTTCTTAGTCATTGAGTCTTTGTTATCATTAAATATTTCCAGATTCACTTTCTTGTTGATATCTAATATAGATCGTGTTAGTCTTAATTATACCAATTATTTGAACATGAGTCTTGGCTTTTTTTTAGAAAACCTTATATTTGTACTCTTACTATTTTGAGAAGTTTAAATTGAGCATTCGACTCCACCAATTATCATTAGAACAATATCATAACAATTATTAATCTTGTATATTATTTTATTTATGCTATTTGCTTAAGCAAAAACTATTGTGGAATTTCTTGTAATCTATGTAATCAGTAATAATTAGTTTAAGGAAGATCTACATCAAATCAAATTTTGGATGAGACTTAAAGTAAAATATAGTATCAAATAATTTTTATTGGAGATTGTATAAATCAGCTTTTTATCATTATTGAAATAGTATTAATTTATAAAAAAGCTACTTATTTATATATAGAGCTATAAGAGAATGCGAAGAAAGTCTCGAAGTCTCATCATAATTTTTGCATTAAATTCAGCTATTATTTCAATGCTTACACAATTCCTTTCATATTGCCATCATCAGGTTAAAAGATTTCTTCTCTCTCTTGCTTACTAATAGCCCTGATATATAAAAATTTCTAGAGGAAAATGACCATATCAAAATATTGTCAAGTAGTCAATTAATGATTATTGATACTCTTATTTCTTAATAATTATACTTAGTGATATATCCATTAAAGGATCTTTAGGATTAGGAGTAACCCATACTGCGATGCAAATAAGGCTTCCAATTATTTACCCTCATTTGGAGTAGTAAACAAATAATAAATTCAATATTTATGAATAATATTGAGGCTACTAAGCAATGATTTTCATCCAAGGAAGGCACTAAATATCAAATAACCTACAAAGTAAATAAGATAATATTTGAAGATTATATGGGGATTAATGGCCTAGCCTAAGCGGCAGGAAATTAGTTTTGTAATATCTCCAAGCATTATTATGTAAGGATTTTTATATATTATTTAATGAGATAATAAGAGGCTAACTTAACAAGCAATTTTTAGCTTAATTACCGATGTGGGATGTTCTCTTTAGAAAATAGACGTCCTACTTTCTGTATTTTGTATAAAAGCCTCAAGCTTGCCATCAGCAGTCCACTGAACTGCTCCATCCTGCTCAGTAAAAAAAACTTGGGTTTTCATTTTACTAATAGCTAAGGAGTCTTCATTCCTCAAATTAGCATTAACTGTGATTGCTAGGTTTGGTTTTAGAGTTTCCAGTAACTTTTTTAATGACTGACCTGCATGCCATAATACTTGGGGGCGTGGTAGTTTCTCTAATTTAATTAATTTTTCCAATTCTGACTGATTTCGATTACCGATAAATAGCCACAATTGTCCACGAATCTTCATTTGTAAAATTGGTATTTCCTTGTTTACTAACTGTGCTATGTAGGAGTCAGTACTTACCGTTTGTCCTAAAGATAGTGGTTGATATATTCCCTTATGTTTTTGTAATTCTTGATGTATAGCTTTGCTGATTAGGGCAGTTTCTGGGGTTGGAGAATAGTCAAAGAAGACTTTAATGGGCAATTTTTCCATTATTTCTAACCAGGCATTAGTATCACTGTATTGAAAATTACTAGATATTGCCCAATCAATTTTATTTATTCCCTGCTGTTGTAAAAAAGGAGCTATCGTAAGCTTTCCTTTTCCGCAATTACCACTATTAAATACAGTGACATTTCCCTGATCCTGGATCACCATTATAGGCTCTTCCTCAGCAGCTAATACGGTTATTCTAAATAAGTCATTTTTCGAATGCCCAATTGGAATAGTCACTGAAATCAACACTAATAAACCTGCAAACCACAAGTGCTTTCCCCACCATCTTAACCACCAAACCATTAATATTAAGGTGTACACTATTAATAACTGCCAAATTGTTATTTTCCCTACTGATAAATAGTTCTCCGGTAAATTTCCTACTAGTTCTACCAGATAAATCAACCAACTTGTAAGACAATTTAATACTACCGCTACTGCACTTCCAAATGGGGGAAAAATGAATGCAAATATGGCACTTAACATTCCGCCAAAACTGATTATAGCTACTAGTGGTGTACTAAGGACATTTGATAAAATGCTATATATAGGAACAGTACCAAATACTGATAGCTGAATAGGTAAAGTCCAAATAGTTGCAGCAAGAGGAACAGAAATTAAGGATGCAATCACTCTTGGCAACCATTGTAATCTTTGATTTATTGATGGTACGGTGATAATGAGACTGGAGATAGTTAAAAAACTAAATTGAAACTCCAAATCCCAAATCCATAAGGGATTAATTAGTAGCAAAATCATTGCAACTATCATAAATAGACTTAGTTGTTTGATTTTTTGTTTTATTCCTATTCCTAAAAAAGCTGCAAGACCCATTAATACAGCACGGAATGTCGATGGGTTAAACCCAGTCAAACCCAAGAATATAATTAAGATTAAGCTACCGACTATTAACCGTGTACGTCTACTAGCCTTTCTTGTTAAGCCTAATACTAAATCCAATAACAAAGAAGTATGAAAGGCAGAAGCTGCGATCAAATGGGCCAAACCAGCTTTAATAAATAAGTCCCTAATATCGTAGGGTAAGTCAATGGCTTTACTACCCAATAACATGGCACTGACCAAAGGACCTTGTGGAATACCCAAAAACTGAACGTGGGACTTTACTATACTCTGCCTGACTTTCCATAATCCCCAAGGGCGTTCTTTTTCCAGTATATTTACCAATCTACCGTTTAAGCCGGAAAATGACCCTTGATACCATAAATACCTGCGAAAGTTGAACTCATTAAGATTTTTTGAGGGTTTAGGCCTATATAAAAAACCTGTAATTGCTACTTTTTGTCCCGGGTATAAACCAGTAGATTGAAGTATAGGTACTGTTACATACAATTTTCCAGTAACAGCCTTACTAATACCAGGAGGTTGTTGATTATTGATCACTTCGCTGAATTGATCTGCATTTAACCAAAATTGTCCTCTTTGACTACGAGTCAATCTTGGTGTACTTTCTATTGTTCCCCGAACAATTACTAGTTGTGCTTGAATTGCGTTACTATCTTGAGGAATAAACTTACTAATGTCGTTGTTCTGTGGTTGTGGAAGGCGAAATTGTAAGTAAAAACCTGCCAACAAACTTACTAAACTGGCAATTAACCAAATATATGGATGGGGTAATGCTAATGGTGGTAAATGCCTAGCCTGTAACTTTTTCCTAGTTTTTGATTGCAGTTTATGTTGGGGACTTATCCCTAATTGAGAAAATAAAACTGCCCCCAATATCCCAAGAATAATTGGCCAAATCCTACCCCCGGGCAGCTCAGTAGACAACAACCCAAGAATGAAAGCCAGACTGATAATTGTACTACTTGCCTTAATCATGAAATTTAGAGAAAGGAGAAAGATTAGAAAGTAATAGTCAAGGATAGATCAATCAACCATAAAAAAACTACACCCCATTTCATACAAAGAAGAGCATAGAGTGATATTAATAATCATGCTATACCATCAAAGCATGCATGAAATATATGTTAGTGCATATAGCTGCCACACAAGTTGATTAGAAAAATTATGCCATTTATCAGTAAAAATAACAGTATTATTTAGCCACTCAAAAAGTGCTATTTAACAAACTAAATTTTTTATGTGTCAATAATTACTACAAAAATATATAGGGGGCAATATTACAATGGTTATTAGTAATATTTTTTACTATTGCATAACTATTATTTTGGTACAGTTATCTTTCCAAGTACCTAATCTACAGCATAAACTATGAGGATAATAATAACCTGTATCATTATTAAATTTTTCCAATAAACTATGGGGTAAATATTATATTTATATAATACCCGAGTTTTACAGCGAATTTGTTATTGTTTCTAATATTTAAGCTATTTTCATGGTATGTATTCTATTGCAGAGATTACTGTTAGTATGGATATACTGGTATATAAACTTTCATAGGGTAGTTAATTAATTTTACTCAATATTTTTATTCTTTTAACAGTTCAATTTTAGAAAAATATCATCGAAAAACAATCAAACATAATATTACTGAAGAGTACATATTACTCTATGAATAAAGTATAAAGTACTATACAATGAAGTACTTCTATATTTGTTTTAATTATTCCTATTTTTAAAATTGGGAAAAAATTTCAGTATAGTAAAAGTAAGATAACTATAAGTTAATGACATGGTCATAATAGTTGCTAGTATACAAGTAGATAATAAGAAAAATTTGGGATTTTAAGTTGTTGACTCCTCCTTGAAGTAAGCTAGAATACCTTAATGGAAAACTTAAAATCCTACTGATTCTTCAGTTTGATTGCAATACTCATTGAGTTCCTCAAAGAGTACATCAAAATTTTTAGCCGTATAATAGGCAGATATAAGATTAGTATTGATTTCCTCTCTTGCTTTTTTAATTGTTATTCTACCATTCTTTGAAGGTTCAGCTGTCTTTGTTGTTGCCAAGGCTTTACTGGCTTTTCCTATTTGTTGATTCCAATTCCTAAATATTGTTGCAAATTTGTCATTAAACTCTGCTAACTTGGTATCTCCAAACTTGGACTTTATAAGTATTTGTGTAATTTTTTCCAAATCTTTTGCCAGCTGGTAACTAGTCGTAACCTGATAACCCTTGTTTGTTTCAATTGAATTATTCCCCTGGTCAACTATCGTGATTAAGCGTTTGCACTGAGATATTTTACTTTCATTTGCATATACCCAGAATAAAGTCAAGCACAAGTATATAGATGTTAATAGCATGTGCTTTTTCCAAATGCCATTACGTTTCATACCACCAAATAAGACCAACAGATGTAATTAACAATGGCATAATTTACAGGATTTCAAGCAGTTTTGTCATCATAGAGACAAGATTACAAATTAGACAATTATTGAATCCCTACGTCTAGGAACTTCATAACTCATAAAATCATATGCCATATCCGTTTTTGGAAAAATAGCACGTGCTTCTTTCAACAAATCTTTAAATTCTATGGGATTACCAGGGTTGTAACGAGGACTAAAATGAGTAATTATCAGACGATGTGCGTTAGCAGCTAAAGCTGTTTGTGCTGCCATAGTACTTGTTGAATGAAGACGCCGAAATGCCATTTCTGCATCTTGATGGGCAAAAGTGGCTTCATGGATTAATACATCTGCATCTTCTGCTAGCTGTACTGCTCTATCACAATAAACAGTATCCGTACAGTAGGCTATCTTACGTCCAATTTCCGCATCACCACATAAATCAGCCCCATTGATTACTCGTCCATCCTCTAATGTCACTGTTTCTCCATGTTTTAATTGACTATATATTTTACCTGGGGGAATATGCCACCGCTGAGCTTTTGCTACATCAAATCGTCCTGGACGATCTTTCTCTATAACTCGATAGCCGAAAGCAGTAATACGGTGGTATAAAACACCACAGTAAATATAAAATTCTTGGTCTTCATAAATCAATCCTGAAGTAATAGTATGAACTTTCACTGGGTAAGAAAAATGGGTATGAGAATAGCGCAAGGCTGCCTGCAAATACTCGTTTAATCCTGGAGGGCCATAAATATCAATAGATTGGACATTACCAGCTAAACCACAACTGGCAAGTAAACCCATCAAGCCAAAAATATGGTCACCATGCATATGAGTTATAAAAATGCGGGTTAGTTGGCTTATTTTTAGCTCACTACGGAGGAACTGATGTTGTGTTCCTTCACCACAGTCAAACAACCATAATTCCGACCGTTGTGGCAATTTCAGGGCAACACTGGAAACATTACGTGATCGCGTAGGTACGCCAGAACTTGTCCCTAAGAATGTTATCTGCACGGTGCTTTTGCCTTTTTTTGTAGTTTTTTTTAATTTGCCACTTCATTTTCTATAGTGGCATGGAAAGGCAGACAATTTTTTTTGAATACATTTCTATGGCTCAGTAATTTAACCTGAGGAGTCAGAAGTTAAACCATTGCAGTAGATATAAAAGTAAATCTTACTATACTTGTCTATGGTATCCATAATATTTTGGACCATTCAGCTTAAATCAACTTGCATCTATAAAACAAATTCTGTATATTACTTATGCGTATTCCTAGAAGTTTCCATGATTACCCCTTGTATGAATTTATTTACTAAGTAAGAAAAGACTAAAATTCGTGTTTCCCAGGATAGTTTGTACTATCTTTAAAATAAATTCATCATATTTCTATTATGAAAGTATTTGTAATTTTTGTAATCACTCTAGTTTTTGCCAGTATGAAAAAGTATAAATTATTATATTTAACTTAATATAATTATCAATAGACTTTAGACCAAAGCATCTAGTTATGATATATTCCCATACAAAGATAATTATATTCCTGCATTCAAAAATATTACTCCATAATATATAATAAATTATTAGAATAAGTTTACAAACTCATTCTAATAATTTATTT
>NZ_CAIY01000008.1 GCF_000350105.1 Richelia intracellularis HH01
CACACTTTAAATCAAGTATATCCGTGTGCTACTGACGCGGAACCTACTCAGTAGGTTCCTTGTCTGCATCGACCACTGGCGTTGGGTCGACGCTACTATTCGCTTCAGCTTTCTTAGCAGCTTTCGCTTCTGCGATCTTCGCCTTTTCAGCCTCTACAATTCTCTGATTCCAATAATCCATAAACTTGCCTGGATCATTGTCATGCTTTACACGCTCTTCGGCAGGTAAAGCATCAAATTGCTCTTGTGCTGCCACAATCGCATTCATGGCATCGTGATACGAGCCAATATTACTAAAGTCAACTTCCTCCCAGTTAGGTTCGCTAACTGGAGCAACTCCATATTTTCTTAACATTATGTTCAGATCCGCATCTTCCTTAAAATTTTGTTGAGTCAGCGTATCTTCTGAACAAACCAACGCAGTATCTTGAGATACTGCATTACGATCATAATTGTAGGGCGTACGTAACATATTCGTTCCTCACTTCATTAATA
>NZ_CAIY01000007.1 GCF_000350105.1 Richelia intracellularis HH01
TCCCGTCAAATATTTTTTTACCTAAATGGCAAATTAATGTGAACAAACAGCAGTGTAAATTAATTGCAAATTTTGCTATTACACCTAATATAGATATTAGTATTTTAGTAGAATCTTTATGGGAAAAAGCAAGATTTATAAATTCATTTAAAGACAAGAATATAAATCATAAAATACAAATAAGCAAATTCAAGGAAGCTTATGTAGTTGGTTCGGAAAAATTTAAGTCTTCAATATTTTCTGTATTAGATAGAATTAAAAATAATGAACTTAGAAAAATAGTATTAGCAAATGCATTAGATGTAATTTCTACTAATAACTTTGATCTAATAAAGTCTTTAGATCAACTTAGAATCACACATCCTAATTGTTACATATTTTCTATTAGTAATGGAAAAGGACAAAATTTTATTGGGGCTAGTCCAGAACGATTAATTTGTATATCTGAAAATAAGTTAATTACAGATGCTCTTGCTGGTTCTGCTCCTAGGGGAAAAACACCTATAGAAGATACAGCTTATGCTAACAGCTTAATTCATAGTGATAAGGAGAGGCATGAACATAACTTAGTAGTTGATTTTATTTCTCGTAGCCTATCTGAATTAGGTTTATTGCCCCAAATCATGTCGCCAAGGTTAAGAAAATTATCTAATATTCAGCATTTATGGACACCAATTAGTGCTATCATTCCCCCTAATATACACCCATTGAAAATACTTGCCCAATTACACCCTACACCTGCAGTTGCTGGAACATTACCGGACATAGCTTGTACTGAGATACGTCGTTATGAAAGTTTTGAAAGAGGTTTGTATGCCTCACCTTTAGGCTGGTTAGATGCAGAAGGTAACTGTGAATTTATTGTTGGTATTCGTTCTGCGTTAATAGATGGAAATTATGCTAGATTATATGCCGGTGCTGGTATTGTCGCAGGTTCAGATCCAAATAAAGAATTAGCTGAAATTCAATTGAAATTGCAAGCTTTGCTTAGAGCTTTAATCTAAAAATTATAAAAATCTAGACTTAATTATTTTATATGTAAATTATTATATTTTTATAAGGTGATAAATAAATAGTAGTTTTAATGAAAACTCATACGAATACTTGTAACTATATTCAAAAATTAAATATGAAGTATAAATTCATTTAGCCAAGCTTATGTCAAAGTATTCCATATTATTTGTATTTATGTAGGCAGGTTAATTACCTCAAATAAGCTTAAGCTAATTAAATTAACTTAAGCTTATTTGATGAGTAGTAGTATATCTATAACATAGTTATAGGTATACTAGAATATATTATCTAGTAACTACCAAGAGTAACAATAGAATATAACTAATAAACTAGTAATTATTTTAGAGAATATACCTAAAGTATCATCATAATACATTTAAGTTTATAATAATGTGTAATAGATATGTTAGTTTATAATCATTAATAAATACTAGTATTAGTTTTAGTCTTATACATTTTACACTTATCATATCTAGCATTT
>NZ_CAIY01000006.1 GCF_000350105.1 Richelia intracellularis HH01
ATTCATATATGATCAGAGATGATTTCAGACTCATATCTACTTATTTTAATTTAAATAATCAAATGATCAGCGATTTTTTGTTCTATGAACATAGCAAGTTATTGGGTTAGTATATACTCAATATTACTCATTAGTATAATATTTAACGTATTATTTATAATATTCGTAAAAGTTTTTTTACGATATAGACAATACTTAAAAAGCCATCTAAATGATATTAGTTAAGTTAACTAAATTTAAATAAAGATTTAAATTTACCCATATGATCATCATCTCAATCTAGAAAATTTTTTGGCTTCTGACAATGTAAAATTATGATTAATTTACAGAAATATTTATTCCTAGTATTATTTCGTATTAGATTGCCGGTAAGATAATATAGGATTCATTCTCTAATATGGAGTATCTTAGATTTTTGTGCCTAAGATTTAAGCAATCTTCATGGTGTTTTTTTTCTTGAACCTATAAATTAAACTTTAGATAAATTCAATACACTTATCAACTTGCTTAAGTAAGTATTGTTACATCAAATCAGCTATTTGAGGTTATCTTTTACACGAAATTGTAAAAGTATACAAGATAATTGTCGTGAGTTACTATTATGAGATAATTACAAATTTTCGAAATCATTTAAATTAGTTTTTGTTTCAAACTAATTGTCTCAAATTTGGCAAGTAAATAGGAGAATTAAGTACATCTTAAAAATATTTAAAAATACCTGTATATAAATTTAGATACCTGGGTTATACACTTGAACTTTCTTTGAGTATTTTTATTTAAAGTCCAGTGTTTCAATCTAAACCTAAGTTCCAATTGACTACAGATAAGTTAATATAACTAAATGTAATTTTGTGTATTAAGATAAGATGAAGTTAATAGATAAATTAATGAAGTTTAGATTAGTTGTTATTAATTTATTAAATAACTAGCCAAAGATAATCAGCTAAAAAACGTCACTGCATATTTGTGGACTAATAAAAGCATTGTCTCAGTCAAAAAAAATTTGAGTTTAAATTTGAAGAGGTAAATAAGGGAGTGAGTCCAAAAACCCTTACACACAGCGGAGAAAAACTAAGCTATGATCCCCGAATCATAGCTAGTTATTATCACTATCGCCCATGGTTAGCTTGGTCAAGAGCCCTAAAAATCATCATTGGTTTTGGTGTATTTTTCCTTAGTCTTAAGTTTGATGAATGGTTGAATAGAAACCAACGGGCTAAAGACAAACGGGCAAACCAATTACGGCAACTATTAACCCGCATGGGTCCTACTTTTATTAAAGTAGGACAGGCTCTATCAACTAGACCAGATTTAGTTCGCAAGGATTTCTTAGAGGAGTTAGTAAAATTACAAGATCAACTACCACCATTTGATAATAAAATTGCATATGGAATTATAGAAAAACAACTTGGTCGATCCATCAAAGAAATTTTCAGTGATTTATCCCTGAATCCTGTGGCTGCAGCTAGTTTAGGTCAAGTGTATCGCGGAAGACTACACAGCGGTGAAGAGGTAGCCGTAAAAGTACAACGCCCTAATTTACGTCCTATTTTGACCCTAGATTTATATTTAATGCGCCAGGCAGCAAGTCGGTTAAGCTGCTGGTTACCATTAAACTTGGGACATGACCTAACCATGATTATAGATGAGTTTGGGGCAAAGTTGTTTGAGGAAATTGATTACCTTAATGAAGGACGCAACGCTGAGGAGTTTGCCACCAACTTCCATAATGATTCTTGTGTAAAAGTACCATCAATATACTGGCGTTATACTTCTAATGAAGTCCTTACCTTAGAATGGTTGGATGGATTTAAACTCAACGATACCAAACGTATTCGTGCTGCAGGATTAGATCCGGAAGAAATTATCAAAATAGGTGTTATTTCCGGTTTAAAACAGCTTTTAGAGCATGGTTTTTTCCACGCAGATCCTCATCCTGGTAACTTGATTGCTATGCCTAATGGCACAATGGGTTACATCGACTTTGGTATGATGGACCAGTTGGATGAAAGTACTAAAGAAATACTGGTAGATGCAATTATACATCTAGTAAACCAAGATTATAATTACCTAGCTGAAGATTATGTAAAATTGGGGTTCCTAGCACCCAATACAGATATTCGCCCGATAGTTCCAGCATTAGAGGCTTTACTGGGAAATGCTATCAATCAAAATGTTGGGGATTTCAATTTTAAAACCATTACCGACCAATTCTCAGAATTGATGTATGATTACCCATTCCGGATCCCTGCAAAATTTGCTCTAATTATCCGTTCTCTGATAACCCAAGAAGGAATTGCTCTAAGCCTCAACAAGTATTTTAAAATAGTTGAGGTTGCATATCCCTATGTTGCCCGCAGACTCCTTACAGGAGAATCTCCTCAATTACGGCAAAGACTACTAAATATACTGTTTAAAAACGGTAAATTCCAGTGGCAGAGGTTGGAAAATTTAATTTTAGTTGCTCGTACTGATGGTAGTTTTGATGTACTGCCAACAGCTAGATTGGGCATACAATACCTTCTGTCTGAAGAAGGAAAATTTCTACGGCGACAATTGTTATTAGCACTCACTGAAGATGAAAGGCTTCACACAGAAGAAGTACAAAGGTTATGGGAACTAGTAAAAGATGACTTGCAACCCAATCGTCTGTTAGATGTGGCTTTTAGCATGCTCACAAAATTCTCAAGAGAGGGGGCAGCCGCCATGATACCTAAAGCACCATCTTTTTTTTCAACACCACAAAATTAGTAATATGCTGTTAGTGGCTGATAAACAAATTATCATGTTAGCTACTATCAATTATACTTAATATAAGCATGTACTATTATTCTCTTCAGGCACCTTACTTATTGTTAATTTTTGGTTTACTTATAGCTTTGACCTCTGGTTTAGCATTAAGTGCAACCTTGAAATTGATTATCAAGAGGTGGCAGGTAGTCGGTGGAGGGAAACCAAATAATCACTTATCAACAAGGCATTATACATTGCCATTCATAGGAGTTACAATGGGTCTGGGCCTATTTCTATGCTCTGGGTTGGAAGTATTTGGTTTTACCCCCATTTTAGCATGTAGCATTGGCTTACCAACAACTTTGTTGACTTGCTGGTTAGTATGGTCCCAACTGGTTAATATGCTAACTTCTATAGAAAGTCAAGGCATGATATCATTGGATTTGGACTCTTTAGGTTAGTTTAGCATTCGGAACAAAAAGGTGGACAGGTTGAAAAGTCAATCGAACCCTTACTTTTTATGTGAGATTAAAGTCATTATGACTTGTAATTAAATACATTAAGTGTAAGTGAAAAATTCAAAATTATACTTTTATTTTCCAGTTAAGAATTTGACTAAGCATTTGGTTTCTCTCACTCTTAAGTGTTCGTGTAGGAATAAATTTAGTTTTTAGTAGTTAGTATGTAAGAAATAGCAAGCAGAAAGTCTGCACTGTTAATTTCCAAATGACTTCTTTCGAGGGAAGTATATTTTGAGAAATTTGCCAAAATATTAATATTGTCATTACATTAAGCAACATCGCACATAAAAGGCTTTAAACACGATTATGTATATGGGTTGTTCTGAATAGAGCCAAAGAACTGCCCCAGGATTGTTTTTCAATAATGATAGCTAGTCTCTTCATGGTAATCGTAAGAACCTTGTGCAATGATAAAATTCATGTTAAATGTCTGGTGAGTTAAGTACTCCTTAATGCCACAATGGGGTCTAACTTGGCAGCATGGCGGGCAGGGAATACACCGAATAGTAAACCTATACCACCAGATATACATACAGAAATAGTAATTGCTGGCAGGTAAATAACCGCTTCTATAACTGTAAGACTGGCTACTATGAATATTCCTGCTACTCCTAAGATTGTACCAATAACACCCCCTGTAATGGCAATAATTACTGATTCAATTATGAATTGCGTAAGAATATCTTGCTGGGTAGCGCCAATAGCTTTTCTTAAACCAATTTCTTTGGTTCGTTCAGTAACTGATACAAGCATAATATTCATAATGCCAATACCACCAACAATTAGGGAAATAGCTGCGGCTGCTGTTAACATAAGTGTAAGTGTACCAGTGATTTTACTGACAGTTTTCATTGCATCTTTTTGGGTATAGATGACAAAGTCATCTTCTCCAATAATTTTGTGTCGTAGTCTTAACAAATTACTAATCTGAAAAACTGCTGAATCAATACTTTCCTTGTTTTTAACTGCCGCAGTCAAATAGTTTACTTCAATCCCATAAGGCGATGTTCTACCAATAATTCTATTAGCTGTGGTGGTAATTGGTATCAGTGTTGTTTCATCATAGTTAATTCCAAGATTAGAACCCTTTTCTCCTAAAATTCCGACTATCTGAAAGCTCAAGTTTTTGATTTTTAAATATTGTCCCAGAGGATTATGGTTAGCAAATAATTTTTGTGCTAGCTTCGCACCAATAACGGTAACTTGGTTATTACGTTTCACATCTATATCAGAAAAAAATCTTCCCTGGGAAATATCAAATTCCCGCACTTGTAAAAAACTGGGGGTAGTACCAATGACATTTACATTAGTATTCTGGTTTTTGTAAGTCACTAACTGCCTACTATTTAATTCTGCTGTAACAGCCTCAACTGTTGGAACTTGGGCCATAATTGCCTTACTATCAGCTAGTACTAGGGTTCTGGGTGAATCAGAAGTAATCCTTTTAGTTTCTTGATTCCCAGGTCTGACAAACAAAACGTTTGTTCCCAAAGATTCTAATTGCTTAATAACAAATTTCTGCCCTCCTTGACCAATTCCAACCATAGTAATAATGGAAGCATTACCAATGATAACTCCCAACATAGTAAGGGTACTACGTAACTTGTTTTCTATGAGGGTTTTCCTGGCAATTTGTAGATTTTCCAGTAGATTCATCACCTTAGTCTTATTTATTTACGTTTATAGTTTTTAGGAGGATTGATAAAAATACGGTCATTCCCCTTTAAACCTGATAAGATATGCGTTTGGTCTTCTATTTGAGAACCAATAGTAACGGAACGAAAAAGAGGTTGGTTCTCTGCATCAGGAACTAGTACCCCTATGTCCCCTTTTTCTGTGACAATAGCTACTGTAGGTACTGTTAGGGCATTATCTACCTGTTTGCCCAATAAAGTTAAGTCTAAATTAAGTCCGGAAATTAACTTTTGTTTTCCAGTAATGATACTAACTTTAACTTGAAATAGAGTCACACCATTTTCTTTGATTGCCTCTGGAGCAACTAGGCGTACTCGACCTTGAAACACCTCATTAGGATAAACATTAGATACAATTTCTACTTCTTGACCTCGTCTAACTCTACCTATATCTGATTCTGGTACTTGGGCTAGTATTTCCAATCCAGAAGCCAAAGCGACAATTGAACTAGAAGTTGCTGAAGCACTTATAGATGAGGAAGTTGTTGGGGTGACAAATGCACCCATATTTGCGTATTTTTGCATGACAACTCCATTAAAAGGAGCTCGAATTATTGTGTTTTCAAGATCGACAAAATAAGCCTGTAATTGGGATTTTGCGGCTTCCAAAGAAGCCCGGGACTGGGCGATTTCCTCTCGACGGGGTCCACTTTCCAATAATTCCAAGGCAGCTTTAGCTTCCATTACTGATGCTTTTCTTCTGGCAATATATTCTATGCGACTACCACTTTGCAGTAAAGAGAGATATTTTTCTGCTTTCCTAAGATTGGCCCTAGCCACTTTGTCTTGACTAATGTACTGGTCTAATAATTGTTTGCTTGAGGCTCCTTGCTCATACAAGTACCCATAACGACTTACTTGATTACCACTCATTAATACTTTTGCCTTCGCAGCATCAACTTGAGCTTGGGCTTGGGCTATTTCCTGAGGACGATTACCAGTTTTTGCCTCATCTAATAGGGCCTGGGCTTGGGTGAGACGTGCTTTAGCTTGAGCTATATCTTGAGGACGACTACCAGCTATTAATTGGTCCAATTGTGCTTGGAGTTTAGAAATGTTCGCTTTCGCTTGGGCAATTTGGACTTTAATGTAAGCACTATCCATATAAGCAATAATGTCTCCCTGTCGGATATAGTCGCCTTGTTCCACCATTAATTGCTTGACCATACCGGGGTTTGTAGGACTAACATTTACGCTTTTAATCGGCACAACCTTACCACTTGCAATAATGCGTAACACGAAATTTTTTGTAGTTACCGGAATAGTTGATTCGTTAACATTATTTCGACTTGATTGAATTTGTTTTACTGCTTGTGGAATAACATTTATACTTAGCCATATGGTTGTAGCAAGTATAAAAAATCCTCCTATCCAAGTAGATGAATGCTTTGTCTTACCTAGTCTTCTTATTGCTATTTCCTTGAGTGCAACTATTATTCTTTCCTTAAGTACCATTTTTAAGAATTTTTCTCCTCAGCTCTTTTAGGAAATTCATGCTTAACTTGTTCCTATGTTAATAATAAGTCCAAGTTGATAATTTCACCTGAATGAGTGAGATAGTCTTAATTTATCCTGGCATATTTGATACACTGATGGACAAATATAAAATTGCGTTTTATCTATAGTGACAGATAGTATTGTTTTAGCTATTTGCAAGGTGAACGGTTCTTTAACTTGATAATCAAAGAGGCGGTAGTGTGCCTAAAGTTATTTATTTGATTTCTATTTTGGCAATTTGCAGCCTGTGGGGTATAGCAAGCCCTGTTTCAGCCCAGGCATTATTTCCACATGTGTTGCACCTTGATCAAAGAGAATTAGAGAAACAGGGATTAGTTCTAGCACAGGAAGCAGCTGAGTTGGCACAAATCCGACAATTTGAGTTTGCCTTACCTCGGGCAAGATTGGCCAGCCGATTAGCACCCAAAAATGAGAAAGTTTGGTTTTTGTTAGGCAGCTTATTCCTGCAAAAACAAGAGTTAGATACAGCTATTGATTCCTTCAAAAAAGCCCAGTCTATCAACCCCCGTAATACAGATGTCTTATTTGCTCTGGGTTCAGCCCATTTTCAGCAAAAGAAGTACGACAAGGCTATTGCTTACTATAAGTTAGGATTAAAATTCAAACCAGATGATGCAGAGGGACTATTTGATCTAGGTAATGGTTATTATATGTTGGGCAGATTTTCTGATGCGATTGCACAATATAATAAGTCCATCAGTAGCAATAACCAATTCTGGCCGTCAATTAATAATGTTGGCTTGGTTATGTATGAAAAAGGGGATACGAATGGGGCAATAGAAAAATGGAAGTTGGCAGTTGATATTGGGAAAAATGCACCTGAGCCTTTACTTGCATTGGCTGTTGCGTTTTACAGGAAAGGAAATTACCATCAAGCCATTAATATGGGTAAAAAAGTTCTAGGTACTGATGTACGTTATGCCAATCCTAACTTCTTAAAAGAAAATCTGTGGGGGGAAAGATTACTGAATGATACGAGGAGATTTTTAAAATTACCACCAATCCAAAATATAGTTCAACAAATAGAAAATACCACATATGCAAATTGAAATTTACATTGCCCCACAATAGTATCTTCCAATAGTTAAACCATCTGAGCAACTCTATGGTCTTCTCCATAAGCACAGGGAAATTAGGCTTTTTATATCCTAGTTATTATACATTGGTATGTAGATACTTGACCTAATTGTTAGTTATTGAAAATGCGCAAGAATTAGTTCTTAAATATTTATTCTGGCAGTAAAGCCATTATTTGGTTGACGAAATATTGTTGATCTACTACCGGCTTAGAGATATAACCATTGGCTCCACTTTGTTTGAGGAATTTTTCACGGTCACCTGCCATAGCATGTGCAGTTACGAGAATAATAGGCAAAGAGGCCGTATTGGAGTTAGATTTCAGCATTTGAGTTATTTTTATCCCATCTACAGATTTACCTTGGTAAACACTCCGCGATAGTGAAACATCCATCAAAATAATATCAGCTTCTTTATTTTGGGCAATTGTCATTACCTTATCTACGTCTTCTGTATGTTTTACATATAAACCCCCCCGCTTAGTCAGAATTTTAGAAAATACTCGAGCGTTAATTAGGTCATCTTCAACTATCAAAACTGTTTTCATAGAAATTTTGCTAATACTGATAAGGTTGATACTAACTACTACTCACTTTTATTTAATAACTATCCCTAGTATCAAGGATAATACTACTGGTTTTTGGAATCTGAATATCAAGATTCTGTAAGTAATAGGATTTCATCCGTTATGCTGTGTTTGCTGAGGTGTTCAGTCACAGTGAAATTTGTGTAGTTAAAATTTAGGTAGAAACTCATGGCGAAACAGTTAAACCTTCCCCCTAAGGGGCAGGTAATTCCCACGGCTTTACACATAGAAATGCAAAGGTCTTACTTGGAATATGCCATGAGTGTAATTGTGGGCAGAGCATTACCAGATGTCCGGGATGGCTTGAAGCCTGTTCACCGCCGTATTTTGTATGCTATGTACGAGCTGGGGCTAACACCAGATCGTCCCTACCGTAAATGTGCCCGTGTGGTAGGGGATGTATTAGGTAAATATCATCCCCATGGAGATCAGGCTGTTTATGATGCTTTAGTTAGATTGGTACAGGATTTTTCCAGCCGTTATCCTTTGTTAGCAGGTCATGGCAACTTTGGTAGTATAGACAATGATCCCCCTGCAGCAATGCGTTATACAGAAACAAAATTAGCTCCTATCAGTAATGAGGGGATGTTAATGGAAATAGGGGAGGAAACAGTTGATTTTGTTGACAATTTTGATAATTCTCAACAGGAACCTACTGTTTTACCTGCACGGTTACCATTTTTACTGCTTAATGGCTGTGCAGGTATTGCTGTGGGTATGGCGACAAATATACCTCCCCATAACTTGGGAGAATTGGTGGATGGTCTAATTGCTTTAGTTGATTGCCCGAATTTAACAGATAAAAAATTATTTGAACTTATCCCTGGACCAGATTTTCCTACAGGAGGTCAAATTATCGGTCGTAACGGGATTAGTGAAGCATATTCTAATGGCAGGGGAACTATTATAATACGAGGTGTAAACAAAATAGAAAAAATTGCTGGCAGTCGGGGTAGTAAAAAACGCACAGCAATTATAGTTACAGAGTTACCCTACCAAGTAAATAAAGCTGCATGGATTGAAAAAGTTGCTGATTTAGTCAATCAGATTAAGATCCAAGGTATTTCTGATATCAGAGATGAAAGTGACCGTCAAGGTATGCGAGTAGTTATAGAACTAAAAAGAGATGTTCAACCAGATTATGTTTTAGAACAATTATATCATCAAACTGCTTTGCAAAGTAACTTTGGGGCTATTATGTTGGCATTATCAGATGGACATCCCTGTCAACTAAGTTTGCGGCAACTATTGCAAAAATTTTTAAATTTCCGGGAACAAACACTAAATCGCCGTTATAGCTATGAGCTAGATAAAGCCCAAAGTCGCTTACACTTGCTATCAGGTTTGCTGGTAGCACTAGCTCACTTAGACCAAGTTATCACTATTCTATGCCAAGCTATTGATGGAAGTACTGCCAAACAAAATCTGCAAAATCAACTAAATTTAACTGAACCTCAAGCTGATGCTATATTATCTATGCCATTACGTCGGTTGACTAGTTTAGAACAGCAGAATTTAAAAGATGAGTTTGCTGAACTCAACAATAAAATAGCTGAGTTTCAAAACCTACTTAGCAACCGCCACGAACTATTAAAAGCATTGAAAAAAGAATTACGATCACTCAAACATAAATATAGTGATCCCCGACGAACTCACATTTTCGAAGAATCACCCAAAACTGAAGAACTGGGTAAGCAAAAAAAACAAACCAGCAAAGATACAGTTTCCCATAAAAGCCTAATCAATGGTATTTCAGAGCAACCCCTAAAACCAACTATTCTCGAATTTACTTATCGTGGATATGTGCGTTGCTATCAAGCCTCAGGTAAAAAATCTAAAGGTGATCGTAATGTTCCCGAACATGACTTTACTATACAAACAGATGTTACTGACAGAGCTCAAGATTTACTAGTCTTAACCAATACAGGAAAAGTATATCCAATAAGTGTTGAAAGTATTCCTATATCTGTAGGGCGTGTAATTAAAAGAACACCTTTAATTACTTTACTAAGTAATGCTGCTCAACAGGCACAAGAGAATATCATTAGCCACTTTTTGGTGCCAAAAAACATGAAAGATACAGACTTAATTCTGCTTACAAAACAAGGGAAAATTAAGCGGCTTGACATAAGCAAATTGAAACAGATTAGTCGTCGCGGTACCACTATTATTAAGTTAAAAAATGACGATGAGTTATTATGTACCCAGTTTGCATTTCCCGAAACACATTTAACTATAGCTAGTTCTGGCAGTCGACTACTACGTTTTCCTATCAACGATGAACAGTTACCAAAAATGGAACGGGCAGCCATTGGATTACAAGGAATACGTATACTCAAAAGCCAACAGATGGTCGATTGCATCACACTGGATAAAAATCAAAACATATTACTTTTTACTCAAAATGGTTATAGCAAATGTCTAAACACTAATGAAATAAAACTTGCACATCGTGGCGATTTAGGTACACAAGCCATGAAATTTAATAGTAGAACTGATAGTCTGGCAGCTATGGTAGCAGCTCAGTCAGATGATGAAGTAATTATATTTACTAACAAGGATAGGGCAGAACTCCTGAAAGTTAGTCAAATACCTCTAGCTGGAAGAAGCAGCTTAGGGGAAATTGTAATTACTTTATCTCGGGATGAGAAAATAGTTTCTGTTATAAATGCTAGACCGGGTACCTTAAGTGTTTAGGAGTAAGACTTTTTTGATTTTTAATCAAAAAAGTCTTACATTAAGGTACTATAAATAATAGTTGAATAGAAAATTTAGTAATCCACTAAGCTTGAGGCGAAATATAAGGAAAACTAGTTAATAATCTGATCATTACCAAAAATAATAAGTTCTACATTATAAAAAGTGATAATCAATTAGATTTTCCATTATGTATCCAGGTGTTGATTTAACTTTTAAATTCAGCAGTATAATAACAGCACTTATAATTTCATAGCATTTATTTTTATAACCTAATGGATAATACTAGCCTATAGTAGGAAGATAAGTATAAATGTTGTACGCTATGATGGCGATCAATTATAGTGAGTAAACTAGTGCCAATGTACTTTAGAATATTGAAATAATTTTACCCTAATAATTAAATTCTATTCTTGCCTTATTTATGATCTTGATATTACTAATAACTACTTATTCATGGGTGATAAGATAAGCCAGATTAATGATTTTAGCTTTTTGGGAAAAACTCAATTCCATCAACAACTAAAAAAATACCCTAGTTGCAAAGTCAATATCTAGTATTATTCCCAAGCGCCTGAAATTCAACTATTTAATTTGTTTGATAGTCAGGCTTAACTCTTCAGGCCTTATAAGAATTAGGGAATACCTGGGAACATAATAAATTATCGTAATCTTTTTCAATTAGTTTTCTTAATTAAACCAGCTACAACAACAATGGCAATTGATATAACAAATGGTTTACAAACACATAATATACTATAGCCATACGTAGAAATTGGTATGCAATTTCATAATTATTGTAGCCGAAAAAATATTATATTATTACTTTGCTAAAGTTCGAGGTAGTAATTGTAATGTTGTAAAAGTTTCTGGAATCTCACTTATAGGCCAATCATTATTGGTAAGGCATAGTGTATATTGTCTATTCTGATTTCAAAACCAATAATCCCTAAAATTTCATAACATGAGGTAGGAATGGCTGTTAACACCACTGATAACACCGGTAAACAGAAAGCACTGGATATTGTCCTCAATCAGATTGAGCGTACTTTTGGTAAAGGTACAATTATGCGTTTGGGTGATGCAGCCCGAATGAGGATAGAAACTATTTCTACTGGTGCTTTAACTCTAGATTTAGCTTTGGGTGGTGGTTTACCCAAGGGGAGAGTAATTGAAATTTATGGCCCAGAAAGTTCTGGTAAAACTACAGTTGCTTTACAAGCTGTAGCTGAAATTCAAAAACAAGGGGGTGTTGCAGCCTATGTAGATGCAGAACATGCTCTCGATCCGACTTACGCTGCAGCTTTAGGGGTTGATATTGAAAATTTACTGGTTTCCCAGCCAGATACAGGTGAAGCTGCTTTAGAAATAGTGGATCAACTGGTACGTTCTGCTGCAGTTGATATTGTTGTTGTTGACTCTGTAGCAGCTTTAGTCCCTCGTGCCGAGATTGAAGGGGATATGGGGGATACTCATGTGGGACTTCAAGCTAGATTAATGAGCCAAGCTTTGCGTAAAATTACTGGTAACTTAAGTAAGTCTGGCTGCACCGTAATGTTTATAAACCAGTTGCGCCAAAAAATTGGCATTAGTTATGGTAATCCAGAAACTACAACCGGTGGTAATGCTTTAAAGTATTATTCTTCTGTACGTTTAGATATTCGCCGTATCCAAACCTTGAAAAAGGGGACAGAGGAATTTGGGATTCGCGTCAAAGTAAAGGTGGCAAAAAACAAAGTTGCTCCACCCTTTAGAATTGCCGAATTTGATATTATTTTTGGAATGGGTGTTTCCACTCTTGGTTGTTTGGTTGATCTGGCAGAGGAAACTAAAATTATCCTTCGCAAAGGTGCTTGGTATAGTTATGACGGTAACAATATTGCTCAGGGTAGAGATAATACTATTAATTATTTGGAAGATAATACAGATTTTGCAGAAGAAATCCAACAGTTAGTTAGAGAGAAGTTGGAAATGGGGTTTGTTGTATCTGCTAATTCTGTGGGAAAATCGAGCAATGATAAAAATCAAGAAGAGACAAGAGACTAAAACCTGGTAGATTCAATATTCACTCAAAACTTTGACGGTGGGGGCTAAATTATAATTGTTAGTTTGAGTATGTATGTAGGTCAAACTAGGGAATGATTTATTTCCATGATTTTATTTATGACTTAAGTTTAGATTCAATCTTATGATTTAAATGAATTTACTCAGAGTCAATTTGGGATTTAAATCTGGACCTCAAAAACTAAAAAGAATGTAGATACTTGAATGATTCTTAATTTTTTGAATTTTTGTCAAGCTGAGACCGTTCAGGAATAAACCTAACCGTTTAAAAAAGTCTTAAAGTGGGCAAGTTATTATAAGATTACTTGAATCTGTTCTAAGTACTATTCAAATTCCAAGTCCATAAATACTAGGTTTTTGCGTCCTATCTTCTAAATTTTACCTGTGTACAATTTTATTTCTTACAGTATTCACTCAATATGACTGTTTTAGATACAGGAAGAGAGCTGGTGTAAATATAGAAAGAAATACCCAACATTGGGTAAACGATGAGTAAAACTCCATCTATAGTAAGGTAAGTGTAGTTTCCACAATCAAATTAGGGGTTTTAATAATCTCCGTAATATTTATTAATACTCGACTGTGGAAATGCTAGTCATATGATAATTTTCATAAATAAATAAGGTTTATAGAATCCCAACTTAAATTATTAGTAGACTTGAAATAAATCTAAATACCTTTCTAACATAAACTAAAACAATAAAATGCCTGGTTTATATATCAATATAAAAGTGCTGCTAATTATGTTTTTGGTTTTATGTTTTCTTTGCTGAGGAAATTAACTTACTAATATTAAAAACTTAGCTTAGTTTAAATAAATTATGATATTAGATTAATAATAAATAACTGCTCTGATATTGGAAAATATTTCTTGTTAGAATATTCTCAGAAGAGAGTTTATTTTTATTAAAAAGTATTTGGTTAGGAAAAATTTTTGCTGTTTTTTACCACCTCAACTGCTTTGGTTTTAAGCCATAACACTCACCCCAAAATAAATTCAGCAGCTCAAATAGTACTTTTTTACCTCTATATTTATATATCAAATATTCAACCAAATCTACCACTTATATACTCCTTAGTGGATTCCTGCTGGGGATCTTGGAAAATAACTTCTGTTCTTTCATGTTCTACAAGATACCCAATGCGCTCCCCCTTTTCTGAAGATTTAACATTGAAAAATGCTGTACGATCAGATACACGTGATGCTTGTTGCATATTGTGGGTAACCATAACTATAGTATAAGTTTTCTTTAGTTCGCGAATTAACTCTTCTACCCGCAAGGTAGAAATAGGATCAAGAGCAGAGCATGGTTCATCCATTAGAATCACATCTGGTTTGGTTGTGATGGCTCTAGCAATACATAACCTTTGTTGTTGCCCACCGGATAAAGACAAACTACTCTTCCGTAATTTATCTTTAACTTCATCCCATAGAGCTACTTGTTTGAGGGAATGTTCTACTAATTCATCCATATTGCCTTTATAGCCATGGATTTTTGGGCCAAAGATAATATTGTCATAAATTGACTTGGGGAATGGGTTTGGCTTTTGGAAGACTATGCCAATCCGGCGACGTACTTCTACAGGATCTATATGCTTAGAATATAGATTTTCGCCATAGTAGAAAATATTACCTTCTGCTCGGAATGATTCAATTAAGTCGTTAAGACGGTTATAGCATCTTAATAGTGTACTTTTACCACAACCAGAAGGCCCAATAAAGGCTGTTACTTGATTCTTAGGTATATCTAGCCAAATATTACTAAGTGCCAAAAGGTTACCGTAGTAAACTCTCAAACCTTCTGTTCTTAAAACAATCTGTGTTTGACTAGCGACATCAACATTAGCAGCCATAATCTAATTTGGTAATTGGATTCCCAATGTTAAATTTGGTTTTTCTTAGTCTATTAGGATTTACGACTAGTAACCAAGCGAGCAATAATACTGGTCATCAAAACCATCAATACTAAAATTAAGGAAGCCCCCCATGCTAGGGATTGTTGGTTAGGGTAAGGAACAATCGCAAAGTTAAAAACCAATAAGGCTAAAGAGGCAATGGGTTGAACAAAACCATTAAAAGGAAATTGAGAAAATAAAGCGGTGAATATCAGGGGAGCAGTTTCTCCTGCCGCTCGAGCTACTGCTAGACTTATCCCAGTAACAATTGCTGGTAAAGCTGCTATTAATACCACTTGAGTAACCGTCTGAAAATTTGTAGCTCCCAAGCTTACGGAGGCTTGTCGTAAATCATTGGGAACTAATTGTAATGCTTCATCCGTGGTGCGGATAATAATTGGTAGCATAAGTACTGCCAATGCTACACCACCAGCTATAGGGGAGTAACCAACAATACCTGTATGTACTAATAAGCCGTATGTAAATACCCCAGCAATAATTGAAGGTATACCACTGAGAATATTAGTAGCAAAACGAATCCACCAAGATAATTTTCCTGAACTAAACTCTACTAAGTAGATTGCTACTAATATCCCAAAGGGAACAGCAATAATTGACCCAATTCCTACCATCAAAAGAGTACCAAAAATTGCATTACGAAACCCTCCCCCTTCAACTAATGGTGGTGGGGGCAATTCTATAAACATGCTCCAACTTAGACTATCTATTCCTTTAATCAAGACATAAGATAGCACCGCTATTATAGGTAGTAAGGCAAGTGCTCCACAAAGAAACACTACCCAATTCATAAAATTATTAAAACAATTCCGGGGTGAATTAGGAGAACGGCTTAAAAAACTGCGATGAATTAATTTATTATTGGGAAAATTGGCAAAACTAGAGCTCATAAAATCTAAAAAACTGCAAATACTATATACGTTTCACTTGCCCAACAATTAATTCTGCAACAGTATTCACTATTAAAGTTAAAATGAATAGTACTAAGGCAGCATACATCAAGGCTGAAACTTGTAAACCCACTGCTTCAGAAAACTGATTTGCTAACAAGGAGGCAATAGAATTAGCGGGAGCAAATAGGGAAAAATCTATTTTGTTAGCATTCCCAATTAGCATAGTAACAGCCATAGTTTCTCCCATTGCCCTTCCTAAAGCTAATATTACAGCACTGACAATACCAGAAAAAGCTGTGGGGAGCATAACCTTTAAAATTGTTTCCCACCGTGTAGCCCCTAACCCTACAGCTGCTTGGTGTAAACTGGGGGGTATAGACGTAAGTGCATCTCTGGAAATGGCAGTAATAATTGGCAAAATCATAATTGCCAAAATAACCCCGGCTGGTAGCATTCCCAAACCAGAAGGAGCACTGGCAAAAATTGGCAACCAACCCAAACTAGAGTGGAGCATTCTACCCCAACTGGTGAGAATGGGCACAAGGAAAAATATTCCCCAAATACCATAAACTACGCTGGGAATTGCGGCTATTAACTCAACTAAGAATACCATTACAGTTCTCACCTTGTATGGTAAAAAGTTCTGGCTGAGCAGAATAGCTGTACCTAGGCCAACAGGTACAGCTATTAGTAAAGCAATTAATGAACTAACTAAAGTCCCATAAATTTGGGGCAGCACTCCATACTCATTTTTGACTGGATTCCAGGAACTATCAGTTAAAAATCTCACTCCAAATTTTTGAATTGCTGGTATGGCTTCTATCGAAACTTGTGCAGCTATCCAAAATAGAACAGCCGCGACTGCAAATGCCAAAAACCTAGTGAGCCATACAAAACAATCATCTAATAATTTATCTAGTCGTGATCGTCGTTGAATTCTGGTGTAAATGTTTTGGTCTTGAATACTCATGAAATAAATTGACCCATTAATTGCCTTCTATATACAAGAGGGAATCAAACTAAAAATTCGGGTTAAAAGTTGATAAATTAAGAGAACATCCGTGATTTACACTTTATGTTTATTAATTATTTGCCACGGATATGTTGTAGTCAGGAGTTATTACATCAGCGGCAGCAGCAACTTTTTGTACTATATTTTTCGGCAGAGGAACGTAACCGAGCTCTCTACTTACTTTTTGGCCCTCTGTTAACCCATATTCAATCATTGCTTCCACAGCTTTTGCTTTGGCAGGATTATTATATTTTTTATAAGCCAGAATCCAAGTATAGGTGACAATAGGGTAAGATCCCTTGCCCACTGGATCTGTTATAAAGGCACGCAGATTATCTGGTAGAGTAGCAGATGATAAGGTCTTAATAGTAGAAATCTCAGAAGGCTTGACAAACTCACCCTCCTTATTTTCTATGGAAGCAAAAGTGATTTGGTTCTGCTTTGCATAACCGTACTCAATATAACCAAGAGAGCCTTCAATCTGTTTAATTTGAGCTGTTACCCCTTCGTTACCCTTTGCTCCCAATCCTGTTGGCCATTGAACAGTTTTACCGCTTCCAACTGAATTTTCCCACTCTGAACTAATAGTACTTAAATGCTTGGTCAATACGCCCGTAGTCCCACTACCATCAGAACGATGTATTAATGTAATATCTTGGTTGGGAAGGTTAATACTAGGGTTTGCTGCAGCAAGTTTAGCATCATCCCACTTTTTAATCTTACCCAACATAATATCAATGTAAACCTCTCTGGGTAATTTGAGTTCAATAATTCCGGGTAGGTTATATGCCATCACTATGCTACCGGCAGACATAGGCAACATAAGTACACCTTTATTAGTGCTTACCTTAGCAATATCTTCATCCCTCATTGCCACATCACTAGCACTGAAATCCACTGTACCAGAGGTGAACTGCTTAATTCCTGCACCACTACCAATTGATTGATAGTTAACTCGCAAGTTGGGATATTTTTTATTCAAATCTGAGAACCAGCGTTGATACAAGGGAACGGGGAAAGATGCTCCCACCCCATTGATCGTAATGTCACCACCTAAATCAAAGATATCTGTATTTGCAGAAGTAGTTTTAGTAGCACCATTAGGAGAAGGCTGATTTTGATTAATTTTACTATTACCACCACAAGCTACCATACTTAATGACAGTAACAAAACTAGGAATTTCCTCAGAGCAGGAGAAACTTTTGATACCTGAAGTTCCAAAGACATGAATAATATATAGCTTGAGTACTTTTTTTGGGCGTTTATAATATAGTTCTCAATGGTAAAGACAAGGTTAACATTAGAGACTTAGGTTTTATAAATTAGAGTAAATCACAAAAAAATTAATCTTCTCTTTACTCCAAATTCTTTAATCCAAAACATACAGGAAATTCCATTTTCCATACCAGCCTCATATTATACTTATAATGTTAGTATGGTGCGAATATTATTACCCTATCATAACCTAATAGCCAACCTATTATAGGCTTATTGGATATTTGGGCAGAAACGAACTTCAGGAATAATTTGAGTTCGCAGTATATTTTGTAACCTAATGATAAATGAATTCATATGTGAATTCATTTATGTATAAGCAAATATCATCCATAAATTCATAGGAACATAATAGCTTATAATTACCTTGTTTAGATTATAAATATGAAGTTTCAGCAGTATGAAAACATTGAAATTATTGGAATTAGATGAGAATTAATCATATAAGTAGTATTTTGTAAATGTTAAGAACATCCAATCAACTACTATGGTCTATGATCGGTTTACTATTAACCATAGGTGGAACTTTTTTAGAAGCGCATATCACAACTTTCCCCTGGTTGTGGAGTAGTCATAGTGTAAGTATTTTTTCGTTGGGTGTAACCTTTCAAGTCGGTGGGGTACTGTTAGTAGGATGTTTAGGAGGGAAAAATGCAGGTGCTCTGTCTCAAATTGCTTATTTACTTATGGGGTTAACTTTACTACCTGTCTTTTCAAATGGTGGAGGGATTGGCTATGTCCAGCTATCTCAGTTTGGCTATCTCTTAGGATTTATTCCCGGGGCATGGATATGTGGTTTTTTGGCATTTCAAGCACGCCCAAGGTTAGAATCCCTAGCCTTTAGTTGCATTTGTGGTTTGTTTATTATCCATATCTGCGGTATTACCTATTTAAGTATTAGCCATGTTCTAAAATTACAAAATGCTTTCCTTATAAGTCTTTCACAAGCAATTATTCAGTATTCTTGGTTACAGATACCTGGACAACTGGCCGTAGTATGTGCTGTCACAATTCTTGCTTATATTTTAAGACATTTGATTTTTTATTGATTTCCTATTTATGAGCCTTTTCAATTTAGGATTAGTTTGATATTTTGTAAATAATAAAGTTTGATATGGATAATCATGTAGGATTTATAATTAAATTAATTGTTTATATCTGCAGTACTAATTACTTGAATTTAGCTGGATTTACATTACGATAACAAAAAACTACAATCTCATCATAATTGTATCTACGACCCTGACTATTTAATATTTACAAGTATATATAGTTTAGGATAATAGTGAGAGATTAAAGGTCTTATGACTAATTTTATTTAAGAAATATCAGTAAAAATTTGGCAAAAAAATTACCTAAGGAATACCTATAAACATTACTAAGTATGTATTTTAAAAACCGTTTTTTCTGGATTATTGGATCAGTAACTTTCGTATTAGATCAGCTAGCAAAATATTTGATAGTCAGGACTTTTAGTCTTAAGGGAAGTTTCCCTATCATACCTGAAATTTTCCATTTTACCTATGTTACCAATACTGGTGCGGCTTTTAGCTTATTTAATGGGAATGTAGAGTCGTTACGTTGGCTTTCTTTAATTGTGAGTTTTGCATTAATGGCTATTGCTATTTGGGGGCCTAGGTTAAGTTTTTGGGAGAAACTTGGTTATGGTTGTATTTTAGGTGGAGCAATGGGTAATGGAATAGATAGATTTATTTCAGGGTATGTAATTGACTTTTTAGATTTTCGTCTGATTAATTTCCCCATATTCAATTTAGCTGATGTATTTATTAACATAGGGATTATTTCTTTATTAATTTCGGCTTTTAGTCAAACACCTAATAAGTAAAGATAATTGATATATTTTCATTTTTATAATCTCTACCAAATCTTAAAGATAGAGAAAGACGAGAAAATATCAAATGCGCATAAGTTTTGTAACAAATAATATTACTTAAGTTGGTTGATCATAAATAAAATTAATTTTGTGGAACTTTTAAAATAAAAGTTCATATCATAGAAATACTCTGAGATTTATTCATTCAATTATATCTGAATATAATATATTTAGTGATTTCAAGGATAACAATACAGTTATTATCTCAATCGAGGTAGTTACAAGCCTAGGTTGAAACTCATATGATAATGTTATTATAGAATAATTAAGTAATTTATCCTGCAACAAACTTATTTATAAGTTGATAAAAATGGAGATAGAATGGTTAAAATTATTGATTTATTTTCAGGTTTTTGTTTAGATAAATCCCAGCATTTTTAGTACATTTCATGTTACCCATAAAGATGGCCTTACAATAATTGTGTAGCTGAATAAACTTTATAATTGGCAAAACAAAAATAGTAAAAAATTAAGATTATAAACCTCTTTCCTCTATATCATAATGGCAAATATGCTATTTTTTTACCTTGTTTTATCTAATTACAGGACGAAAATAGTATATTCCAGGTTTAAGTCCTTTATATTTGTCAATTTGATATTCCAGATGCCGTTTTTTTAATAATTAAGGTCTTACTTTTAGTCTAATGCAAATTACAGTACTTAAATATCAAGGAATACTATAATTTTTCAATATGTGCAGATCTATATTCTTTCTAAATTCTTTGTTGCTTCGATATTAATTTTACCCCTATGAAATAATTTTATTCATCATAATCAAAGCTTATATATACCAAGAAAAATTCTTATATTAGAATTAAATTAATAGCCATTACTTTATAAAAAAATTCATACCAGCTGTTTTATAATAATGATATTTTTCCTATTTAAACGATGCTTAGTTTGTTTTGAGAAATACCAAATTATTTTTCAATAAAATGAAACTATCGTATATGATATCAGCTTGCAATTTACAAATTTCTAAAGTGGTTTTTCAAACCTCATATCTTGATTTTGTTGGCTAATTAAGTAAATTTTCTAATGTTGATGCCTTTAATTATTGCTATAATCTAGTGTCAGTGGTGTAGCCCCACATATAAAGAAAAAGTTAGTTATCATAATTTATAGCTTTCAATAATATATTGCCATGATTGAGTAATACGACAAAAATAATTCCATGGTTATACATTCCAGGTTTTAATGCTCACTCCAATTTTTCCAAAAAATAGTTTGGTTTAGAATTGGCAATATTTATTTTCTGTTGGTATAAAATTAACCCTTGTTTTTTGAGGCTTTATTCCCCATTTTATTTTCTCAGTTCACTCTTATATCGACTCTGGAATTTATTTTATTATCACCCCTTAATTACAAAACCTTTATGATATCAAGGCAAATTTTCAATTATTTATGTGACAGAGGGAAAATTTCTTGTAACAACTACCTATAATAATTTGGATTGAATCTCTATTAGAAACGAGAGTAGTATATTTAACCTTTTTATTACTGAGACTCAATATCCAAGGATAATGTATATTCATCAAATATTATATAGACTTTCTCTATGAAACATAGTTTTGACGTTAAAAAATGGTAGTCGTTTTAAGCTAAAAATCAAATGTGATAAATATTACAAACATCATGAAAATCCAGTGATTCAATATAGTCAAATAGTAATAAAGAGTAATATGTAAATTGCGTTTGTCCAATTCTTAAATACAAACCATGGTGTGAATAGCTCATGAGTCCTCCTCAACCTCCTCGAAAAACCCAAACCCTTTTTGGTCAAATTAACCAGGCAGTACAAACAATTCAAGCCAGGGTGAATTTTTCCAAACTGATACTAAGACAAAATGTAAGAGTTCCAGAGCTGTGGGTGCAGGATGTAGGGGGAGATAGGTCTGAGGTGTACCCTTTATTAGGCGAACACTACATTTTGGGACGTAGTTCTAAATCGAGCGATATTGTTGTTCGTAATCCGGTAGTTAGTCAAATTCATCTCTCCCTATCTAGAAATTCGTCCCAAAGGAAACCTGCTTTCACCATGAAGGATGAAAATTCTACTAATGGAATTTATCGAGGTAAAAGACGGCTGACTTCTGTGGAATTAATTCATGGAGATATTCTTACTTTGGGTCCTCCGGAATTAGCCGCATCTGTGAGATTACAGTATATAGATCCTCCTCCCTGGTATTTTCAAGCTTTAGCCTGGGTAGGTTATGGGTTTATAAGTGTAACTGCTTTAGCAGCATTAGTCATTGCTGTAGAATGGACTAAATTTTCTGCTAAAAATCTACCAGGTAAAGCAACTCGTGCACCAGTCATTGTATATGCCCATGATGGGTTTACTCATTTACGTAAACCCAGTTCCATAAGCCATATTGATATGGAGCATTTATCAGACTTTGGACCGTATTTACCAGGAGCAGTAGTGGCTTCCGAAGATAGCCGATTTTATTGGCATTTAGGAATTGATCCATTGGGAATTTTAAGAGCTGTACTAGTTAATACCCGTAGTGGTGATGCAAAACAGGGGGCAAGTAGCATTACCCAACAATTAGCCCGTAGTTTACTCCGGGATTATGTCGGTAGACAAGATTCCCTGGAACGGAAGATTCGAGAAGCTATAGTTGCCCTGAAATTAGAAACTTTTTACAGCAAAGATGAAATTTTATTGATGTACTTAAACCGAGTGTATTTAGGAGTTGATACCTCTGGTTTTGAAGATGCAGCTCGTTATTATTTTGATAAGACAGCTAAGGAATTAACTGCCGCTGAGGCTGCAATCCTGGTAGGAATTTTACCAGCTCCTAATGGGTTTAATTTTTGTGGGGATAGTCGAAGTAAGCATAATATTATTGGTTATCGCAATCGCGTATTGCAACGTATGTTAGAAATGGGGAAAATTAAACAAAGTGAATATAATCGAGCTCGAAGATCACCAGTTGAAGTTAGCCCTAGAGTCTGTGAGCAGGAAGCTAAAGTTATTGCTCCCTACTTTTATAACTATGTTTTTGCTGAGTTAGAATCAATTTTGGGAAAGGATTTAGCTGGAGAAGGTAATTTTATTATTGAAACCCAATTAGATACTTTTATACAAACTGAAGCAGAAAAATCTCTGCAAAATGCAATTAATATTGGTGGTTCTAAATTTGGCTTTTCCGAAGGAGCATTACTCACTCTCAATTCTAATACCGGGGCAATAGTAGCTATGGTAGGAGGTACAAATTTTCGATACAGTCAATTTAACCGTGCCTCCCAAGCTAAAAGACAACCTGGATCTACCTTTAAGTTATTTTCCTATGCTGCTGCTTTAGAATCTGGCATAACTATAGGGAGAACTTATTCTTGCTCTCCTCTGACATGGTGGGGATTTACTTACAAGCCATGTCGTACAAGTATAGGTGCTTTAGATTTAGTCACAGGATTTGCCTTATCTGAAAATCCTATTGCATTAAGATTAGCTCAGGATGTTGGTTTAGAGCAGGTCGCAGATATGGCAAAACGTTTGGGGGTAAAATCCGAATTGGAAGTAGTACCAGGAATGGTTCTTGGACAAAGCTTAGTTGATGTTGTAGAAATTACTGGTGCTTTTGGGGCAATTAGCAATAATGGAGTTTGGAACAAGCCCCATGCCATTACCAAGATTTTAGACAGTAGTGACTGCAAGGATCATAAAGATCCTAAAACCTGTCGTATAATATACTCCTTTAATCGAAACGTAGATACTAACAAACGAGTTTTAAAGACAAGTATAGCCAGAACCATGAATTATTTATTGAGAAAAGCTATTACCAGTGGAACTGGAATTAGTGCGGCTATTGGCCTAGACGAAGGAGGGAAAACTGGAACTACGGACGAAAACGTTGATTTATGGTTTATTGGCTTCTTACCAAGCAAACAACTAGTAACTGGTATTTGGTTAGGAAATGATAATAATAAACCTACTTCTGGTAGTAGTGATCAAGCAGCTCAATTATGGGGAAACTATATGAGAAAAATCATTAGATGAGAAAAGAATAATAAAGCAATCTTGTAAGTACAAATTTTCCTAACTACTTCATCTCTTATTTATATCCCTTCCAATATTTAACATCTAATTTACCACTTGGCAAGAATTCTACCTGGTAATGAGCCAGAGGTTCTTGATTATTAGGAGCAGTAATATTAGAACCGTAAATTGCCGAAAACATTTCTGGCAGAGGGGTTTCCTTGTAGTAGTCGAATGCCATTTGATTTAGAGGCTCATAATCAGCAATAAGTCCATCTCCTGTAACTGCCACACGGTACTTTAATACATGTTTATATGCAGAAGTCTCCCCCCAATTTTCACGTATATTATCGAAAAGTTTTTGCCTTAATTGTTTTATCTGAACATTATTCTTGATTCTTGGCCCTACCACATCTGGGGTATTTGCATAGCCATTCCAAGGGCTTACTTCTAAAACCTGACTTTTCCGAAACACAATTCGGAATTGAGCTATAGGTTCATTATTAATGAACTTTTGATTAGTAGGAATATAAAGTAACTGGGGTAAAGGAGTTATCCCTATGTTTTTATTTGCTTCCTTATTAATGGCTTTATAACCAATAATTGCCCCATCTGCTGCTACACCAACACGATAAATTAGGTCTTGTTTTAATACCACACGATTTTTCCATTCCGGATTTATTTGGTTATAAACATGACGATTGAGCAATTTCAACTGAGATGCATTATTAATTTCAGGAACTGTTTTTAAGACTGTTTCCAAATCTATAATATTAGGATCTGACGCATTATTATCGTTATCTGTATTTACTTTTGAGATTTTACTATCATCCCCCCATATATCTACTGTTTTTCTGGAAAGTGTCGATTCAGAGGGTTGTATACTAGACTCATCTGATTGTATTTTTTGTATCGGATGAAATTTAGGAGGAGGCAATACGCCAAAAATTATGGCAGCCGCAGCCAAACTACTAACACCTAAAGTTGCAGGAATTGCCTGCTTTAGAAATATTTGAATTACACTATTATAGTGATTGACAACTGGCTGTAGTTCCAGAGTTATTTCTGGTAGTGTTTGGCTGTCAGCAAGAAACTGATCAACAGCTTCTACCAGATCAAATAGCTGTACTGTACTTATATCTAAGGCAGTTGGTGCTTGGAAATTGCTGTCTTGCACTTCATGCATACGTAAAACCAATCTATGTTGATTATCACTTAATTTTTCTAGCTGTACCGGCTCAAATTCTTTTTTGTTTGCCTGAGAATTTGATACATTACTTAAAAACTCTTGAGCATATGCGCTAACAGCCCTCACCAGGCTTTCAAAAAATTCCCTTCCTCCAGTAATTGGTTCCTTAAGTCCAGATAAATGACATTCTGCATTTACTAGAATGGATAGAAGAGGGCGGATTTCCTGAGGGCTATTTGCCTGAGCAGTATTACTCAAACCCTCTAAAATTAGAGTGCAGTTAGGCAAACTATATTTGCGTTGAATACTCATTCTAATACCCCATAAAACAAACTAATCCAGAATCGCTGCATACCATAGGTCCCAGTACAAAACAGTAATTTTCCAAGCAAACTAATTGCCAATTTGTTTAGTTCCTCATCAGTGTTCAACGCTAAAATCCCGGAACGTCCAGGATTCATACGACTCTTAAAATGTGCCCTAAACCTTTCTAAATAACTGGCAAGGCGTAAATGTTGTTCTAAAGGAATTTGCTTTTCATATAGTTGTTGGGACATCATCATCAACTGACGAATTACAACTGTCAACTGTCTAGCCACATAGCAAGTGATAATTACTAATGCTTTTGCTTCAGTAATACTTAAATGGCGGCGAATATAGGCCCGACGTAAGGGGTTTGTGCTACGTATCCGCCATAAATTTACCCTGTGTTTGATAATATCTTTTAAATGTAGTTCTTCTGCAAATCCCAAAATAGTTTCCGATCCACCCAATTCCAAAGCCTCAATTGCTAGTAAGATTAAATCAATTTGCAGGCAAGTTGTACGGGGGCATACCTGCAAATCTACTCCTAATTCTGGCAATTTTTCCAGAATCATTTTTCCTGTCTGGGAGGTTGGGCTGTCAAATAGTGTGGTACTACCACCGGAGATATTCATTATCAATACCTTGATATGGCTTCTACAAACTGAGTGGTTTTCATTAAGACAAACAGCTTAATAAGAGTAACTCTAATAGTAACAATAGTTAATTTTCTTAGAGTGTTCTCGGAGAATCAGGTACATCACAAGAGGACCACCCCAGTATAGATGGCAAATAGCATGCTTAATAAGTAATTGTGTGTAAAGTCCACTCCTGTAAATCTAATAAGATGTACACAATATTAATTTTATGATTAATCGGAACCCCTTAAATAAAAACAGTTTGGTCTAGACATAGGCTTCATGACCAATATGGTTGTCTATATTTTGCCATTTTGCCAGAGAGATTGAGATGGTAGATTTTACCTCGGAAATTTTTGCACTAGATACATAGTGTAAACAGATAATTTCTTCATGAATGGCGCAAAAATATTCAGTACTTGGTTGAAAATCCAGTGATGATCTCATAAATTTGACTCAGATACAAGTAAAATATTATTAAGATTACATGATTGACATTCAGAACATTAAAGGTATGGAGATGATATTTTAGGATATTGGTTGTGATAGCATCTAAGAAATCAAAGGACATCAAAGAGCTTATCACAGATACCACATTGCAATTATTTTTACAAGTCTTCATCGATGATAGGTAAAGCGGAATATTCTGCTGAAGACCAACATTTTTTTAAATAAGTTACGAAACTTGAGTAACAAATACTTCGAACAGGTATCTGTTTAGATGTTGGTATTGGTGGAAAACTATTAATCTAATTGGCTATTAAGTTTTTTATTTGGATGGTACAAGAAGTTTTGAAAGTAGAAAAAATAATAGTTTTATATTCCTCAAAAATTATGGGTAAAAGAGTATCATTTTTGATATTTCTAATGATATTTAATTTATTAATTTATGAGAATACTAAGTTGTTGTCTGGAGCATGGGAAAATTTTTGCACTTTCCTACCATTAAAATTTTTCTTCATTTGATGACCTTTCAAATATCTCCTCAGATGCACTTCACTCAAATACATATATGATTTTCTACACATTGTAGACTGATTTGTTCTTATATCTAGATATTTACAGTTTTGATAATAATCCAGTGAAATTCAATCTTATGCGTGATGATAGTATATTTATGGTTTTATTTTTATTTACATAATTTTTTAATTGTCACATAATTAGGAGTTTGACATTTTATAACTATAATAGATAGTCTATACTATAATCTTTTTGCTTAAACTTATCGTAAGTCGATTATTAATATCTTAATAATTATAATTTTAATCAATCGATAAAAAGAACTTAATATGATGTGTTTCATTCCACTTTTGTTGGTAAAATTTTGAGTTATTATAAAGCTCATGACTCAGTATTTAGACTTGGTGAATGGTAATTTATAACAACAATTATTTGAAGTAGAATGCTTCTTTTTCCTAAACTTTTTACCTTAAAAATAAGCCTGGGGGATTATTGATAATCACCCACTTCACTTAAGAATAAACTATCCTAATATCTATAATAATTGCAGCTTACCTTTAAGTATTCCCCACCATTTTATTTTCAATGCAGCGATAATATGGTGTAGGATTTCTCAGGTGTATACCAAAAATTTATCCAGAATTAATAATTTGGATTGGTAAGTGTCAGTAGTTAGTACTACTAGAATTCACCTCCTGCTTATGGATTTAAAGTCTTTGATTCGTGATGTACCAGATTTTCCTAAACCTGGTATCGTGTTCCGTGATATCACTACTTTGTTGCGAGACCCAGATGGGTTAAAACATGCTATTGACTCCTTCACCCAAAAATTTTTTCATGCGGGTATTAATGCTGATTATATTGTGGGCATGGAATCACGTGGGTTTATATTTGGCCCTCCTTTGGCTTATCAAATGGGAGCAGGATTTATTCCTGTACGTAAACCTGGCAAGTTACCATCAGCCGTCTATTGCATTGAGTACGAATTAGAGTATGGTACTGATTGTTTGGAAATACATCAAGATGCCTTACACCCTGGAAGTAAAGTATTAATTGTGGACGATTTGATTGCTACTGGAGGAACTGCAAATGCAACTGCCAGGTTGGTGAAAAAATCTGGCTGTGATGTAGTTGGTTTTGGGTTTATTATAGAGCTACAAAATTTTCAAGGTCGTAAAAACTTACCAAATGTTCCAATTATAACTCTTGTAGAATATTTGTGAACGATAGGGGAAGGATATAATTTTCCTTCCCCACATTTTTTTACTTTTCTAATTTCTTTTTAAAATACAATTTAAAATTGTTCGGTTTTATGAATAAAATACCTAGCAAATCCGATGAAAATTTTCAGGAAACGTTTTTAAAGCTACTAACTAGCGAGACTGGTTCATATATTATTAAGAGAATATGCCAGGCTATATTAACTTTATTATTGGCATCAATACTATCATTCATTATTATTCAACTTGCACCTGGAGATTATGTGGATACCCTAAAACAAAATCCCAAAATTTCCCCGGAAAGAATTGAAGAGTTAAAGGAACAATTTGGTTTAAATCGGTCTTGGGCAGAACAGTATTTTCTGTGGTTATGGCAAATTTTTACCAAGGGAGATTTTGGTACTAGTTTTATCTATCAGCGCTCCGTTTCTTTGCTTATTAGTGAAAGGGTTTCAGCAACTTTACTATTGGCTTTTTCATCTTTATTTTTAACTTGGGCTATTGCCATTCCTTTAGGCATTATTGCTGCAGTAAAACAAAATAATTTAACTGACCGTTGTTTACGGATTATAAGTTATATAGGGCAAGGTTTTCCTAGTTTTATCACTGCCTTATTATTATTGATTTTTGCCCAAATTACTACTCCCTTATTTCCTGTTGGTGGTATGACTAGCATCAATCACACTGATTTATCTTGGTTTGGTAAAATTTTGGATATTAGCTGGCACATGATTTTACCCACTTTAGCTTTAAGTATTACCAGTTTTGCCAGTTTACAAAGAATTACTCGTGGCGAGTTACTGGACGTATTACGTCAAGATTATATTCAAACTGCCCGAGCAAAAGGATTACCAGAGAATAAGGTGATTTATGTCCATGCTTTACGTAATGCTATTAATCCCCTAATCACTTTGTTGGGCTTTGAGTTAGCTAGTTTATTGAGTGGTGCTTTTACTGCAGAATTTTTCTTTAATTGGCCTGGTTTGGGTAGGTTGACTTTGCAGGCTGTACAGGCACAAGATTTATATTTACTAATGGCAAGTTTGGTAGTAGGTTCTGTGCTGTTAGTCCTAGGTAACTTAATCGCTGATATATTACTCAAAGTTGCAGATCCTCGCATTCGCTTTGAAAATCTGAATTAATAACCAAGATTAAATAGAATTATGTACCTAATTTCTCTACTTATATACTTATGAAAAGTTCGTTTTAGGAGTAAGCACTCCTAAATTTTACTGGCTTACTTCATAGAAACTATAATCCTCTTATATCAAGAGAGCTTTTTGATAGAAAATAATCAATAGGTTAGGATAAATTGGGTTAGGATAAATAATGTTTATAGTAGCCAATTTGATAATTTTTATGAACATTTCATTGTTACTGATATTAGATTATCATAATTTACCTTGTTATAAATATAAAACCAAATTTACAAAATATTAAGGTTGTAGAATTTGAGCTTTAACTCAGACTTTTTTCTAAACTACTTCGAATATTTTTCAAGAAGATACCAGATCATTTTGCATATTTATTTTATCTATGTTATTCATGGTCAAATAATCGACATAGTTTCTATATGATGCCTTTTCCAACTAACCAGAGTATCAAGATTTTCAAGCAAACTTAAAGGATATAAAAGTAAACATTATTTATTAGTAATCAACTGTTATTAGGAGAATTTATTCATCATATTTTTCAATACAGGTTTGCAAATTTATCTGTTGTCTCAATTAGATTGCTCATAATTCCCGGCTCGCTCATAGAATGCCCTGCATCAGGAACCACAATTAATTCTGCTTCTGGCCAAGCCTGGTGCAACTCCCAAGCCGACACCATAGGGCAAACCATATCATACCTTCCCTGAACGATAACAGCAGGTATGTGACTAATTCTGTCCACATTTTTAATTAATAAATCTTCTTGTTTAAAAAATCCTTTGTTTACAAAATAATGACACTCAATTCTGGCAAAAGCTCTAACAAATTCTTCCACACTAAATCTTTGGCTTAAAGTTATATCAGGAAATAATTTGCTGGTTCTAGCTTCCCAAACGACCCAAGCACGAGCTGCTTCTATCTGTATAGATTTATTATTACTTGTCAATCTTTTATAATATGCACTTAAGAGATCCTGTCTTTCCTCAACAGGTATAGGTTTAAGATAATCTTCCCAAGCATCAGGAAAAATATTACTTGCTCCTTCCTGATAAAACCATTTAAGTTCTTTCTGTCGTAATAAGAAGATCCCTCGTAAAATTAACCCAGTGCAATTTTTGGGATGTGTTTGACTGTAAGCCAAGGATAGGGTACTTCCCCAGCTACCACCAAAAACAGCCCATTGATCTATTCCCAAGTGTGATCGTAGTTTCTCAATATCACTAACCAAATCCCATGTAGTATTCTCACGTAATTCAGCGTTAGGTAAACTCTTGCCGCAACCGCGCTGATCGAACATAACTAAACGCCACTTATCAGGATGGAAATATTGACGGTAAACAGGTGAGCAACTACTACCAGGTCCACCATGAAGGAATAATATAGGTTTCCCTTTAGGGTTACCTGATTCCTCAAAATGAATAGTGTGCAGATCGGATACTTTGATTTGACCTTGATTATAGGCTTCTCTGTATGGATAAAGTTTGCGCATAGGGATTTTCTAACTCATAATATCTAATAATTTTATAAAGCAAGAACACAGTAATTTTGCTTATGACTGAGTAAAACAATTTGGTATAGTGTTTGCACCCCTTATACCTCAAATTTAGTCAATTAAGGAGTGTTGGCAAGTAGTTTTGAAAATTACTCATACTCTAAACCTGAAAGTAAAATACATTCATAAATTAGCATATTAAGTTTATGAAAGCATATTAAATGCCACGAATATCATCTAAATAAATGTCAGTCAATTAGACAAGGTAATTGATATTATATAGCGCTGAATATTTAAATTTAATTATAAATTATTTGAATTAGATAAGCCTAATTTTATTAAAAATATTGTGCAAATAAAAATATTCACAATATGAACATATTATGAATATTTTTATTTCATGATTATTGATTATTCAATTGAAACATATAACATAACTTAGCCTCATTAAAATAGCTTCGAGTTATAATAGTAAATTAATAATTTTCAATGAATTTTATAATATTACAAGTTATCATAGTTATGTATTTAGTTTCAATATTTCCCCTTTAGTATTTTACATATCTGGTTGTTTGATTACAGCTTAGAAAAATTGAATAATTAGGATATATTAAATAATAATTGGGATTATATAATTTTTAACACAAGCTAATATATGCTTTTCATAATTAAATACTTAGTTTTCAAGGCAAATAAATTTTTAAGCAAACTATTGATATAATGGCTTAGTTATATTTATGGTCCCAAATCAATGGTCATTTTATGCCTTTGCCTTTAAGTCCTACCAGTTACTCCTAAGAGAGCCACATATCCTTAAGAAGGTGGTCTTTAGCACTTTCTGCTTTAGTGCAGCATTATGCTAAAAATGGGCAAAAATAATATTATTCATATCATTTCAACTACTACTTAGCAAAGTACTTGTTATCTAGCATGCAATTATATTTGCTAAAAAAATACTGATATACAAGTAAATAAGAATAGAAAAGATATACCTAAAAGTTTTAAGTACCGCTTTCTTTCTATAGTTGAAAAAGACTATTATATAAGTAAATCAAAAGTAGACAAGGGGTTAAGTAATTTTACCCCCTTGTCTGATAAATACTACTCCAGAAGTTTAATCCATTAAAAGATAGTTAAAGTCGAGTATAGGGAAATGATAATGCAATATCCCATACAGGGTATTAACGCATATTACAGCAAAGGAGATAATTATAGTGTACTACTCTAGTAGTAACTAATATAAAAATAATTGATGTTCTCTCAATTTAAAATAATTAAAGGTAAAAATATAAAAGTTAAATAATGAAGAGTAATATTAAAGAGTGCTGTTAAACATAGCACTCTTTAATGTAAAAAAGTAGTTAGGAATTTATTTTCTTATTGCTTAATGGAGTAATTACCCTACTTGAGAAGGTGAGTTTATCCTTAATCTATTATAAACTTTAGAGAGTAAACACTACAACAAAACAGAATCTGACTATATTCAACAACCAAAAAGTATAAAATAATTGAGCTAGTCTAGCCTTACAACAAACCTTAATTTATTATAAGGCTAAATTATGACAAGCTAAATATTACCATTTGACTCTCTACTATGTCTGCTAGTTCCCAAAAGTTATACGAAGGCAAAGCCAAAATCTTTTATCATACAGATGAGCCAGCAGTTCTCCTCGCAAACTTTAAAGATGATGCTACAGCCTTTAATGCTCAAAAAAAAGGCAGTATTATTGACAAAGGTAGGATTAACTGTATTATTTCCAGCAAATTATTTCAACTCCTTGCAGAAAATGGTATAAAAACTCACTTCATAGATAGCCCGGCACCTAATCAAATGCGTGTCAAGGCATTAAAAATATTACCCATAGAAGTAGTTGTTAGGAACATTGCCGCAGGTAGTCTTTGTCAACAAACAAGTTTATCCTTAGGAAAGGTATTACTGGAACCATTAGTAGAATTCTATTATAAAAATGATCAATTGGGTGATCCTCTACTCACACTTGATCGCCTAAACCTAATGCAACTAGCAACTATAGAACAAGTTGATATAATTAACAATTTAGCATTGCAAATTAACAAATTACTTCAGGCATTTTTTCTGCAATGTGGAATTATTCTTGTAGATCTTAAACTGGAATTTGGCTTGGATTCTCAACAACAAATTTTGCTTGCAGATGAAATCAGCCCCGATACTTGTCGTTTATGGAATAATGCAGAAACTGATCAGAATAACCGTGTTATGGATAAAGATCGTTTTCGTAAAGACCTAGGCAAGATCGAAGATGCATATAAAGAGGTACTACATAGAATATTAAATGCAATTCCACATCAGAGGAACAACTGGAATTAATGATTGCATTAAAGAAAAGAAGATCATGCTTTTTCATTTTATTGACATATGAGAGCACAATAATTTGTGGTGGTGTATAGATCTGAATCTGAAGAGGAATATAAATAAAATGCGCTTATCTCCTGTGCTAGCTACAGTTGTAGCAATAATCCCATTAGGTGCCTCCTTAGCGGAAAATCCCCAAGCGCCAAAAAATGATATTAAAATAGGAAGAATACTAAGCAATAATAATTCAAATCGACTATTCAACAAACCATTAAACCGGGTTATAAAAATAACAGTCTCTAAATTGGCGTTTCCTATTAATCGTCTTAAAGTTACTAGCCAAAATAAAATAAGTGAAAATATTTCAAGCAAGTTCTTTTTCCAAAGTAAATCAGGTTTAGTAATACCTCCAAAATTTAAAAAAATAGTTCAGAAAAAATATGATGACCTATCAGACATACCTTTTCAAGAGAAAAAGTTCCAAAATCATACCTATGCTAGAAAAACTTTAAATTTCCAATCAATTTCAATTGTTCCTAACAATCAACAAACTCAAATCAATCTGGCTAATAAGCAAACAACTAAACCTAACATACCGAATAATTCAAAAACCCCTCAAGAAAATACTCAGGAGCCAGAAACCAGGGTCTTGGTTGCAGAGGTGCTTGTTAAATCAACTAATGGCAAACTTGCACAAGACCTGGAAAAACGGGTTTATAGTGAAATCCGCACAAAACCTGGTATAACTACCACTCGCTCACAACTACAGGAAGATATTAACGCCATTTTTGCCACTGGTTTTTTCTCAGAAGTGCAAGCTATACCAGAAGATACTCCTCTCGGTGTGCAGATTACCTTTGAGGTTCGAACGAACCCAGTTCTAAGTACAGTCAAAATAGAGACACATACTGGTACAAGAGTTTCTTCAGTATTAAAGCCAGAAGTAATAAGTGAAATATTTCAATCCCAGTACGGAAAAATACTTAATCTGCAAAACTTTCAAGAGGGTTTAAATGAATTAACCAGGCATTATCGGGCTAATGGTTATGTATTGGCTCAAGTAGTTGGTTTACCCAAGGTTTCTGAAAATGGTGTAGTTACGATCGAAATTGCAGAAGGAGTTGTGGAAAGTATTATCATTCGTTTCCGAAATAAAGAAGGACAAGAAACTGATGATAAGGGTAAAACCATTAAAGGACGTACCCAGGAATACGTAATTAAACGTGAATTGGAACTTAAATCAGGACAGGTATTTAACCGTAATATTGTACAAAAAGATTTACAACGATTATTTCGCTTGGGTTTGTTTGAAGATGTTAGTATTTCCCTAGATCCTGGTGATGATACCAGAAAAGTAAATGTAGTATTGAAGATCGTGGAACGTAGAAGTGGTTCAATTGCTGCAGGTGCAGGTATTAGCTCTGCTAGTGGCTTATTTGGAACCTTAAGCTACCAAGAACAAAACCTTAATGGTAGGGACCAAGAACTAGGAACTGAATTGCAAGCAGGGCAAAGGGAGCTACTTTTTGATGTGCGATTTACAGATCCTTGGATTAACGGGGATCCTAGCCGGACTTCTTATACAGTAAATGCTTCTCGTAGAAGTTCAATTTCTTTGGTATTTGATGGTCCAGACGATAAGGATATTAAAACCATTAATCCCAATAATATGAACGATAGTGGTGATCGCCCGAGGGTTGTACGTTTGGGTGGTGGTGTGAACTTTACTCGTCCTTTATCTGGTAATCCTTATAAACGTTCGGAATGGATAGCTTCTGCCAAATTACAATATCAACGAGTTTCCATTCAGGATGCAGACGGAAATTTAATAGAACAAGGTAGAGTTGAAGGTACAGCAAACGAATTATTAGATTTGAGCAAATCAGGAGATGGTCAGGATGATTTGTTTCTGGTAAGATTAGGTGCTTCTCGTGATCTCCGTAATAATTCATTACAACCCACTAAGGGCTCATTTTTCCGTTTAAGTTTAGATAAATCAATTCCTATTGGCAAAGGTGATATTTCCCTAACCAGATTTCAAGGCAGTTATAGCCAATATATACCCATAGATTTTACCAACTTCATAAAAGGGAACGTGGAAACCTTGGCATTCAATCTCCAAGGAGGAGCTATTTTAGGAGATTTACCAACATACGAGGCATTTACTCTTGGTGGTAGCAACTCGGTACGTGGTTATGAAGAAGGAGAGTTAAGTAGTGGACGCAGTTATCTACAAGCCTCTATGGAATACCGGTTTCCCATTTTTCCCGTAATTACTGGTGTTTTATTTGCAGATTTTGGTACGGATTTGGGTAATACTACGAAAGCTGCTGAAATGCTTAATAAGAATGGTACAGGGTTTGGTTATGGTGTTGGTGTAAGAGTACAATCTCCTCTGGGCCCAATTCGTGTTGACTGTAGTTTTAATGATACTGGAAACAATCGTATCAATTTCGGCATTGGAGAAAGGTTCTAAAACTTTCGATTTCTAGGTTTATTATTAGGGATTTGAGCATCTCTCTATTTCTCCCTAACTCTTTTACTTCTCTCACCTATTGAATATGCAACCAAACATCTTAGCCAAGGAAATAACTCGTTCAGGAGTGGAATTATATACTGGCTTGCATACCCAATTACGCATACTACCTGCACCAACAGGAAGTAATCATCACTTTGTCTGTGTAGATTTACCAGAAAATCCAATTATTCTTGCCCAAGTAATATCTATAAACCATACTCATACTTTCTACTCAATTGGGTTATGGAGAATCCAGTATACCCACGGTAGAACATTTACTTGCAGCCCTACTGCAATTAGCAATCAGTGGTATAGTTGGAGTCTAGGCGCGGATATGGAAGTTGCTCATATTAAACCTGAAACGAATATTGCACCCGCACGTACCTTTTGTCTTCTCCATCAAATTGAATAACTCCAGAGAGTAGGGTTGATTAAAGGTGGCAGTGTGAAAAATTTGCTAGTTTTTAGCCCCTAGGGTTAATTGAATCTCACATTGAGGTTTGTGAATAGACTATTACATCACAAAATCCTGGGTTTTTTAGAAGATTTAAGTCTATTAGGGACTTTTACATGTGCCCACTTCTTGGCATACAAAGCCAGTCATAATTTACATATTCAATTCACTCAGAAGATATTAAGGTGATTACGGTAAATCATTATTAGTCATAACAGCCTCAAATTCAAAATCAGCATGAGAGCTGCTAATACCAATTTGAAATTTGGAATTGGATTTTAGATAGAAAAGGTTAAGGGGTTATATTTATAATAATTGCTCCTACTCATAAGTCTCATGTTGGGGTCTAGATTCAGTCAGAGCTTCACTCCTCTTTTTCTATTCCTAATTGTTATTTACTTTCCCTACGGAACAAAAGTAATTAATTGCCCCAATTAGTTTCTTGATAGTCCTCAAAGGATAGTACACACTGCGGCCCAAAATTACAACAAAAATAAATCATAGCGCCAATGTCAACCCCCACCCAAGAACATATAATCAAGACTTCCACATCTAACCCTGTTGAGCTGAAAAATACCTTCACCTCCCAAGAAATTCAAGCACTACTACCACATAGATATCCATTTTCACTTGTGGATCGTATTGTTGACTATACACCAGGGGAGAAGGCAGTTGGGATTAAAAATGTCACACTTAATGAACCCCATTTCCAAGGTCATTTTCCTGACCGTCCATTGATGCCTGGTGTTCTAATTATAGAAGCTATGGCACAGGTTGGAGGGGTTGTATTAACTCAAATGCCAGGAGTGGAAGGAGGATTATTTGTATTTGCAGGTATGGATAAAGTCCGATTCCGTCGCCAAGTTATTCCTGGAGATCAATTAGTTATGACTGTGGAACTCTTGTGTGTCAAGCAACGCCGTTTTGGCAAAATGTTAGGTAAAGCTGAAGTTGATAGTCAATTAGCTGCTCAAGGAGAACTAATGTTTTCGCTAATTAATTAAATGCTTACCAACAAACAACGTAAGGGCATAATATTAATGGCCCTTTACTGAATTTAAAAATAAAAAAGTTAGTTTGGATAACAAGAAAAAGTTAGTTTGGATAACAAGCTATAAAAGCCCTGGATAATTCTACTTATTCTTTGCCTTTCTCACAAATTAATTGCTTTGCCAGCTATTAAGATTAAAAAATGATTAAATATATAGCACTCAAGAATTTTCTGGAGATGAAATTTTGAAGACGCTAATTAATCCCAACGCTAGTAATTAATCCCAACGCTGAATTATATCTTACAGTGAAGCAGGTTAGGGCATATGCTGTAATTGGGGGACATGTTGAAGTTGGCCTAAAACTACCATTGGTACCCATGTCGTATTAGAAGGGCCTATTAGAAATTGAAAAAAACAGTTCTATCCTGGTGCTGCGAATAGCAGCTTGTACTGAGCTATATAACTATAGTTATGTTCTAAATATGTTTGTAGCAGTATTTTGTTTTAATAGATTTAGGCAATACATATTGTCTGCATATTGGTTTTAAGGTACAAAGTATTATTCCCAATTCATTTGGGCGGTAATTAAAGAGATCAATAGAATTGACTAATACCTTTCATTTAGATTTGCAAGAAATTAGCGATTGTTTTTGGAATTGGTAAGAGAATGCTAATTAATAAAGCTATCATGACAAGTCCGAGGGTATCCCGCTTGTTGTCCAGCTCTGTCACATCATTTAGAGCAGGTTCATCTATTAGAGGCATAAAAAAGAGAATAATTGCCCAGAGAAATACTCCGGGTTGTACTAAAGATAGTAATAAGCATAGTAGACGAGAAACTTGGCTAATAAACATTGCGCTTTTCTGACCAAACATAGCATGAACAATATGACCCCCATCTAGCTGTCCCATGGGAATGAGATTTAAGGCTGTCACAATTAATCCCAAACAGGCAGCTATACCTAATGGATGTAGATCGATTGCAGATTGGGCAGTTAGTTTATTTCCTAGGACTAATTTTGCAGCTATTGCCAGTAAAAACGAGTACTTAGGATTGAGAGCATTGGGATCTAGAAAGCCTTTTGGTTCTTCCGGTAGAGGAACAACTTGGGAATGAGCTAATCCCCAAAGTAACAAAGGTAAAGTTAATATAAACCCAGCAATGGGGCCAGCAATACTAATATCAAATAAGGCTTTACGATTAGGGATGAGACTACGCATCTGAATGAATGCCCCAAGAGTTCCCAGGAAAACAGGTATAGGTATAAAATAAGGTAGAGTAGTACGCATTTTATACAAGCGAGCAGCAAAATAATGTCCCAACTCATGAATTCCCAAAATACTCATTAAGCCCAAAGCATAGGGTAAACCTTGAAGTAATTCTTGAGGATTTGCCGTCAATGTTTCCATTTCCAAACCGGCAATTTTTGCCCCTATTCCAGTTGTCGTTATAAAAGTAGTACCTAGTAAAACTAAAGCTAAGCCCGGTCTGGTTAATTGTTCTTTGGAAGCATTCGATTTCTTATTAACTTTGGAATTAGGAATCAATATAAATAATGGTTTACCATTAAAACCCTCTTGAAAAATAAGTATAAAGCGATCATTGAATTGACTGTCAATATTATGTTTAATATGCTGATATGCTTTGCTAGAGTTAGTCTTTAACTGACCCTGACAAACTATAGCCTGGGGTAAATATTCAATATTTTGTAAAAAATATACAGAAAAAGAAAAGCAACTGCGTAATTTTCGTTCTTCATCCTCTTGCAAAGAAGATGATAATGGTAATGATCTTAATGCAGGATTAATAATTGATTGGACTTCTGGTTTATCAAGTATATTTGGGTCTTTGTTTTTGGATTTATGCTGTCCCCATCGAAATAATAACCAGTAGATAATACAACTTACTGCCAGGGTAGATATCACTACTATTAGGGGTGGTTTATAACCATGTTTTGCTGTCCACAAACTCCATATAAACACTGGCATCATTAGTACCAACCATAAAAGCCAAACAGGTGGCCAATTCACACCTGCTAAACTGCGGCGCACTATGAAGTAAGTAAGTATTCCCAGAATAATAAGCCAAAAAGGTTGCATTTTCTCTAAATTTTATGGATCAATATTCGGTCTTGTAATATAAGGATTACAACATTCAACACAAGTAAAAGACCTTTTAACTTAATCATCATAAATATAATGATTAACGTGGGGGGTAAATCTATAGCTGAAATTATTCAGTTGTTTCACAATGTAATTCTATTGTCCATCATTAATCCAATTTCGTCTTTTCTCATGTACTCTATTAACTCAGAAACCAGTCATAAAATTAAGTTACCAAAGACTTTATTTCCCAAAATTTTTGTTTTTCCTCCAAATCGAGATACATTGGGAGGAACATCTTACTTTATTATGAGTAACGGAGCTAATATTCTGATTGATTGTCCTGTGTGGGAAAGTACAAATCAAGATTTTTTCTGTTCTCATGGAGGAATAGACTACTTATTCATTACCCACCGAGGAGCAATTAGTAAGGCAAAAGCCATTCAATCAGCTATTAATTGTGAAATTCTTATTCAAGAACAAGAAGCTTATTTATTACCAGAAGCTAATGTGAAAACTTTCAGGGAAAAATTGCAACTAACTCCAACTATAGAATTAATTTGGACATCTGGGTATTCTCCTGGCTCATCTTGTCTTTACTACAACTATAAAGGAGGTATGCTCTTTTCAGGTCGTCATATACTTCCTAATAAGCAAGGAATCCCAGTACCCTTGCGCACAGCCAAGACATTTCACTGGGAGAGACAAATCCACAATATTCGTTTCTTGTTAGAAAAGTTTTCCCCAGAAAATCTCCAGTACATTTTACCTGGTGCAAATACTGCTTTTCTCCGAGATCGAGGGATAATAGGTAATGCTTATGAGCAACTATCTAAATTAGATCTACATAACTTGTTTATAACTCAACCCCTATTGTAAAAATTGGTGTTTGACCTCAGAAATAATTCAACTTATTTACTTATCAGAGAGGGATATGGAAAATACTATGTGTAAATTATCCTAGATTCATATATTTTATATATAGGTCTAAATGAATATATAAATACATATAAAATCTATCTGTTGGTTTTTACTAAATGGAAATTTTAAAAACCATTGTTCTAATCTGTTTACTCTTACATACTTAAATTTTGTAAATTTAGATGATGATATTTAAGCATCGGGGTAAGATAATTCAGTACTATTAATGACCATATTTTCTTGTTTATATAAGTCTATCTATATTAGATAAGAAATCAAGACTCTACTAGTAGAATACCAATATACTAAAAAACATCGGTATGCATATATATGCATACTTTAAGTGTTAACACACAGTGCATAAATACAATAGATAACATATAATCTACTGCCTAAAATGTAAATAATAATACTTTTAATTCTCAACTTTTACTTATGTATATCAATAAAAATTGACTTGAGACTAATTTAATATATCTACAATACCACTGAGCAAAAATTGGTATAAATAGTTAGTTTGATATTTGTAAGACTTCTTGAATACTTTGGTCATGTACCAATTTATTTAAACTCAATCATAAAGGCAAGATATTACCTTTTATAATATTCAAAATGGTTATGGAATAATGTTTTTCATGGGTTTGCTTAATTTCGTAAAAATTTAATTAACTCCTAAAGGAACAGCATTTTTATTTGATGATTTTTAAAAATGATAGGGTTTGACTTTGGTAATAATGAGTAAGTTATTACAAAGGATTTTTATGACTGGCAAATATATTGATGGTAATAATTATCACTAATTCATTGTTTTATAAAATAGTTTCTAGTTTATTAAACTCAGCCTTATTTATTCAGATCTAACCACTACAACATAAGTTTTTTTAATAATTCCAATGCAGCCTCATACTGAAGATCCTCTGATGTTGCAATCTGATTGTTTTGCAGTGCTGCCTGATGAACGAGTTTATCTGGTTTAATTCCAAGCTTGTTAATATTATGATGTTTTGGGGTTTCATACTTGGCAGTAGTGACTGCCAAACCAGAACCATCACGTAACTCAAATAAGGATTGGACTAAACCCTTGCCAAAAGTAGTTTCTCCTACTAGTTGAGCACGACCATTATCTTGCAGTGCTCCAGCAAGAATTTCACTAGCACTTGCTGTTCCTTCATTTACGAGGACTACTAAGGGATCTTGAGTTACAACAGTTCCAAAAGACTCAAAACTATCTAAAATACCCCGGCGATTAGTTGTATAAACGATTGTACCAAAATTTAACCATAGACGAGCAACTTCAACGCTTGATTGTAGTAAACCACCAGGGTTATTACGCAAATCTAGAATATAGCCAGCAGCACCTTTCTTACCTAAATTAGCAATTGCTTTGGTTAAATCCTTGGCAGCATTAGCATTAAATTGTGTAAGGCGTAAATAACCAATGGGTAATCCTTGTGGAGAAGATTTTAATTGTTCAATAACTGGATTGAGAGTTATGTGATCACGAACTATTATCACCTTTTTATGCTCTTCTTCATCTCTTTCAACTAATAAAGTAACCAAACTGCCTATAGGACCCCGCATTCTATTCGCAGCTTCATCTAGAGTAAACTCTTCTATAGGAACTCCCCCAATTTCTATAATACGGTCGTATGGTCTTAAGCCAGCTTTTTCTGCTGGAGAGCCTGTAATAGTGGAAATTACTTCCAGCTTTCCCGTTTTTGGATTCAAGGCAATCTGCAAACCAATCCCTGTTAATTCCCCAGAGGTATTAACTTGTAAACTACGATATTGTTCGGGGTCTAAAAAGCGAGTAAACGGATCATCCAAGGTTTTAAGCATATTTTGAATTACTGCATAGGCTGCTTTCCGATCTGGAAGTTGCTGCTTTAATGTTTTGACTAGTAAAGAATGCCAGTTTTGGTGATTGAACGTCTCATCCACATAAGTCCTATTAACAATTCGCCATACTTGTGAAATTAATTGCTGTTCTTCTGTTAAAGCCATTATAGGTTGAGAAAAACTGCAAAAACTCATCCAGGCTGTTAAAAATAGCAGTAATCCCAACTTAAAAATCCGTTTGTGCATAAACTCCATGTTTATTTTTATTTTTAAACCTAATTGAAAAAAGAGGTGTGGTTAAATTACTGAGGATGAAATGACTCTCTTGACTATGTTACTTTTTTTGTAGAAGTGATGCATTGGAAAACCATTAAGTTCAACTTCTTGGTAACAATATACCTTGCTTATCAGAAGATAAAATCTAACTTGTGTCTACTATTGAACATTTTGAGACACAAGAAAAACGCAATACATCTCCCATTAAAAGAGTGTTAAGTTAGTTTAAGCTTACATCACTCTGAAGCAAACAAATAACGAAAGAGTGAAATTCTCCTCGCTAAAATACCCAAATAGCTAGTGGAGAGATTGATCAATACTAATTGAATTCTAGGAACTTTTAGTTGTATGGCAAACGTTTATGACTGGTTTGAAGAGCGCTTGGAGATAGAAGCTATAGCTGAAGATATCACCAGCAAGTACGTCCCTCCCCATGTCAATATTTTCTACTGTTTAGGCGGAATTACCTTAACCTGTTTTCTTATCCAGTTTGCCACTGGGTTTGCAATGACCTTCTACTATCGGCCTACTGTGGTAGAAGCCTATGCATCTGTACAGTACATCATGAACGAAGTTAACTTCGGTTGGTTGATTCGCTCAATCCATCGTTGGTCTGCCAGCATGATGGTGTTGATGATGATTTTGCATGTTTTCCGGGTTTATCTTACTGGTGGCTTTAAAAAGCCTAGAGAGTTAACTTGGATTAGTGGTGTAATTATGGCTGTAATTACTGTTTCCTTTGGTGTAACTGGCTATTCTCTTCCCTGGGACCAAGTTGGTTACTGGGCTGTGAAAATTGTTAGTGGTGTACCTGAGGCAATTCCAATTGTTGGCACTACAATTTCTGAGTTGTTACGTGGTGGTGCCAGTGTAGGACAAGGTACCCTAACTCGCTACTATAGTGCCCACACCTTCGTATTACCCTGGTTAATTGCAGTATTCATGTTATTCCACTTCCTAATGATTCGTAAGCAGGGAATTTCTGGTCCTTTGTAATTAATGGTTATTAACTATTAAAATAGCTTTCACGGGAATATTAATAATTTCAGGCTTGTTTTAGACTTATATACAGACGAAAAATAAAAGTTGCAAACTGCCTGAAATTGTAAATCTCCTCTATGTAGGAGGCTAAATGAAAGTTAATAGCTAGGGTAAATGCTTTAACTCAATTGAAGCAGGAGAATAAATCAAAAAAATGTCAATACTGAAAAAACCTGATCTTAGCGACCCAGCACTAAGGGCCAAATTAGCAAAAGGTATGGGTCATAATTACTATGGCGAACTTGCTTGGCCTAATGATCTACTATACATTTTCCCAGTTTGTATTATGGGAACCTTTACTTGTTTAGTAGCTTTAGCTGTGTTAGATCCAGCAATGACTGGCGAGCCTGCCAATCCTTTTGCTACACCTCTAGAAATCTTACCTGAGTGGTACTTGTACCCAGTATTCCAGATTTTGCGTTCAGTTCCTAATAAACTCTTAGGGGTTTTATTAATGAGCTCTGTGCCTGTGGGATTAATTTTAGTCCCTTTCATTGAGAGTGTTAATAAATTCCAAAACCCTTTCCGTCGTCCAGTGGCTACAACAGTTTTCCTATTTGGAACTCTGGTAACTATATGGCTAGGAATTGGTGCTGTATTACCACTAGATAAGTCTTTGACCCTAGGCCTATTCTAAATAAATAGCAACCTTGCATATGAGTGAATGCAATTGTTACTTTGCCACTCTTAAAATCTCAAGCAGGAATTAATGAGTATAACACCTGTAAATTTCTGAAAAAAGTGGTAATCATCTTCTACAGAAAATTTGCAGGTGTTTACTTTTATAATTGAGGAATACGATGATAAAGAATGCAAATAAAAATTCCCTTATATGATAAATTTGGGTTGTTAATATTCCTGGCAAGTTGAAAATAAAGTTATTTTTGACTGTTAATTTGATTGTTCTAATACCTTTGTGTTTATTACGGCGAAGGTTACTACTTAGTATGTATCAGAAAGACCATATAACAATAAGGAGTGAATTAAAACTTCTCAACCAAGTTCAAAATTGGTTTGAGCTATTTTGTTCCCAAAATTTATATCAGTGTGGATGGTCAGAAGCTCAAGTTGATCACCTTAGCTTAGCCTTGGCAGAAGGTTTTACTAATGCTGTTCGTCATGCCCACCATGATTTACCTCCAGAAACCACTATTGACATTGAAGTAAGTCTATGGGCTAGTCGCTTAGAAATTAGAATATGGGATCGAGGAAAACCGTTTAATCCAGATATGATTTCAGAGCCAAAGCCTGGCACGCTCCAAGCAGGAGGTTATGGATGGTTTCTTCTACGTCGATTGTCCGATAGAGTTGCATATGAATGTGTTGATAGTGATGTTAGGGAGAATTCGGAACCTAGGCGTAATTGTCTACTGATTCTGAAGTATCTTTCTCCTCCAGAGCAAGAAGACAAGTAAATTTTTGAAGTTTATAGTACTAGTATGTAGGGATATACTCAATAAATCTAATAACATCTTAGTCTGGTTGAAGTATTTAGATTTCATGGTATAAATAAAACTACTAAAACGTAATTATTGCTTGAAAATAAAATATTAAGAATCGCAGTTCATTTAGATTATTCATAATATAGTTTCTTCTTTATTAAGATTTTTATAAATTAGTGGTAATATACACAAAGTACAGGTTTTATAAGAATATTTTCAGTAAATTAATTTAATAAAATATTTTTGTAGCCTATCTATATTTTAGAATAAATGACTAATTAAAATCAACAGTTAATAAATTAGGAACAATGATTTTTATTTATAGTTATTAGTATTTATAAATACAAAATAATAGGTCTATATTTTTATATTTGTTGATTGTAATCATTTCATAGTTTGTTAATTATTTGTATCTATTTTCAGCCAAATTGGCTTAATATATCAATCTGTTAATTAATATGAATACAATACATGTATTACATTCATTCCCTCTCAATTATTTATAATATCAAGGGAAGTTCAGGACATTACTATTAGTAGTTGATGGTGATTACCTCAATCCAGCAAAAAATCCTAGGTTATATTAAACTCTTCTGAGTCAATGGAGAAAGTTATGAATTCACCGTTGCTAGGTTTTATATGGCTGGATACATATTCAAAGAATATATATCCAGCCATATAAGTTAAGTTACTAATTAAAAATTGCCCAGATTTTTCTAGAATTAAAATATTTATTTGCTGGCATGGCAGATAAATAAACAAGGTTGGCATAAACTACTGAGAATCCAGGATTAGTTAGTGATAACCTTATATTGATTGGTTTTATACTCAGTTCAGAATTAATTGAATATTGCTGTCTGGTGGATGCCTATATCATAACTTATTAAGAGGGTTTTGGAATTGCTGGCTTGGGGGTAAAAATTTATGGTGCCGAGGTTTTGTCTGATGATGATTGTTGTACTGTCATCTTTTACAATTTGGATGGGAATAATTTAAGTATACAAAAGCTACATTAATTCAACCTATATAGACACCTGACAAATGGTTTTAGTAAAACTAACTCTGCTGAAAATTGGCTGTACTTGGAAGTAGTTGTATCATAAGGTAAAAAGACAGTTAAGACTATTCATAGCTAATATAAATCTTATTCTCATTCTGTTTAGATCGTAACTCATAAAACTAGGAATAAAAATTGTATTTCTGCATATAGAATATAAGTATTTTAATGAATCTGTATCCTATCTATTTTTTCCTATAAACATCCTCTTAGTTTTAAAATTATTAATGTAATATTGCAGAAATTAGGGCTGGAAAGCATGGAGTTGCAACAGCAACGGTATGTACTCAATTTGGTTTGGAGTGTATTATCTATATGGGTATCAATGATATGAAATGCTAAGCTTTAAATGTTTTTAGAATGTACCTAATGGAAGCAGAAATATATCCTGTATTATTAATCATTAGTACTGAAACTATCAAAGAGGCTACTTCTCAAACTATCCGTGATTGGGTAATAAATGTGGAATCAACCCACTATATTCTTGGCTTTGTAACTAGTCCTCATATCTACCCCATGATGGTCAGAAATTTTCGTGCAATAATTTTGAACAGGAAACTCGCATGCAGACTATAGAGGAATGGGGTAGTTCACCCAATACAATTGGGATTTGTGTAGGGGATGTTTCCAATGCAATAATTGGGAATATTCAACGAGTTTATCAATTACTCTTCTGTAAGACTAACTGGTTTTGAAGCTGGAAGAAAAGAGATAGCTAAAGAAGAGCATGCTCCTACCTTGATAAAAGGATGTGTTGGAGTAGTTCACAGCACCATGAGCTACTTAAAAGTATCAGTGAGAGCAGAATATTAAAGTGTTACAGACTTTGAGGAATTAAAAGCCTTTCAGAGGCTATACCAGTTGGAAAGGATTATTCCTGCCTTATAAACATCTTATGCGGTCGTTGATTTGGAAATTTGATGTCCACACCTCCAAGAAAATCTCCACATTGTGATTGACAGTTCTGAGCAAGGTAAGAATGATGTGCAAATGGCAACTAAAGCATTAAATCTAAACTGAGGGGAAAAGAAGAGATCCAGATATGGTTATACTCTCCAAAAAATTAATAACAGTAAAAATAGAAGGAGAGATAAGTATTTAACCTTTCACCTATTCATTTTCATTATTTAACTTCTACTTTTCGTCTATTGGTAATAATTATTATACATAGGGGCAGGGTAAACCCAGGAATAAATTAATACAAAAAGTTTTATAACTATGAAAATGTAGCAATAATGCATACATAATAGCACTAAAATTTAAATTAGTTTTGTTTCTTTTAGAACTTAAAAACTTTAGATGATTCATAATCTTTACGTAGAAGTCTAAAAGGTCTCAAATTTATCTAACATCAAAAAATAAAAAATAATATTGTATTTAATCATATTTAATTTTTGATAACACTTTTATCTAGGTTAATCTTGACAGTATCTTAATAAATCCATCATAAATAAAATTGAGGCTCTTGAACAATATTGAATAAAATCAGCCCTTGACATAATAAGTTATCCTTGTTTTATATCAGCATAAAATAAAATCCTATAAGCAAAATTGGTAACAAAATTCCAACATAATTCCTGATAAAATTAGTAGAAGCTTTGCTGATTACGTAGTAATTTTTACAAGTAAAATAAATTGTGGATAATAGTTTTGCGCATAATTACTGTAAAAAGGAATAGAGATTTATCTATTTCCTATCATAATATTATGAATACTGAGGCATATTTATTATTTAATTTGTTATTATTTTATTGTAGTTATATCTATTTGATTAGAGCTTTAATCTAAGCAAAATTCAATGTTAAATATAATATGGAAAATATTATGTTGATGATACTTACCTGTTATTTCTAGTAAGTATATATAATCTACCTGCCAACATTTTATTTGGAGATTTTTAAAGTAAGAGCTATTACTTATTAGGAATAAAAATTACCTATTGTGATTGTATTAGCTTTTATGAAATCTAAACCAAGAGTAAAAAATACTCACAAAATCACTAAATATTGAGGTATCTCAAGCAGGTAAATTTACCAGGGTATTTGCATAAATACTAAAATGCATACCTCCTGAAACAAAGTCATTGAACCAGTTAAACGATGAAAAGTTTGTTTGGTAATGAGAATAGCGTCCTTAAAAGGTGTTCGCTACCATTTTTGCTGTCAATACTAATACCAACTCTAGGGATGAGTGAGTCTGCCGGTTCAGCAGAAAGAATTTATGCATTTTACTCAGCACTAAAATTATCAATTCCGGTAACAGCACTAGAAAGATTTGCTCAAAAAGGTGAAATTGATCGAGATTTATCTATTTATCAGCAATATCTTCAACCAGAGCAAATTAAGGATTTACACCGGGTTTTAACTAGTCCAATTAAGGTGCATCCGGCAGCTGTTTCACAATTTCTTTATACACAGCAAGGAGAATTATTATTACGTCGGTTGGGAGAGGTAATAAAAACAAGACCCAAAAAACAAAAACCAGGGTTTTATGCTTTACGATCAGCGCTAATTTTAGCATCACAAGAACCAGGGGGCTTAACCCTGTTAAATGTATTGCGGAAATATCCTACTGTAAGCATTTATATTGATTTGGCCAGGACATTAGGTATAGCTTCTGAGCTAAAGGAAATAGTTCGGCAAACGAATCAAGCAATTGCTACAGTATCTCAACAGTCTGAGGTAGAAGCTGCTGGCCTCCCATTTTTTCACAGAAACAATATCAAAATTTCCAATTTGCGTCGCTCTGGAAAGTGGAAATGGCAAAAAATCCCACCACTAAGATTACTAGATCTATCCCGTAAAAGGGTTCTGGTAACAGATGTATATATACCAGAAACTAAAAATAAAGCACCAGTAATAGTAATTTCCCATGGTTTAGGTTCAGATAGTAGCAACTTCCGTTATTTAGCTTCCCATCTTGCATCTCACGGTTTTGCTGTTATTGTTCCTAATCACCCTGGTAGTAATAGTAAAGAATGGCAGGAACTTTTCAATAGACGTACAGAAGAAGTTAATAAACGCAATGAATTTTATGACCATCCCTTAGATATCAAGTTTATTCTTGATTGCTTAGAATCTTATCCCAATCTGAACAATCGCTTAAATTTAGAGCAGGTGGGGGTATTTGGTCAATCTTTTGGTGGTTATACAGCTTTAGTTCTAGCAGGAGCAAAAGTAGACTACATTCGTCTCCAAAAAGATTGTCAACCCCAAATAGTTAAGCAAACCCTGAACCTTTCTTTGTTATTACAGTGTCGTGCTATCAAGGTAGAAGAGATAAATCGCATACAAGATTTGCGTGATCAAAGGGTTAAAGCGGTAATTGCAGTTAACCCTATTACCAGCTCTGTATTTGGGACATCTGGTTTGAGTCAAGTTCAGGTTCCAGTAATGTTAGTTGCTAGTAGTGATGATACAGTTGCGCCAGCACTATATGAACAAATTCTTCCATTTGCTCTAATTAACAAACGTCAAAAGTATTTAGCTTTAATTGCTGGAGGAACCCACTTCTCTGTTATTGGGAATGGAAAACAAGTTAGTAATGCGCTAGAATCACCCCCACAATTAATGGGGGATAATCCACAACAAGCTCGTAGTTATATGAAATCCTTGAGTATACCTTTCTTTTCTACCTATGCTGTTGGTAAATCTCAATATAAGCGATACCTAAATGCTAGTTATGCCAAAGTTATTTCCCAGCACCCTATGGGTTTAAATATTGTCAAATCCTTAGGAAATATAGATTTGGTTCAGAAATACAAGGCTAAGAATAGTTATTAGGAACAAATTGGGTACTGGATAACTTGAAATAAAGTTTAAAAAATTATTAGGAGGTACTATAATTATTCATATCCTAGCAATCTATAAAAAGAGCAAAGTCTCTCTCTAAAAGTTTAGCCAATAACTTACTAGTTATCATCTAACTACCGGCATTATATAAATCTACTGAAAGTGAACTTTGCTATCCAAAATTATTTTGAATAATATAAGATATTTGATATGTTCAAGTTTTGAACTTATTTGTATAAAATTATTGGATAAATTACTGGTTTCTAAAACATACTATGATACTTATAGTAGTTAAGATTATTTTATAAATTTATCAAATAATGCAAAGCTTATTGGAAAGTAAATCCGCCGCTTTAATGTGTACATATGATAATACAAAACATATAGATATGAAGAAAAAGATAAAATATAAAATTTCATAATCTCAGCATATTATGAAACCTAAAACTCTCAATCAAATATTTACCACTGACTTGAATGTGTTAGATTATCATTGAAAGCTTAAACTGATATTGCTGATTATTATAACTATAAAATCAGGCAAAATTTTTGTAGTCTTGTTCCTAGCTTAGGGAAAGTATTTTCTCTAAATAACTTTATCAAAATGATTGATTCTAGTTATGATTTAGTTGAATTAAGTGCTGCTGCTTTAATTATTATTAAGTGATGTTATTTTAGCTTAAATTTATATTCTTTAAACCTCTCAAACCCAAGATTATATTATTGAAAAATTAAGAATTAAAATTTAGTATATTTTGACTATAGTCAAATTCAGTATTACTCATTTTTACTTAAAAAATGAGTAATACTAAGAATGATTTGGATATTTTTTATCTTTATATTAATAAATATATTTTAAATAAACATCCTAAGTTACAGTTCAATTATAATTGTAATATTACTACTAAGTTTTTAACAATTATCTTAGATTAATTTAATACTTCTGGAAATTTTTCAGGCTAGATTATTGGAGTAAAATCATTTATTTTGGCTTTACTCAGTATAAGTGTTAAAACAATTTGAAATGTAGTATTTTTCAGTCATAATCATCAGGATTATTTTAATCTCACGACAATTTTTGGAAATTCTCAGCTCCTTATAAAGCCACTAAAATTTAATTTCACAAAAAACTAAATATTACTTAAATACCCCGAATTATCCATAGATTTTGGTAATTTTTTCAAGCCATAATTGCCTTTGAGTAAATTCCCTTTAACCATAAGATAGAACTTCTAACCCTAGTATATGTAGCATAGACAGCAAATATAAAAAGCAAATATATTAGTAAATTTGAATTCAATTAATTTTGACTATTAGTATAGATATATTACAGAAGGTAATATTCAGCGAAAAGTCTTCAAAAAATCTGTTTCATCAGAATTTGCTGCACAGTAAATTGTGTGAATATTTTAGATTTCCGCTGTTTCAGAATTAAGATGGGGTTTTTATATGAATTTATTTAATTAGGATATTAAAAAGTAAACGTGCATAAACCCCCTTAGGGTCATTCATTCCTTGCCAAATAGCTACTTCCCTATGGAGTTTTTGGAATTCTGCCATTATTGGGTTCTGTATTTGCAAGGATTTATCTCTAATACCCAAGGTCTTTGTAGTCTCTTGTGCTGCCTTGCTAAATAACCATTCTTTAAGACTATCCACCTGGGGATATTCTTGTATTATCCAATTATTCCCTAGCTTAGCTTGTTTTACAGCATAAGTAATTGCTGCATTCAAACCACCTATCTCATCAACAAGGCCTATTTCCTTAGCAACTATACCAGACCAAACACGACCTTGTGCAATTTTACCAACTTCTTCTAGGGGCAAATTACGACCTTTAGCAACTTTATTTAAGAAAAAACTATAAATTTGGTTGATAGAGCGTTGATATAGTTTCAACTCTTCAGCTGATTTGGGGCGCGAAACAGTTTCAGCATCAGCATAATTACCCGTTTTAACGGAGTCCCAAGTAATACCGTTATTATTACCTAGATCTTTAATATTGAATGAGACACCAAAGACGCCAATGGAACCTGTTATGGTAAATGCTTCTGCAAAAATACGATTGGCATCTGCAGCAATCCAGTAACCACCCGATGCAGCTACATCCCCCATAGACACTACCACAGGTTTAACTTCACGAGTTAGATGAACTTCGCGCTGTATAATTTCCGATGCAGTAGCACTACCACCAGGGCTATTGATTCGTAGGACTACTGCCTTAATATCTTTGCATTGTCTGATTTTACGGAAGACTTTAGCAAAATAATCACCACCTACTTGTTTGTATTTTCCCTCACCATCAACAATTTCTCCTTCCGCGTAAACAACAGCAATTTTATTTTTAGAGTTTTTGGTGGCATGCGAAATACCATGAGTAAGATTAGAATATTTGTCTAAGGTAATTTGGGTAAAAGTTTTTTCATTTTTTTTACTGTTGGTGATTTTTTTCAGGTCTTTCACCACTTCGTCAAAATATGCTACCTGGTCTACAAAACCATAATTTTTAGCCTTATCAGCAAGTAATATACCTTGATTATCTGCGATAAGTTGGAGGTTTTGGGGACTAATTTTCCTACTATTGCCAACAGTAGTAAGCCATTCTCCCCACATATCATTGAGTAATTTTTGGGTTTGTTGACGGTTTTCTGGACTTAATTTTTCAAGGATTAATGCTTCTACTGCTCCCTTAAACTTACCCATCCGTAAAACTTGTACACCAACGCCATACTTTTGGAGTGCTCCAGCCAAAAAAATGGGTTGGGAGTCAAAACCGTTTATTTCCACTTTTCCCAAAGGGTTTAATAATATCTTATTAGCAACAGAGCTTAAGTAATATTCTTTTTCTCCCCAATTTACACCATAAGCAATGACCTGTTTACCAGAACTACGAAACTTTTTTAATGCTTGGCGGATTTCCTTGAGGGTAGCAAACCCTACTTCATTTGCCCCTTTGGCTATACTTCCATTGATATAAATCGCTACTATTTTATTATCTTTGCTTGCTTTATCAATGGATGTAAGAATACTGCGGAGAGGCATGCGGGGTTCATTATCATTATATATAATCTTTCTCAGGAGTTGATTATTATTAGGCTTACTTTCAGTGATTTTCATGGACAAATTAAAGACTAGTACTGAATTATTTTTGACTACTAGCTTTGTACTCTGGGATATGGTGAAAGCAAAAATCAGTATGACTAATCCTGTAGTAATTACACTTGTAAAAAGCATCAGTCCAAGTAGAGTACCAATCAAGTTGGCAAATATTTGTTTGAAAAAATTACCCATATTCAATTTTGTATTTGAGATTAATCTATTGATAAGTTAGCTATATATATATTTTTTTGGATAAAGCATTTATGTATTTGTTCCATTTTTTAAAACTTTTTTAGTTTCTCAATACACTCTTTATGCCCAAAATTAATTGTTAAAATAAGCAAGCTAAAGTGAACTTCGCATAACATTTTGATTATCATAAAATTATTATCACTCTTATTATTTGAGATTCAATACTAACGTTTTAACTAGGAAAAATATTTATCTCCTAATTGGTAGTAGCTGACAATCAAACAGTGACAATATTCTTTTCTAACTCATGATTGATAGTCTAGAGTTTTGTTTTTCTTAATTCAAGAATTAAAACTTCTGCACGTTATTACAGGTTTTTTTTAGCATCATATATCATTATGAAGAAAACTATAACATATCCTAACAATTTTTTTCTTGGTACAAATGTATTACTTATATTTCATTTAATTTACAATGTAGTTTTCCAAAATTAATCAACTTAACTTTCAGCAAAATTGACCCAATACTGGCAAATTCAGTCTGTGCATAAGAACTTTAATTAGCATACAACCACTATGATATTTATATCAATTGCTGTAATTTATTGCTAAAAAAATATATACTATGTGATCTCCATTTTGGTTACCTAATTATTTAGAAATCATAAATATAGGTAGTTGAACTTATAGATAGATTATTTATTTCGTTAAGAGAAATATCATAATTTTTACTTTCCTATAACTACATATATTCCTTTATAAGGTTTATGTAAATTAAAGTATCTGCTTGAAATATATCAATAATTTTCAGAAGTTAGTTGAGATTATACTTAATAACTAATTGTTATAACCTCTGAATAGATACCTGGAAATTATCCATAAATTTATTTTAGGAATAAACCTAGGAATTTGAACTGCAC
>NZ_CAIY01000005.1 GCF_000350105.1 Richelia intracellularis HH01
ATCCTATAAGCATTTTATTTTCCTAGGATTTTCATACTATTACTAATAAAATTTTTATTGGTAAAATTCCCTAAACATAATAAGTTAAATTAGTTTAAATCTACTAAATTTAAATATTTTAAAGTCATATAAAAAATATATCCTCGCTCTCTATCTGCAAATATAGTAACCTATGGTTAAATCTGATTATGAGTATATTTAATTGTTATATTCAGTGCAGTAATTAAAGTTTGTAAAAACAACCTAAATAAGGGTTAATATAGTTGGTATTTCTAAAAAAGTAGAAAACAACTAATATATTTTTTTGTATACAGTATACATTTTTAACTAAAATAGAGACTCAGATAAAAATCTGAAGTAATAATTTCTAGTCATTAATATATTAGTGATTGATTATGCTAATTTTCTGTTGAAAACGACTGCCCATTATAACCGATAATTTTGAAGTTAATCATCTTAACTACCTTGCTATTATGCACTTTCATTACATAATAGTCTATTGGAATACTTCTATTAGATCTCTGAAAGAGATTAGCAGATTCTAAATTAAATAAATTAATTTTGTGTTTTTAGTAACTACCTACTTAGTTTTTTATATATAGAGTTGCCATAAGGTAGTAAGGTTAAATTAACCTATACTTAATTAATTCACGGTATGATTTGAATCTTACTACCCATATTAGACAATATATATTTCAGAAGTAATTGATACTTATGGTTACCAATTAATCATAAAACTAAAAAGAATAGAGAGAAAATTATCTATGTAAGTTTAAGTCTAAAAGTAATTTTATCCTGTAAGGGAAGACTTTGGATAATAAAATCTACTGTCCATTTTGCTCTTTCATAATTGTCCACTTGAATAGATTAAGTTTAATTGCTACGGAAAATTTTATTTTAATTAGTGGTATTTACCCAATTGGAAGTTCTGATAATGGAAATTAATTTTTGCTTGTTAAGCTAACATGAGTATAAATAACACTCCCTATACAAGAAATTCTATTTGGAATGATAATTTATATCTTCGCTTCAATCTCTACTTGGATCTTGGTTTATGATCAGTAAGTCTTTATATGAGTTTATGATGACTTGAGGTTTAGAAGTCAAGCTGCTGACAATTTACACTCTACTCTAATATATACTTCGGAAGTGTCATCTCATATACCAGGTAATGAGTCGGAAATAACTAATCCTACTTGTCTTCTTATTGCTACTCTACGATTAAATATGATCACCACTAATCTTATTTTCCAGATCAAGCAATAGTTGATCAAATAATCACCATCGCGTTCGGGTAACAATCCGGATGCTTAGTGGGAAATTATGTATATCCCCACTTATCAAATTATTGGGGTGTAACTTTTAACTAGAAAATCAGGGACTATACAGTAACTATTTCTCCAGTATTTATGTCAAATTAAACAGTATTAGTTCAATCCATAACTAAAAATTTGTCTAGAACAAAGTTTATTATTGTAAGTTCCCCATCCTTAGTTATACGTATTAAACATTCTGTTTCATAGTTTTGGTAATATCACACATGGGTATTTGTTTTTGTCAGAGAATCTGAAATAACAAAGTAGATTCAAGTATTTCTAGACTCTCTGATAAGACAATCTACTAATAACAAGGATTTAAAGGAATTAGACAGGTTACAAAATCTAGAAAAATTACTAAATTCGGGATATTCCCAAAAACTTGGGATAGGCTTAGCTAAGTCATAACCTGTAGGGGATAAAAAAATAATATCAAGAATAATCATTACAACCTGCACAAAAAATTAAGGACAAAACGGCAAACAAGGGTAATTGCGAAGGAAATTGAGCAATTACATGGTCAACAGGCTCGTTCTCAAGTATTGGTAGTAAAATATAATAATCTTGGCACCTTATGCATACATAAATCAGGCATAGATATACTTATACTACCCCTGACAATTTCATGGTGGTAATCATATATTATTAAAAATTAAAAAGCCATCTTTCATGAATAACGCTCACCCCATATATCCAACGCTTTAAGTGACCTGGATGGGTTTTATAATACCTTGTATGATATGTTTCTGAATAGAAAATAGTTCAACAATCTATAAAACTGGAAATCTAATTTTACTAATTGTTACTAGAATTAGTTTCTTCTGAAACCCCTAATAATAGATATTATACAATTGTATGACTAAAATTATTCACATTTTTCACTACACACTAGGTATATAAGGACAAAACCTATCTTTGTCAAAAGTCTCCGGGAAAATATTAATATGAAGTCATATCCAGTTTGCAGTGCTAGTACAGAAATTATATAATAACCTAGAAATAGGGCTTTGCAAAAAGCTAAAAGTAAACAAGGCAGATAATCCTATATCAATAGCTGATAAAAGTGTTCATTTGATTAAGAACTAAATTCACAGATAAATCCAGCACCCCCAAAATCATTTCTGGAGGATTTATTGATGATCCCTATTAGAATCACAATAATATGATATTCCTAGAGTGAAAAATTATGAAGTTAAACAGGGAAATTAGACATATCAAAGATACTTTTTTAAAGTAATATTCTAGGAGTAATCATATTAGATAAATTATCCTTATTACTTAGTAAAATTGACTACCATGGGCAGAATCTGAAAATTCACCAATGTGTTAGTAAGAACTAATCAATGATAACAACAACTCAAATATGCTCACATAATACTTCAATTTTGTTTAACATTAACTTTACAGCTTGGGGGTAAACGGGAAATTAATTAAGTATTGTACACATATAAACACATACTGTATTTTACCTGTAATTATAGCTGCAGTTATGTTTTTACCACTAACTATCAATTATCGAAGATGTCGAAGAAGACATCATCCAATTCATATCCCAAAAGTTTTGCCATAGAATGGATTCGGGGACGGAAAGGTATTTCCTGTTGACCCAACCAATTGGTAAGTACAAATGACTTATTCATTAAAAATATCTCTAGTGCCTCCGCATTATACTCAATGCCTTCTTGTGAGCTAAACTGGTGAGGGACAAGCATAGCAGTGTAACGAATAAATTCTCCCATCTTCCAGTCCAGTAAAAATGGTAACCAAGGATATAGAGAATCAAGACGGATAAACCATAATCGCACTTCAGGTATTTGTGATAATTCTCTAGGATCACCTAACTCCTTTTCATAGTCGAAAATAAATTTTAGTTTTTGTTCATACGATGCAATTTCCCCTTTTGCAAGTATATTTTCAATTACTTTTGTTGCTGGGGATAAATCTAAACTATTAATACATTCATTATTTAAGGTGATCGTAGCTGTCATTGATTCGGAATATAATAATACTTTGGTTTTAATAATTCACATCCTAACTTGAAAATAGAGAAAAGATTCTATTTTTAGTTTAATAGTAAAATATGGTATGATGAAAAATATAATAGCAGCTAATATTAGTGTCGTTATAGCTGTTGATAATCAAAGCCTATATGATTTTGCAGGCTAGAGAATATAGGCTTGGGCTAAGGAATATCTTTCTCGACTTTTCAAACTTGTCTAAAACTTGCAACTCAACATTTCCTAAGAAGAAATTCTCTCGCTCCCAAAATCATATAGGTTAAAGCCTTCCTTCTTTCATGAGGTCTAGAAATTAGTGATGGAAAAATAAACTCATTTAGGCTTGACTAATAATTCCATATATATATTTTAATAACTAAAGATTTATGATATACAGTACTGTCTGTACTAAGTATAAATTATATAGGCTATTATCTAGTGGCAGATGAGCAGTTCTCAACTAGTTTTCTCTGAGTTTGCCATTCTGGTGATTGGGATTATATTATACAAATTTAGGTTTCAGACTAAATACACTATTTACCTAAATTTTAGGAGGCTTTTATTAAAATTATTGATGGTACTCTTGAGAGCATTTTTAGTCTATGAATCAGGAAAAGAGATCTTAACTTGTTTCAATAATGTGATAAAATTAGTACCCATATCAGCAGTAACTAATGTATTATTATTATTATTAATGATCAACCCTAAGGTTATTAATAAGACAATATCTGAATTTATCATAAGCTCAAGATACTGCAACCTGACTAAGTCTAATCAAAAAAATATTTATCTTCATCTGCATCACTTATTATTGTGAATGGATATTTATTATAAACTCAAGTATTTTTATCTAAACTTATATTAATTTTGGCATTTATTTTAAGTAAAAACTTCACCACAGGTTTCAGAAGCAAATAACACTATGATAAATGTTTGAATTTTTTTTTAATAAACCTGTTGGTAACTATATCAAATATTGATGTTAAGCATCTAATCAATTCAGCATACTTGAATCCATCAGTAAAACATTTAGACGTTATTAGAATATAGTACCAGTTTATAACTCGCCCCCCATAGCCATTCCTACACATATCCGCAGCATAAATACCACCATATTTTTTCAGGCACTGCCTTAAGTTCTTTAACTATCTATATATCTAATAATTATATTAGGTAAATATCAGGGGTTTGATCTCAAAGAAAACTATTAAAAGAAACCATGCAGTTGTTCTACCATTTTTAATTCCGATGATAATCCCTTTGCCTTTGCGACTAGCAAACTAACATTGATTTCTCCTCAAATTGGCTATACCTTTTATATATATCTCTCTTTAAATTTTTTGATACATAATTGCAAGTAATAATAAAAAAATTATTCTTTTCTATTTCTAGAGGTTATTTCTTTTCTCCAAAGACATAGCTTCAAAAGGTTTAATAGTAGCATCTTTATAGACTTTCATCACATCAGGTCTTGCTTCTAGTTGGGGTATTTTACTTTCTTCTATAATCCCACGTACAACTACGATTTGTTGTTGTCCGACCTCCAGATTTTGTGCTTGTCCTAATTTTTTTGGAATGGCAATTGGTTCGTAGCTGGTATCCAATTGAAAGCCATATACATACATCCTAGCAATTACCTGAGTTGCCCCCAATATGCCTATATTTCTAGGGACACGTAACTCTACTAATACCCTTTGTAGATTAGCTTTGCCGATTTCACCCGCATCACTTGCAGGCATATTTCCCTGAAAAACTAGGGAGTCCTTCATATGTTCTGGTTTTATCCCATTTAAATTATTTTTGGGCTGGTTGTTGGAATGGATATCATAGATATTCTTATTACTTTCCATTTTCTGTTCCTTTGTAAATATTATTGAGTGAAATTAGCTAATAGGGTTAAATTTAGGTAATCTAAAATTTATACTCATAAACAGATTAGATATATGATTTCACGTATACTCAGAACTAACTTGAAAAATGACTCGAACCAAGCTGATATTATGTGTAGTAAGTTGACAATATGTAAATAAGTAAATATACTGAAAAGTCAAAAATAAGTATTGATTCTGGCATGAATAACAAATATCAGAAGAGTTAGGTTTTTTTATTTAAGAGTAAAATATTAATTTGATACAAGATTATACTTGTATGATAAAAGTGTAATTATATTAGAAATTCATCATAACTTATAGTCTTAGAAGTACAAATTAAATGGGCAATTCTTATAGATTAGGATTATGAATTGGAAAATTAATAAGTAATTCTTTTCCTTTCATATTTATTAGATTTGCTGTTACTAATGCTGGTAAAGTTGTCAGTTTAATTTACAAATAGCAGAATTAAAAATAATTGCTTGACATTACTTTAAATCCTATAAGCTTAAATGAGTATTATAAAATTTATACTTTTGTAGCTGATTAACAAAATTATCACCATTTAAATCTATATAATTCTAATAATAATAAACATTGCTAGTTAGCCTAAATATTCTGCTCTTAAACTAATTTAATTGAATACTAATAGAAACTTAATATGCAAAAGTTTAGCTGTTATTCAACGATCTTAAATGAATACTATCTTAGTATTTTCCTTAACTGAAATATAGTTCTTTGGTTAATTTATATGAGCTAACATACATAATTATAAGGCTTTTTGAAACACTTTATTCATCATAAAAGTGCTCAAACTTATCTTAATTTAAAGATATGATCAATCCTAAATTAAAAATCACTCTTGAATTAAATTTATTTTAACTAATTTGCCATTTAATTATTTTCTATACTACAGGAATCTAATAGTAAGTGGATAGCGGTAATATTTTCCTTTATACGCTTTTAAAGCAGCGAAGGGAACCAAAATAGCTTGTAAAATAGCAATCATAAAAATCAATCCGAATAAGATTGAAGAAAGCATACCAAATACATTATCTACATCTACATGATGATCAGAGTGACTAATAATTAGATTAATTACACAGGTTAGGATAACTAACAATAAAGATATAAATATTATAATCAGGCTATAAATTACCAGAGATAATTGGAAATTCAAAGACTCCCTACCTTGTAAGTCAACCCAAGGAGAATTGGATCTTTTCCATAGCCAAATAATTAAAGGACCAAGAATATTAAAAAATGGCAAATACAATGGAATACCAAGAAATATCAACCCAGCTAGAGGTATCCATAGAAGAGCCAGGAGATGACACAGTATAGCCCAGATATGCATTTGTCTTGAGCTTTTTTTTCTCATAGCCTTTTTATTTGTAAGGATATAAGTGTACACGAACAATTTTCTCTCTTTATTGTTTACTACAAACCAAATAAAATCTTAAAATTATGGACTTTCCTGATATGGATTTTTATTTGAATGTTTGACTCCAATCTTCTGAAATTAGCTCTATTTTTATCCTCAAAGGTATTATAATATTTCTATATTAAAAATAATTATAATAATATTTATTTCTATAAGAGACTCTCCCAGTAAAGTTTTAAGTCCAATTAGACAGGATTAGTCTGTGAATATATTAGTTTCTTTGGAAGAGTATATAATTCTATATTACAAATTTATTTTTGATTTTTAGCAAGGGTAATCTTGACGAGTTTCCAGAGGAGTTGTCAACGTGTAAGTAACTACTAAAATTGTATTTTTATATTATATAATTATTCTAAGATTAGAATTCAGAGGAATATTTCATCTAAAGTAAAAGGGTATTTATAATTAGTGTTTCATACTAACCGTAATAATTTCCCAATTTTCAATTTAGCCCTTATGGCTTGGTGTAAACATTCCAATGGAAAAGAGAAAACAGTTTTTTATCGTATCTTTTTCCCATTATGGTTTTTGGGTCATTTAATTAGTAATATTAATGTGGTGATGGAAGTTCCATAATTGTAAGTTATTCTGCGAGAAAATTTCCATTAACAATCTCCACAGTTTTGGTTTTTCTAATTCTATTATTTTTGTACTTTAACCCAGGTATATTAATTTAGTTTGGAAGTTAAAATTAATCATTGCAGATTCATAATCTATCTTTATTTATCAATCTATTTTGCTTATAATGTTGACAAAAGTGAATTTGACTATGAACGTATAACTTAATCAACTTTTATGTTCGCTATTTTAATTTTAAATCGAGTATGTCTACATTTAATACCCGAATGCAAAATAATCTATATATCCTAGGTAGTACATCACTATTTCGTGTTATTGTGTCCCCCTACTTATTGGGTTTTCAGCTTGCTGGTAAACAGCATTAACTATAAAAATATTATTAGGCCTAATATTAGTAGGTTATTAACTGGTATATAGATCCATTTAATTTTGATAGTCATTTCATAGATACTTGAACATTTATAGTAAAGTATTGGGTATTATACGCCCGTTATTATATTGATAAGTTTGAATATAACTCCTTATTATACTTGCCAATTCATCTTATAACATGTAAGTTCACCTCTTAGTAGAGGGATTTAAGTTTTAGTGCAATTTTCATAAAGAAAGTTGAAATTTACTTGTATTTTTACAATCTTTGTATTTTATAGATTATGCTTTTGAAGCAGATATATCTCCATTTTTAGTGTGGTTGCCTTACCTAAAATCATAACTATGGCTAGTCACTTCGTAATTTTGTGTAAAACACATATTTTTGAATGCTTAATTCCTTAATAATTGATTGTTAAGTCTAGCTCTTGAGTTGGCTAGAAAAATTAGAAAAGCTCTTAGGATTTTAGTTTTTATTGATTTTTGTTAACTGCTATAACTGAGTTGGTTTATAATTACTGAATAATTCCCATTTTTTCTTATTCTCTATTAAATTAGTGATATTAAAATTTTACTAGTGTGGAATGAAGTTATTGATCTTTTGCAGACTTCGATCAATATGGGTATTTAATTAGCATGTCAATATAATCAACATCACGAGACAATAACCTACAGATAAGTTGGACATAAATTAACAACTACTTTTCCAGAGTTTGATATTATTCCAAGAATTTGGTTTGAGCCTTTTTAAAACAGTTATCCAGGTTGAAATTAACTAGCTGCACAGTATAACTCTCAACATTTTATAGGTAAATATGGCATATAATTATTTAGCCTTTTTTAGCTATTTTGTTGATAATAATTCTAAGGGATGAAGCAATATCTAGATAAAATAAGGCTATGTCCCAAACAAAACGTATAAATTCATTGAATCTCTATTCTTCCACTATAACCCATCCTCTTTTTATTCTTGTAGATGGACATTCTTTAGCATTTCGCTCTTACTACGGTTTTTCTAAGGGAAAAAATGGTGGATTGCGAACTACCTCAGGAATTCCCACAAGTGTCTGTTTTGGTTTCCTCAAATGTCTGTTTGATGTAATTTCCAGCCAGCAACCCCAAGCAATAACTGTAGCCTTTGATATGGGTTTACCTACTTTTCGTCATGAGGCTGAAGTTAATTACAAAGCAGATAGGAAAGAGACACCGGAGGATTTTATTCAAGATTTGGAAAACTTAAGAGAATTACTAGCTGGGTTAAATATACAAACACTCACTGCACCTGGCTATGAGGCAGATGATATATTGGGCACACTGGCACAACAAGCAGCAGCTGCTGGTTATCAAGTCAAAATTCTTACTGGAGACAGAGATTTATTTCAACTTGTGGATGTAGATACGAATATCAGCATTTTGTATTTTAGCCCTGAAGGTTTCAAGCGTTCCACTCATGGAACTGGGATTAGTGAGTTTTTCACCGAACAAGTAAAAGCTAAATTAGGGGTTTTACCTTCCCAAGTAGTTGATTATAAGGCTTTGTGTGGAGATAAGTCTGATAATATTCCTGGTGTCAAAGGTATTGGTGAGAAAACTGCAGTTAGGCTACTTAATACTTATGGCTCCCTGGAAAATATATATAAGTCATTGGATGAAATTAAAGGTGCTGTTAAAACTAAATTAGTTAGTGGTAAGGAAAATGCAAATAAGTCTCGTTACTTAGCAACCATTGTTTTAGATGTTCCCATTAAAGTTGATTTGGATAGTTGCAAACTCCAAGGTTTTGATTCAACTCTTCTTATACCAATTTTAGAAAAATTGGAATTTAAGTCTTTTCAAGAACAAGTTAATTATATTCAACACAAACTTGGTGGAGCAGTTATAGAAACTTCCCAATCTTCTCCAGATAATAAAAACGATGACTTGCGGTTTTTTCCGAATGAGGATACTGTTGCCAACTCGGAACAAACATATGCTCCTATCCAACCACAGATAATTGATACGGAAACCAAGTTAAATGATTTGGTAGAAAAATTACTGCTATTTAATAGCCATGATGCACCAGTAGCTTGGGATACGGAAACTAGCGATTTGGAACCGCGAGATTCAAAATTGATTGGGATTGGCTGTTGTTGGGGAACAGGAATATATGATACTGCATATATTCCAATAGGACATGAAACAGGTGATAATTTGCCACTTTATAAGGTATTAAAAGCACTACGTCATATCCTTGAGAGTTCATATTATCCGAAAACATTCCAAAATGTAAAATTTGATCGTTTAGTCTTTCGTGCACAAGGTATTAAGTTGAATGGAGTAGTATTTGACCCCATGTTAGCAAGTTATGTCCTAAATCCTGATAGCAGTCATAATTTAAGCGATTTATCTCTACGGTATTTAGGTTTAACTATGCAAAGCTACAGTGACTTGGTACCTAAAAATAAAACTATTGGTGATCTAAGCATTATTAGCGTTGCAAATTATTGTTGTTTGCAAGTTCATAGCACATTTCAATTAGTAGGCAAATTACGGGAAGAATTAGTCAAAATCCCAACTTTGCATAAACTACTCTTAAAAATTGAACAACCTCTTGAACCAGTATTAGCAGAAGCAGAATACCAAGGAATTAGCATAGACAATAAATATTTACAAGAACTGTCTCAACAGTTAGTCATAGACTTAGGAAAGTTAGAAAAACGAGTACATGAAATTGCTGAGGAAGATTTTAATCTGGGCTCTCCTAAACAATTGAACCTAATTTTATTTGAAAAGTTGGGTTTAAGTACGAAATACTCGCGGAAAAACAAAACTGGATATTCTACAGATGCAGCAACCTTGGAAAAAATGCGTGATGATGATAAAACTGGGATTATTAATGCCATTATTGAGTACCGTGCCCTGGCAAAACTAAAGTCTACTTATGTTGATGCATTGCCTAACTTAGTACGCTCAGATACCCAGAGAATACATACCAATTTTAATCAAACCATCACATCTACAGGTCGATTGTCCTCTTCAAATCCCAATTTGCAAAATATTCCCATTCGTACCATATTTAGTCGTCAAGTTCGAAAAGCGTTTTTACCTGAGTCCGGCTGGTTAATAGTAGCTGCTGACTACTCACAAATTGAATTGAGAATACTGGCCCATCTCAGTCAAGAACCTGTACTACTGGAAGCTTACCGTAATAACCAAGATATTCATACTGTGACGGCGCAATTGATGTTTGAAAAAGACAAAGTGACAGTAGAGGATCGTCGAATTGCTAAGACTATAAACTTTGGTGTGATATATGGTATGGGCTCCTTGAAATTTTCGCGCTCCATAGGTATAGATAGAAAACTAGCCGGTGAGTTTATTCGTAAGTTTTATACCCGATATCCCAGAGTGTTTAAGTATCTAGAACAAGTAAAAAAGCAAGCTATCACGCAGGGATTTGTAGAGACTATCATGGGACGAAGACGCTACTTTTCATTTGCGAGCAGTCGGTTGCAAAAATTTAAAGGAAGCCGTATAGATGATATTGACTTCGATGACATCAAAAAAATAGATGCTTATGATTCTGGATTATTGCGTTCTGCAGCCAACGCACCTATACAGGGCTCGAGTGCTGATATTATTAAAGTTGCTATGATTAAAATGCATAATGTCCTTCAGGATTATAAGGCAAGATTATTATTACAAGTTCATGATGAATTGGTGCTGGAATTACCCCCCAATGAGTGGGAAGAGTTAAAAATCAGAATTAAATTGGTGATGGAAAATGCTATAAACTTGGATGTTCCCTTAGTAGTAGATGTACACCAAGGTGAAAATTGGATGAAAGCCAAGTAATTACAATTAAAAATAATGGGAATCAATATTGCACACGTGTAGAAGGTAAAAAGTTATGATAAGAAACTTTCTATGCAATCAGAATAAGACATGCTGATTTGGAGTCAGAGCTAAGATTGGTATTTGTCACCTCAATTTTTTTGAGCATAATTACTAACAAATATCCATCTAAGAATATAGAATGTTACCAAATCAGGAGTGTTTTATCCGTTATGATCATACTGATTACGATTAGAGTTTATAGTCATCTACTTCACAGCAAATAAGAGAATGCTCATAGTAATGCAGATCCAGATGCCTTTTTAAAATAAAGAAGACTTGCTAATATTTCCATGTCTGCACAATCTTGTAAAGCCAGATTCGTGCTCACTAACTTTTTGTGTCCTTGAGACCGGTGTATTGGTCCTCATGATGCAGTAATTTAAGACTACTGGGAAAAGTTAATTTGGAAATAAGATTATTTGTTTCCATATGAAAAACTCTACTACTCTTTTAACAAAGTGAAGATAATTCAAGCTTTTAATCATCAAAATTAGAGTATCCCCTTAAGTTAGAAACAAATACCTCCTAAAGCCACCATCTAAGAAACTTCTTGCCAGTTAATAATCTCAAAGGATATTTGTGGGATTGAGTGTATTGTAGAAAAGCCTCGCTAGTAAAGACCGTGAATAAGTTAACAGCATATTTATGAACGATATAAGTTAAGCGTATCCCTAATATATACAATGCAAAAAATCGGTGGTCTGATTCTACAAAGCTAAAGCAGATGACTGCAACAAGAAAATTGATATATTCCCATTAATAATTACAATTTCTCATATTGAAGTTGTTGGGAAATTGTCCGTAGTCTTATCTGGGGTTTTATACCCAATTTATTTATGGAAATTATTTTGTAAAATTATCAAATCAAAATTCCATAATTGATGTTTATTAGCTAATTAATCTTATTTAAAGACTTTAGCTAAATGAGGGTTAGGATAAACTATACTTCATACATTATAGGGTTTCACCATAATAGAAACATGTCTATAAAGTAATATGACTTTGGCTAAGTTAACTCTCTATTCTTAACCCTTTTACTTTTGAGTAAATTCATAACCTTTAACCCTACTATAGCAAAAATATTATCGTTACATTTTTAGACTTTAGGAAATCCCCAACCTCTATTTGTTGTAATATTAGCAGGCATTTTTTACTATGATATCCTAAGATACTTAGAAATTTTTATTGTGAACTTTTTCCAAGTTCACCTTGCTTAAAACTAAAATCTATTATAACGACCCCAAAATATTGATAGTAATTTGTTTCTATTGCCTACTGTTTCTACAATAATTGTAAGTGTTTATACTCCCTATAATAAAATCAGCTCTTCTATATAAACTTTCTCATTTCTCTCATTTTAGCAAAATATAAGAAGTTTCGTTCATAATTGAACATATTGTTTATTTCGGGTTTCTAATGATCAATTATAGCTTAATGAAACATATAGCAGAACTTTCCAGAATCTCCTATTAAATATTTGATAGAGAATCTAAAGTACCTTTGAGGTGATAATCGTAGGATAGTTTGCCAGCAATAAAATTCAGGTGGGTAATCTTAATCAAAAGTGCTTGATTTACCGTAAGATTGTAAATTAGTATTTTAATATTAATGGTTAATAGCGGTAGAATTAGTCTTAATGTCAGGGTTTATTTTTTGTTAATGATAATTATGTGCTATGTCAGACTCATTAAGTTACCAACAAGAGTATTTTGTGGTTCTGGAAACTAATCAACCAGAGCAGTTTCTCACGAAATATGAGCTACGGCAAAAACTTCAGACTGTTTTAGAAAAAATATCTCTTCAAGATTTACCAGTAGACTTACAAAAGTTTGATTGTGTACTTACCCGATCCCAGAATTTAATTGATACAAGTTGTGAGTTGGATATTGGGGAAGGTGAATATTTACAATGGTATGCTGTACGTCTAGAAAAGTAACTTTCATGAGATATTTAAAGTAAAGTGAAGGTAGGGAGTAAGCATGAAAAGCCACGTGTTACTTTAAATTCCTCCCTGTCATGCTCCCCTTCATGAATTATCTATTCTGGTAAGGTCATTAAAATTAAATCTATTCGCTCTTTACTTGGTTGTGTTACTTCTACTTCTATACCTGGGCCAAAAAATTTCGTCATTTTCTCCTGTTTTTGCAACCAGGTTTCAATTGGAATAAAAGGAGAGTCAAATTCTAAGATAAGAGCATAAGAACCATTATGATTTATTTCTCGCAAACTATTAATTTTTGTTTTTCCCTGGTCTGTAACACTTAAACCCAGGTAATTTAAGGTACTCTCCAAATGAGCATTTTGACCGTAACAATAACGGGTGATATCTTGAAGGATTTTAACTTGAGTGGTAGTTGCTTGTTGCTGACGCAACTTAGATATTGCCGGAGTAGTAGGTTGACTGAATGGAATAGGTTTGAGTTCGTTGGTTTTCAGTGCCAGTCCACCCAACAACATGGGAATACCGTAAAGAAAACCTACTAAGTTTAGGGTCGCATTCCCTTGGCCATAGGCAATAAAGCCAATGATAGTTAAGGTGGTGCCTACAATTAAACCTATTGTACCTAAAGAAAATCGGCGAAACATAATTTAAATGGTATATATTTTTGTAATACAGTTTTCCTATCGTTAGTGATTGATAACTAATTGGGAAAGACTAATTCGTCATTGAAAATACCGCCAATAATTTTGCATATCCCAAACTTCAGCACCATTTTTTGAGTTAAGTTTAGAAATAATGATACTTAAGTATGGATAATAAGCCATGGACATCAAAACTATTAAACAAAGGATCGAAACAGTTGCAAGCAAGAGAGAATATTTGTTGAGTTTACTAGAACAAGCGAATTTGGGCAACTTGAGAATAGATGTAAATCAAGCTTTAGAAGAAATGGATGAATTGCTAGATGAATTTCAACGTACCTTTTACCAATAGGAAAATAACTAATACTTGATACACAATAAGTAGTAATTACAAATCATAGCCGGCAGTAAACCTAGGAATAGGTTCTGCTGGCAATTTATCTATTGATTCGATATATATTGCACCCAATGCTTTTTTTATGATTTAGAAGTTATTCTCTCTTTGACAGCCTCTCAGAGTGATTTTTAGTTATTTGTACATTGTTTATTTGTACATTGTTATTAATATATTTTGCAACAACTTATATAGTGCGTTAAATTAATTCCTAGCTTCTTAACCAGATTAATTAAATCCCCAGTAGGCACATCTTTTTGACAATAAGCGTCCCACTGCCCTATAAGTTTTGTCTCTGGAGTTTTTTTGCTTTCTAGGGAGGAATAGGCAATAATCTGTGTTTGAGGTGCAATAGCTTTAATTTGGCAGGAAGCGTCCCAACCATCCATAACAGGCATTTGCAAGTCAAGGATAATCACATCTGGATGTAATTCTTGAACCATTTGTATAGCTTCCTTACCATTAGCTCCCAAACCAACTAACTGTATATCAGTTCGATGAGAAAAAGCCAGTTTGAGAGTCAAACGAGTGAGTTCGTGGTCGTCAACTATAAGTACTCGTATTGTAGAAATTGGACGACATAACATTAAATTAGTAGGTAAAGACATAAAAGTAAGATTAACAATATTTATATAGTTTATTGGAAAAAGTACTTTCAGCGGCTCTATCTTATGGGTGAATAAATAGTGATTAATCACAATAAAAAATATATTTTTATTTATGTATTTCAGTAAAATTACGGAAAAGCTTAAATCTGCTCATATGTATATTTTTTTCAATAGTTATTACCCATAAAGAAAAATAATTTACAGATATAGTTATTAGCTTAATTAATATGAATTATAAGCAAGTTTTCCCTAGTTTTATCAACACGTTATTTTTAGATTTTCAGTGATGAACTTTGTAAAGTAAATAGTACATAAATTAAAATAATAATCTTTCCAGCTCTATAATACTTATAGGATAAAGAAGCTAATGAATAATCTTTGCAAAAGAAATAAAAAAATATTAGTTGTGTATCTATTGGAATTTAGACTGGGTTTTAGGTCTAAAAATACTTCACAGTAATTAATGATTATAACCCATACCTAAAGTCAATTATAAATTGACTTTTAATATGTAAATCTAGCCATGAGATAAAGCATTATCTATGATAAATAAAAATCTCATTGATAAATTTTATAAAATTTATCAATGAGATTTAAATGCAAAAAAATGCTGTATGGATGGCAGAAATTATTTTTGTGCTCTATTTCACAAGTATGCTGTTTAATAATACCAAACACTTGTTGCTTATTATAGAATTTCGATAAAGTCACTAATCAAATTTCAAAGGAATTACTTGTAAATATGTTATTTTATTATATGTGTTAGGTACCCTCAATTAGAGGTATCCTAAATGTTTATTAGTTTCTCTATAGGTCTGCTAGCCTTCCGATATATAGCTTTTACTAATAATCTTACATATAGTAGACTGCATAGATTTATGCCTATTTACAGATACATCCACCTGAAAAATCAATATAAGTGAAGAGCTACTGTCTAAATTTATAAATAATTACTCCCATATTCAACTATATCTTTTCCCATTAATATATACCAATGATTTTCAATACTTTGATATATATTAATATAATTTACATTGTATAATTCATGATTTCCCATATAGTTGCTTAAACACATAAGTTTCAATAACTATGAAACTTATCTTTAATTCACTGCCTAGCATTTATCACAAAAGTGAGAATTGCCAACTGTCAATTCTGTCATAAAAAAGAAGGAGACAAATATACTGGTAGTATGTTTCCCCCCCCCCCATAAATTAAATCCCATCAATTTTGACTTCATTCAAAGTTAACTACTTGCTTGTTCACAAAGATAAAACTCTGGCTTTTTGGAAAAATATCTTTAGATTTCACTGATTGACATTAGTATTTAAAACATCAACCCAATGTCTTAAAGATTTTTCATTAGTAGTCTTTGCATAGCTAGAAAGTGTATAAAGCCTAGAAGTACTAAATATTGCTCCGAAAAATCAAGAGTGTACTTGTCTTCAGGACTTTTTTTTAGTGATCATGTTTATGGTAGTGGTTGTTATTGCTTGCATTGACTGTAATCCCCTTTGTTGAAAACAATGCTTCAATATGATTTTCAGTCCATCTTGTAGCCATAGCTAAAAATTTTGAGTTGTCATTCACACAAGACATCTGAATATAATTGACTTCAGTGTATTGTTTTTCCAAGTAGTGAATAATATGGTCCACATCCAAGAGGGTTTCATGATTTTCTGTAGCAAAACCAATGGGCATAAAAATAATCACTTTTGCACCCAACTGGATTAAATTTCTAGCTGCTTGGGTTACATTAGGTTGAGTCCATTCAATTAAAGGGGTGTCATGATTGAGCCAACCTATAGAAATTAAAGGGTAACGATTGATTAATTTCTCCCTTACTGAGTCGTACAGTACCTGACTTTCCGTTATCCCAGAGGTAAATCCTTTAGCTTTATGGGGACAACCATGATTCATAAGGATGATGCCAATTTCTGAGGGTATATAGTTATTGACTAGGCTAGAGTTAATTTTCTCCTCTACTAACTGCGCTATTAAATTGATATAATCTGGTTCATTGAAGAAAGAAGGAATATAGCGCAGACTTTTAACCCAATGGCATTCACCATCATTTATATTGACCAGAGCCTGATTGACTTGCTCAATGGCAATACCACTAGTGAAAATGGAATCCACTACCAATAATGGATAAATCAACAATTTTTCAAAACCTTGTGCTTTGATTTCTGCTAATACCTGCGAGGGAAGAAAGGGTGCACAGAAGTTAAAAGCCTTAAAGACTTTAACTTTATTACCCCATTTGGCTTGTAGGTTTTCCTCTATCCCTGCCCGTTGCCGTTCAAAAATAGCATTATGAGGGGAAATAAAATCATGATGGGTATGTCCCCATTCATGTCGATCAAATAGTGCCAACAATTTTGCTAGTGGGGGATAAACCCAAGCAGGCACAGGGGCAAATTTTGCCGTTAGCAGATTCAAAGCCTGTTCATTGTAACTAGCAAAATCATTATAGCTTTCTACTTCTCCGTATCCCATAAGTAATACAGCTACATTATCCTGATTAGACAAATGCTCTGAGCCTTTTTCTACTGTTTTTGAAATAGCAACCACGGTTAATTCCTCAATACAATCTAGTTTGGAGAGATAAACAAGAGCTTTGTGTTTTCCTTTACTACATTATTATCTCTCTCCAGTAGATACAACATGAAAAAAGATAAACGAAATAAGAAGATTTATATCTTCTAATGATTTCTACATTGTATTTAGTAAGAGCTCAAAACTTCATTCCATCAATATTGCATGATGGAATGCAGCTAGGAAAAAATTAACAGCATAAATAATTTTGCATAGGTAAAATAATATTTATAATTACCTAATCTAATAGGAAGATATTGACCAAAAAATTAGTAGAAGAAAACATCACTAATCAAAAATTCATAGGTTTGCAGCAGGGGCTTTTCACAAGAGTAATCTAAAATAAAATGAGTATTATTATTTGTCCTGGAATTCATTCTCCACAATTGACTGATAATTTTGTGTCTCAATGCATCAAGCCCATTATGGAGGAGCTTGGTTGCCATAATTCAGTAGAATTGCTGGTTTTTCCTAACCGAGGAATGTTAAATTTATCGGGCGTACATATCTTCAAGTTTTTATACGAACGGCTAAATGCCGATTTTTCATTTTCTTTGAGAAATCAACACACTACTCCATTAATCTTTATTAGCTTTAGTGCAGGGGTTTTAGGAGCAATTATTGCGGCATTTAATTGGCAAATTTCGGGAGGTAAAATTAAAGCCTTTATTGCCATGGATGGATGGGGAGTTCCTTTGATTACATCATGTGTCAATTTTCCCATTCATCGTATTAGCCATGATTATTTTACTCATTGGAGTTCAAGAATGCTTGGTATTGGTAACAATAACTTCTATGCAGACCCATTTGTGGAACATTTAGAAATGTGGCGATCACCACAAGTTGTTAAAGGCTGGTGGGTGGATTCACCCATGAATGAGTCTAACTACAATAAAAGCTTGGGTCTAATTGAGTTTTTATACTTACTCCTGCAAGAATACACAAAAAATAGTTAGGAAAATTGACTAAAAAATTTGGGAGTAAGAAAACAGGACTGCGATTATTTCCGTTATAAATCGACAAATTATGTATCGCAAAACCTATAAACTAATAACACTTAGATTTACTTTATTCATTACCCCTGACCTCTATCTTAATGTTTAGATGTTTTCTATTGAACCTGCTGCTGTGAATAATGGGTTTTCCATATTGCTTAAAAACCGCAACTTCCTGCTGTTGTGGATTGGGCAACTCATATCCCAACTAGGGGATAAAATCTTCTTTGTCTTAATGGTTGCTTTGTTAGAGAATTACTCCCCTCCAGCGGGTTTAGCAGCAAAACCAAACGACATTCTATTAATGGCATTTACTATACCAGCTATACTTTTTGGTTCTGCAGGAGGTGTATTTGTTGATCGTTTCCCCAAAAAAATGATCATGGTAGGTTCTGATTTTATTAGGGGTTTATTAATATTATTTTTACCGTTTTTACCACAAGAATTCATTGTTCTACTTCTTCTTGTCTTTGCTATTTCCACAATTACCCAATTTTTTGCTCCCGCAGAACATGCAGCTTTGCCGTTAATTGTCCGTAAAGAAGGTCTGATGGCAGCTAATGCTTTATTTAGCAGCACTATGATGACAGCGATGATTGTAGGGTTTGCTATAGGTGTACCTATTTTAAACTGGGCAAGGAACTGGATAGCAACAGATTTCGGTCGGGAATTAGTAGTTGCTTTCTTTTACCTAACATCAGCATTTACAATGCTACCTATTAGATTTAAAGAACCTAAAAAGCTTCTGGACAGCCAGGCATTAATTCACCCTTGGGTAGATTTTAAGGAAGGATTAAGCTACTTGAAACAAAATATATTAATCTTGAATGCCATGTTGCAAATAATCACCCTTTATTGTGTGTTCGCAGCTTTAATTTCACTAACTATAAGGTTAGCAGCAGAATTTGGTTTAAAACAAGAAGAATTTAGCTTTTTTCTTGCAGCAGCAGGTATAGGTATGGTAACAGGGGCAGGAATCTTAGGGCAATTTGGCAACAGTTTACATCACAAACCTTTACCACTAGTTGGCTTTTTGTTTATGGCTTTAGTTTTAGGATTATTTACCTTTACCCATAATCTGATATTAGCTTTGGGTTTATGTATCTTTTTAGGGATTGGGGCTGCTTTTATTTATGTGCCCATGCAAACTTTAATACAACAATGTACCCCCTATTCCATGCATGGGAAAGTTTTCGGCTTTCAAAATCATGCCGTTAATATTGCTTTATCTGCTCCTCTAGCAATTACTGGTCCTTTAACTGATGCTTTCGATTTACGTAGCGTTTTGATCAGTATGAGCCTAATCGTAGCAGGTGTAGGATTCTGGGCTTGGCAAAATACCAGGCGAGTCTTGAAAAATATGTTATAGCCTTGGTAGGGTAATTCATTGAATACACCACTCAAGGATATTAGCAAATTAATTATTAAGAACTAATTTAAGCTTTTCTATTAAAATGAAATCCTGATCATCTTAAACTTAAGACGTGAGGTTCGGACTGTGCATTCACGAAGTGTCTCTCCAAGAGAAACAGGTTATTCTATCGGTGCTTCATCTGCTGAGCATCAAAGCCAAACCCTAGTGTCTTCATCGTCAATTATGACACCAAAACGTGTATCCGGTGGTTTTGCCCTAATGGATAGCCTTAAACGGCATGGGGTGGAATGTATATTCGGTTATCCTGGCGGTGCGATTTTACCTGTTTATGATGAATTATATTCATTTGAGGCAACTGGAAGTATCAAACACATTTTGGTAAGACATGAACAAGGCGCTTCCCATGCAGCAGATGGTTATGCCCGCGCCACAGGTAAAGTAGGAGTGTGTTTTGGTACCTCTGGCCCAGGGGCCACTAATCTAGTTACAGGTATTGCTACAGCTTATATGGATTCTATCCCCATTGTTGTCGTTACTGGACAGGTTCCAAGGGCTGCAATTGGTACGGATGCATTTCAAGAAACAGATATTTATGGTATAACGCTTCCTATTGTTAAGCATTCCTATGTTGTACGGAATTCACAAGATATAGCAAATATTGTAGCTGAAGCTTTCCATATTGCTAGCACAGGCCGCCCAGGTCCAGTATTAATTGATATACCTAAGGATGTTGCTTTGGAGGAATTTGACTACATACCTGTGGAACCTGGTTTGGTGAAATTACCAGGGTATCACTTTATAGTCAAAGGAAATCCCAAACAAATAAGTGCAGCCTTACATTTAATCAAAGAGAGCCATCGACCACTATTATATGTTGGAGGTGGTGTGATTACGGCTAATGCTCATGAAGAAATCAAAGCGCTGGCAGAGCTGTTTAATATTCCTGTCACTACAACTTTGATGGGTCTTGGTGCTTTTGAAGAACTTCATCCCCTATCCCTAGGTATGTTGGGTATGCATGGTACGGCATATGCAAATTTTGCTGTTAGCGATTGTGATCTACTAATTTGTGTAGGTGCAAGGTTTGATGATCGTGTTACAGGGAAGTTAGATGAATTTGCTTCCTTTGCTAAAGTTATCCATATTGACATTGATCCGGCAGAAGTAGGTAAAAACCGCGTTCCAGATGTGCCTATTGTGGGTGATGTTAAAAATGTTCTAACAGATATGTTAAACTGCTGCCAAGAAACAGAATTCCTTGCTAATCCTAATCAGACTCAAGAGTGGTTAGCTTCAATTCACTCCTGGAAAAAAGATTACCCCCTAATTATACCACAAAAGCATGATACAATTTCCCCCCAAGAGGTAATTGCAGAAGTTGGACTTCAAGCTCCTCACGCCTACTACACTACAGATGTGGGTCAGCATCAAATGTGGGCAGCTCAGTTCTTAAAAAATGGTCCCCGGCGCTGGATTTCTAGTGCAGGCTTGGGTACTATGGGCTTTGGCTTACCCGCTGCCATGGGTGTGAAGGTAGCACGTCCTGAGGATGAAGTTATTTGTATTAGTGGGGATGCTAGTTTCCAAATGTGTCTGCAAGAATTGGGGACTTTGGCACAGTATAGTATTAATGTAAAAACTGTCATTATTAATAATGGTTGGCAGGGGATGGTGCGTCAATGGCAACAAGCATTTTATGGTAAACGTTATTCTTGTTCTAATATGGAATTAGGAATGCCAGATATTGAACTGTTGACCAGAGCTTACGGTATTAAAGGCATAGTAGTTAAATTGCGGGAAGAATTATCTGACGCAATTACGCAAATGCTGACTTCTGATTGCCCTGTAATTTTGAATGTTTATGTCACAAGGGATGAGAATTGCTATCCTATGGTAGCTCCTGGTAAAAGTAATTCTCAAATGTTGGGTTTAGCCAAGAAAGAACATAAGGCAAATACATGACTTTTACATTATAGTAACTGTGATGCAAAAAACTCTCATCGCAATAGTTCTGATCCGGAGTGCGGTGCTAAGTTATAGTAAGAACTTAAAACCCATGGTGATAACCATGGGTTTTAAGGGATAAAAGAAAGAAATCTATTAGCAACTTTTCTATCTAGAGGCTACTTGTGAGACTCTCCAAATATCTTGATTATGATCGCCAAAAACCACAGGTCTGTCTGCATTTATTGCAGCTACTGTTTTGCCATTATCAGAAACGGTAACTAAAGGCCATTCCTCTTGACCTAATTCTCCTGCACGAAACATTACTTTTGTGGGTTGAGCTTTGCTCCAACCTAATAATACTGCCATCTTATGGTGTTCATCTTCCTTTTGGCTTGGAGCAATAGTATTAATACTATTGTTTTCTTTGTCCCAAATTACAGCACTATCAGTGGCATCAGATGTATTCATAAGCCCTTGAAATTGTCTGGTCAAAAAACGACAACCATCTTTTGACCAACTAACAGGTACAAATATCTCAATTGTGCCTTTAGGTATATAGTCGGCTGTGGTTGTGTTAACTTTTAGCAAGGGTTCCTTAATCTTGGAAGTAGATTTGAGTACTTTTAATGTTTTTTTCTGTCTATCTTCAATGAATAACACGCTGGTGACACGAGTATTATTCATTTTTGGCTCTACTAGTAACTGTATGCGGCTATACACTGCATAGCGAACATCAGGTGAAATGACCGGCGTACTTCTATAATAAAACATACCTGAATTACCCTTTGAGGAAATAGCCTCTTGGGTAGAGAGAATCCATTTCCAAGGAATAGGATGAGGGCTAGCAATAGGATCTTCTTGGTTTTCTAATTGAGTCTCATTTAATTCCTTTACCACTTTCATCTTTTGAGCTTTGGGTAAGGGTTTACCTTCAGCTGATGCTATTGATAAATTAATAGCTTTTTTATTATAATCTCTCAACCATTTTTGTACTAATTTATCTTGTACTTTTGCATATTGACTAGATGGTGCTGTAAATATAGGTAATAAGTCTGAAGTAAAAGAATGTCCTGTATGATTCCTGCTCAAGGGCCTTGATTGGCTTGCTAAAAAATCAACGGCATATGCTTGTATTGATGGTGTTTGACGTAATGCAGCTATTGCCATGTTCTCAGCCAGTTCTAATCTTTGCAGTTGAATTTTTCTCAAAGCTGCTGATGAAGATAGTGAGTAGTTCAATCCCCTTGTAACTTTTGCCTCAACAATGAAGTCAAATTTTAATTCCCCAGCAGTTGACACAACTACTGAGTTAGATAATCCCTCTGCTAAAGCATTTTTTTTCGCTTTTGACTGTCCCATATGAGTGAAGCCTGAAACTAATAACAAGGGTGCTAAAAGTAGCATGATCACAGAGTAATCAAAGAATGATTGCACCCTGAACCATCCTGAAAATAAAGGGGATTTAGACATTGTTTGACCCTCTAGAAAGCCGTGAGTGTAAGGAGGTGCGTCTATGAGAAAGCAAAAGCAGGCAATGAATAATATGTATAATAGGTAACTATAACTACTGATTGACAAATATAGTGCTCTTTTATAAAAATGACGTGATTCTTAAGATACCTATCATTGGCCAATAGTTATAATGAAAACCCCTAATCATCTTGTTTCATCGAATCCTAAGGAGACTACTACTCTATAGTTGATTAGTATTAGACATATTAACTTGTGTATGAGTTTTATATTTCGATTTAACTAAGAGTACTACAGACTAATTGGAGTACTTCCAACAAATATAAAATTAGTAGAAACAAGAGCAAGATTTGAATTTAACTGTTTAGTTACCAGATTATGGTACATTAGTTGACTTGTTTACTTCCTTCAAACAAATACTAACGCTATAAATAATGTCAGAAGGAATCACCATGTTAATAATGTAGCTACTCAATTACTGGAATTTAGTTAACCATGATAAATACTTATACTTGGAACAACCTGAATCCCACTTACTTTACCGACCATAACAGTTAGCCCCTGAATTTTGACCTACCAGAATAAGAGTCGCAAGCATTCTATTGGTTTTGTGTGAGTAGTTATATAATTTATCTCATACCCCATGAAGATCTAAATAAGAATCACTATGGCAATACGAAAATAATAGTAATTAAAACAACTGAATTTCAACAACAGTCTTGACTAACATTAACTGTTAACCTACTATTAACATCGCATTATAACTTGATGAGTTGCATTTTTCACTTTCTTATACAAAAGAAATAGTTATGTGCTTTTGAGGTGTTGAGTAGAGCTGACATTTAGTATACTACCAATATTATTACTTTTAAGGAAAAAATAGAGAAGTATATTTAATTAGACCCACTAATGAAAGATCTTGTACATTTTTTATTTGCAGCTTGTTTCTCCCGATAAGTTAGGGTTTCTATCTAAGTAGAGTGATAAGATAGCCAGGAAACAGAGATTCGGGTGGAAGTCTCCAAAAAAAAAGCCAGATAACTGATTATGATGTGAATTTTTTACATGTTTTTTTGACCTAAAAACATGTAAAAAAGAGGTATATATGGACTATCTTCAACTGCGTTGAGAGTAATTTACTTGACTAAACAAGTCCAAAATAAATAGAGATGATTTCATAAGGAATAAATGAGACCTGGAATTTAGGCTAAAATTTCAGTTTACTCCCAACCTGCTCATAATTACTTGGAGCTTGAAAACTAGATGTAAAATATCGGAGATAATCAATAATATTTGACATATACTTAATTTTTATGTTTTTATTAAACTTAATTGTAATGAAAACTAAAATAAACAATTCAAAAATTTTTATTGTTAACATTATTACCTCATCATTAATTATACTACAGGATGTTGTAATATACATATGAAAAATGGTTTTAACAAACTCTAATAATACAAGTAACTACTCGTGAATTTTTGACAAAACTGAATTAGTTTTAATACTAGTAGAGATAGATATATTGATATATCCAAATCCTCAATTTGAAGTGATTTCTCCACCACAATAATAGTGGCTGTAATATTCGTGGTTTATTCTGTAAATCCATCCAGTCTATGAAAGTTGTATTTTTCGGTACTCCTAAGTTTGCTGTTCCTACTTTAGATAAATTACTGAGTCATCCAAAATTTGAGGTAGTAGCAGTTATAACTCAACCAGACAAACCCAAGGGAAGAGGAAAACAATTAATTTCTCCACCTGTAAAAAGCTTTGCCATGAGTCATAATTTGCCTGTATTACAACCCCAAAGACTAAAAAAAGATACAGATATCTTAATTCAACTACAAGCCAGTAGTGCAGATGTATTTGTTGTAGTAGCCTATGGGCAAATTCTATCTTCGCAGATTTTAGATATACCCATATTAGGATGTATTAATATTCATGGCTCAATTTTACCTCAGTATCGTGGAGCAGCACCAATTCAATGGAGTATTTGTGATGGCAAACAGGAAACAGGCATTACTACCATGTTAATGGATGCAGGCATGGATACAGGGGCAATACTATTAATGGAAAAAACAACTATTGGTTTATTGGATAATGCCCATGATGTGGCTGAAAGGCTAGCAAGCCTTGGTGCAGACTTGTTGATAGAAACATTAGTAAGGTTAGAACAAGGGAAAATTAAAGCCATAACCCAAGATGATACAGCTGCAACCTATGCATCTTTAATTAAGAAAGAAGATTACCAATTAGATTGGTCACAAACTGCTATTACTATTCATAATAGAATTCGTGGGTTCTATCCTAGCTGTGTTACTGGTTTTCGTCATCAAAGCTTGAAAGTAATGTCTACAGTTCCAATTGGCTCCAGCTATTGGAACCTTTTACCACCAAGGTTACAAGGGCTTGAACGCAAAATTCCAGATTTATCAATCTTGTCTGGTACTACAGGAGAAATAGTCAAAATTGTCAAGGGTGTTGGTGCAATTGTTCAGACTGGTGAGGGCTTACTATTGCTTCAACAATTACAAGTAGCTGGAAAACGTCCTCTATCAGGATGGGATTTTGTAAATGGTATGCGGCTACAAGTAGGAGAAATTTTAGGGTAAAATGCACATGCACTAGTACAACATAGTAAACATAAGACTACTATTTTTTCTTTCTTTGATAAACAAGGGTAAATTCCTCTATTATTTGTCACTTGTTCAGAGTAACTAATGCAGTAACCACCGCCTCAAGTGTTTTATATTCTAGTGATAAATTCTTGTGGAAGTATAGTACCAATAAAGTAGGGGATGGTAAGTGTAAAGGTAAAAGCTAATATAGTTTTTATCAATATATAAAGCTTAGTCAACGGCCCATCATTATCAGCTATAGCTATACTATTTTGTATATCTAATTGTTATTTAACAATTGACTGATTGAAATGAAACCTTATATTCAAAATACACTAATTCTTGAATCTGTTAATGGGTAAAGACATTATAAGTTTTCTTTTAATATCTTTTGCTGATGATATAGCACTACCATCACTTCACTTAAAAAGTATATTGTTTTATAATTTACTACATATTTTTACGGGATGGTATAGATCATAATTATTAGAATTAAATATCATTTTTATTACCGTAAAAATCAGAAAAGTAATACTTAAATAGTATTTTTAGATAGCTGAGATATTATAATAGCTTTTCAGTATTTTTAAATAAAGGTTTATAAATTTTTAAGTAAGATGAATTTAGAAAATATCCATAATAAAATTTGCTACTGTTATGAACAAGTATTAGCAAATACACTGGATAATATTTGTGGTATGCAAATAGATATTTAAGTTAGCTACTTAATAGATTAAAAAAAATACCATAGTTAATTCATAATTCCGAGATAGACTTGGTTGATGATAATCGAACTAATAGTTTTGATAAGTATTATCCTTGCTGTTTTTATTTGATTAAAGCAGTAAGTATGACAAGCTATATAAATAAATATAGCCACAGAATTTAAACTTGATCAACTAAATGATTTAATAAGAACTTAATTAGAAGACTAATTGACTTGAATTAATACCAAAATGATAGATATAAGATTATTTTCTGTGAGTTAATTCTTGCAGCCTAATTCCTTAATTAGAATCTCCCTAGCCTAGGATTATTAATATAGTTAAGTTTCAATTAAATAGGTTATTAATTACTCAAAAGCAAGGCATAGTTTTAGAATACCATGCCTTGCTTTTATTGATTGGAAGTCAAAGATAGGCTAAAATAATTAATTTCATATCAAACGTAAAATTAATTCTGATTATATTAGAATTGATTTTACTGAAAATAAGCTGTTAAAAGCTAGAATATGTTGCAGATAATTCAGATACAAACGGAATAACAAAAATCCTTTTAGTAATTATATCTAATCGTAACAAGCAGCTCTAATAGAATAGATCTACTTAAATATAAATATTGTCAAAGCTAATGTAAAAACTAATAGCCTTATAAAGCATTACACTCAAATTATTAACTTAACTGAATAGAAAATTAAATAATAATTAGCTAATTTATTCAGATAATTATTATTTAATTTTAAGTAGGAAGTCTGCCTACAAAAGTTTTTACTATTAATATATATATTTTCATTTCATCATTAAACATATAATTCTAATTATATGTTTTTTCTACCGTTATAGGTAATCTTTAGGAAAAACTTGAAATTCAGCATCAAAATAATTCAAACTTATACCACTTTTGCTTAATCAAATTGTTGAGTATGTACCACCAATATTTTATCTTGTTCGCTTAAGAGGAATTTAACTGGAATATACCAGATTTAACATCTTACTTATCACATTATTTTAATTATTAGTCTTAAGCATAATCTGAAGTAGTAGTTAACAAGATTAACAATTATAAAATTGAGCTTTCAATTACTTCTACCTCCTAAAATAATAATTAAAAAATAGGTAATAGATATTATAATTATGTACCGATAACCGTTATTATAAATTCTAATATTAATAATTTTCACTAGTATAATATAGCAAATGTTAATTTTTAGATAAGTATACTGATGTTGAAATGTTATAAATATATAGAAATCAAAGGTTCAGAGCTCACCCACTTGAAAATTAACCTGCTTAATTTATTCTCCATTACATCTTATATCAATATTACAAGTCAAGCACTTAAAACCAGATAAGAATACAATAATAGAACTAATATGGTTAGCTTCAATGTGATAATAAACATATGGGGCTTTCACTATCTTACTGATAAAGATTTAGTATTTATTATTGTTATTGTAAAAAGTAATTTCTCAATTGGATACTCCAGGATTAGCTGATAAATAGAATACACCTGTATAATTTAACTGATAATTATTTTTAGTATGGGATGCTGTTAGAGATAAGTAATATTTTACCTGGGAATAATATAGCCCCAATTTCAACTTCTAGGAGTAGTCTCCAATCTGCGATTACTCTTTTGTGTACAGGCCTACATCTTTATGACGTTCTCAAAGCTATCAGAAAAATTTCTTGACTGAAAATCAGGAATATAGTGTCAGCATTGAATCTAACATCCTTTAGTGATAAAAGAAACACAATGTATAGAAAATAGTGAATCAAGCCAGCTTAAACACTTGATTAATTTAATTTTTCCTGAGACATATCAAGCTCTTACCGTTATAGTATCTTATACTTGCTTATTAGTTTAAATTGGACTTAACACCGTGTAACAATGATAAACAGTTCAAAAAAATACTTACAAATATAATACATGCTGAGAAAGTTCAATGTTTCTATTTAAATCACACCCTGATATTGATGTATGGCAGGGGAGTATATAATTTTATATATTTGTCTAGGCCAAAGTTGATTTTAAAAACTTATAAACTAAAGTCTGACAGTAACTTTTGACTTGACACTGATGATACTAGCTCTGAACGGCAATATCATAGTCTTCTCCCTGTATTTGCAAGGTATTCTATGCATCTAGGCCCAGTCCATTTCAAAAAGGAAAAATACAGTGCCCAGGACAGCCCCTCTTCGCCCATCAAATCTATAGTCAGTAAAACTCCATTAATGATTACATAATTGACTAAATGCTTTTTAAGTCTTTCCAAACCATAGGTATTAAATTCCTGGCATTTTTGCATTTACCCTTTTTGTTCCAGCTATTCCTATTGAGCTATTTGTAAAGACCCTGGAGAAATATTCAACTACGATTTGATTTTTAATAACTGCTGATATGAAAAGTCCTTGTCTGTAACATCAATTTGGTATGTAGTTGCTAGTTGCAAAATTTGTTAGATATCTTATTGATGATAAGAATAGATTGTATTATTTGCCAGATTATTTGACCTTCCTATATTCTACTATCTAGAGAATAAAATTAAAAGAAGATCAAATTAATTTCTAAGATTAATATACTAACAAATACATTATATATGAATAAATTTTTACTAATGGAATATACATAACAAATTATACATTACTTAATAATAAACTTATCTTAATACACATTTATAAGTTATTGTTTTATATATGCAGTGTAGATTGCATTACAATTCTGTTATAGATATTTTTTTAGTCTACCTTAGCTATTAATTCATACTTAACTTGAATATAATTAGTTGATTAAGCAGCAATATAAGTTGCTTTCAATTATTGATATTACTTGCCAAACTATCAAAAAATGTATGCAAGTCTGGAAATAAATAAGGCATATTTTTCTTTTGTCACATTGCTCATATAAATCTAACTATAACTCCTTCAAAAGATATGGATATAATATGTTTAAAAAGTAATTAGAGGTGCTAAGTTATTTTAACCATCTCGCTCTGACAGGATTTGTAGTAGAGGAAATATCTCTAGTATTTAGGTTAGTAACTCATATTCTCGGAAAAATACATTGAGGTAGTTTTTGAATAAGCCCCCTATGAAATTATCTACTCAAATACTTATTAAGCAAGGTTATTTCTGAGAATTCTTAACTCGCATGATAAGTGATTGATCTCCAGAATAATATCCCAAATTATCTGATACAGCTAAAAAATATAACTTAAATTTTCAGGTATCAATCTTAGTAAACCTTTTATGGTCTTTAACTTCCTTACCATAATTAAAATACAAATGTTGACTGACTACTGCTGCATTTTTATTTTTTACTGTTGATAATTATCTTGAATATATTCTCATGTAGTTTCATTTCTTTTTCAATTATGCCTAAGTCTAAAGCCTAAGAGTAAAATGATAAATTTTGGATACAGGAAAACTTTTCGCTAAGTAAGCAACATTAATTATTTTGGGAAGGTATGGAAGTTTGGGCTGATCAATCAAAAATTATCTAATTTATAATTACTTTTATCTGGTTAAGTTCCAATAATATGACTAGCAATTGATTCACAGTGTTAATATTTCATATGATTCGTATAAGTTCAACCTAAACTACTTATGATTATACTGCACTATTTACTATCTCTTGGCAGTATATTTTTCTTATAAAGTTTTAGAAAAATGGGATTTTGAGAAAAGAAAACTTATCTTTCAGATAACATTATTCTTAGATATTTTTAATAGTATAAATAGTTATCACTTATGGTGTTATCAAACGTTTGTTTGTAATCGCTATAGAATTTTTTATATTTTCATATTATTAAATACCATAATAAATCACATCAGTTTTTCTTGCTCTTTAACAAGGTAAAACTGTTGATGCTTATGATACTTCTTTGCAGCCATTCCCATACCCAGAAAACTCCAAAATACTAAACCGGCCAGAGAAATCATCAAACTGCTAAAAACTAATTGAAAAATAATTGCTATACTAATTGAGAGGGAAGCGCTAGCGAAGGGATCACTACGCTTTTCCTCTCCTTGTAGTAATTCATATATTATCAATAAAATTGAGCCGAGATAAGGAATTGCACCAAACCATCCCAGAGCAAAAAAGGTATCGAGAATGCCACTATCTAAGACAATCTGAATTAACTTCCCATTTCTATCAATAGTCCAAGTGCCACCAATTCCATTCCCAAAAACTTTAGATAAAGCAATATTGATGTTCTTCTCATAATTATTCAAACGATCACTAAAGCTTTGGTCTTGTTCAATATTAGTGAAAGTTCGAAAGCGATTGCTAATACCTTCAGAGAATGGTTTGGTATTTGCTAAAGGTATTACACACAAAACCATAACTAAAATAGTCACCATCAACCTCATTTGCAGTTTGGGTTTAAGATTAGTTAATAAACAAACTACTCCCACTAACCAGCCACCCCAGGCAGCACGTGCCATACTTAGCAAAAAGGCTAAATAACCTGCCACAGAAGCAAATATTCGCAGAAAATTTTGCCTGCTGAACAAAAGTATTAATCCTGCCATTATTACTAAGGCAAAAGGACCAGGGGAATTCATAGTACTCCACACTCTAATCCCCAATGGTTCAGGATATCCAAAAGTGTTAAGCCTAGTTTGTATTAACCAAAATTTATCCCATTCTGGTGCAATCAAATACTGAAAGATACCGTATATTCCTGTTATTAATACAGCCCAAGTAAATACATTTTGAATGTTGCACCGATATTGAAGATAATTACGCCAATTGACAAAAAGATGGAAGCCGAACAAAATTGGCGTTAGCCAATCGAGTATAGTTCGAATAACTAAAATCTTATCAAAATAAATTAGCCCTACTAAAAAACCATAAAATACACTAAAAATTGCTATTACGAAGGGAAAACCACCCATATGGTAGGACCTAGGTAGGTACTTAATAAAGGTAATACCAGTAATTAAAGTGACTAAAAAGGGAGCAAGGAGAATAATGTTCGGGTCTACCCAACCACTTCGATAATCCACAAGACGACGAACCAAAGGAGTTAGGAACCAAATCCACCAAGTGAAGCCTAAATATAAAAGTGGATAACGCCAATATAAAAATACGCCTACAATAAATGCTACTAAAGGGAAGGCTGGACGAATAATATTCCCAACCCCAATAATAATACAAGTAGTAGTAAACAGAATTAAAGCACCAATAGCTAACCATCCTAAAGTCGATGGTTTTTCTTGCTGGTCAGTATTTGCATTCGGGCGACTTAGAAAAATGGCCATTAGAGTAAAATAATATCTGTTAATTAAAGTGAATAATAAATGGAGTAGTAAAGATCATATTTGGGTCTATTCAACCTACAGTTTGAACTTTTATATTGTTAGCTTTATGGCCTAATGGCACTAAATTAAAATACAGTTTTTGCCAACGATAATTTCTAGACAGTACTGAAAAGATACTGGACATCACTACTTTCAAAAAAACAATAAGGAGGAGAATCTCAAAAAGTAACTTTCTAAACTTAAAACTAAAAGTAATACTACGTAATAATGAGTAAAATTTAACTTTTGACTTATATCTCTTAGCCTTTTCATAAAGTAAATATACTGATGATTCTAACCAGTGAATTTCTCCTACTCATTTATGTTTACCTTATGGGAAGATAATGCCTTTCTAGTAGGTATTTGAACAACATTAAATATTTTCTGATGTTTATCCCATTGTTTCCAAGTACAATACCCCAACCAACGCCCTTCAATCGAAGCAAACCACTTTCTTGTGGCCAAAGTTCCTTGGCTGGGGAGTAAACGCAACCATTGAATTAAACCCAAAGCATCCCGAGTTCCTACGAATACAGCCCAAGTAATAAACACGATATTTTGTACAGGAGAGAAATACTCTAATAGGCCTAGAGTTTCATTGTGAACAGCGTTGATAAAAGCTAATTGATGGAATTGCTGTCTTTTATCTTCGTCAAAACGTTTTGCCGGATAGTGATTTACTTTGATTTGAGGATCATAAACTAACTTCCAACCTGATTTTTTTAATGCCAAACAAAATGCTAACTCAAAATGCACCTGAGCTCCCGTGCCATGCATTCTCTTATCAAAACGTAAATCAGAAATGGCACTACTACGAAAACTCATATTGACTCCTTTAAGAACATCTACTTCTCTAATTCCTCCCACACCTAAGTGGTGATTTCCAATTACCCGTCCAAACCATTGCACTTTTCCTACTATGTTACTGGAACCATCTTCCAACTGATTATTTTGGTAAATGCAGTCCCTTCCCCCTACAGCAACAATGGAATTATTATTATCAAAGCGATGGCTAATTTTAGCTAACCAAGTTGGATGAGGTGCAGCATCATCATCAGTGATAGAAACAATATCACCACGAACCACTGATAATCCTGTATTGAGAGCAGCAACTACTCCTGGAACGAATACTGTAACAATTTCTAATGGTAAATTACCGGGGTCAAATTCTTGCAAAAATTTCCAGGTTTCTTGGTCGGTATTCCTAACTACTACAATGACTTGAGTTGCTGGTTTTGTTTGAGCTTGGATTGCTAACAAGCAGCAGGATAAATCTATAGGACGTCGATAAGTTGGAATAAGAACAGTATTTCTCATTGATGACTCAACTCTTCAAATAAATTTAAATAGGCTTGTGACATATTTTTCCAGCTGTGTTCTTCAGCTATAATTCGTGCGATTTTTCCCATACTTTTCATTTGAGAGGGATGATTTACTAGGAATGAAATTGCTAAACTTAGACTTTGAATATTATTACAATCTTGTAAAACTATGCCTGATTCGGGAGTCACTAATTCTGCACCCCCGGTAGTATCCGCTGTGATCACGGGTAGCCCTGAAGCCATGGCTTCTAATAAAACTAGGGTACAAGCTTCATAACGGGAAGGAAAAACAAATATATCAGCTGCACGCATGATTGCTGCCATATCCTGACGATAGCCCAAAAAATGTACCCGTTTTTCTAAACCTAGGGAGGTTGCTAACCCAGGAAAAGGACTTGTTTCCACATCGCCAACCACTGCTAAATGGATATTAGGAACTTGAAGTAAAGCATAGAGAATAGTATCTAAGTTTTTTCTGGATGTGCGAATATCTCCTGCAAATAGAGCCAAAGTTACATTTACTGGTAAACCTAATTGAGTACGAGGAGTTTTACCCGGGGTAAATTCTTGTAAATCCACTCCATTAGTAATAGTGCGTATTTTTTGTACTGGTATGCTAAGTTTTACCAATTCTTGTTTAACTTTTTCTGATACAGCTACAATTAATCGTGCTTTTTGAAAAGATTGTTGTTCCAAAATTGAATTTACGGCAGTATATACCCATTGGTAAGCACTATATAGATTACAGCGTGTGCGAAAAATGTGAGCAGGTGATTTTAACCAAGAACTATGGACAAAATGAACTGCATTTACATCTGCTTTAGCATTTGTGATAGCACCATTAACTTGAATCACATCAAATTTTTTTCTATTATGGTAAAGCCAGATAGTACTTATTTGGGCAAAAAAAAGTTTCTTAGTAATTCTGTAGGAAGAAACTTAACTGGTATATAGATAAATTCTAACCCTGGATAATCCCTGATTTCTGATGCAACTTCACTAGCTATCAAAGTAATTTGATGACCTTGATTAGCAGATGCTTTGACTATTTCGTAATTGACTCTTCCTTGCCCGTCACCTTTTTTAATTTTATGATTTACAATACATATTTTCATATTGAATTTTAAGATTTTTTTGATGAACAAAAAGTAATATTATTACTTATCGATAAGATTTTAGTAATTGGTTAGTAATTTTTTGGGGTATATAGCTAAGAATTAAAGTTGACAAGTTTCGAAAGCTAAAATTATGTGATTTAATTACTTTCCAAATATAGGTTCTAGCCGCCTTCAATTGTTCTATTTTTAGTAAACCAATAGCTAAAGTTGTATGAGCATCTAGATATTTTTTTTGGAAATAAGGATAAAAACTTTTAGTTTTTTATCCTCCATAAATTGTTGATAACAAAAAATTTCACTTTTAGCTTTGCGTATTTTAGCTTCAGCATTTCGCCTACCACTCTGCATTGTGTCTGTATATAAATGTTCTCTATACTTAGCTAGTCTTTGTGGAAGATAAAAAGCTCCATAATCATCAATACAACATAAATAGGTTAAATATAAATCCCACATTCCTCCTACTTCTGTAGGAATTTTATCCCAATCAATAAAATCTCGACGAATAACACAAGCCGCAGCAGTAGGAATAGATTTATTAATTAATCCAAGCTCAATGAAGGGTTTATAAGTTGCTTCTTCCAGGAGAGATCTCTGATATATCCTACTATATCTTTCCGTGGCAATGGTATCAATAATACCTTCACTATTAATTATTAATTGATCACAAAATGCTATAACCAAATTATCATCTTTTTCTAAAATGGGAACTAATTTTGCTAAAAAATCACATTCCCAAATATCATCATCATGTAAACTGGCAACATATTTACCTCTTGCCATTTTTAGTGCATGAAGTTGATTGGCAATCATACCAATATTTTCGTTGTGTTGCCAATACTTGATTCTGGGGTCAGGGAATGATTCCACTATTTCCTGAGTGTCGTCAATACTACAATTATCAGAAACAATTATTTCAATATTTTGATAGGTTTGCTTGATTGCACTATCAATTGCTTGTTTTAGATAATAACATCGATTATATGTAGGAATAACAACACTAACTAAAGATTGATATTTTCCTGTATTGATTAGCATATTTCTTAGTTTAACCGAAGATAAATTAACTCAATCAACTAAATTGACTGAATTGTTAGATGAGTTTGTAAATAAGAGACAATAGAATATTAGTCTCTAGGTAAGAAGACTTTTAATACTAGATTAGCATTATAAAAATACCTGTCAGCATGGCCGATTTTAGAATTAATAAAAAGATATTGTGCTCTATCTGATATTTATTTACTATCTATTAAACGATTATTTTATCTTTCATATCAACATATTTATCGATTAGTATACAAAATTCAATTACACAATCATCAGCATAGATTGTTTGATAGAATATTCCAGTTAAAAAATACTCAATATATAATTAAGTGATATTTTAGTTTGATATATAATGTTATTTCTAAAAGAAAATAGCATTGCTATAAAGTAATTTAAATTAATGTAGTATAGAAGATACATATATTATTGCAATTGGATTAATCTAAGGACTCTAATTGATGGGATATAATATCCTATTTAAAGCTTATAACATTCAGAGAAATAAAAGTTGAATTCTCTTAGTCAAAAGTAAGTATTTGTAAGTATCGAATACAAATAATAAGATATTAGTGTTAAAGATAAAACCCACCATTTTATCTTTAACATTCCTACAACTCTAAATAAATTGCAAAAAGTATACTTTATAAACTCCAACTGGAATAAATAAAGAGTATTTTAAGTTCTAAAAAAACTACGATAATGTTATAATAGCCCATACTAAGTATAAAAGTGTTAGATTTAAGCAAAAGCAAAAATTAAAATCTAGAATCATATAAATCAAGCGTAGTTGTTAAAAATACTTTTGTTAGAGTAAAACAAAAAAAGATGAAGTAAGCATAGTTTTTTGTAATTAAATTGAAAATTATGACAACGATTTAATATTAGCTTGAATTAAAATTCATGAATAAATAAATATAGCTATGGAATTGAAGTTATTTTCAACAAAATGATTAAACTTAATTAATGATTTCAGTGAATTCTGATCCAGAAGTTATAAGGCTGGAGTTATTTCTCAACTTTTACTGCATTTCATACTGGGTTTTGTGATATTGCCAAAGCTTGCCTCGTAATTTGAGTAATTCCTGATAATTGCCTTGTTCAATGATTTTTCCATGTTCTAAAACAATCACTTTATCAGCTTTAGCAATAGTAGATAAACGGTGAGCAATCACAATTACTGTTTTACCCACAGCTAGTGTTTCCAAAGATTCCTGAATTAACTTCTCTGTGACAGAATCTAATGCACTGGTAGCTTCATCTAAAATCAGAATTTCAGGATTCCTGAGTAGAGCACGAGCAATCGCAATTCTTTGTCTTTGTCCACCAGATAAACGCACGCCACGATCACCTAAAATACTATCAAAGCCTTCTGGCATATCTTGAATAAAATCAATAGCATTAGCTAATATTGCAACTTGTTTTATTTCCGCTTGAGTTGCCTCTTTTCTTCCATATGCAATATTATTCCAAACTGAGTCATTAAAGATAAATGTATCCTGGCTAACTACAGCCATTTTGTTGCGTAGGGAGTTTACTTCTAGTTGCTTAATATCTATACCATCTATAGATATTATTCCATCAGTAACATCATAAAAACGCGGGATTAGATCTGCTAAAGTTGTTTTTCCAGCACCAGTCCCTCCTACAAGTGCAGTCATTTTACCCCGTTCAATACTTAAGGTGATATTCTGTAAAACTAAATGTTTTTTATCATAACCAAAGTCAACAGAAATTAAATCTATACCTTTTTTTAAGCCAGGAAAAAGTATTGAACCATTTTGAAAATAATTTTTGTTATCTCTTCTTAATAGTTCTTGGATATTGTTAATTGAGCCTTGGAGAGTACTGATAAAAGCCATAGTGGCATTAACATCCTGCATAATTGGAACCAGACGGAATAAAACAAAGAAAAATGTCAATAGTGAGGCTACTTGTAAGCTACCAATTACTACATATCGACTAAAAGCCAATATAATCATGCTCACAATTATGGTAGTTGCTATTCCTTCCGCAAATGGCTTAATTAATGTCCATGTAAGAGCAACTTTCTTAGAAGCGTGGATCACATTTTCACTGGCTTGATAATAACGCTGGCGTTCAAAATCTTGGGTTGTAAATGCATGTACTGTACGAATACCTTGAATAAACTCCATAGCAGTAGATGTGAACTTACCATTAGCAGTTGACATACCAAAACTTCTCTCTCTAATTTTGGCATTCAATGTTTTAAAACCTACACCTAACAAAGAAAACAACAGTACTGAAACTATAGTTAATTGCCAAGAGATAATCAACATAAATATCAGGTATACAATTGTAGTTAGCCCCCTAGTAAGTAAAAATGATGCCCCACTAAAACCCTGTTTGACACGTTCAATTTCAATAGTTAAGGTATTAACAATCTCACTGGAACTATTTTTGTTGAAATAAATAATAGGAAGAGATTGCAATTGCTCAAATACCTGTTTACGTAAGCGATCACCAAGGTTTAGCTGAACTAATTCGGTATTCAACTGTGCTAAGTAGTTAAAACCTGCACGAATCCAGGTTGCAACCAAAATTAAGATTGATATCCGGTATAAACGACTGGTAACTGACGTATCAATACCTAAAATAAAAGTATCAAACCAATTGATACCTATTTGGAATGGTTCTGCATTTGGGGTCGTTAGTTTTTGCAAAAAAGGCACAAGTAAGCCAATACTTACTCCCTCAAAAATTGCTGCAAGTATAGAAAAAACTAGGGCAAGGATTGCAATTATAAAAAAATATTTAAATTCTCTAAGTATAAGATAATTTCTTTTTAATATTTTTTGGATGATAAATTTCCAATTTTTATATTCATACTGTTTAACCATATTTTTATTAACTCAATACATCAATATTTGTATTCTAATTACATATTTTTCAATATATGTAATTGATTATAATAATTGCCAGCTCTCTAAACGCTAAATTATTTCATATTTTATTAGTCATTATTAATAGAATATCATGGGTTTACTTGAACAAATAACCAAATAATGATGGTATCTTATTTAGATATTTTTGATCTAGATAAGATAAATTAATTGCTTCTTTCAAACTATAAGATGTTGAACCGAACAAAGTCATTTTTCCTCGGATTACATTCAGTAATCCGGGAATGATCTCAAAAGTATATTTGTAGATCATTTGGGTAATATCAACTTTATAATCCATGCGTGTATTAACAATACCATTATTAGTAGTTAATTTAATTAATTTGAATAATCTCCCACGCTGTCCTACATACCATATATAAGTAGTCGTTAATTGATAGTAATTAAATTGCATCCATATTAATACAGTTATTGTTAATGGTATTAAAAGAGTGATTAAGATACAAGCTAACAAACTATTAATTAATAATTGTAATATATTTAGTAATTGGTTGTTAGTATACTGTTTAGGGATACATAAATATATCGGCTTATTAGCTTCCTGACAAGCATTTATCCAGAATAGTAATTGTTCTATACCTAATTGTGGATCAATGCGGATCAAATTAATATGAGAATTACGTAAACAATTTATTAAATCTTGTTTTTCCTCCAATTCACAAATATATCCATTTTGTTTATTATAATCAGCAGCTTTTACTAATAACTGATTCCTCCGCCATAATAGATAATATTTTTTTTCTTAACCTGAATATCACTCCTCTGTCCAGCTACACAATTCATAATTGATGTATTCATTTTCTCTATTTTATGAAGAGAACGTGGCTAAATTTTAATTAAAGTTTTCCATACTACACTAGTAAAATATTATTTTTTATAGTGTTGGAACTCATCAAAGTATATATCCTACTATGGGAATAATCAACTATTAAATTATGATAATGTAAATCTTTACATACTCTTTAAAAAGACTAATTTGAATTAGTTAATAAGTTTTTATAAAACAAAGTATAATTTATATGAAATAATACACACAACATAAAATTATATATGAGTAAGACTTTACTTATTTTTTTAATAAAAGTAGTAATACATACAATTACTGAGGTAATAGTATAGAAGTATAAGCAGCATAACTTATTAGATATAATAGTTATGAATAATATGTGTGTAATAATATATAGCATATCTAAAATTAGCTTGAATTTATTTTATTTCTTAAACTAATAATTATGTTTATATTGAAATAGAATAAATTATAGTCTGAATCTATAAATATATAGGGAGATTATTTATGATAACTTTATATCCTATTAAAAACTATTCATTTAATATTCCATAGAGATATTATATGGGTTAATATTATCATCTCAAAAAATCAATAAATTTTTCCTAATTAAAAGACCAAGAGATGAATTTAGTATTGTTAAGATTTTATATTAGAGCTGTTTAATAAATAAGAGATAATAAAAAATCAGCAGTCAGATATAGAATATGCTACATGTTAAGTGATTATTAAACTGAGCGTTACTAAAATGGACAATAGCTCGGATTAAATATGAGGACATTTGACTTACTATGATGATCATTAATCATAGTTATTTAATGCTAAAACAATGCAATTTTTGAGTAACGCGTAAAGATAATTTATATAAACCCGATAATAAATGATTTTATATTATTTTTTCTTCACTGTAACTTACTATTTAGTAGACCTTTTATTTAAAATATCCTATGCTCATAAAAATTAATAAATAATTATATTTCAATAAACTCGAATAATAAGCTTTACATGGAAAAATATTGAAATAAGATGTATTAAATTTTAGTCCCTAGCAGAATATTGAAATAGGTTTTGGATGTCTTGAATTTCAGTGATAAAATAAGATAGTATAGTAAATACAAGTACAGTATATTGCAAAAATATAAATAATCATTAACAAATTTTTAGTATATGGTATCGACAGATTATGATTTTTTTTGATAAAATCAAATTTATATGTATATAGGTTTAAATAATGTAACTATATTTGTTTATAAATCTGGAGATAAATATTATAAAAGTTTTCATTCTTTATTAAGATATAGCAAAAAAATGGTATTTGTTATGGGTCTAGCAGGATAAACAGCATTATAGTTATCTAATCTAAGAAAAGTCACACATGCTATCATAGCATATGATGACATTTATCATTTAATATATAAGTGTTGAAACTCTTTAAAATTGTTGATTATTTAAGAATTTATAGTGAATAATAAGATTATGCTATTAAATCTCTTTATCAAAATATGTAAGGTGGTGTTTTAGTCTAATATCTGGATTGATTTTTAATTCTTAAAACTTTCGTCTAAATTTTTAAATTCATATAAATACCTCCATCTTCTTGCTCTTTTACGAATCTTTGCATTTATAAAAGAATTGCCCTTTGCCTAGAAATAAATACTTAGGCTGGGGCATTATTAATAACTTAAATCTTTTATCAATTAATATTGATGACTGGCATTAAGTATTATTATTATTATTAAGTTATAATAAAATATACTCTCATTATAATTTGGCCACAATACCTTATTAGCACTTAATATTTTAAGTATCGTGATCCTATATTATAAATGTAGAGTATATTGGTCTTATCAAAGATAATAAAATGCTTTTAAAATAAGGGTGTTTATATTATACATATACATTTTCTTATTTTTCTACTACTGATTGTAATGCCAGGGGCTGATGTTGAATATATGGAACATAATTATAATCCAAACCAGAATTTCTGTTGGCTACAACCCCAATTAGATTCAAACGACTTAACATCCCTGCAGCCTGGGTTAATTGGGTACGACTAACTTTACCTATACTAGCTACCATAACCACACTTTCACAAAAAGATGCTGTTAATATTGCATCTACTCGCCCCAATACAGGAGAACTGTCAACTATTACTAAATCATAATTTTCCTTAAATTCTGCCATTAATTGCAACATGCGAGGTGAACTTAATAAATGGGCGGGATCTGTGGGAATAGGTCCCGCAGTTACAATATCAATGTAAGATGAGCTAGAAGAAGGAATACTAATTTGAATTGGCGATGTTACTTCTGCAGTTAATAAAGTTGACAGTCCTTTCTCATTTGGTAACTCTAACTGTTTATGTAAACTAGGGAAACGCAGATTTGCATCAATGAGTAAAACCCTTTTATGTAAACGAGCTGCACTCATAGCTAATCCTAAAGCCATAGTTGATTTCCCTCTATCTTCAATGGCTGCAGTAATCATTAAAGATTTAGATTTGGAACTAAGGCTCATCATTTCAATATTTTTATAAAGCAAATCCAATGACTCCCAATGGATGGTAGGTTGTAATACTTGAATTGCTTGCGATGATTTTTCTAAGGAGTTATTGTCAGTCAGCTGTGTCAATAAATTTTGAGATTGTTTAAGGCTTGTTTTGGGTATTGTTCCTAATACTGGGATAGAAATATTTGTTTCTATCTCCGCCGTGGTTCGCACGGCAGAATCAGATGCATCTCTAATAAAAGCAATTATGGTTCCTAGAACTAATCCTACAACTCCCCCTAATAATAAATTTTGTCTGAGATTGGGACCTATTTTTGACCCTACTAGTGGTTCTTCAACCACCTGCCAATCAAATCCTCCCTTAGAAAGTTCTTGTCTAAGTTCTTGCTCTGCCTGCAAAAGTTGTTTGAATCTATCTCGGCTTAATTTGACTTGTGGACTTAATCTACTATACTCAGCTAAAATGGCAGGAAACTGTTTAATTTGTTCTCGTAAAAACTTTTCTTTCTTGACTAAACTTTCATCTTTCACCCGCAAGGCTAGTATGTTGGTTTGTGTTTCTACCAATTCCTTTGCAAGGTTAAGATCAATTTCACTTAATTGTCCTTGCTGAAGGATATCACTCTTGGCATTTTTGGTAGTTGTACCTCCTAAAGTCCGAAAAACCTCTTTTTGTAATAGTTTTACCTGACTATTTCTTCGTTGAATTAGCTTAGTTATCTGAGGGGTATCGTCTGTAAAACGTAATCTTTCCTGAGCTAAAGATAATTCTGTTTTTTGGATTTCATTGAGTAATGCTTGGTAACGGTTAGACTGGCTTAAACGAGAAGAAACCAGGGCATTTTGGGGTGTACGTTTCAACTGCTCTTGTAAAGAATTATAACGAGCAATTGCCTCTTCATATTGAGAGCGGGCATTTCTTCGTTCTTCCTGAATTTTATTTCGAGATTCTTCTAGAGCCTGTGCTTGGGATTCTGGATTTATTAAATTTTTACTTCTACGAAATTTTTGTAAGTTAGCTTCCGTAATTCTTACCTCTTTACCAACTTTTTTTAATTGCTCTCTAATAACTTTTAAACCTTTTTTCAATCGTTGTTCTTGTTGCTCTTTATTATAGTTAATATAAACTTTACGTAAAGCTTCTAGAACTTTCTGGGTTTTAATTGGATCATTAGCAGAATATTCTGCTAAAAAAATTTTTGTTGCTACCCTATCATCTTTATCCTTAATTTGAGTTAAAGAAAAAGAACGCTGCATTTCTTTTAAACTTAAATTAGGATAATCATCTTTTAAGTTTATAATTGCTTTTTGAATTAATTTGGAAGTCCGCATTAAATTCAATTGAGTAATAGTATCAACAATAAAGTAAGAGTCAGTAAACTCTTTTTGCTTGCCAAATCCTTCTAGCTGTCCTTTCCCTTGATAATTAGACTCTACTAATATTTGCATAGAGCTTTTATAGGTGGGTTTTGTGACTAAAGTCATGATGGCAGAAATTCCAATAGAAGTTATAAATACAACTAATAGCCAAGGTAATCTACGAATCAAAACATCAAATAGCTGTCCATAATTAGGCTCTTTTTCTGTTTCTATATTTATCTGAGAATTAAAATTTTGTGTCAGCACGTTCTTGTCTCTTAATGACTAATGATTTATGTTGAACTTATCTACCTACAAGTACTTGTTACTACTTGTTCTACTGTTCGAAAAAATTTTTCCTCGGAGAAATTAGCTACAGCATGGTTACGAATTTGCTGGTAATCCCAGTTTATTGCTTTGCCTCTTAGCAAGGCATTTTGCAAAGAATCAGGGGTTTGTCTCGAAAATAGAACCCCTGTTTTATCTGGTATTTGAGTATCTAAAACACCACCTTTCCCATAAGCAATTACTGGTGTTCCACTCGCATTGGCTTCAATAGGAACTAGCCCATAATCTTCTAAAGCTGTAACAATGATAGATTTTGCATGAGCAAATAATTGAGCACGTTTATCATCAGTCGTATGCCCTAAAAATTCAATATTTCCTAATGCCTTCGATTTTAATCTTTCCTTTTCTGGACCATTACCAGATATTAATAATCGCCATCCTAACCAATTAAAAGCTTCAACTATTATATCAAGCCTTTTATAACTAATCATTCTTGCTGCAGCTAAGTAATATTCATCTTTCTTCTCAGAAAAGATGAATTTACTTGTATCAATAGGAAAGTTGATAACAATAGTTGGTTTACCATAAATATTTTGAATTCTCTTAGAAACAACATGAGAATTTGCAATATATAAATCAGGTCCTTGGGAGTATTTTATATCTACTGCTCTCATGTATGCAAATACTTTATTAATAAAAGGAGCAAATAATTTATAATCTTTATATTCTCTCAAGTAAGTTTCAGTATCCCATAAAAATCTGGTAACATTATGACAAAAACAAATATGGCGTGCCCCATCTCTTTTCTGAACTGATTTTGCAAAGCTTGAACTACTACTAATAATTAAATCATAATCTTGTAAATTTAAGGCACGGAATGCAGGAAAATATAGTGGTGCTATTAATCTAAAAAATTTTATTGCTCCAGGAATGTTTTGTAAAAATGTAGTTTTAACTAACCTCTGATTCAAATTAATAGTATGTTGTGGAGCATATAAGGACGTAAAAATATCTGCTTGTGGATACCGCTTACAAAGCAATTCAAACACTCGCTCTGCCCCCCCTCGTTGCGTTAAGTAATCATGGACTAGAGCTATTTTCATGACATTTTCTTAGATTGGCCTGAAGTTTATAAAAAAATAAGTAGTTTTATTAAACAGATCACCTATATAGTAAAGATCTATTTATCTGCCACATATTATTTGATAACCTAATAATTCATTGCGCTTACTAATAACTATTATGAATACAAATTAACCTATTTAACCCTAGAATTACATTTATGAATTTAGCAAATGAATTAGAACTAATTTTTCTAAATGAGAATTTTACTAAACTGCTGATTAACTATATGTTCATAAATTACATTAATCTGAAAAACCAGATGAACTTTCATTCTTAGTTATTAGTAAAACTTATAGATAAGAGCGAGTCGTGAACTGAGATGAGGATGCAACCACCTCTACTCACGACTAAAAAATAGGGGTTAATAATTAAAAAATATTCTTTTTACTGTTTTGCTGCGACTAAAGTTTTGCTAGCATGGAAGTATGAACTTTGTTCATGACGTAAACGATCACAAACTCTACCTAAAGGTAATCTTACATCATCATAAGTAATAACACTATCTTTAGGAATATCACGTTTCAAGCAACACCCTGCTGCCAAACCCATAGGTAGTAAATTCTGTTTATAAACTATATCAGCATTTTCACATTGTCCATAAGTCATGTAATAGCCGATTGGGTCGATAGTTTCTCCAGCTTTCAGGTTAATTTTTGCTGTAGTTACAACATCAACCATAGGCGCATCTAAAGGTGCAAGTACATAATCTTTGAAGATAACTGCACGGGCTACAGATATGGGAACTTCAAAGTGACAAAGATGATAAGGAGTATAAAAACTATAGAGAGGACCTTCACCTAATTTATATAATTTTAGATAATGACATTGCTGGGGATCGTCATGTGTAGCAAATATGAATACTCCTGGACTGGGTTGAGCACCAACTACATAATCAACTATACCTCCCAATTCCTTAAGTTCATTTACATCATACATTTTTGTTAGTTCGTCAACATGACCCTTGAATTCATATCCCAACATCCCTCGTCTGGCAACTTTCATTCCTGTTCCGTTAGCAACAATTGCCTGCTCAAAGGAAATTTTTGTCCCATCGGCAAAACTAGTCACCATATGAGCCTTCTGACCCCATTTTTGTGCAAAGTCAGCTTGGGTAGTAGGATTTCGATAAGGATCTTGTAATCCTTTGATATTGCCGCATAATAAAGGTTTTAAACCAATACTTTTGACAAAGCGATAAAGATTCATCTGTACCCCTGGTTGATCACCATCACAGGCTGTCAGTACTACCCCTGCCTTATCTGCATAAATTTTCAAAATTGGTCCAATAGTTCCGTCAAGTTCCGCATTCATCATTACAATATGTTTGCGGTAGGCAATACCTTCCATAATAACTTGAGCTCCAAATTCTACCGCACCAGTAACTTCAATTAAGGCATCAATCTCAGCCACATGGCATAGTATCATTGGGTCTTCTGTTACTGCATATTTGCCAGTGGCGATTGCGGTAGACAATTCGTTTTTTGTCTTAACGACCTGTACATCTTCTATACCTGCCCGTATATACGCTTGATGGGCAGCATTTATATGTCGGTTAGAAATAGCTACTAACTCCATTCCTGGGAATGAATTAATAATTTGATTAGCAATACCTTGACCCATAAATCCAGCACCGATCATTCCTACCTTAATAGTCTTACCAGATGCAGCACGGGCTTCTAAAGCGCGATCAATAATAATCATGACTTAATTCCCTACACATTCAGTTTTAGATTATGGATTAATATCTTTTCTTTTACCTTCCGGAGTTTTATAATTTTTTATCTAGGATAGCCACTACCTACACTCATCATTCTTAACAAAGGCCAATTACTATCTTTTTGAGAAATTTCTGTTACCTTTAATGGCCAATTAATTTTAAAAAAAGGATCGTCATAACGTAAACCTCTTTCATATCCTGGCTGGTAAAATTCACTCACCTGGTAGATTACTTCACTATCATCAGTTAGTGCTTGATAACCATGAGCAAACATTTCTGGAATATATAAAGTACGGCTGTTATCGGCAGATAATTCTACTCCTATATGGGAAAGAAATGTAGGAGATTCAGAACGCATATCGATGATTACATCATATATAGCTCCGCGAATACAACGGACTAATTTAGTTTCTGCAACTGGAGGAATTTGATAATGCATACCCCGTAAAGTACCTTTTTTATGGTTATAAGATGTATTACATTGAGCAACCACAGGCTTTAAAGAATGTGCTTCAAACTCCTTACCACAGAAAGTCCGTGCAAAAAAGCCCCGATGATCGGGTCTTTTCTCTAAGTCAATAATGAACGCGCCTTGAAGAGTAGTTTCAGTGAATATCATGAATAATCAATTTTTTAAATCTTTAGGATGAGTTGGTTTAATCTACTCCTATAACAAGTAATTGATCACTGTTGGACAATGGTGTTTACATAGATACACTTTACTCTTTCATTACATAAACTTTAATGATTCATTGGAATTTATACAATTCACCATATATTCACTTAGTTAAATTCTTGATAGAATTGAAGCCTGGGTTCTTTAAGTAGTAATTTGGGGTTAGCATTGAAAATAATTCACCTCATTTACTTATGAAATCTCTTTTCCACTGCAATATGACAAAATTCCCATTGTTGTTAAGTATTAAATGATAAATGCTCTAAATTCAATGATATTAAACTAACCATATTTGATTCAATTACGATGTTTATTCTTTTATTCTTAGGACAATAGAAGCACTTTGTGGTTTCAATAAGAGGTATTGAGGAGTTAATTTACTATTTTTTCAACTTTAAGAAGCTATAAATTATTTATCATTAGTATAATATCAGGTAAACTTAATTCAATAATTGTATATTGATATAACCCTGTATTATAACTTTTCTCTTGATTTACCTTTGTTAAAACTGATATTTCTTTCCTTTGATTGAATCGAAGAAAATGCTTGTAATGATTCCTATTCTTTCATATAGAAGAGTCGAATTCTTATTTTTCTAGATATTTACTAAGTTGAGTAGAACTTCTAAATCTATCAATCATCACCTGCTTCGCTTTATAAGAATACTCATTCAATTATTCCGTACTATTTTATTTATCTTCTGGTAATATTACTTGTCTAAAGTATATTTTATAGCTCCTTGCAATTTGTTCATAAAATAGTAGACTGATTGAGCAAAACCTAGAACTAAAATAAAGGTTAGATAAAATGTGAATTAATATGGAATATTAAATAATTTTCACTTTAGGGATTTTATTATATAGTTTATCTCTATTATATGAAGTATATTACTATGGTATAAAAAAATGTTGCTCATAGATAGTAGTACTCAATATTGCTAATATATTTCCTAATTAACTATTATCCGATTACATAGCAGTGAAATAGTCATTATCCAAATCTAATATTTAACTAGAGAAATTTAATTTTTATAAAATAGGCTAATTACAAGCCAATACAGAAAAATTTTAACTTTTTCAGAGTATACGCTATGCCTTTTGGTTAAACATAAACCTACTCATCAATCAATGAATTGTGAAGTCAATGAGTCAACCTCACAAAGCATTTACATATATTTAAGAAAGCCTTTCTCTATAATGTTTTTTGTCGAATTTGAGTAGGTTTTAAACTATGAAAATTTTAAAAAATCTTGTAAGCATATTATCACCTTATGGCAATTACTGAAGATAATTATCTTGTATATATTCACAACATATATACAAAAATATTTGAAGTTTATTGGAGTAATATGGCAAATATACGTCAGCACTACAAGTTTGTAACAATATTGAGCTAGTCTAAAGTTCAGATTTTGTAAGTGTAATCGTATTCTAGTAAATTTACTATTTATAATAGATATTTCCGTTTGATAATTAGTTGCTTGGAAGATTATCTCATTATGAGAAAATTATATTTTTTGATTCCTGGTACTGGTGATAAATTTGCTTGCGGTGGATTGTGGGCAGAATTGAAAACTATAGAATTGGCAAAAAAGGTTTGTAGTACTGAGGTTGTTACTTATCGTAAAAGGGAAAAAGACAAACTATTTTTAGATGATTTACTTCAAACAAAGCAACAGGATGATTGTGCATTCGTAATTAGTTGGGGATTTGATGCACCGAGACTTTCAGTAAAATTAAAAAGATTTAGACTCAACGTAATTTATCATGCCCATACAACAGGTTATGGTTTTAGTTTGCCCACTAGTATTCCCATTATTACTGTTAGCCGTAACTCTATGGGATATTGGGGAAGCAAGTCACCCAATTCGTTGATTTATTATTTACCTAATCAAATTTCTGATGATTTTTATAATTATCGACAGCCTAGAAATATTGATATTTTAGTTTTAGCCCGTAAGTCATCCACATATTTAATCAAAAAATTGATCCCTGAATTACAACAACGTTTTAAGGTAGTTATAATTAACTCCTATGTTGATAATTTACCAAGATTGTTTAATCAAGCTAAAATCTATATTTATGATTCTGCTGAATATTGGGCACAAAGAGGTATAAGCGAAGGTTTTGGTTTGCAACCATTAGAAGCACTTGCTTGTGGATGTCAAGTATTTTCTAGTGTTAATGGTGGACTTGCAGATTATTTAGATCCGGGATTTAACTGTTATAAAATTGCTGCTCATTCTTGCCTATTTGATATTCAGCGAATTACAGCAGTAATAGATAAATGGCAGTATTTAAATATTTCAGAAGGGTTATTTTCAGAATACCGAAAGCAAAATATTATTAAAAAAATGCAATCTATCTTAGAAGAAATTAACATTTTTTTTGACAATAATCAGGATGATGCAATATCAATTAGTGAGATAAATTATGCGAGACTAAAACAACTATATTTTAAGAGTAGGTTTAAAAAAATAATTAAAACATATCTTGCCAAGTTATAACTTCAGTATTTTATAACAAATACTATGAATGTCGGCTTCTTGTCATAGAGCTACTCCTCAGCACTTTATACTAAGGTTTGCTAATTCTATTCGCTAATTCTTTGACTAGACCCATATCCCTAATCTTAGATTTTACTGCTTCTCTGAATGTTTTATTATCTGTCCAATATGATTTCAAGCTAGCAGATAAATCATCATAAGCTGCATCTAAGGTTTGTCCAATTTCATCACCATTCATCCAATCTACCCCCACCATGGCTTCGGCCAAACCCTGGAGATAGTCTTGATGTTGAAAATTAATATTACCCTCTTTTTCTTCTTCCCATAACTTTTCTGGTTGATTAATACCTAAAGCTGCTGCTATATGGTACATGTGTTCGACATTAAATTCATTAGGATACTCTTGTTTTAAAGAATCCACTTTAGATTTGAAATCCTCTTCTAAGTTCTGAGAACCTCTCAAATAACCTTTAATTTGCAGTAGAGCCAAAGAAAATTTTCTGTTCATTATTCTTAAAATATTACATGATGTTAGAGATTAATTATAAAGCCAATACTCAGTCCACTGAGACATTAAACAACTTTTTTTACTAATGTCTTATAATCTCTAATTTTTCCTGCAGGCCACTAGAGGCTAGACTGTTCAAAATTTAAGGATAACTTTATAGATATTGTAGGCATTTGTTTAACTTATTTGTTTGTTTCTTTATATCTTACAATCATTTTATTAATTGCAACCTATCATTTTATTGTTATTATTAATCACTTAGCAGATAATTAACTCACATGTTTTTTAATATGGAATATGGCAGTTATTCTAATAGAGAGTAAAGCATTATTTAGTGTAAGTATTCAGCATATTTTTATTGATAGTTTTGATGTTTAGCATTTATTCTGATATATCATATGTTTTCTTCAGTGTCTCATGATATTTATATGAGAATGAATATGCAAAAACCTGTATAATCATAACAAGTCAATCTATATGGTTATTTAATTAATAATCAACTCTAATATATAAAGAATGAACATTTTTGTGTTGATAAACTAAGATGTAAATGAAGTATAATAATATTTTTCTGGATTTAAACAAACAATAAATTAACTTTTTAGAAAATAGATAGTATAGTAGAATATTAAAGTAAGGCATTACTCGAACTACCCTAGTAATTTTGAGTTATAAAATAGCTTATTATACAGATAATAATTTTCATGGATAATCAGCTGAATATCTAGATAATTTCTTGATATCCATAAGGATTCATCATTAACAAACCTTGATTAGAAATCATGGCTCTTGAGTCTTAACTATGTATGCTCAAAATCTTGTATAGTGACATCTTCATAATTTTAGCTACTTGGATTTTAGCTGATATTATTATGCCAATTAAAATCCCCATTATTTTTAATGATTCCTGTAATATATTGCCAACCTAACATATAAAGCCTCAGAGTAATTATTTTTTCTAAATAGTATTTTGATCAAGTTCTAATGCTTTATCACTAAACCATTTTTTTAAGGGATTTTATTATAGAACAATCAATGATTAACATCAACTAAATACAATTATCTTACAATTTTTTATAATATCTATAGGAAAAATATTACAAAATCTATTATTCATATAGCACCCTCATTTTTTTAACTTTTTACCAAACCTTTTTATGACTTAAAGTCTAGGTTTCTAGTAGTATGTTTATATTATTGATATTGCTATTCGTAATCTTTTCTAATTACTCATGTATGCTGATGAGAATCATATCAAAGAAGCAGGATAAATCAGTTACTTATAATTTTTTTTAAATAGTTATTATTAACCAGATAATTTACTTGTAACTTAGATGAGTATCTTACGACAGCATTAATTAGTTTCTTCTTTTCCATTCGGCCAATTTTTCAGGATTTTAGGAGCAAAATATATAACTTCTAACTTTTTGACTTTGCAATTTTTAATTGTTATTACAAAAATATTTTTTGTTTCAGATATTTAGCTATTTTCTTTGCTGCTCTTGTTTATCCCATTCTCTGCACTTCATTTTGGAAAATCAGGTGAAGCTTATCAGGGCGATTGCATACATTTTCTGATCGTTGTACTAAAATTACAAAATATCCTAGATATAGGCTTGAAGCTTCCGCAAACCTAAAATTAAATTGTGGACCTTTACCAGGAATTATAATAGCTGGTTTGCCTGAACTTATAAATTGTTCTGTAGCAGTTCCTGCTATTGTGATGACAAAATCTACCAGGAGTAAACAATCATTGTAGGCATGTTTAGTCAAAAATAGTTACTCTTTATTCTGTTTGAACATCAATATATAACCACTTATTTGTATAGGTTTATCAGTATTATGGTAGGAACACCAACCAGAACATCGTAAGTAATGACATAAAATATACAAGTTGAGATTGGACAAGATAGTTGATAAAAACATAATAGTGCGAGAATTATCCGGTCTCATTTTTTGCCATTGCAAACTTTTCACTATAGAAGAAACAGTAACCATTATAGTTTCTCAATTGTTATATGCTTCCGGACAACGAGAGTCAGGAAGAAGGGTAATAGTTAATAATCAAGGGATGGCCTTATTCTTCTTGTCCTCGGTGAATAAGGGTAAGGAACTTATTCAAAAAGGTTGGCTCTAGATGATCCACCATAGGATTGCCTAAATCGAATGCAAGAACTGGCATTTTTGCAAAATTCTGCTTGTTAGAGAATCTATCTATGAGAAATACAGCTTTACCAAGAGGATGATTTATCAACCAACGTTGCCGAGGATGATAAATAGAACCGGAAAAGTTTTCCCATCTTGTACCCTTGGTATTACGTTTCAATAGACCTTCCTCATCTCTTACATAGTATTCTGATTTCGCTGTACTGATGAAGGTATAGCTGGCACAACTTATCCAGAGAAAAAAAAGGCAACCCGTATTACTAAATTGCTAAAACAGCATATTTTTATTTGTTTCGTTTGCAAGCATTTGCCAAACTGTAAATGGCTTTAATTTGAGTTCAGGTGAGTTTTATTAAGCCTCTAAGTATATCCCGAAGGTATATTCTACACTGGAGAGATTACAGGAATATCGAGCTCTTGATATTTAATGCATTATCCTACTATAGGTGGTAGTGCAAAGATTATAATTCCTGTAAAATTCGGAACGAGATCATATATTATCCGTAACTATTACTTAATAAAAGTAGTTGTATGAGAAAATTGATATTTTGTTTTGTGAGATTCTGCCTAAAACAAAATATATCCATTGCAAGGGTACAGGTGGGAAGTGAAAAAGATGAGAGAAGAGGATAAATATTTATTTCTTATAATAACTAACCTATTATTGTTTGCATAAGTTTTCATAACAATAAGTCATACTAACTATGACTTTTTACTACAAGGATTTAGAGCTAAATTTTAGTAATGAGCCAAGAGGTCTAGGCAAATTTGCTTATCACCCTTACAATCATGTCAAGAGTATCAACTATACAAACTAATCTATTAGGACCGATTTTATAGCAGTCTTCAGCAGATTGACAACGTATACATAATTAAAAAGTAAGAAAACAATAATTAATATGGGGTATTATCTATTTATTTAAACTTTAAATCTTATTACACAATAAAATTATGCGGCATTTTATAATTGCTATTTTCTAAAAAATCATGAGCCTTTTAGTAATATCTCCCAGTAAAATAATTGATAAGAGTTGATAGTATATATAAGGGTAGGAAATAATGGCAAAAAAATCATGTCATTACATATATAAATTATGCTTAGTCAAGATGCAGCAGTACATTTCTGTATTAAGATATTTATGTGTTTATTCTTGGGAGAAATAACTGGAATCTAGATCATAGTTTTATTAACTCAACAAAAAACTATTTATTTTCAATTAAAACACCGGCAATATACTTTCACAAAGTTACATTGTTAGAAATTTATGGTGTTAGGTTGTTTATCTGTACATTCCGAAAAAACATGATTATATAAATTTTTACTTGTCCTGATTTTATCTATTTTTTTGTTATTATATTACCCTGTTTATTAAATATTCTATGATTTTTGGCTATCCGATGATTATCTATATCAACCTAATTATCAATTTTTTTAGTCAATGTGTTGCAAAATAATAGTTAATATGAATTTATTAATCAGATGCTCAAAGTATTTACTTAATACTCAGTATTGAACTAAGAGTAACCTATACAAGTAATTAAGAATTTTACAGAAAGATCTTCAAGGCTATCAAAATAAATATCATAATATATATATTATGAATTATAAGGAATTATTACAATATACCTGATATAGGAAGATAATTTTGTAAAAATATAAAGTAAAAAAAGTGAATAGCACAGCCTATTGAGTATTGGTATATAATCATGAAATTTATTATTAATTGGAGTGAAATAGTTGGATATACTATTCCAAAATATAATCAAAGCAAAGAGATTTTGATTTTTAGTAAGGTTAACTTCAAAGAAGTTTATAACACAAGTCTCATAACCCTGAAAATATATGAGCAGATTCACTGAGTCCCATTCTGATTGAAAAAGGCTTGAGGTCTTTGTTAACCGGAAATTCCCACGGTAATATCCTCATAAATAATATTAAGTAAGAGCTAAAAGTACTAAATTTAATCAAGATAATATTAAAATAATAAGCATTCAATTTTGAATCAATTATGTATAGTTTCTTAAACCCTCATTACATTGAAATAATCAAGTTTTATAAGCGTACTTTATCATAGCCCATGTGGGTATTATGATACTTGACTTTTTGAAATATCACTGCTAATAGCTTGTGGAACTCTCATTTATTGACGGTATAGAATATACTTCATAGGTAATGGAGTTTTCAGAATTTTAACTTAACCCCTGAGTTATTTTTCAAGAAATAAATCATGCCGGTATTTACCATAAAATAGTTAATAAAGTATTTAGAGATACTTGTAAATATCTGCCACAAATATGCTTTCATTTCACGCTGGAAAACTTCGTCAAATATGGGGTAGGTATTTTAGTTATTGTGATTTTATAACTAATATTGTGTAGTTACTGTGGACTTAATTTTGTAAGTTTTAGTAGCTTCAATTGGTAATTAATATAATAACTAGTGTTTGGTTATACAGTATGGTAACCATGATTTTTACTCTATCTCATGTCTTAAGAGTCAATAATATATAATTATATGTTAAGCTCTGATATAAAAACTATACTGTGGCACATTTAGTAGAAACTACCCAATCTCTTACGCGTACGCCATTGTTTCCTCTTGCTCAAGAGTTAAAGGCTCGATTTACTTGCTTTGGCACTTGGGAAATGCCTGTGCGATTTGGCAGTATTATCAAAGAACATGAGGCTGTAAGAAATCATGCAGGAATGTTTGATATTTCACACATGGGTAAGTTTGTATTTCAAGGAAAAAATGTAGTAGATCAGCTGCAGAGATTAGTTCCATCAGATTTCAGCCGTCTTCAACCAGGAGAATCACAATATAGTGTTTTACTAAATGAGAATGGTGGCATCATTGATGATATTATTTTTTACTACCAAGGCACAAATAATAATGGTGATCAGGGAGGGGTATTAATTGTAAACGCTGCCACTACTACCAAGGATCGTACATGGATACTGAAATATATAGGCACTAGTAAAATCGAGTTTCAAGACATTTCCCAGGATAAGGTATTAATAGCTATTCAAGGGCCAAAAGCCACTGGTATCCTACAGAAATTTGTTTCTGTAGATTTAAACTCTATTAAGGCCTTTGGACACTTGGGAGCCAGTATATTTAATCAGCCAGCTTTTCTTGCTCGTACTGGTTATACTGGAGAAGATGGTTTTGAAGTTATGATAAATCCCGAGGCAGGAGTAGAGCTATGGCAAAAGTTGCTCAGCGTGGGAGTAGTTCCCTGTGGACTAGGCGCTAGGGATATTCTGCGCTTGGAAGCATCCATGGCACTATATGGGCAAGATATTAATGATAGCACCACCCCATTTGAAGCAGGATTAGGGTGGCTAATTCATCTAGATACTAAAGGTGATTTTATTGGGCGTGAAGTTTTAGAACAGCAAAAATCTCAGGGTATTACCCATAAATTGGTAGGCCTACAAATGCAAGGACGTAGTATTGCTCGTCATGGATATCCAGTATTATCCTCAGGAGAAGTTGTTGGAAAAATTACTAGCGGAAATATTTCTCTTACTCTTGGGTATCCTGTAGCTTTAGCCTATTTACCCAAAGATATAGCCCAAGTGGGGCAGCAGTTAGAGGTGGAAATCCGCAGTAAATACTATCCAGCAGTAGTTGTCAAAAAGCCATTCTATCGATCTACAAGCCGCCTGACTAGCTAATAATATCTAAAACTTCTACAGAAATCTACCGGTTTAGCATCATTTTGATCTCCTTCACCTAGGAGATATTTAAATTAATTGTTTTGTCTTGAAAAGGTAAGTAATATGTCAAATTATCCTCAATATTTAAAATATCTGGACACTCATGAATATATACGTTTAGATGGGGACATTGCTACTATTGGTGTTACTGCTTTTGCAGTGGAGCAATTGGGAGATATTGTCTTTTTAGAATTACCAGAAGTTAATGTTTCTGTGAGTAATAAGGAAAGTTTTGGTTCTATCGAATCGGTTAAAGCTGTGGAAGATTTGAAATCTCCTGTAACTGGTGTTGTGGTTGAACGCAATGATGCCTTAATGAATTCACCAGAGAAAATTGCAGAAGATCCTTATGGAGAAGGATGGTTGATTAAGGTGAAGGTGAGTGACCTCAGTGAAATAAATGATGCTATGAATGCAGCAGATTATAGCGCTAAGGTTGAGGGAGAGTGAAAGAAGAGACAAATTCAACTGAATGGATATGGACAAAAAGTTTGCCTTCTTGTATTAAGCACTTATTAATTCCTCTCTAAATAAAAAGGACATGGACAAATCATCGTATAGGAAAACCCCAAATTTATTTGTTGCAAAATATTAAATAGTCGTATTTGGAGAGTAACTTAGTGGCATCGCAAGCTCTTTATCCTGAGTGCAGCAGTAGTCAGTCTACAGATGGTAATTTTAGTGCACAAAGTTTGACCTTTAAACAACGTCATATTGGCCCTGATTCCCATTATGTTAAGAAAATGCTGGGTGTTTTGGAGGTGAAAACTTTGGATGACTTGATCGACAAAGTTATACCGCCAAACATTCGGTTGAATCGTTTTTTACAATTACCCACAGCGTTAAGTGAGTATGCAGCATTAGGAAATTTAAAAAATATAGCTGCCCAGAATCAGGTATTTCGTTCATTTATTGGGATGGGATATTACCAATGTATTATCCCCGCAGTTATTCAGCGTAATATTTTGGAAAATCCTGGTTGGTATACTGCATATACACCCTATCAACCAGAGATTGCCCAAGGCAGACTAGAGGCTTTATTGAATTTCCAAACTATGATTATTGATTTAACTGGTTTGGAAATTGCTAATGCTTCCTTACTAGATGAAGGGACAGCAGCAGCAGAAGCTATGAACATGAGTTATGGTGCAACTAAACATAAAACTCATAATTTCTTTGTCTCCCAAGATTGTCATCCCCAAACTATTGACGTATTACAAACTCGTGCCAGACCTTTAGGGATTAACATTATAATTGGCAATCATATTACTTTTGATTTTTCACAGCCGATATTTGGTGCAGTCTTACAATATCCCGCCAGTGATGGCTCTATTTATAAGTACCATGTTTTTATTGAGCAAGCCCATGCTGAAGGTGCATTAGTAACGGTAGCAGCCGACCCTCTGAGTTTAACTTTGTTGGAGCCTCCTGGTGAATTCGGTGCAGATATTGCTGTGGGAAGTACCCAACGTTTTGGTTCTCCTATGGGCTATGGTGGACCCCATGCTGGTTATTTTGCTACCAAGGAAAAGTATAAACGTCAGGTTCCAGGGAGGGTCGTGGGGGTATCAAAAGATACTCATGGGAATATCGCATATCGCCTATCGTTACAAACACGAGAACAACACATTCGCCGAGAGAAAGCCACCAGTAACATTTGTACAGCTCAAGTACTATTGGCAGTTATTGCAAGCATGTATGCTGTATATCATGGTGCTGCTGGATTAAAAGTGATCGCATTAGAAATTCACCAACATACTGTTACCCTGGCAGAAGGTTTAAAGCAACTTGGTTACAATATAACCAACAAGTACTTTTTTGATACTCTGAGAGTAGATTTAGGACCCCGTAGTGTAAAAGATATTCTGGCAGCTTGCAAACTCAAGAAAATTAACCTCCGACTTTTTAGTGATAGTAGTGTGGGTATTTCTTTGGATGAAACCACTACTATCAAGGATATAGAAGACTTGCTTGGTATTTTTGCTGGTAATTCTCACACTCCTAGCAGAAAACTTTTACCCCCACAATTACCATTAGAGATATCCCGTACCAGTAACTATCTTACCCACCCTGTATTTAATAGTTACCATTCGGAAACTGAGTTGCTACGCTACTTGCATAAACTAGAATTAAAAGACTTGTCCCTGACAACATCTATGATTCCCTTGGGTTCCTGCACTATGAAACTCAACGCCACATCGGAAATGATGCCTGTAACCTGGCCAGAATTCAGTAATATTCACCCCTTTGCACCCCAATCCCAAACTAAGGGCTATCAAGTCATTTTCCAGCAGCTGGAAAACTGGTTGGCAGAAATTACGGGACTTGCCGGAGTTTCTTTGCAACCCAATGCTGGTTCCCAAGGAGAATACGCCGGATTACTTGTGATTCGGAAATATAATGAGAGTAGAAGAGAAGGACACCGTAATATATGTTTGATACCCACTTCTGCCCATGGAACCAACCCTGCTAGTGCAGTCATGTGTGGTATGAAGGTGGTTCCTGTTGCATGTGATAATGGAGGAAATATTGATATAGACGACTTGAAAGCCAAAGCAGAAAAGCATAGCAGGGAGCTTGCAGCGTTGATGGTAACTTATCCTTCGACCCATGGTGTATTTGAAGTAGCCATTCAAGAGATATGTGGCGTTATTCACGATCATGGTGGACAAGTCTACATGGATGGGGCAAATATGAATGCCCAAGTGGGACTTTGCCGTCCGGGGGATATTGGTGCTGATGTATGTCATCTGAACTTACATAAAACCTTTTGTATCCCCCATGGTGGAGGTGGTCCGGGAATGGGACCAATTGGGGTTGCAATTCACCTTAAGCCATTCCTACCCGGACATTCTATAGTGGAGATAGGTGATGAACTTAGTATGGGTACAGTATCTTCTGCACCTTGGGGTAGTTCTAGTATCCTATTAATTTCCTGGATGTATATTGTTATGATGGGTGCAGATGGCTTGACTGATGCAACAAAAGTTGCAATTCTTAATGCTAACTATATTGCGAAGCGTCTAGAAAGCTACTACCCCGTTTTATATAAAGGTACTAATGGTCTAGTGGCTCATGAATGTATCTTAGATCTTAGAAGCTTTAAAAAATCTGCTGGAGTAGAAATTGATGATGTTGCAAAAAGATTAATGGATTTTGGGTTTCATGCTCCCACTGTTTCCTGGCCGGTAGCAGGTACCATAATGGTAGAACCAACAGAAAGCGAATCCTTGCCAGAGTTAGAGCGTTTCTGTGAAGCAATGATTACTATTCGCAAAGAAATATCTGAAATTGAATCTGGCAAAGTTGATGTTGAAGATAATTTACTCAAGAATGCACCTCATACTGCAACTAATTTGTTAACGGCAAAGTGGAATCACCCATATTCCCGTGAACAAGCAGCATATCCTCTGCCTTGGGTTAAGAATAATAAATTTTGGCCTGCTGTGGGAAGGGTAAATGCAGCTTTTGGGGATAGGAACTTTATTTGTTCTTGCATACCGATGGAAACATATTCTCAGGAATAAATTATCAAGTATAAATTACTAATAGGAAGCAGTTGAGTAATATACAACTACAAATGCACGTTGGTAATATCGGCGTGTATTTTTGTTATTGTCCTTAGCTTGCGTTGGTAATTTTTCATCAGGCTATAAAATACTATACAAAATTTGGTATGCAATTTCAATCAGGTTTTTATCTCAACATTAATATGATTATTAATGTTGAGATAAAAAGTAAGAATTTATGAAATCTTATATTTTTATATTATTAAACAGGGCTGAAAAAAATATATATATCAATAAAGTTGCTATAATTTTCAGCGGATATTTAACTATGAGAAATAAGTCTCATATTGATATTCTCATCAGTATAGTTTTGAGAAATCAGGGAAAACATAAAGTTACTTAACAGATAGAAACAGTGCCAAGTCTAAAACGAATGATGTGTTTATAGGGTAACATCCTAACTGTGCAAACTTTCTTGAGGATTATAATTATGGGTGCAACACTCAAAATTAAACATTATTTTCTATGTATCAATTTTTCATGATTGGCTTATAGTATTATCCTGGCCTTTTCACAGCTATTTTTATTTTTGACTTCATCTAATCTGGCAGTGGGTATTGCTGCCAGATTAGATGATTGGCATTTCTCTCCTGACAGGTTACAATTAAAACTTAATTTATTAGGAGATACTCAACCTCGGCACTTTTCTTTAAAAAAAACCAAATAGGATTGTTATTGATTTACCTAATACCAAATTGGGTTGTGTTCCTAATAAACAGGAATTCTCTGGAGCTATCAAAAGCATACGTCTCTCTCAATTTAATGCAGATGTCACTCGTGTTGTTTTAGATATCAAGCCGGGCAATATATTAAATGCAAATCAATTGCAATTACAATCCTTTACCTGGAAAGGTGAAAATATTTGGGTATTACATCCTAGCAAGAGTTTAGATTATAACAAGGGTTCTGCTGACTTTTATGCTCAGGTAGGAAATAATAAAATAATCAAGATGAAGGAATTACAAATTCCCACATCGTATCTATACTCAAATGATAATAGTATTTATCCTAATAATCAATCAATACTTTGAATCGTTCAACTAATAGTTATCTTCCTATTCCCATCAATCTTAAAAGACCAGACCAGTTAGTTGTGCTACCCTTGAATAGTAATAATGAAATCCAACTTTTATTCCCCTTTAATTCGATTAAACCTCCATCAGTGATTAGATAATTAGTCAGGTGTTGTTAAAATATTCTACTTAATTAATAAATTGGTTTTTTCTGAACCTAATTAACCTCAGTATCAACAGAAAATTCTTTATTAGTAAATGATTATTTTGTAATCTACTTATACCAGTACTCTTGGCTTTTATTGATGCAGGTATTGACTTTATCTCAATAATTAAGGCATTTGGTTACTTGCTTTAACTTACCTTAACCAAAAACTAATTATTAGAAAGTAATTGATAGTAATAAGTTTTTACTTTTATAAATAAATTATTACCCTCTTTAAAAATACCCCATTGATTGAAAACTGCCACTGACTTTTATATATATGATTGATTTAATCATTATTAGCTTTAGACTATGGGTAATTAATAATCAATCATGTTTAGATTTACCTAATAAGAAGGTGCTTAAAACCCGGATATTTTATGAAAAAGTACTCTCATTGTAGCAAGCAAACACTAGTTTAGTGTTATGAACTATATGGGCAAGTATTATAGCTCACAAGACTAAACACATTATATTTCATGAACCAATTTTTACATCTCGCCATAACATAGATTTTACCTTAAGACTATCTGCAATTATAGGTTATATAAATAGGCATAGCAAAACTTGATTGTCTCATTTATAATAGTTGAATTATTAAAGTATGTTGATGGAAATTCAGGATATTAATTTGAGTGATGGTAATAATATCAAATAATATAAATAACTTATAACTGTAACAAACTCAGGTATTTATACTACAAATTATACTTGGTCATATCAGGTGATATGGGAATTACTTAGGAAAGAAGTAAACTATCAAACCAATTAGAATATCTTAGCAATAACCTTACTTAACAACCATTAGAGTTGATAACAAATTGGGTGGAATAACTTTCATACAATGAGTAGAAGATTTATGCTGTTGTATAATCTAAGTAATTTTGACTATTTTTTTTGTTATTTTATGAAATATTAGCAATTAGTCTCGGAATGTTAATCTAGACTGTGATACTCTATGCAGTAAGAAACTTTTATTAGTATAAAATAACCTCAACATTTTACAGAAAAAGAGTTCTAAGCTACTCATCAACAACTACTCAAAACTCTTTCTATAAATTAGAATCTTTCTGTTTCTGTTGGTGGAGTAACTGCACCCTCTGGGGTACTAAATAAGTTTTTAGCAGCATCATTTTGGTAAATACAACTGATATTTACATCTTTGCTATCTAAACTTCCTGTAAATCCAAAAGTATTGAGACGATTTTTGCAGTTTCTTACCTGGGTTGATGTAACTAAATTTTTATTCTCTAATATCTGCCAGTTGTTAGTCCGGAGAACACATCCAGGGCGCATAGTCGATTGGGAAACATAGACATTAAAAGGGTTAAAAGTAAGAAAAACCCTAGTATCCATAACTACTGCACTGGCTCCATATTGCACACATATTTCCGGATTAGGTGCTTTTGTATCAATATATTCGCGAGAAGCTACATTTGATGGTGAAAAAGTAGTGTTAGAATTTAAAGCAATACCAATCCCAACACCCAAAATCAATACTCCAGCTAAAAGCGCTATAGTTGTTATATTGAATTTAGGGGACTGATTACCAAAAGACTTACGGAAATTAGCTGTCATGCTATCAGGGGGTTTGCGTCTCATAATCTCTGTGCAAATGTTTGCAGTAGTAATAATAAAATTTTTGTACTTTTGTTACTATGTTATGCCGATTTCTGAACAGAATAATTTGGAATATATAAATGACGTGATTTGGCTGAAGGTAAAGCTGAAGGTAAATAATAATGGTTGAATCAGCATCACCAATTATATTAGATTTATTTAGCAATGACCTAGAATTACAGTTAAAATCCTGCTGCTTTATCTGTCTGATTAAGTTTTTTATATGATGCCATCAAAGAAAAGTACTATCACCCTGTGGTGATAAATATGGAGTACCTCCTTTTGGGAATTCGCTCCTAAATTTTATGCCCTTTTAAAAAAAACTTTGGTGTGGAAAATAATGTACAGGTTTTTTGGATAGTAATAGAAGATCACCAAAAAGACTCGGGCTTATTACCTATATCGGCCGTACTTCTCCCAAAGCCTGATAGGTATTTTACATTATTTTCATTTAAAGACCAACATACCAACTTTATCGAGTCTTTAGTAAACTCAATTAATAAAATTCATTCTAATAAATAGGGAGTTCCTTAGAAAATATTTTCAACCAAAACCATTATGTGAGTGCCTGTTGCTGTAGATTAATGAACGAGACTAATGGGTTGAACCACAGATACTATTATTGATAGTCTTAATAGTCAGAAACTAATATGCAAATGCTATTACTGGGTAATATCGCCATGGCTAAGAACAAACCTATCACTGATTCCAGACTAAGGAGTGAAAAGGTGTTATTCAATAACAAAAATCGGAGCGGCGGGATTTGAACCCACGACCTCCACTACCCCAAAGTGGCGCGCTACCAAGCTGCGCTACGCCCCGCTAATGTAAATTTAATTTCTTGGGAAATCTGAATTTAAATTTACAACTATTTTATGTTAACATGATTCAGGCATTTGATAAGCACAAAATCTAAAAAACTCTCAGAATTTTAGCCGCTTGGCATAAATCCGCAACGACGGAAGCATCATCCCACTCACCTTCTGCACGACGTCCGGAATTGAGAATGAACCTTAAACTGTATGCTTGGGGATAGCCTGTTACTTCCATCCACAACAAGTTGCTCTCTGCTTTACAGGTAATTTTTTCCTCATCCATAGTTTCTGCAGCCATTTGGTTCATTATGTCTGATAATTGGGAAAGTAAGCGACAAAAATCATGTAACTCACCTTCTGTTAACTCGACTGCCCAACTGTCTGTACCAATTAAACCCTTGAATTCTGATGCTTCAGGATCCCAGCCAATTCGCCAGCCCGCATCACTCTTGATAAAACGCTGCATTTGTTTAGAAAATACGAAAACTGAAATTTTGACTGATTTAATACTGCTAGGAATTGATTAGGTAAAAATTCTTCTGTTGATTCAACATAGGGATTATAACAGTCTGTAAGAAAATCGTCTTGAGTCAATCTTATTAGTTAATGTTTCGTTGTAGAAATCTTTTCATGGGGCTGAGTAATAAGCTACTAAACCCTATGAAAAATTCATCATAAAATTCAAGTATTTGGTTTAGTATGCCCCTAAACTAAATTATTAGGCTTTTTACTTCTTGTTATAACCCAAAATGTTCTTATCATTCTCCTATAATTTCTGGCTGAGTCAACTCATCGGACATTTCAATAATTGCCCTGAGTACAGGCTTCATTAACATATCCTCCCCACTGTCAAAGTCTTCATAACGACGACGTTTTGCCCGATGTGCGACTTGAACTGTAATTCGATAACGGTTAGATGCAGCGTTAACTAAATCTTCAGAACGGTGCATGATTTGAGATTGGGTGGTATTAAACTTAGAATGCTTGAACATGCTTAAAATATTTGGAGCTCACTCACACTTTATACAATATTCTTTGACTCAAAGGGCAATCACTATACAAAAAAACCCATTCCGAAATCAGGAATGAGAATCTTATGTTAGTTGGCTATCAGCAACAATTAAAGTATGTACGTAAATTATTTAGATTCAGTGAAGTCTGCATCTATCACATCTTCAGAAGAGGAATTACTGCCATTACCTTCACTAGAGGTACTAGCATTAGATGTGTTATCAGCACCAGAAGAATCCTGTTGGTACATGTTACTGCCTATGGAGAATAAGGCCTGCTGTAGTTCAGGTGTTAACTTCTGGATATGTTCATCATCTTCCCTCGTAATTGCTTCTCGTAAGTCTTTCACTAAACCTTCTATCTTGGCTTTATCATCTGCAGGTACTTTATCACCAAGTTCTTGAATTTGTTTCTCAGACTGGTAAACCAAGGAATCTGCTTGATTCTTTCGATCAATTTTCTCTCTACGCCCTTTGTCTTCTACTGAATGGGACTCAGCCTCTTGAACCATCCGCTCTACATCAGACTTATCAAGAGTGGAAGCACCAGTAATACTGATAGACTGCTCTTTACCAGTACCTTTATCCTTTGCAGTTACATTGAGGATACCATTAGCATCTATATCGAAGACAACTTCAATTTGAGGCACGCCACGAGGTGCTGGTGGTATGCCATCTAGACGGAAAGTTCCTAGACTTTTATTGTCGGTGGACATTTCCCGTTCCCCTTGGAGTACATGAATTTCCACATTGGTTTGCCCGTCCACTGCCGTTGAGAATACTTCCGACTTTTTAGTGGGAATAGTGGTGTTGCGAGGGATAATTTTGGTCATTACACCACCAAGGGTTTCTACCCCTAATGATAATGGTGTTACATCTAATAAAAGGATACCAGTGACATCACCACCAAGAACACCTCCTTGGATTGCTGCACCAACAGCTACTACTTCATCAGGGTTAACGGTTTCATTTGCCTCTTTACCAATTACCCGCTTTACCAACTTCTTAACAGTAGGAATTCTTGTGGAGCCACCAACCAAAACCACTTCATCAATGCTACTCTTGTCAATCTTTGCATCGCGAATGGCATTTTCTACAGGTATGCGACAGCGATCAATTAAATCAGAACAAATTTCCTCAAATTTAGCACGGGTGAGGTTTGTATCTAGATGCTTTGGTCCGTTCTGAGTAGCGGTAATAAATGGCAAGTTTATTTCCGCCTGGGTAACACTTGAAAGTTCAATTTTTGCCTTTTCTGCAGCTTCTGTTAAGCGCTGTAAAGCCTGTTTATCCTTCCTGAGATCAATACCTTCTTGTCTGTTAAACTCTTCCGCTAAAAAGTCAACTATTTTCTTATCAAAATCATCACCACCAAGATGAGTATCACCAGAGGTTGATAGTACTTCAAAGACACCATCACCAACTTCTAATACAGATACGTCAAATGTACCACCACCAAGGTCAAATACGAGGATAGTTTCGTTACTTTTTTTGTCTAGACCATAAGCTAGGGAAGCTGCTGTAGGTTCATTAATAATTCTTAGCACTTCCACACCTGCTATCTTACCAGCATCCTTAGTAGCTTGACGCTGAGAATCGTTAAAGTAGGCAGGAACGGTAATTACAGCCTGGGTTACTGTTTCACCTAAATACTTGCTTGCATCATCGACCAGCTTACGCAATACCTGGGCAGAAATTTCCTCAGGTGCAAACTGCTTGCTAGCCTGTGGACAATCTAAACGGACATTACCATTATTACTGAGGACCTTGTAAGAGACTTCTGTGGCTTCATGGGTGATTTCTTCAAATTTACGTCCAATGAAGCGTTTTACAGAATAAAAAGTATTTTCTGGGTTCATTACCGCTTGGCGTTTTGCAATTTGCCCTACCAAGCGATCGCCATTTTTGGCAAATGCTACCACACTGGGGGTGGTGCGAAAGCCCTCTGCGTTAGCTATAACTGTGGGTTTTCCACCCTCCATAACTGCCACGCAGGAGTTAGTAGTACCTAAATCAATTCCAACTACTTTTGCCATTGTTAGCTACTGGCTCCGTATAACTACAAAAAATTAATGAATAGGGTTTATAAAGTTTATAAAGGATAAAACCATTGAACCAACTGCTTTGAAAAACAGCTAGTTCAGCATAAATGCCTTTAATTTTTCCAGATGACCGTTGGCAGAAACCATTGGTAATTCAATCTATGCTGATATATATACTGAGCCTGTATGGCTAGTCCATGAAGGGTGGGTTTCCGAACCTTGATTAGGACGGTTAAACTTCAGGTGCATCTAGCCAGCTCATTTCAATGATTTACTTTACTTCGTATAATGTATGATAATTAACAGCTTCAGCCATTGGGGTGAACCGTAATATGAAAGTGGTGTTTGCCGTCAATTAATTTTAAGGTTCAACATTCCATCTTGGATTTTCATTTTTGTTCAAATGAACTTAATTTAAAGAGTTCTATAACGTCCGAGCTAGGTATTTTAAGAATAATTGAGACTTATCAATTACAAAATTCCAATTCCTATAGAGTTTCTAAAATATAACTGTTATCACTAACAACTACGAAAAAACTTAAACTCAGTCAATAGCCCAAAGGGGTATTGTTAAATTATGTATTTGCCAAAATTTGCATTGCCTAAATTAACTAATTAGGTCTTTAGTAGAAGCCAATCATATCAGGTAATAATGGATTATAGACAAATATAATCACAAGCTACAGCATATAATATGCCAAGAACTCAGAAGAATGATAACTTCATAGACAAATCCTTTACCGTAATGGCGGATTTGATCCTTAAACTTCTACCAGCTAATAAAAAGGCAAAGGAGGCTTTTGTTTATTACCGGGATGGAATGTCCGCACAAACCGAGGGCGAATATGCAGAGGCCTTAGAGAACTATGAAGAAGCTTTAAAGTTAGAAGAAGACCCTAACGATTGTGGCTATATTCTTTACAATATGGGATTAATTTACGCTAGTAATGGTGAGCGAGATAAGGCATTAGATTTATATCATAAAGCAATTGAATCGAATCCACGTCTCCCTCAAGCACTTAATAATATTGCTGTCATCCTACATTATGAAGGGGAACAGGCAAAACAACTAGGAGAAGAAGAGAGAGGAGAAGCATTGTTTGATCAAGCTGCTGATTATTGGGTAAGAGCCATTCGTATGGCCCCCAATAACTATATAGAAGCACAAAACTGGCTGAAAACTACAGGTAGAATGGAAATAGATATATTCTTTTAGAGATTGTTAATAGTAGTTTATTCCGTATGGACTAAGTATAATAGATTTTGCTCATACGGAAATGATATTCCGAATCTCTTAAATAGCTTAAAATCCATAAACTACTTATCTTCAAATAGCAAGTACATTAAACTATATTTACCATCTGCAAAAATCAGTATGGTATATATCCACCAATAAATATGAGTGTTAAGATAAACTCAATTATCATTTGCATTTGTTCAAATTATTTTGAATTTATATTAATGTTATATGAGGTGAGAAAACATAATTATGATTGACAAGGAAGTAGTACGTAAAGTAGCCCATCTGGCTCGTTTAGAGTTAACACAGGCAGAAGAAGAAAAATTTACACCCCAGCTGGGAAGTATTTTAGACTATGTACAACAAATTAGTGAATTAGATGTTGATAATATTCCTCCTACAACTAGAGTATTAAATATCAGTAATGTTACACGTCCTGATGTACTCCAAACATATACAGAGAGGGAAGCTATTCTCCAAAACGCACCAGAGCAGGAAGGAGACTTTTTCAAAGTTCCAAAGATCATGAATAGTGAAAAATAAATGAAATATTATTAAATTTGTGGGTTACCTTTAAAAAATTAATTACCATGATCATACTATATGTAAACTAGATGTGGAAACTCAGTAGTTATACGTCAAATAAGTTAGTTTTTTGAATGGAAATTCATCATAAAGCTACATAAAACCTAGATAGCTAAAATTAATATTGGGATTATCTTTGTGAAGTAGGAGTATCCCATATCTTAATTGACTATGTTAAGCTAATTATTACTATTTGAATTGTATTATAGAGGTTAATGCAACAATATGTTAATCATCTCCTCGAAGCATAATTAATTGTTGGAATTCCCAATTATGACGAATTAATCGGAAATATTATTTCTCACTTCATAGGTAATTATCCTTCAGATTTTGGCAAAGTCTATCCAGAGATTATTTTTCAGAAATATTTAGGTCTGCTTGGCAATAATTAATGTTGATCTATTATCCTGATTATTGAATTAGTATCAAAGAGTGTTTGAGTCATTAAGTCTATTGCAAGTAAAGATTCTTGTTATTAAGTAGGCTTTTATAAATATATTTGATTAAGCAATAGATTTTCCCTAACATGAAACTGTTCTATGTACATTTAGAAAAACAGCAAAACTCTCATAAGTAAACTGAATACTGAATATTGAAATTTAATATCTGGATTATTCATGTGTTTTTTAATTAAAAATACAATTTGACAATTAATTATATAGAGTGGATCCTTTATGTTACTTAATATATTTGTAATACAACCTAGAATATTTTGATTCTAGGGAATAATCACATTGGTTGAGCTAAATTCTTAAACCTAGTATACTGCGAATCAAATAATAGTCTGGTTGTACCAGTTGGACCATTGCGGTGTTTAGCAATAATTACTTCTGCAATACCCCGATCTGGGCTATCACTATTATAATAATCATCACGATAAAGCATAATTACTAAATCTGCATCTTGTTCTATACTTCCACTTTCTCTCAAGTCTGATAACATGGGGCGTTTGTTAGTGCGGCTTTCCACTCCACGACTTAACTGAGAAAGAGCAATTACTGGTACACTTAATTCCCTTGCTAAACCCTTAAGACTACGTGTAATTATTGATAGTTCTTGGACACGATTATCTCCTGTACCTTCCATGAGTTGTAAGTAATCAATAATTATTAATCCTAATTCTGTCTTAATTTCTGCTTGTAACCGGCGTGCTTGAGAACGCATCTCTGTCAATGTAATGTTAGGTGTATCATCTATGTAAATAGGCATTTCTGATAATATCCCTATCGCTTTACTTAAGGGTTCCCACTGAGATTGACTTATACGCCCGCTACGCAGATATCCACTTTCAATTCCAGCTTCAGCAGCTAATAATCGCTGTACTATTTGTTCTTTCGACATTTCTAAGCTAAAAAATGCCACTGGAAGTTTGTATGAAGTGGTTATATTATGAGCTAAATTCAAGCAGAATGCAGTTTTTCCCATTGAAGGTCTACCAGCTACAATTACCAAGTCAGAACGCTGAAAGCCATTGGTCATGGCGTCCAAATCATAGAAACCACAGGGGATTCCTGGTAAAGCAACTCCTTCATGACGTTTTTCAATGTCCTGAAATGTATTGATTAAGGTCTCAGCAATATGTACTAATCCAGATTTAGGACGCTCTTGGGTAAGACTAAAAACCTTTTGTTCTGCTTGATCTAAAATATTGGGTAGTTCTGTCTCTGTCTCATAACCTAACTGACCAATTTCATTTCCTACCTGAATTAATTTGCGCCGTAGAAATTTTTCCATCACCAAGCTGGCTAAGGCGTCAATATTAATTGCAGATACAGTACAATCTACCAAGTGGGATAGTTTAGCCCTACCACCCACTTTATTGAGTAGATCTTGGTCTATTAACCAATTTGTTATAGACAGCAAATCCGTTGGTTTGCCCTGATTATGTAGCCTCAATGCTGCTTGATAAATATCTTTGTGACTACTAATATAAAAAGCCTCTGCACTCAGACGATCATTAACTCTGCCAACTGCCTCTGGGTCGAGTATAATACCCCCCAATATAGCTTCTTCAGCCTCAATATTTTGAGGTGGTAAGCGATTAATAATATTGCCTTTAAAGCTAAGTTTATCAGACATAGAAAGGTTGCTGGGTCTATTAACATAAGTGATAAACTGATAACTCAAATTTCTAATTTTGAATTATCAAATTAAAAATCCTATAAACAATACTTTTCAGATTTGAGTCTAGTTAAAAGTAGTTCATGGTCTAATTAAGTATCAATGTAACCCATTTAGGGTAATACACGTATTAACCAGGACAAATGCTTCATTAGGTTGAGTAACTATTACATGATTTATGAAAGTATTTTTCAAATTGAACATAATCTTCTGAATTTTTATAACTTAAATTATTCTTTCAACATTATTTAAAAACTTCTAGAATCTAGCTCTAATAAGAATAGATGATATTTGGATAATCTCCTCTTGAAATACTTATGAGGACTATAGTCCCCAAATAGGCAAAGTTATCATAATGGATTTTAAAAGGGGGTATCAGATTTTTCTTTCAAATATATAAAACAGTTTTTCCTGCTGTAATTTGAGATAAATCAAGTATGTTGTAAATTATTTCCAATAAGTGCCCTTCTATAATTACAGATAATAACCTTTAGGTCATAATTGATTTAATTCACCAAGGTACCATCATAAACAAGTTAAAATATATGGTAATGATACCAGTTAGGGAGTAAGCAATTCAAAATTTAATAGCGGCAAGAAATTTGCTTCTGAAATATGTTAATACTTGAATTCTTAGCATAAGATAACATGCAAAGCTTCTATTTTTTCTATGAAAGTATAGAAAAAATAGATCTTTTCTACTTGAGTTACCGTATAAACTCTGGCTGATAAAATATCATTAAAGTTTCTTGTGCTTGGGGTAGAATTAGCTGTAGACGCAACACAGTAAATTAACTCTGCAAATGAGCATCGTTTACTTTAATAATTGGCCAATACATTTTCAAGAGTTGATAAATATAGGAATCATAACTAAACGAACCCCTGATTAGCTTTCATAAAAAAGCGATTATGAGTTTATCAAATGTTAAACTGAAACCAAATGTACTTTACGATGAAATGAATTTTGAATTGTTATGGCTGGTTGGTGATAGTAATAAATCTTCACCTTTAGTAATGTTTTTTTGGTTATTACAAGATATATAGCCCAATAATAAAGTATTAAAACTTTGGGGAACAACTACCATGAACTTCTGCTATTGCCAATCTTCAATAATTGGGGTTCTTGCAAGAGGTTATTTTGTAATTGTAACGGTTTTATTCTCTTCTGCAGCTTGAATATTTTGCCCTAATACCTAGTAGTTCACCAAGTTGAACAAACGAGATAACTTAAATACTAGCTGATCCATTGGACTTTATTTTTGACCTAGTCCTAGATTAAACAATATTTTTTAAACTCGAACAAGTGTAATTATTATGCATCGTATAAGTACCATATCAGGGGAATGGAACCCTTTATCTGATGGTGTAACTTTTATGGAGCAAACACCAGCCGACTTAGTTCTGCTAACTGCAGCTGATACTGATATTCAAACTTTGGCTGCGGCCATTCCAAAACTGCCAGATGATTTTCCAACTTTAAGAGTTGTTAACCTCCTTAAGCTAGAGCATCAAACAAGTATCGATGTTTATGCTGAAGAAGTGTTAGAGTTTGCTAAAGTGATTATTGTACGTTTATTAGGAGGATATTCTTATTGGTCTTATGGCTTAGAAGTGATAGAAGAAATAGTACAACGTCAGGGTATAAGCCTGATTCTGATTCCAGGGGATGATATTTTGGATGCCGAACTAATTAGTCATTCAAATTTGCCTTTGGTTACTATCAATCGAATCTGGTCTTATTTCTGTGAAGGTGGTACAGATAATATTTCCAATGCTTTACAACTTATCACTGATATCTGTCTTTCGACAAAATATAATCCATCTCCTCCTCATGTAATACCAAGAATTGGAATCTATAAGTGGAAGAGGATGATAAATATGGAGGAAAATCATGCTCCTATTTGTTGTTATCTCCCCTTTCCTTCTAAAATTGGCGTTATTTTTTACCGTTCTCATTACCTAGCAGGTAACACCAAAGTAATTGATGCTTTATGTACAGCGTTGGAAGAATGCAACTTAGAACCTATCCCAGTATATATATCTTCCCTACGGGAATTTGATGTTCAAGCAAATTTAATTGAGTTGTTTCAACCCAGGAAAAAGAAGCCTGTCTCCTTAATATTGAATACCACAAGTTTTTCTATGGTCCGTTTAGACGTAGAAGCCCCTCAAACTAATTTGTGGCAAAAGTTAGATATTCCGGTGTTTCAAGTAATTCTCAGTGGAAGCTCCCAATTCCAATGGGATTCACAATGGCAAGGACTTTCACCACGAGATATTGCTATGAATGTGGCTTTACCAGAGATGGATGGAAGAATTATTAGTCGTGCAATTTCCTTTAAAGCTTTACAAACGCGTAACTCCTATTTAGAAACAGATGTGGTAACTTATGAACCAGTAAGTGATCGCATTTATTTTGTAGCTAATCTTGCTGCCAATTGGGCACGTCTACACTCCAAATTGAGATCACAACGACGCATTGCCCTGATTTTGGCAAATTATCCCACTCGCAATGGTAGGATCGGAAATGGCGTAGGTTTAGATACCCCAAGTAGTTGTGTAGAGATTCTCAAGGCTCTAAAAACAGAAGGGTACTCTTTAGAAGACATACCAAGTAATGGGGATGATTTAATAAAGTTATTAACTTCTGGTGTGACAAATGATCCTGAAGCCAAAGAATTGCGTAATGTTTTTCAAAGTGTTTCTCTTTCCAAATATAAGGAATACTTTGTTACCTTACCTGTGAAAATTCAGGATTCAATTATACAACGTTGGGGAGTACCTGACAAACAAGCTAATTTCCCGGAAGCCTTTTCTCCTAGACCTGGCTTTTTAGACTCTCACTCTTCATACTTTCCTATCTCAGGTATTCAACTGGGTAATGTCTTCATTGGTATTCAACCAGCACGTGGTTACGATATCGACCCCAGCTTGAATTATCATTCTCCTGATTTAGAACCTACTCATGAATATTTAGCTTTTTATTACTGGATACGAGAATGCTTTGGTTCTGATGCAGTCATTCATGTGGGAAAACATGGAAATTTAGAATGGCTACCCGGTAAAAGTATTGCTTTGTCAAGTAATTGCTATCCGGAAATTGCTATGGGAGCACTACCCCATCTATATCCCTTCATTGTTAATGATCCTGGGGAGGGCTCTCAAGCAAAACGCCGAGCTCAAGCCGTAATAATAGATCATCTCACTCCGCCTCTTACTAGAGCAGAACTTTATGGAGATTTACAAAAATTAGAAAATCTTATTGATGAATACTATGAAGCTGAAAGTTTAGATCCTAGCCGTTTGCCAGCAATTAGCAACTACATTCAGCAATTAATTACACAACAAAATCTTAATCTAGATTTAGGGATTACCAATGGATTAGAGGAGTTACAAATAAACCATATGGATGGGTATCTGTGCGAACTTAAAGAAGCTCAAATCCGGGATGGCTTACATATTTTTGGTCAATGCCCTCAAAAAAATCAACTAAGAGACTTGATTGTTGCAATTGCTCGTCAACCGAATCAGCACCACCTAGGCATTACCCGCAGCTTATCAATAAATTTAGGTTTAGACTTTGACCCCATCTCTGATGATTTAAGCACAATCCTTTCGCTGCATAGTAAGCAAGTTTTGCTCAATACATATAACAAAACTTGCTATACCATTGGTGATGCCTTAGAACTTCTAGAACAAAAAGTTGCAAGTTTAGTAGAGAACATTATAGAAATAGCAAGTGATACGAAGAATGGGAAAGGTGAAGAGGAGAAGGAAATTATATTCTCTCAATTCTCTTCTAACCCTCCACTCTCTAACTCCTTAAACTGGATAAGTGATTATCTTCTTCCTGCCTTACGACAAACTCATAATGAAATTACTAATCTCATCCAGGGCCTGGATGGTAAATATGTACCCAGTGGTCCTTCTGGTGCGCCCACCAGGGGTAGACCAGAGGTTTTGCCAACGGGAAAGAATTTTTACTCTGTAGATATACGCGCTCTGCCTACAGAAACTGCTTGGGATATAGGCCGGAAAGCTGCTGAGACTTTAATCGAAAATTATATACAAGAGAATGGAGAGTACCCAAAAGCACTAGGAATATCTGTTTGGGGAACTGCTACTATGCGAACTGGGGGAGATGATATTGCCGAAGCCTTGGCATTATTGGGAGTTAAGCCAGTATGGGATAGGACGGCGAGACGAGTAATAGATTTTGAGATTTTACCTCTAACAATTTTAGGTCGTCCTAGGGTTGATGTAACACTACGTATTTCTGGTTTTTTTCGTGATGCTTTTGCAAATTTAGTCGATTTATTTGATCGCGCTGTGGTATCAGTTTCAGCTTTGGATGAACCAGTCGAACAAAACCCTTTAGCGGCTCAAGTGAAACAAGAAACTGATTATTGGAAAAAACAAGGCCTAGATTTATCTACAGCCAAACAGCGCTCACAATACCGAATTTTTGGTTCTAAGCCAGGAGCCTATGGAGCTGGGCTTCAAGGATTAATTGAATCCAAAAATTGGGTTAATGATGAAGATTTAGCTCGTGCTTATATAAATTGGAGCTGTTATGCTTACTCGAATCAAGCAGGGGAAGTGCAGCATTTCGACAGCACAGGAAAAAATCTATCTAATACCTCCTCATCTCTTCATTCTCATTGGGGAAAATCTGCCCCAGAGGCATTTGAACATCGACTGAAAAATATGGAGGTGGTACTACACAATCAGGATAACCGGGAACATGATTTACTTGACTCAGATGATTATTATCAGTTTCAAGGGGGACTAACATTAGCAGTCCGTTCTGTTAGAGGGCAAAACCCACAAATTTACTTTGGGGATCACTCCTTGCCAAATAAACCCCGTATCCGTCTACTCAAAGAGGAAATAGCTCGCGTCTATCGTTCTCGTGTCATTAATCCCAAGTGGATTGCTGGAGTTATGCGCCATGGGTACAAAGGTGCATTTGAAATGGCAGCTACGGTAGATTATTTATTTGCTTATGATGCTACTACCAAATGTGTGGAAAACTTCATGTACCAAGGTATTGTCGAAGCTTATCTCATTGATTCCCAAACTTTCCAATTTATTTTGCAACACAACCCCTATGCTTTACGTGATATTGCTGAGAGAATATTAGAGGCAAGTCAACGTGGCCTATGGCATGATGCAAATATACAAACCTTAGAAATACTAAGAGATATAGTTCATCAAGCTGAAGCCGCAATCGAGGGGAACACAGTAGTGTAAGAAAAACCTATGAATAACATTGCGTATTTAAACGTATTCTGCCTAAGAAGACAGCCTATCTCTAGAATTTATTAAAAATAGTCTAATTTCCCAATCAAAGTTCACTGATTAGAAACCTTTTTTAAGCAAAGCATGGAAATATCTTTTGCCTTTAGTTTTTAAATTACCAATTCTTAATATCGTTTGCCATTGCTTCATAACAGTGAAATCAGGGGAAATCTGTAAGGAAATTACAACAAAAATTAGAAATAGCCGGTCTTTTATAAGGCAAATATTACCCAATTATTTGATTGTCATACAGAAAATGCAACTCGTCGTTTACATCAAGTTACAAGTTAATAACTGATCTGCTGACCGATGCTATTGGCACTAAAACCTTGCAGAATTTAGAAAGTCTTTCTGCACCAACTCTGAGTTACTAGCACTACCAACCCAACAAACTATCATCAGCGACTGCCCAAACTAAGAAAATCATCATGTTACCAACGGCTAAAAATCCTACAAACAGTAAATTCCTTTTTCATGGTGTGAAAGGTAAAGAAGTAAGTTTCTTACAACAGAAAATAACAAGTGTATTTAATAATTATGGCAATACTTATGGGATTTTTGGTCCCATCACAAAAAAAGTAGTGAAACAGTGTCAAGCTAATTAGAACCTTGATAGATATAAAATTGTTGGACCAGCAAATAGAAATAGGTTGCCTCCTTTTAGTATTAGCTATCGGGAATCTATCTTCAAGATTAAGAGAATTAATAGTAATAGACTATACATCAGAAATTGTGGCGAACCTGTCAGAGTTTTACAAATACAATTAATTAAAGTCAAATATTTTAAAAGATACAATTATTTAGCAGCAAATTGTATTGCTTATCCTATAAACCACGGCAACCTTTATAGTCTAATTAACAAAAATAGCCAAGGAAGATTTAATATTTTAGAAGTCTAAAGAATACTATATTAAAAAGGTTTCTATAAAGTACCCATAAATGGAAAGTTGGAGAGAGAAACTAAGAAATCAATTAACAATGCCCAGAAATTGGATTTGATTAGTTTAAAAGACGTTAGAAATGATTCTTTCTAACGTCTTTGGGAATTTGTTTAAAAATGTTTTATCGCCCAAAAAATTTTCTTAAAGTTAAGATTTTCCCAAACCCCAATTTCTGTCAAGAGCTTTAAATTAAGCTGGCACTAAAGCTCTTTGACACCTGGGACAAATTGCATGAATAGTTAATTGACAATCCAGTAATTGATATCCTTCTTTTTGTGCAGTTTTTGTGCCAATTTTTAGTATTGAATCATTCTTAAATTCAATTGTCATGTTACATCTGGTACAAATTAGATGATGGTGATGATGAGGATAGGGTTGATTGATTTCATAATGCTTGTGACCTTCTCCCAACTCCAATTCTCGCAAGATACCCATCCGCGCCATTAACTTAAGAGTACGATAAATGGTTGACAAGCTGATTCCTTCACCATCATGCTCCAAACGTTGATGTAGATCTTCTGCACTCAAATGTTCTCCTTGAGGTAAATCTTGAAAAATTTGTAAAATTGTTTCTCTCTGAGGAGTTAAACGCCAGCCGTGTCCATTCAGTTCTGCCTTCAGTGAAGCAGAATTGTAAATACTCATACTAATATTTCTCAATAAATCCCACTAATTGAGAATATAGCAAATCATTTCAACTTTTTGCAATAAAAAATACTTATTGCAAATAAGTAGCAGCTTCTTTAGCGGTTTTTATTAGTATTTTTTGTATTTATATAAGATTTTATAAGCAAATTGTATTCATCTATTTGTGAATAGAATAAAGTTATTTTTTATAAGCTGTTGAGATTAATAAGCAAGAGACAGTCCATAACTACTTACAAGTGAGGGTTTATGAATAAAATAAACTTTTTGTTAGAATTACTGGGAAACAAGAGAGGATAGAAGTTTACTTGCAAGATGCGGATAATTATAGACTGAACAGAAAGCTTATCATTTGAGGCTTTCCTTGGGTTTATATTATTAGTCTTCATCACTACATACTCAACAACTAGTAAAGTAAGGATTTACCTGAAATGTTGTATACCCCAGAAAAGGCACAAGGGTTATTAAATTGGCTCAAGATAAAATATGGACAAAATAGATAGTTGAGTTAATTGGGTATGTTTCCTGGGAACGCTTTTGCTAAGGGAAAACTCTGTGGTAATTTAGGTGTATTTTGCTACTATTGAATCTAGTACTGTTTGGAGTGCTCAATACTCATTTACACTAAATCATTGGGATAACCTGAGTTTTTATCTCAGTAACATAGTTACTGACTATTGACGAATTGGGAATTAATGATTAGCCTGGTTCAAGGATACTCAGTTTAACGTAATAGTTAGAGAAGGCGCAATTCCTTGCGCCTCTGATATTAGTTGATTTTACCAGGTATTGAGCAAGTTATATTATTAACTAAGTGAGTGACTCCATATAGTCACGGATAAGATTGCGTCGCTTGGGTTGACGCAATTTTTGTAAAGCCTTGGATTCAATTTGTCTCACTCTTTCACGGGATAATTCTAACGCCCTTCCAATTTCAGCTAGGGAATAGGGATGACCATCAGCTAAACCAAATCGCATCAGAATAACATCCCTTTCCCTAGTAGTTAAATCTGCCAAAATATTTTGCAAATCCCTTTGTAAGGATTCCCGCATTAGCATGTCTTCTGGAGTAATACTGTCAGTTTCAAGTAATTCTCCTAGTTCAGTATCTTTATCTTTTCCCACCTTAGTTTCTAAAGAAACAGAACGGGGCACTCGCAATAATATCTCACGGACCTGGGTGGGAGTCATTTCTAACTCTACTGCCAAATCTTCCAAAGTGGGAGTATATCCCTTCTCTTGGGAGATTTTGCGTTGAGCTTTTTTTATTTTGTTTAATTTTTCGGTAATATGAACAGGAAGGCGAATAGTACGACTAGAAGTCGCTATTGCTCTAGTAATACCTTGACGAATCCACCAATAAGCATACGTACTAAAACGATAACCTTTGGTTGGGTCAAACTTGTCAACAGCTCTTTCCAAGCCCAAAGTACCTTCTTGTACTAAGTCTAAAAGTTCCAAGCCACGGTTTTGATACTTCTTCGCAACAGATACAACAAGACGAAGATTAGCCTTAATCATGTGTTCTTTTGCCTGAATTCCTGCTGATTGGATTTTTTCCAACTCTTTTACTGTCAGATTGGTAACCTCTGCCCATCGGCGTTTTCCTTGGGTAAGAAGGCGTTTGAGTTCAAATACATCCATATTGGCAGTTCTAGCCCAACGCTCCAAAGATGGACGATATCCTAGCTCTGATGCTAGTCTCTCTTGAGCTTCAATCAAGCGTAAGTAGGGTTGTAGAATTTCATCTCCTTTTTTTGCCTTATTAGACAACAAAACCCGCAGTTTTAAACAGCGTTGTACTTTTTGAGCTTCAGAAACTTCTTCATCTCTTCCCAATAAACGGACACGACCGATTTCCTGCAAATACAGACGCACTAAATCTGTACTACGGCGGCTTGAATTTGGTACTAGGTAAGCTGGGTCTTGTTCTAGAGAAACAGTTGCTAGTTCTTCCAATTCTTCTTCGCTGACTGACAAATCAGCTTCATTGGGGTTATCATCAATAATGAATTCATCATCAAAACCCTGAGCAGGATTTTGTGTTTTATCAGTGGTATCCACGTAACAAAATGTTGCTGGCATAAAGTATCGTCTTAATAGCTCCAGGTAACAATAGATTACGGTCAGCTAATTAGCTTTTGCTATTGTTCCCTTGATTTCTCATGAAATAACACAAATTTTGTTTTTTTTAGAATCAAACAGCTAGTTGTATTGAATATAAGTGTTTTAAGAATTATGAAATTGCAAATATCTGATTTTAGTTATACAATTACTAAATATATATTATATCAATAATATCTAGATATATTATGTTTAGTGGGTAATAATAGATAGCAAACTTTACCAACTAAGTTTCATTTTCCTGTTACAAGTTTAAAAAATAACAAACACTTACTTTTTTGCTCAAGAATTTTTTTATAGTAATGTATTTGCATGATTAGGTTCTCCACTTTATAAAGTGGGAATATGTCACTATTTAGCAATTTTCAAAATCCAAGTTCATTGTTGATATTCTGGTTTGATATCCCGCAACATTAACCCTTCCAGGGCTTCTTTAGGTGTGACCTGAGCTTGCAACAAGCAATATACTTGTTCTGTGATTGGCATGGATATATCTCCTCGTTGTGAGCATTGCTTTAAAACTGTGGTTGTGTTAATCCCCTCTGCTGCTCCTTGTAAGTTGGCCAGAATTTCTTGTAGATTCCGACCACCAGCTAACTGATAACCTACCTGATAATTGCGACTGAAAGGACTATTGCAAGTAGCAATTAGATCGCCTAAACCAGATAAACCATAAAAAGTTTCCTGTTGTGCTCCCCAATGAACACCAATACGTACCATTTCTGTTAATCCACGAGCAACCAACGCTGCCTTCGCATTAGTACCTAGTTGAAGACCATCACAAACACCAGCGGCAATCGCCACAACATTTTTTAAGGTTCCACCTAATTCTACCCCTAAAGGATCAAGGTTAGTATAGACTCGAAAACGATTTGAAGAGAATATCAACTGTACTTTTGATGCAGCAATAGCAGTGTTACTAGCAACTACTGTTGCTGCAGGTAACCCTTTTTCTATTTCCTTCGATAAATTAGGACCAGAAAGTACGACTATAGGATTCCTTGGGAAAGTATCTTGCCAAATTTGGCAAGGTGTACGGGCCGTTTGAGGATCTAAGCCTTTGGTTGCTGAGACAAAAATGGTTTGGGGAGATAGGGTTAACCCCTGAAGCTGCTCAATAACATCCCGTATTCCTTGCATAGAGATAGCTGAGACAATAACCTCCGCATCCCTAACAGCCCTTGTCAAGGATAAATTACTCCTACGGGACCACATATTAACATCATAACCGTTAGCTAAGGCAATGGTTGCTAGATTGCTTCCCCATGCACCTGCTCCAATAACAGTAATCAATTTAAATTCTAGATTCTTACACTCTAACTTAAGATTCTATCTGAAATCTGTTGCAATCAAAAAGCACTCATGAATCACATGTAATTTTCTGAAGAAGAGTATTATCAATTTATTCCATAAAAGGTGAAGATTGTTTGAACGTATAAATTATATTTCTTATAAAACTTGTGATATCTGAATTATCTTATCATTAATTAGACTGTACTTATTTAATAGTGATTGCACTTATTTAAAAACGAAATTCCACTACACCACTAAAATTTGCTTAACCTAATTACGGTGAAAGTAATGTATTCGAAAGCCTTTAATACATTCATTAATTGCATTAAAACTAAAATAATCATAATTATTGTTTTAGTTGAGCATTTATTTTTGTAGCGTTCAATGTGACAAACAGACCACCAGTCATACCTTCCTGACTTTAATTTACTACTGTCTTACCAAGTCTTTATAGAGATAAATTTTTGTTCTGCTAGAAGAATTCAACTAGTATTTTTCTAGTTGTTGGGAATATTCAGTTAATGTGTTAAACATCAATAATATCTTGTTAAACCTCTTCATGATTAATTGGTAAAACCATATTTTCTAATAAATAACATAAAAGAAGGAAATTCCTTTACCTTATCTCTCTTAAATTTCAATTTAGTAGTTCCTCAATCTCTTATAGATGCAGATATATTAGAAATAGGGACTTTTACCACATATATGTAAGGAATCATCTCCGCCTTGCCAGCACTCACTAGTGCTTGATAAACAAAAGCCGCCACTTTAGCTCTGATGGCTTGATAGTTAGGGTTTATGGGCTTTATATTAGGATAGTTGACCACAATTTATTTTGCTGTTGCTGCAGATACGGCTGCTGTAGCTCAAGATGGGATTTCGGGAGCATCCTTGTATAAGGATAGAGGATTCTGATTGGGTTTAGTTAGCTCCAAGCCATTAGCTAAAGATACTAAGATCTGTACTTGAGAGACTAGTTATTCTGGTTTGAAGGTTTTGTTAGGATATCTAGAGAGGAACCCACCACAGGAAGTAGTTTGGATTGCTTGGTATCCCCAATAATTATTACTGACATCAGTAAATTCAACAACTGTTTGCTTTACTGATGGTAGCTGCAAATTGAGCGCGAGTGACTCCATCATTAGGTTTCAAAGTCCCATCAGGGCAACCAGTAATTATAATTTTTTTAGATAAAGCCTTAATTTATGTAGTTGACTACCTAATGACCAGCTGGTATATCCTTAAAATCAACAGTTGATTCAGGATATATTACTGTATTGGGAGCTATATAATCTACATGTCCTTGAAATTTATTAATGCTATTACCAATGGTAACAATAACATTGCTGGTGGCATTATTGAGGTCATGGCGTTTGTTGTTGCTAATCAAATTCTTACCAGGGTCCTCATTAGTTCCCAAATTGGGTAAACCTTGAGACACTATGATGATACCATCACGATTATTATTTTGAATGAGATTCCCCCGTAAAATGGGCTTTGCGGAATCTGAGATAAAAACCCCGTCTGTATTTTTGACAATTTGGTTCTTTTCCAAGCGAGGTTTTGAGTTATTGCCAATAGCTAAGCCAAAACCCGTATTCTGAAATAAATTATTACGAACTAAACCTTTAGCATCTTTGGTAATAGAAACCCCATTACCTTTATTTCCGGAGAAAATATTATTTTCAATAATGGGATTACCTGCTCCTGTAACAAATACTCCTTCTCTGACACTATTAATAAATGTGCTATTTTCAATGGTTGGGTTAGTTGACTCTATCCACACCCCAGTACCACGACTACCAGGGTTAGTCACAGTCACACCATTAATCGTACTGTTGTTTTCAGCTACAATAGTCACGTTTTGTCTGGCAAAAGTACGGCTGATATAGTTACCACTCCCAATAATTAGTATTGTCTCACCTTTAGTACTTTCATCTCCTAAGAGAGTAATTCCTGATTTAATATTCAGAGGAAAATACTCTCCAGTATTTTCACTATAATTCCCAGGTGATAGCTGAATAGTTGCACCAGGTTTAGCTATAGAAAGAGCAAATGATATAGTTTTATAAGGTACTTGCTCTGTAGCTACATCTCTATAGGTATCTGAGCCTATTTCTGGATTAACATATATCACATTTTTAGAATTTTGATTCTGCGCTATTAAACTTTCGTTAGTTCTTTGTTGATTAGCATTTACATCAGCTGATAATAGTATCATCCCACCAGAAACTATTAATAGAGCAGAGATTCCCGAAGACAAAAAGTAGAAATTTCTACCTTGGTTAATATTTAATCCCTGGTGTTTCATTTTAATTCCCATTTTCAAGTCCTTTAAAGACTAATGGATTTGTCTTGAAATATTTATATATAGTCCTATGGCTAGGGTAAAATCCCTAAGACCCCATATCTATCAGCTATGACTAGTATTAAAGTATCTGGGTTCCCTACGGAACAAAAGGTTTTCTACATTGAATGTTATTCTGCGTCCTTGAACATATGTGGTGTATCTACCAAAGAAAAATACGGATTAATAATCTGACTTAAAAGTTGTGCAGCACATATCCTTAATTTGTGCATAATCACGGATTTCATCCAGCCGTTTTCAGCCTATTTCTCACAAAAATATTTAGAAAGTCATTAGTTTTGAGCTTCTGCCTGACCTATTACACAAACTTACCTTTTTAGTTCGCTTTGCCAGATAATGGCTTTATATATTTCATGTATTAAAAGCTCATGGATTTCTTGTTTGGTTGTGCTATCTGGGCATATAAGGGCTGGGTAGGTGAATTATACCCACGAGGAACCCGCCCTGATAACTTCTTATATTTATATAGTCGCCGTTTCACTGCAGTAGAAGGAAACACCACTTTTTATGCTATACCTAGTACTAAAATAATTACCAATTGGGTAAGTCAAACACCTCCAGGATTTCAGTTCTGTCTGAAATTACCACGAGAAATTACGCACAATGGTCTGCTGGAGCCACAGATATCCTCTGCACTAAATTTTGTTCAAAGGATGACTATTATGGGTAAACATCTAGGACCAATGTTTGCTCAATTGCCACCTAGCTACTCACCACAATACCTAGGGGATTTAACTAAATTTCTCACAAACTGGCAAACAGATATAACTTATTTAGCATTAGAAGTTAGGCACCCAGATTGGTTTCGGGAACCTCATGCTAGTAATTTGACTGAACTATTAACAAAATTAAATATAGCAAGAGTATTATTAGACACTCGTCCAATTTATTCGGGGTATAAATATCCCAAAATGGATTCAGAAAGACGCAAACCCAAATTACCCCTAGTATTTCAAACCACAGCAACATTTACATTGATTCGATTTATTTCCCATCCCACTATGGAAATTAATCAGCCATTCATGAAAGAGTGGTTAAATTATATTCAACAGTGGTTGCATCAAGGAAAGCGGATTTACTTCTTTGTCCATTGTCCTGCAGAAGAACAATCACCCCATACTGCCTACTATTTTTATAAACTACTACATGAGACTGGGATCAATATTCCATATCTAAAATGGAATCAGACACAACAGACGCCTCAGCAATTGAGTTTGTGGTAAATACTATAGGGAAACTATTTCACTTTTAATGGGTATTCCACAAACTCTAATAGTACAATGTTTGAAAGTAGCTTTCTGTTACTAATTCAGTAAACATTTATATATGGAATTATAATTATCTGCAATAATTTATGTGTAGAAACCTTATATAAAGCAATTATAGTTTTTTTAAAGTTTTTTTGCCTTAGTGATTTACTCATAATCGATAGAAGATACAAAAAGTCAAGGCCTGGTCTATTAAACGTTAAAAATACTGTACGGATTTCTTATATTTGGGTTTTAAGTCATAATTACCCTTAACCAAGTTACTGTTATCCCTGAAGTTCAGGTATAAGGGAGTTTTTATAGGAAAATACCTCCCCATTATCGGAGAGGGTTAGATTAAGTAGAGAGAAGTTACTTACAGTTGCTTGATCTCAGAAATTAACTTTGCCACCATATCCTTGGCACTACCAAACAACATAGTAGTTCTGTTCTTATAGAACAAATCATTATCTACACCGGCAAAGCCCACACTCATTCCACGCTTAATTACTATGGTGTGTTTGGCTTTATCCACATCTAAAATCGGCATTCCATAAATAGGGCTTTTCTCATCAGTACGAGCAGAAGGATTAACTACATCATTAGCACCAATTACTAATGCAACATCGGTCTTTTCCAATTGAGGATTGATATCATCCATGTCATGCAGTTGCTCATAAGGCACATTCGCCTCTGCCAATAATACATTCATGTGCCCCGGCATTCTTCCTGCAACTGGGTGAATTGCGTATTTCACTTCCACACCCAGTTTTTCTAGTTGGTCTGCTAGTTCTCTAACACTATGTTGTGCCTGAGCAACTGCCATACCATAACCTGGGATAATTACTACAGAACGGGCATAACCTAACATCATTGCCCCTTCTTCAGGATCAATGCTGTGAAAGACTTTTTCGACAGTGCTAGTAACATCAAGATTACCAGAACTTGAACTACTAGTACCAAAAGCACTAAATAGCACACTAAAGAGAGAACGGTTCATAGCTTTACACATTATTTCTGTCAGGATTAAACCTGATGCTCCTACTAACGCACCAGAAATAATGAGCATATTGTTCATGACAACAAAACCAGCGGCAGAAGCAGCCAAACCAGAGAATGAGTTTAACAAAGAAATTACTACTGGCATGTCACCCCCACCAATAGGAATAACTAACATTATGCCTAACACCAGAGAAACCAGCACCATGGATAAGAATATAGGTAAGTTATGGGGTGCAGTAAGTAAAAAGAATCCACCAAATATATAGGAAGCTAGTAGTGAGACATTTATAAGCTGCTGCAATGGGAATGTAATTGGTGAACCGCTCATGATTCCCTGAAGTTTTGCAAAAGCTATTACACTACCTGAAAAAGTAACACCACCAATTAATACATCCAATAATATGGAAATACTGGAATCTAGAGGTATAGTTTGAGACTCACCTAGTAATCGCCAGAACTCTGCCACGGCAACCAATGCAGAGGCAGAACCACCCAAACCGTTCAACAACCCTACCATCTGAGGCATTTGGGTCATTTTCACTTTATATGCTGCAAGTGTTCCAATTACAGTCCCTATTACCACTCCTAACAAAATCATTTGGTAGTTTAGAACTTGCTGGTCTAGAAGGGTTACTAGCACAGCTAACAACATCCCTATACCTGCCATAATATTGCCATTTCTGGCTGTAGCTGGAGAACCTAGCTTTTTTAATCCCACAATAAACAGGGAAGTTGCAGCCAAGTATACCAGATGAATCCCCGTTGGTATAAAATCACTCACGTTTTAACCTCCTTCTTTTTAAACATTTGCAACATTCTATCAGTGACAAGAAAACCACTAACGACATTGATTGTTGCCAAAACAACTGCAACCAATCCAAGGATTACTGATATATTCCACTCTTTAGCACCGGATGCTAAAATAGCTCCCAGTACAGTAATACCTGAAATTGCATTTGAACCGGACATCAGAGGGGTGTGTAAAGTTGGAGGAACTTTATTAATAACCTCAAAGCCGACAAATGCTGCCAAGACAAAGATAAACAAGGCTGTAATTAATGTTTCTGTTATCAACATTCAAACTCCTGTAATTAATATTTGTCAGTAAGTTGAACAAAATTAAATTTACTTGTGGATACAGGTAATACTGGAAGGGTAGATGGGTAGGGACTCAGGTTTAACTCCCCTTCTAACCTGCACTGGTAACTGACAATAATTCTTGTATCAGTGGACTATGAATTTTTCCGGCATGAGTAATACAAACCGCGTTAATGATATCGTCATTAAAATCTACTTGTAAGTCCTTATCTTTAATTAGCAACCGTATCAAAGATGTGATGTTTTTAGCGTATAACTGACTGGCATGAACTGGCATTGACGAAGGAAGATTAATCGGACCAATAATATTTACACCATTAACAATAATATCCTTTCCGGGATCTGTGCAGGCACAGTTCCCTCCTTGCTCTGCAGCTAAGTCTATAATTACAGACCCTTTCTTCATTTGTAAAACCATTTCCCTTGTTATTAATAAGGGGGCTTTCTTACCAGGGACTTGTGCTGTTGTAATTACAACGTCAGAATTTTTTACGTGATCAGTAACTACTTGCTGACTACTTTTTTTGCTGGCCTCAGATATTTCCTTGGCATAACCCCCAGCGGTTGCAGTTTCTTCTTCCAACTGTACTTCAACAAACCTTGCTCCTAAGCTTTGAACTTCTTCTTTTACTGAAGGCCGAATGTCAAAAGCTTCAACAATAGCCCCTAACCTTCGTGTGGTTGCAATTGCTTGCAATCCTGCCACTCCAGCCCCCATAACAAACACTTTTGCTGGAGCAATTGTACCTGCAGCAGTTGTCAACATAGGGAAGTATTTTGGTAATGCTGCTGCCGCAATTAAACCGGCTTTATAACCTGCGATCGATGCCTGGGATGATAAAGCATCCATACTCTGGGCCCTTGTCGTTCTGGGGACCATTTCCATACTTAATGCAGTCACCTGACGTTCTGCGAGAATTTGTGCTAATCCCGGATTTCCAAGAGGATTCAAAAATCCAATTAATATAGCCCCCTGTTTGAGTAGATCAACTTCCAAAATTCCATCGTCTCGCTTTCTAGGTGGACTAACTTTTAATAAAATATCAGCCTCAGCCCATAAGTGTTTGGTTTGTTTGACAATTATGGCTCCTGCCTTTTCATAATCAGCATCCGTAAAAAAAGTCCGCTCACCTGTACCTGACTCAACAAGGACTTCCAAACCATTCTTAACTAATTGGGTAACAGTATCAGGAACCAGGGCAACACGACGCTCACAAGCCTCACTTTCTTTGGCTACTGCTATTTTCATGAAATCTCCTTGAGATAAATACTTGTTCTGTTACAAGTTCTGGAATTTTGTCTTTTAACCATAAATCGAGGACTAAACACATTAGCTAAACAGTAAATAGCTAATCCCTACTAATTTTCTAATTGGGCTTGCAGGCCTATCTCCCAATACTTACATATCTATACTACCCACTACTAATTATTTACATGTGTGGATTACAATTTGCCCAACATACTGGTACTTATTTACATATTCTAATAGGTTCATACCCAATCATGCCTTTTGTAATTTCAACAAGTTTTAGGGATTAAACATATTCTTTATTTTCTTTTTAGACTTCGCAACAATGATAAATTTATCAATCAACTTGTTTATAACTAATCATCATTTAATACTTTGTATATAAGAGATCACCTGCTATTCACGTTCATATTATTGGCCCCATCAATGAATAAGGGTCAAAATTAGTATAAAGATTATTTTTTTCTTAACAGTGAAATCAGTGATAAGAAATATTATGTCAGTTGAAATATTACTGACCTGCAATTTTAGTATTCATTAACTCATAAAGACATATTGTGTAGCTATCAAAATCCAGGGAAGTAAAACAAACTTCACAAATATCTCATATGTATTTTATCACTCATATTCAAGAGAAATAGATAAAAAGTTTATGCTTGTCTTTAATTAAGTGCTAGGGCACCTTTCTTATGTATGTTGCGTCTACCAGGACAGAGCCAGTAGTAAAGTTTCGGTCACGAAATTTTGATCAATACTATTGCCGTAATAAATTAATTTAGTTTTCTCACAGGAGCCTTAACTATGAGACACCTGCTAACAACTTTAGCCGTAACTACCTGTTTATTTACAATTCCTCCAACCATTACCTTGGCAAATGGAGCTGGCGTAATCTTATTTGGCGGTATTACAAAGGACAATCAATTGTCTTACAGGTTGGATTTTGATGGTCAACGAAACGGCTGGGATCGTTACCGTCTAAGAATCCCCAGAAGTAAAATGAAGGCAGATGTTGTTAAGTTCATTATTACATATCCCAGATACTATAAGGGTAAATTTGAACCAAAAAAAATTGAAGTTCGAGTGAAAGAGGAGAAAGTCTCTCTATTGAAAGTGGATTGGAATAAAAAAGATCATGCAATTTATATACATCCCAAAGAGCCTATACCCTCTGGTAATTCAGTAGAGTTGGTTTTTAGTGATGTTCAAAATCCATCATTTGGAGGTATGTTTAACTTCAACTGTATGATTTTTATACCCAGTGATGCTATTCAACCCCATTATTTAGGAACTTGGCAAATTGATATTAACTAAAATTAAGGAGAAAAATAGAAAAATGTCATATTCATTAATTTACGTTTTTTGGCTATTTGCCTTCCCTCTGTATTAAAAGTAGTATAATAGGGGCCTATGGCTTTTTTAGATAAATCATCTTAGGTTAGAGGACTAAGCTATGCAGAGGACTCTGGGCGGCACTTGTCGTAAAAGGAAAAGAACATCTGGCTTTCGCACTCGTATGAGAACACCAGATGGTAGAAACGTTATCAGGGCTAGGAGAAAAAAAGGGCGGCATCGTCTGAGCGTTTGATATGCCTCTGATGGGGAGTATCATTTGTGGCCTTACCCAAAGCAAATAGACTCAAGTCCCGTCGAGACTTTCAAGCAGTCTTCCGGAATGGTTTTCGCTGCCATAGCTCCTATTTGACCTTAAGAGCTTTAAAACCAGCACTGTCATCAATGCCTTCTATGGAAAAAAGCATGGAAGTTTGTATAAACTATCCAACCCGTATTGCTATTTCTATTAGTACAAAGGTAAGTAAGCGTGCAGTAGTACGTAATCGGCTTAAACGACAAATTTCTTCATCCTTGTATATATTATTACCAAGGTTATCATTGGGGTGGCGCTTGGTGGTAATTGCGAAGCCAACAGCAATAGAATATCAATGCAAGGGCCAACAATTTCTGCAAGAATTAGAGCAGTTATTGGAAACAGCCGAGGTGTTAAATGGGTATTCGTGAAGAAGTTTTTTATGAAGGTGGTTCCCATATTGGTGACTTAATTATTGGCATCTTTGTTGGGTTAACAGTTGTTGGGATACCATTAACAATAGGCGCGATTGTCAGGGCATTGTGGTTGCACTTCCGTATTACTGACCGCCGGATTTCGGTTACAGGTGGTTGGATGGGACGTGATAGAAGTGATGTAATTTACTCAGAAGTTGTCAAAATAGTTAAAGTACCCCGAGGTGTCGGCTTATGGGGAGATATGGTGTTAACTCTTAGAGATGGTACCCGCCTGGAAATGCGAGCTGTTCCCAGATATAGGGAAATATATGACTATATCAATGGGAAAGTTGTCATGAGAAATCCTGGTAAAATTGGTGCCATCCGAAGGTAAGTCAATCACCACTACTGACTGCTAAATATATTTAGTAGTTTTGCTTTAATAATCTGCTAAATTCCATCTGAAAATATTAGTGGTTTAAGCATAAAAGACTTAACGCTTGATATTCGGCTATCTAAAATGTCGCCAGATTAAAATCTCCATCGTAATTTAGATAAATTAGATTCAGTTAATTTGCAGTACCTCAGGTTGAATTCAGAATAATGGATTTTGGTATCGGCTTTCTCTCGAACAATGTGATGTTGCCAATTATAGACTTGTTCTATGGGATTGTACCTAGTTATGGATTGGCTATAGTCGCTTTGACACTAATCATTCGGTTTGCACTCTACCCTTTGAGTGCTGGCTCCATTCGAAATATGCGGCGGATGCGAATTGTCCAACCCTTGATGCAAAAGAAAATGCAGGAAATCAAGGAGCGTTATAAGGACAATCAACAAAAACAGCAAGAAGAAATGGTCAATATCCAGAAGGAATTTGGCAATCCTTTAGGAGGGTGTTTACCCTTGTTGTTCCAAATGCCTGTTCTGCTAGCTTTATTTGCCACTTTACGGGGTTCGCCCTTCTCTGGTGTTAATTACAATATCAACCTGCAAATTTTACCTGCCGAACAAATTGAAAGGATTCAACCACAAGCTTTCGCAACTACTCCCCAAAATGTTTATATAAGTGATGGGGAGCATAGTAAAGTTACAGCTATTCTTCCTAGTGGTAATAAATTGGCAGTTGAAGAACATACTAAGATTCAGTACCAAACTGAATCTGGACAACCTTTTTCGGAAATAGTTGCAGCACATCCAGAAGTTAACTTAGTCCCTCGATGGACAGTTACTAAAGGGGCAGAAAGAATCAATATTGATGCTGAAGGTAATATTGAAGCTTTACAGCCAGGAGACGTTACTATACAGGGTACTATTCCCGGTTTGGCAGCAGAAAAAGGATTTCTATTTATTGAGGCTCTAGGTCGGGTAGGAGCAACAGATGATAATGGTATAATTCATTGGGATATTGTTCTCATGGTATTGATGTTTGGTGTTACTTTGTACGCCAGTCAAATTCTGTCTGGACAAAACTCTAATAAGGGAAATCCTCAGCAGGATACAATCAACAAAATTACACCAGTGGTTTTTTCAGGGATGTTTTTGTTCTTCCCACTACCTGCAGGTGTGTTGATGTATATGGTTATTGGTAATATGTTCCAGACCCTGCAGACTTATATTCTTTCCCGTGAACCTTTACCAGAAGAGCTACAAAAAATAGTTGATACTCAGAATAAAGAAGCTAGTGGAAAAGATGAGGAATCTATACCTTTTGAACCAAAAAGTTCTAAGAAGAAGGCCCCAGGTTAATTGATTATAACTGGTAGTTCTATAACATCTGTCAGCAGTGTTTTGAAGCAATGCTATGAGTTTATGAAATTTTTGATGTTTTCAAAATAAAATAGGGTTAGGCAAAGACTACTAGTTATTAAGAATAAGTGTTTTTGTTGGTTGACATGATCAATTACCAACTTAATACTAAAAGATTTGGGGGTTTAATTGGTAAAGGTTGTTATGTTTGAGACACAATTTAACACTTGGTCAATTCTGTTCTCAACTTACATCAATCCTCAGAATAACAGTCATTATATATACTATTCAGCTATATCAACACTGTGTGAAAAAGCAAAGAAAGATTCTTCAAGTAGTATGATCAACTGCGGGGTAAGTTAAAACCACAGCTAAAGAGGTAATTATAAAATTCTTCAACTTTACTGAATACTTACAAATCCATTTAAATACTTTGCGGTTTGATAAACCTTCAGCAGAGGGTAAGAGTATCAATCTAAATAATTACATCTTGTGATTTCTGAATTCCAAGATCTCAGAATTTAAGTCTAAAACTGACAATGTAAGATTTTTAGGAAAAGAGACGCGACCAAGCTTGCGTCTCTTTGTTGGAAATTATAGTCCCTATTATCAAGTATATATACTTGATTTTTCATCTAAACCTAAGTCTTTTCAGTGAAATCCAATCCCAGAAAAATTGGAATATAAAGTGTGAATATGGAAATAGCAGAAGTGCTCTTTCTTAAAAGAACTAATTTTTATAAAAATAGTATAAGGTTAGTACGGATGTGATTTTCATCCCGTATCTAACTTAAAGTGCCAGAGTGGACAAGAGAGATCCAGGTACAAAAATTTATCACTATCCTAGAAACGTTGATACCTGTTCAAGGTATCGTTCGCGTGTAGCATCATTATAATTACTTAGAAGTTTTCGGAGAAGCTGAGGTGATTACCTGTACTTATAATAGATCTTTGCAAACCTATGGAAATGATTTGTTTGCAAGAAGTATTTGGAGAGGAAATATACTTTCACTATAGATAAGGAAGTAACTGTGGATAACTTGGTAGATTCTCTATCTCCTTAAGGGTATTTTCAACCTCGTGTCTAGATTATATGAACAAATGAATTTGGAACTTCCCCAGCAGCAACTTTGTAATACTAACTATGCTGGAATTATTAATGAATCTAATAATGTGGTTGATAGTTTTTGGGCTTCTTTGAAGTCTTTAAAAAATCCATTTCATACTTAGTTTCAAATGGATTTTTTGTTTTGTTTCAAATTCTATATATAAAATTTTAAGTTTATAAATCACTCTCTACACCGTCAGTTGTTTGGGACGAAAACTACGAGGGAATTAGAACTCCGGCTTGCGCGTATAATTTAACATAATATTGCTTATGATTATTTTACCTGCAATTATTAAAACTATTTAAGAATAGGAAATAAAATTTAGATTGGAAGGATAGGAAAGATAGAATGTCTAACTGTCTTGGCAAAGGGCAAAGATGTGCTCAAAAGCACTTGGTAGCAATAAATGAAGGTAAGAGAGAATTGATTTTAAGTAGGAATCACTCGGAAAAATTTCATAAGAAAGTTATGCAACTCCGAAAATGTAGCAGCAAATATACCTGATAATATTCCAATTAAAATGGACTGGGATTCTCTTGAGCTATAAAAATAGCATATCAGTACTTTCATAATTAACTAATAACTCAAAAGTGATTAAGTAGAACCAGAAGAAAATAATGGAAGTCTGAGTTTAAATTGATCAAATATAATTTGCGAGAGTGTTTTTGCTAAAGTGAAACCTTATAGTTAAGTCAGAGTAGTTTGTCACAATCAAATGAAATTTTTTGATGATTGTTTAATGCTTGGTGATACCTTATCATTGCTATTACTGCCACTAAATTATGGAACTTTTATTTCATAAAAGTCTAAAAAAAGCTGAATTTACAAATGGAGTTAAATCACTTCAGATCTGGATAACTTCCCAAAAAATCTAATTAATAAGAGAATTAAAGGCAAATAACTACCTATGACTTTTCGTGAAGAGTTTAAACTGCTGCTGCGTGCCTGTTATCCTTTAATGTATATTCCCACCTACGAAGAAGAAAGGGTAGAGGCAGAAATTAGAGAAGAAGCCAGTAATCAAGGTAATCGTCCTGTATACACTTGGGATTTTGTGGATGGTTATCAAGGGAGTCTTAATGATGAAGGATTTGGTAAAAGGAACCCTTTACAAGCACTAGAATTTGTGGAAAAAATTTCCCCAGCAGGACCAGCAGTTTTAATCTTGCGGGATTACCATCACTTTTTAGAAGATGTGGCCATTTCTCGTAAACTCCGCAATTTAGCAAGGTCATTGAAATCACAGCCTAAAAATATAGTTTTACTCTCACCGCGAGTGGCGATTCCTGCTGATTTAGCAGAAGTGTTGACAGTGGTAGAGTTCCCACTACCAACTGAAGAGGATATTAAGGCAGGGATTGAGCTGTTATTGATGACATATGGTAATGAATTATGTACAAATTCTTTGGATGATTTAGTACGTTCCTGTCAGGGTTTAAGTATGGCAAGGATTCATAGAGTTTTAGCTAGGGCAATTGCAGCTCATGGGGAATTACAACCGGAAGATGTAGATTTGATTTTAGAGGAGAAACGCGAAACCATTCGTCAAACTCAAATTCTAGATTTTTACCCTGCCAAAGAACAAATTTCTGATATTGGTGGTTTGGACAACCTTAAAGATTGGTTGTTGCGTCGAGGTGCTTCCTTCAGCGTTCATGCCAAGCGGTATGGTTTACCACATCCCCGTGGACTATTATTGGTAGGGATCCAGGGAACAGGAAAATCCTTAACTGCGAAAGCTATTGCTCACCATTGGCATTTGCCTTTGTTACGGTTAGATGTGGGGCGATTATTTGCTGGATTAATTGGTGAATCAGAATCTCGTACCAGACAAATGATACAAATGGCAGAAGCCTTATCCCCCTGTATTTTGTGGATTGATGAAATCGACAAAGCCTTTTCTGGATTGGGTAGCAGGGGAGATGCAGGTACCACTAGTAGGGTGTTTGGTACATTTATCACTTGGATGGCAGAAAAAACTTCTCCTGTTTTTGTAGTAGCTACTGCAAATGATATTCAATCTTTACCATCAGAGATATTGCGTAAAGGTCGATTTGATGAGATTTTCTTTGTTGGGTTGCCTACTCAGGAAGAAAGAAAAGCTATTTTTAATGTTCACTTATCTCGACTACGTCCTCATAATCTAATTGGCTATGATATGGATAGATTAGCATATGAAACTCTAGACTTTTCAGGAGCAGAAATTGAGCAAACTTTAGTAGAAGCAATGCACATTGGTTTTAGCCAAAATCGGGATTTTACCAACGATGATGTATTAGAAGCTGCTAGTCAAATTATTCCTCTAGCTAGAACAGCTAAAGAACAAATTCAGCAGCTACAAGAATGGGCTGCATCGGGGAGAGCACGTTTAGCTTCTAAACATAGTCTTTTGAATCCCAGGGATTAAAAATATGGATTCAACTCAAGTATATTTAATCTCTGACTTTTAATTATATCAATGAAGGTAAGAACTTATTGTAGTGCAATGATAAGCTACCTGAGAGTTTTAAAGCCTGAATAAATACAAAATCATTTTGATATCCGTTTTTGATATTTCAAAGATACATTGGCTTGAAAACCTGCTCTGAGACTATTAGAGTAATTATATATCAGTTCATTTAAGATCTCAGCTCTTAATTCTTTAGAATTAATTCTGTAAGGGTATAATTGATTTCCATTAGATATTAAAATTAATTCTGGAATCAGTCATATAATAGTATCAGTTTCTATTATTATTGCTGTTGACTAATATTCTTATAATTTATTTTCCCTGTTTATATATTTATAGGAGGTAAATATGTTTTCCAACATACTTAAATATACATTAGGTTTTTTATTAGCAATTGCCATTTTATTTGGTAGTATTTTTGCAGTTGCTTTGTATTTAATGAATAGAACTTCAATCCGCCCAGACAAACCTATTTTTAGTAATGATAAATCAGCAGTAAATGCTAATTTATTAAAACAAAAACATAATAAAAATACTTCAGATAAAATCACCAAATTCAAAAAAACTTACCCAATCATACCTAAACCATACCCAAATAAGCAAGAATATGAATCACCAGAAATAATGGCCTTAGGAACTTATAAGGCTCGTGTCACATGGCCCGAAGGATTAAGTATACGGGAAACAGCTGATAAGAATGCTAAGCACATAGGTAGTGTAGCCTTTAATGGAAAGGTGATTGTTTTGGAAGAAAGTAACGATAAAGCTTGGCAAAAAATCCGTATAAATTCTACACAACAAGAAGGTTGGGTAAAATCGGGTAATACAAGAGCAGTAGACTAAACAAATGTATCTATTTGAGAGTTCCAATGATTGTTTGATGCTTACTACTAGGCAATATGAATTTTAATTGATGTTAATTTAAGATAACTCTTATATAAAAATAGAATTTTAATATTTTAACTTAATATTCTAAGTTACGTCGAAACTATCACATTATTTCCACCAGTTATTTTATTATCTACTATTTCCAATATTTTATTATTTGCTTATAGAGACAGAGTTTTTATAATCTCCTTAATTTTTAATTTACTTATTATCTTACCTAATTTATCAATTAGAAAATTTGGTACTATAGCGATTAAAACAAATAAAATCTTTATCTACAAAAATTTTAACTTAGCTGGTAACAAATTATTATTTTCAATAATTACGTAAATAACTTATAGCAATTTTATTTGATCAATTGCTCAAAAAATACCCATAATAATATCCAAATAGTGAATTTATCAATTGCATAAATTCTTATTTTATTTACCGCTGAGTAGATACAAACATCGATCTACTACTTCTTTTCTGAAATTAACTCGAAGGCCAATTGAATTGCAGCTTTCATGCTAGTTGAATCAGCTATTCCCTGACCAGCAATATTAAATGCGGTACCATGATCGGGTGAGGTACGAATAAAAGGCAAACCAATAGTTGTATTAACAGCACGGTCAAATGCCATTAACTTCACTGGAATTAAGCCTTGATCATGGTATAAACTCATATATCCATCTGCTATCTTTGATTCTTCTTGGTTTCTGCCATACCAAGCTTTACCTGGTTCTACCCACATGGTATCTGGGGGAGTAGGACCCAGTAGTTGCAAGTGTGGTCTTTGCTGGCGCTGCTCTTCTAACCAAGGTATTAACCAATCTTGTTCTTCATTTCCTAGTAAGCCCCCTTCTCCACTGTGGGGATTTAAACCAGCAATTACAATCCTACTATTTTTTATTCTAAAGTCATTTTCTATACATTCAACTAACAAATCCAGCTTCTCGCTCATTAAATCTGGTGTTAAAACCTGAGGTACTTGATTCAAGGGAATGTGGGTTGTAGCAAGCAAACAACGTAATATCCAGTTTGTATGGGGTGATTGGGCAACGAATAGCATCCCAAATTTGTTGATACCAGCCTTCTCTGCTAACAATTCCGTTTGACCGGGATAATCATATCCTGCTGACTTCCACGCTGATTTAGCAATAGGTGCGGTAACAATACCATCAAATTCTCCATTTAAGGTATAAGCTATCGCAGTTTCTATATAGGCAAAGCTAGCAGCACCACTAGCTTTATTTCCTTTGCCAAGGGTAATATTTGATTTTATTTTTTATTTAATGGAACATCCAAAACGGATAAATTTTCTAGATTTGCTAGTGGTACTCCTTTCCTCAACAAATTTAATCTTTTATAGTTTTCCACAATTAAATCTCTACTACCCACAATCATGATTTCATCCTTGCGTTGAAGATAGGGATCTGCTAAGGCCTTTAAAATAACTTCTGTACCAATTCCTGCTGGATCTCCCATTGTGACAGCCAGACGCGGGCGCATTTTATAATTTGACATTTAAGCTATGATTTTTATCCTATTAATAATACCTCGATAGTATAGTGAAATCAAAATTCATAAATTATCTGAAAGTCTCAGGATTACATTAATACTAATGAGTGTTTAGCAAAATTTGAGGAAAGAAAAAACTAATAAGTTAGATTTTATTTTAGACTGCAAATCAGGAAAATCGGGGCGAAATATCAAAGTCATAGTGCTAAATAAATAGTATTTAAAAGCTTTATACTGATATTTTAATTGGGATTCAAATATCTTCATTAAACCCAGATGGATCTACAATAAGAGCTGTTCCTAATTGAAAGTATATAAACAAAATCTGCTCATAAGCCCAAATTCCAAGTTATACTAGTATTTTAATCAAGTAATTTTGAAGTCTAAGGTATTAAGTAAATAATATTTGTACCGGGTTTGCTTGTACGGTCGCTTAAATTCATGATTGAAATTATATATATTTCGGTTAAATTATTTGAAATACAACATACTTCAGATGAGTGAAATAAAAATTTTCCTAAAAACCATACCTATACCAAAACAGTGTAACTGCACCTCTGAATAATCTGACCATACAATTAAAAGCTTCTTGTAAATATTTTGATCTGAATAGTTAATAATAATTTATGTGTCTAACATCTAACAAAATTATCCATTTTGACAAACAGATATATTTTGTTGTTAATTAGGTTTAAGTTTCTTCATTTTTTCCCTTACTATGTTTATCACTTCACAACCTAATGAGATTTTCCCTCAACCCCTACTAGGTAAAAGTTTAGAGGAGTTAAGGGTATGGGTAAAAGAATATGGTCAACCAGCTTATCGAGGTAAACAATTGCACGATTGGATTTACCGTCAAGGCATCAGATCAATCTTAGATATCCCAGTATTTCCTAAAAAGTGGCGATTGCAAGTATCGGGGTTCTCTATCGGGCGCTCTCATTTATATCATCGTTCTGTTGCCACTGATGGCACTGTTAAGTATTTATTGCAACTGCAAGATGGGGAAATAATAGAAACTGTAGGTATTCCAACCTTTAAATATCAACAAAAAAGGAAAACTATAATCTTCTAGTTCGACTTACTGTCTGTATATCTACCCAAGTAGGTTGTCCAATGGCTTGTGATTTCTGTGCTACAGGCAAAGGTGGTTATAAACGTAACTTGGAACTTCACGAAATTATAGACCAAGTATTAACTGTCCAAGAAGATTTTCAGAAACGGGTAAGTAATATTGTATTCATGGGGATGGGAGAACCTTTACTAAATATAGATAATGTTTTAAGAGCAATTTACTGCCTGAATCAAGATATAGGTATCGGGCAACGTAACCTCACTCTTTCTACTGTTGGTATCCCAGGACGTATTTATCAGCTATCCCAATACCTACTACAAGTTACTCTTGCAGTCAGTCTTCACGCACCTAATCAAACTCTACGGGAAAAGTTAATTCCTAGTGCGCGCCGTTATCAAATTGACGACCTATTGAATGAATGTCGGGAGTATGTGAAAACCACTGGCAGACGTGTATCTTTCGAATATATACTAATCTCAGGTTTTAATGATTTTCCTGAACATGCAGCCGAGTTAGCAAAATGTTTACGAGGATTTCAAAATCATGTCAATCTAATCCCCTATAATCCAATTTCCGAGGTTAATTACCAACGTCCCAGCAATAATCAGATTCAAGCCTTTGGGCAAATTCTTAAAAAATATAATACTAATTATAGTATACGCTATTCCCGCGGTTTAGAAACAGATGCGGCTTGCGGACAATTACGAGTTATTAATAGAAATAATTAATTTGATTTTGTTAAAAAAACATTCACGGTTAAACTAAGTCAAGACTTTTGAAATTGGGTATATTTTTTGTTATAGATTACACTACTTGGAATATTTGTCTATAACTCTTATACTCTAATAATTTTAGAGCTTGGAGGAAGATACTCTTGATATGAAAGACCATATTCTTTCAAAATAGTGTAAGTATGATTATTTGACTGATGTATAAAGTCAATATGGTTACCGCTAGTAAAATATTGGTTCAGATAATAGAGAACTATATCTACTCTAAATTGATGTCATTCCGTATCAAGAGTTTAATTAACTGGTGGCAACTTTGGTTATCAATTCAAGTATATTCTGGAATTCTTAGTATTCATCATTATATTATTATTAAACAATCACTGTGAGTAGGATCTATTTTAGATAAAAGTCTTATCAAATTAATTTCTAGACAAAATTAGATACAATTTGAAGCTAATAATTGTAGTTCTGATAACATAAATAAGCTTATAGGTAATTAATAAAAACCTGGTTGGAGAACCAGGTTTTGGAACTACTTATTTTCAAATCTTATTTATTATTTGAGCTATAATAAACCTTATTCCCAGTATTAGGAACGAAGTGGCAATTAATACAAGAATGCCACATAGAGATCCAAATAGGTTCTTCCGACTTCCGAAAATATTCACCTAAAATAGGTTTGATTGCCTCAGTAGCCTTTTTTAAATTGTAGTGTGGCATATTTAGGAATATGTGGTGAGCAACATGGGTCCCAATATCATGGTGAATATGGTTTATAAATCCGTAATTACGATCAATAGTTGACAATGCACCCTTAAGAAATGTCCATTCTTCATCACGATACCAAGGAATATCTATCTCTGTATGATGCAAGAAAGTAACTAAATCTAACCAAATCACAAATACAATATAGGGACCTAAATAGTATTTAAGCAACCATACCCATCCCCACTGATATGCAAAGGAAGCAAGTAAACACACCATCGCAAACCATAAAACACTACTTGTAATAATATCCCACTTCTCTGATTGTTTGAATAATGGGCTACCAGGAAAGAAATGGGATCCTTCCTTATTAGGAGAACGCCTAAATAGATATATGGGGTAAGCAAATAGGAATAGATAATAACGTCCTATCTTTTGAGCTACAGGCATGTTATTATAATCTGACTCCGATACTGGATACCAGCTCTCATCATTATCTAAATGTCCAGTATTTTTATGGTGAGTTTTATGACTAATCCTCCATCCATGGTAGGGAACCAAAATTGGTATATGACAAATATGCCCTATCAGGTCATTCAGCCATTTATGACGTGAAAAAGATTGATGTCCACAATCGTGTCCAATTACAAATAAGGCCCAGAACATTGTACCTTGTATAACCCAAAAAATAGGGAATAACAACCAAGAATCCAACCTAAATGCAATTAAATATAGTAGGGCAATTATTGCTACATCACGAAAAAAGAATAAAAAGGACTTCCCTATGTTGGGAACAAAACATTCTGAGGGAATTGCTGCTTTGATATCACTTAAGGAAAAGGGTAATGTCATTACTTCCTTAAAAACATACTATTAATATTCTGAAACAAATCAATTGTATTAGACTAGACTTGTAGTCTTTAGCTAATAAACTTTAGAACAATTTAATACTTCTGGTCCAGGAGCTTACTGAGTAACAATAGTTGTATCGTTCTAATCACTCGGAATAACTTCTACACGGATTTTAGAAGAGTCCATAAGTCATTTTACTGAATATTGAAAGTATTATATATTCATGATATTTATTTAAAAATAGTTTTAGATAGTTTCATATAGTAGCAAGTTAATCAAACCTAATAAAAAACAGAAAAAGCCTCTATTATTTATACATTCCTAAATATCCTATCAAGTTTTAATTTTGTTCCTTGAGGTTTTAGTTCCTCTAAACCCTAAAACCAAACATCAACATTATTCTTGAGATGGGATTATTGGATTTATTAGGTTACTATTTTCTCATTGTAATCTGTAGATTTAGCATTGAAATGCAGTATCTAACCAAAAACAATGATGATTGGCAATACCAGCTGGAATTTTATTTGGTTAATACATGATTTCATGTATAAATTCCCAGATAATTATTATGATTTTAATTTGGAGCTTGGGATTTGCTCCCTTTTTCTGTATAGTACTCATCAAAAGACTGATAGCCAAAATCTGTCTTATAAATATGACATGTATCTGTTAATTGCTTTATTAATGTCCATGAAAAATTGCATTCTGGACGTATATAACCACCCCACTTCTCCTGTAGGCTAATATATGCTAAACGCAAATTGTAAGAGGGGATAGCTGTGGATACATGATGGGGTACGTGGACATTGATATTGTGACAAAGGAATTCTACCCAGCGTGGGTAATTGCAGTGAATAGTACCATTTAACTGTGCTAAAACTTGGTTCCACTTGTCAGATGTTTTAAAAGGTACATCAGGTGCTGTATGATGTATATAAGTAAAGGTACTCATCCAAAAATGGTAAACTAACCATGGTATAAACCAGAATTTTACCCACCCCCAAATTCCCATTGTAGAGATGATTGCAGGGAAAGTGGTCACAGCAAATAAGACTACCACTGCTACAGACACCTTTACATCTCTTTGGTTTTGTTTACGGAACTTTCGCCAGTCAAAATGAGTAACAGCCCAGTGTCCTATGGAAGCAAGCCACCAAAGGCGATTTAGCAGTAGTATTTTATAACTCCATTGCTCTGGTTTACTCCATCTCTCGAAGACATAAGGTCTTATAGGATGCCAGGCGTTGTCCTCATCTAATTTATTGGTGTGTTTATGATGGTGGTTATGACAAATTCGCCAAGGGTGAAATGGATAAACCAAAGGCATAAACATAATATATCCAACTAAATCATTCACCCAGATACTTTTAGAAAAAGACCGATGACCGCAATCATGACCAATAACAAAAAAACCTGTCAGTGCTGTACCAGTAAAAACCCATGCTAAAGGCAAAAGATATAAAGGTGCAACTGCTAAAGTAAAATATCCCGAGGAAACCATTAGTACGCTGATGATGACTTCCACCCATGCCTTAAAAGGACTTATTTTAAAACATTCCTTGGGCAGGCTCTTAACAATATCTTGCAACTTCAAATCGGAAACTTCAACTTTTAGGGGTTGATTGTGGCTGTTTATTATTGATGTAGTCATGAACACCTAAAAAAAGCGGAACTCAAAATTCGGTAATATTCCCGGAGTACTGGCGTTCCTAATTATATCAGTCTAAGCTACTTTAGCATATCCAACTAATTCTCTTAACTTAAATGAGAACTTTTACACATCATCATATCAATAAATCAAAATTACCCTTGTGAGTGGTTTACAAGTATTTGCAAGACAAATATACTAAGTTGTTGCTATAAGCTAATAGTTTAGTTGTCAAGTTGTCTTTAATAGTTTGCCTTAGTATCAATTTAATTAAGTCGGATGAAAAATACAAAATACTTAAGTATCCTTTAAATAATATTAATGCTTCATGGCTTTCAACTCCTGGACTCTAAGCTATAATTGCTTTTGGGCAAGTTTCTTTAAAATTTAAAATTTAGTCTAAACTTTTAGTATGAATGGGCAAACTTGCAAATATCGAGTCAAGATAATCCAGAAGTAGAAGCCAGGAGAAAATAATGAATTTTATCTGCAACTAATTATTAAATTAGTCATATTTCTTAGCTAATTTGATATTCTTAGCAAGGCCAAGCAATTCTAGGAATTGAATGGTCATCCAAGTTAGGTCAACCTCCCACCATTCCAAACCATGGCGTGCGGAATACTGATAAGCATGGTGATTATTATGCCAACCCTCACCAAAAACTAGGATAGCAACCCACCAGCAGTTTGTTGATTTATCACTGGATTCATGACTAGTGTAACCGAACTTATGTGTTGCACTGTTAACCAACCAAGTGCAGTGCCACACCCAAACAATACGGGCGAAAACACCCCAAAATACAAAAGACCAACCGCCCCAAAAAAGTAGTCCAATCCCAAGTAATACTTGCAGCTGTATCATATTTTTTTCCAAAAACTGGTAAACTAGGTCTTCAGAAATGTCCTTTGTAAATTTAGGTAGTTCTGACAAGTCATGCCTATTGTAAATTAACCAGCCCATATGGCTCCACCAGAAACCTTGGTTAGAATCATGAGGATCTTTCTCTTGATCTGAGTACAGGTGATGAATACGGTGGGTGCCGATCCATTCAATAGGACCCCCTTGACAGGAAATAGTACCAAAGAGCACCAATAAATACTCTAACCATTTGGGAGAATGAAAACTACGATGTGTAACCAAGCGATGAAAACCAAGGGTGACACCTAAGCCGCCTGTAATCCAGTAGAAAAGTAGACCAATTCCCACTGCTTTCCAACTGAAGAACTGAGGGAAAAAGGCAAATATGGCTCCGGTGTGTACAATAACGAAGAATAGAGTATTCACCCAATTAATTGAACGTTTAGTTGATGTGGTAATGATCATTTAGTAACCCAAGTTATGAAATTTTCATTCAAGTGTGCGCGTTGGCTTGGTTAGTCTGGGCGCTTCATCCCGTTAATCCGCAAGTAGTTTTTGTAGACAAAATACTAATGAACAGCTTGGAACAGCTGCAGCAAGCAGAAAAGGAACTGTTACCGATTTTTTATGGTATTGACGCTCAGGTCAAGCAGAATCTTCAAAGAGTACTAGATGCCTTTCGTTATAATAATGTAGGATCACATCATTTTACAGGGGTATCGGGTTACGGTCATGACGACTTAGGACGAGAAATTCTAGATAAGGTCTTTGCTCAAATCATGGGTGCAGAAGATGCGGTAGTCAGGGTGCAATTTGTCTCTGGAACTCATGCTATTGCTTGTGCTTTATTTGGGGTTCTCCGTCCTGGTGGAGAAATGATATCTGTGGTTGGAGCACCTTATGACACATTAGAAGAAGTAATTGGTCTAAGAGGTCACGGTCAAGGCTCACTTATAGATTTTGGTATTAATTATCGACAGTTAGACCTTACTCCTCAGGGGACTATAGATTGGCAGTCTTTAAGTCAATCAGTCAATGATGATACTAGCTTAGTCTTAATTCAACGTTCTTGCGGGTATTCATGGCGGTCAAGTTTGTCTATTGCAGAAATTGAACGCATTATTAAAATTGTCAAAAAACAAAATCCTAATACTATATGCTTTGTAGACAACTGCTACGGGGAATTTGTAGAAACCATAGAACCCACACATGTTAAAGCAGATTTAATGGCAGGTTCTCTTATTAAAAATCCTGGAGGAACAATTGTTACTGCTGGAGGTTATATAGCTGGTAGGAGCGATTTAGTCGAAGCAGCAGCCTGTCGTCTTACTGCACCAGGAATTGGTAGTGCTGGAGGTGCTACTTTTGACCAACTGCGGCTACTATTCCAAGGGTTATTCCTGGCACCACAAATGGTTGGTGAGGCGATTAAAGGTACTCATCTTATAAGTTACGTTTTTGATAAACTTGGTTATCCTGTGAATCCCACACCTTTCACACCTAGGAGAGATTTAGTTCAGGCGATTGAATTAGGGTCTGCAGAGAAACTAATTGCTTTCTGTAAAGCTATCCAGAATAATTCTCCCATTGATTCTTATCTACATACTATTCCCCATAAAATGCCTGGATATGAAAGCCAAGTGGTTATGGCTGGAGGAACATTTATTGAGGGGAGTACCCTAGAGTTCTCTGCAGATGGACCTCTACGAGAGCCTTATGTAGTATACTGTCAGGGAGGGACTCATTGGACTCACATTGCAATTGCATTGGAAACTATAATTAATGTGCTGGGTGCAAATGAAAACCTAAGAAACATAAGGTAAAGATTTTCCTAAGTTTCCTTTTTAAACTAATGGCTCAGCATATACAAAAAGTAGAAATCGCAAATGATTTAATGAATTATCAGTTTAAGGGATCAGCTTAGATAAGAACCATGCTTATGACTGCCTGGTATCTTCCTTGAATATAAAAGTGATCCGGCTATTTTTCATGTAAGCTTCAGTGAAGATTCCATAAAAGATTGGTGATTTTGAAAGTTCCAAAATCACCAATCAACATCATAGGTGATACTCGAGGTGTAAAAAAATCCACAATAATTTATCATAAGAGTTGGCCAATAATTCCTTTCATAACTATGCTAACAAAGCTTGTTCATAGGGAATTTACTTGTTAGTTATATTAAGGTGATTAACTTTAATAAATAAACTTTAAAGACTTCTCTATTCTATTTAATCAGACTTATTACTTGCATCATCTACTTTCTGTTTAGATATTTACCAATGTTTACCATTTGTATTATCTATCTACTGATTGCCTATGACCTCTGGTTTCATAAGAATGTAACTGCATACTGACTCCAGTATTAATCAGAACAAGTGCATACTGTCAATGGGTTTGAAAACTGACCCAGAATTTTGTACAGCAAGAGACTCTTAATGTATAAATTATTATGATATTGACTGTACCAGTTAGGTTGAGACTTTTCTTCATTTAAAAACTCCTAAATAAGCCCATCTATCATAATATTTATAGCTGCCAATATATTTTTGTGAAAAACACGTAATTCTAAGTCAAATCATATCAATTTACTAATTTACTCCTACAATCCCAAATGGTACTATGTCATTTTAATTAAAATATTTTATGTATCCTTATCTCAAATTCATCTTTTACCCATATTTCATATTAGAACAAGCATTAGTATGAGTCTGATTATTGCTGGTGTTAGCAGTGGTGTTGGTAAAACAACGGTAACTCTTGCCTTGCTGGCATCCTTACATAAACGCCGTGTAAAGGTACAATCTTTCAAAGTAGGACCAGACTATATTGACCCGATGTTTCATAGACATATCACGGGTTATCATTGTCGTAATTTAGACCCTATACTTACTTCAGAAATTTATATTCAAGAATGTTTCCATATCTATATGCAGGAAGTAGATTATGGATTGGTAGAAGGGGCTATGGGTTTATTTGATGGGGTTAAGAAATATGATAGCCAAGAATCCCCTAATCATTTTGCTAGTACAGCACATATTTCTCGATTGTTAAACTTACCAATATTGCTAGTAATTGATTGTAGTGGTCTTTCTAGTTCTGTAGCTGCGATTGCTCATGGTTATTGTACTTTAGACACTCGAATTAATATTGTAGGAGTAGTTCTCAACCGAGTAAAGAGTGATCGCCATCTATCGTTGTTAACTGATGCTTTAGAAACCCTAAATTTACCGATTTTAGGAGTACTACGACAACAGGATAATATCCAAATACCTGATCGCCATCTTGGGTTAATTCCTATCAATGAACTTCCTCAGGTCGGTGAAATGATTTCAAAATTCGCTCATTTAGGAGATTGTTGCTTTGAGTGGGAAAAATTATTGCCTCTCTTGCAATCTGAATTTAAAAATTTCCCATATATCAGCTATAATCAAGCATTAATTACCAAGCACCAGGCAACAACAATAAGAATTGCTGTTGCCTACGATCTGGCCTTTAATTTTTACTATCAGGATAATTTAGATTTACTAAAACAATTGGGTGCTGAGTTAATTTACTGGAGTCCTCTACGAGACACAGAATTGCCAAGCAATATTCATGGAATGTATTTTGGCGGTGGTTTTCCAGAAATATTTGCTTCTTCCTTGTCAACAAATATTAATGCCCTTAAGTCAGTAAAAGTCGCACTTATGTCAGGAATACCCACAATTGCTGAGTGTGGTGGTTTGATGTACTTATGTGAATCAATTATTGATTGTGAAGGTAACCTATGGCCTATGGTAGGAGTATTGCCGCACACATCACAAATGGGGAAACGTCTAACTTTAGGTTATCGATGTGCAGTTGCTCTGGAAGACAGTCCTTTAATATCTGTGGGGGGAACTATTTTTGGGCATGAATTTCATTATTCTAGTTTGGTTAATAATACAGATAAACCCTTATTTCAAACTTATTGCTATAACAGCCGGAAAATTACAGGTTATGAAGGGTTAACAGGTGATTTTCGACTACATGCTTCCTATATTCATCTGCATTGGGGAGCAAATTTGGAAATACCCAGACGATTTCTTGATTATTGTTATATGGCTAACGATAAGGAAAAAATGAAATATGAAAAATAAATCCTGATCAGAAGATATGGAATTGATCTTTTCATTGAATTTATAACTCTATGATGATAGAAATTGTGTAAGGCTCTGAATATCTTATCTAACTTACTTCTGGCTAAGCTTCAAGTGCCGACAAAATCTTCTAGAGTTTTTTACGGAATTGAGATGGGATTGAGCTTTAAAAATGGCTAATAACTCAAAATAGTCTCTCGTCATTGACATAGCTAGTTGTATAATACCAATTTCAACTTCAAAAACTTCGAGTTTGAACCGAATTTTAGGGCTTAAATTAACTTCAGTAATTAAGGTTGTAAAACATACATCAAATTCCATGAATAATTTTGTATGTTTCAATGATTCAATACTAAACTTAAAAATATTTGGAATTTATAATCAACTCACAGATTGAATAACAAGAGAGAGCAGAAAGCTAGTCAAAAGCGCAAGCATATATTCAGCTAAGGCTACTGATATAGTGATTTAATAGAGTAAGAGAGATTTAAATATTCTATTGTTAATATATTTATTTTTTATAAAAAATAAATATATTTTATCTGTATATGTTTGAAACTCTACTCAATATTTAATTTGTAATAATTTTCTCTTTCCTCTTTGATACCTTGACAGTAATCTTGATTTGGTTTGATGATAGAATATCAATTGCCTTTATAGATTGTCCAATTTTCTATACATTTTTCTCTAATTTTATCTTTTCAATTGTTTATAAATCTCTTCTAAATTTTTTGAGAAAGACTAATATATTTTTTTTAAATGAAATATCATTTGTAAATCTACTAACTATTCATGATAATTTACCATTGTAATGGGATGTTTGTAATTGTATATTCTTTAGCAGCATATTTAATATTTTATTAAATATGCTGCTAAACTAAACACCTAATACTAAATGGCAATTGCTATTAAAATAGTGTCACTTTTAAAAGTATATTTAATATAAAGCTGGTTATACAACTGTATCCAGCTTTATACAAGAAAGCATAAAAATGAACATTAGCCGGTGTATACCCAATCCCATGCTCAAAGAAAATAAAATATTAATACTACACAGGATTATGAAAAGCTTTATAAATTTGCAAAGTATAAGAATATATAAAATCTCATTGTTCATTTTTTGATATAGTAAGTGAATAATGAGATTCCCTTATCTATCTTGAATGATGATAGTTCTTAGGATATAGGTATACCTTCAATGAATTCATTGTATTCATTTGCAAAACTGCCTCGTGAATTCAGGTCCAAAAATAACCAGTCATAAATTCATTAAAAATACTGGTTTTATCATTAAAAGATATCTATGGAGTTCATAATAATTAGACAACAATGTGAAATCAATAAGTTCACCCATTGTTGATTCTCTTAATCCAAATTATAGGTGATCAAATAATCAATTTTATTACACTTCCCGATTAACCTTCAACACACTCATATTCTTCATTCTGTAATTGATTATAAATGTGAATTAGATATTTTTAAAACCTGAGTAACCACGGGGGGTAATCATCCAATTCTCATACATATAAGTACTTTGATTTCCAATTAATAGAGTGGTTAACATGTTTACAGATGATGGTAATAATTTTTCTATAGTTGTTAAGATAATCTGTTCATCTTCTCGATATGCAGACTTTACTAATGCAACTGGTGTATTTCTATTTCGGTACTTCAAAAAAATATCCCTGGCTATGATTAATTGCTGGGTACGATTTTGGGAACGTGGATTGTATAAAGCTACAACAAAATCACCTAAAGCAGCAGCTTCTAGCCGTTTTTCTATCAGTTCCCAGGGTGTCAACAGATCACTTAAACTAATGGCACAAAAATCATGCATTAATGGAGTACCCACCCGTGCTGCTGCTGCCTGCAAGGCAGTCAATCCGGGAAAAACCTGAATTTCCGGAACCTTTCCATCCCAACCACGATTTTTCAATTCTTCTAATACTAAACCCCCCATACCATAAATTCCACAATCTCCTGAAGATACAACCGCTATATTTAGCCCCCACTCTGCTAACTCAATTGCCCTATTTGCCCTTTCTCTTTCATGGCTAATTGGTAAGGTTTCAATAATCTGTCCTGGCCTTAATATGGGTGTAATTAGATCAATATATAAACCATATCCAATTACTACATCTACAACACTTATAGCTCCTCGCGCTGCAGGTGTCATCTGCAATAGGCTTCCGGGTCCCATACCCACCAATAATATCTTGCCATTACTACCAATATATTCCTGTTTTCCCTGTGCTACAGCCACTGTTACTGCTCCCAATTCCCCGGAAAGCCTAAAAATTTGCTTGGGTACTATTAAATGACCTTCCTCCCGGTCTTGTTTCTGAGCTAATAAAGCCGCAGCCTCGGCTACACTTGGTGTACCGACCTCACTCTCTACAGCATTTGAAGGATTTGGTACAGCTACAGTTTGCAAAACTTCGGCTGAGTAAGTTAGTAAAAGTAAATTCCTATGCTGGCAAAACTCAAGTAAACCAACCTCATCACACTTTAAATCAATCGTGGCAATACCGGCAATTGCAGCCTCAGATAGGCTACTTTGTTTAAATATCTCAGTTATGGCTGTAGAAATAAGCTTCTGAGAAACACCCCGTTCACAGCCAATCCCAACCCATAATACTTTTGGGTGCCAGTATACTGAAGGTAAAGATGAAGAGGAAAGAGGCAAAGGAATTAGTGGGGAACTAGCAGTAATGAAGATTTGCCCCTGAGAATTATTAGACTCATCAAAATCAAAGGGATGACTATCAGGAAGATGATTTTGCCAAAGTTTAGAACCAACTTCTTGAATGACCTGAATTTTTCCACCACAGGCGGCAACCGCACTTACTCCTGTCCAATCTCCTTCACCTCGATTCCAACCGAAAGGGACACCTAAGATATCTATTCCTGGCAGATCTAAATTATTTGCACTACCCATAATAATAGGTAAGCAATCAGGGATTTGGGTAGCAATTAATCTAGCTAAATTGTCTCCACCCCCCTGATGTCCGCTACATAGACTAATTGAAAACTTACCTGATTCATCCACTACGACTACTGCTGGATCAATAGATTTGTTCTGCAATAAAGGTGCAATTAACCTAACCACTGCGCCAGTTGCTAAACAAAATATAAATGCTCGGTGATATTGCCATAAGTTTGCCAGGTGACTTTTTAGAGATTCTCTATAAACCCTAGTGCCTCTGAGTTCCTGTAAAGACTCTGGAACCCATATTTCTGTGTTTTCTATATCTAGTTTTTGGATTGTTTTAACACCTGCGAGACTAGTGGCAATGATAGCAAAGGGTGAAAAGTCAGCTAACAACAAATTTGTCTTACCTGGTAAAACTGCACAACTAACAATTATGTCATATTATCTCACACCATGTTTACCTACAATTTCAATAATCCTTAAATCAGAATGATAGAGAATTACTAATGGGGAAGCCTTATACATTACTTATAAGACTGTCAAATAATAGTTTTACCTCCATTTTTTCGTATTATTTTTGAATTCTTAAAAATAATACGTCTAATGCTTTCAAGTCCTAATATTTCTTTTATTTTATTTCTTTTTACTAAAAAAATTCAGTCTTTAAATAGAGTTCTTGAAAAATTTAGTTTTTTGATTAATAAATTAAAATCCATAGAATCAATTATTTTTAGGAAAAATTTCCTCAATTCGCTATTGGGTTTTGTTGCTTATTCTATTTTGGTTTTAAGGTTCGCTTTTCGATCAAAGTAAACCCCATTAGTAAAAAAACTTTCTCTAAATACCATGACCTGCCTTTTGTACCTCTTGATGCACGATCTCTTGAAACTGAATTGAGTCTTTACGAGGATCGGAATAAATTACCTTGACTAATATACGTTCCCCCAATTTTACAACGCGTTTAAAGAACATAGGTAGTTGTAATCCCAAATCTTCAAGGAGAATTAGAGCTAAACCACTATCTTCTCTTAGCCACATTAAAACTATAGTTTGCCAGGTCTCATAGGAATAACGGCGTAAGTATTCCAGTGCCCAATATCTATTAGTTTGCCTTTCCACCATAGTTACCTCTTGAGTAATACTGGTAACATTACTCATAACTTCCCTCAGCTTATTTGCTGAGAAAGGAGGTGTTTGTCCTCGTAAATGTGCTTTAATTTGGAAATGAGTTAAGAGATCACTATAGCGGCGAATGGGGGAAGTTGCCTGAGTATAAGTATTCAAACCCAAACCAGCATGACGTAGGGGTGTAATACTCATTTCACTTTTGGGCATGCAACGGCGCATAGCACAGGCGCGGACAAACCCAGGTGGCAACAACAATAACTCTTCATCTGGTGGCAACTCTGGTTGGGGTTGGCCGCGAAACGGTAGAGGAATATTATGTTCTTGACCATAGCGAGCCGCAACTTCCCCAGCAAGAATCATCATTTCTGCTACCAACTGCCGAGAAGAAGAATCATCCAATAAATTAATACTAATATCTTCTCCCTGTTCTTTAACCTTAATCATAGCTTCTGGCATATTTATACTTATTGCCCCTTGCTCATAACGCCAATAGCGCCTTTTTTTTGCCCATTTAGCAATTGCAGCTATTTCGGGTTCTGCTTGTACTCTCAGCTCAAGCATTTCACCCACATCTTCGTAAGTGAGGCGATAGGTAGGTTTAATATAGCTTGCATGTATACTATATTCTTCCACTGCTCCAGACTCGTCTAAAATTACCCCAAAGCTCAGGGCACAGCAATGTTTACCTTGAACTAAACTCATAGGGCCAGTTGCCAATAATTCTGGAAACATGGACACCATACCTGTGGGCAAATATACAGTACTACCACGTCTTCTGGCTTCTAAATCTAACTCATCTTCTGGAACTAGCCAACGAGTAGGGTCAGCAATGTGTATCCATACTCTTTCTTTAAGATCACTTAATTTCTCCCAACTTAATCCATCATCAATCTCTGTAGTACTTTCATCATCAATGGTATAGACCTTGAGATGAGTTAAGTCTAAACGATCACTATCTGGGTCTGGTGGGTTAGATTCTAACTGCTTTCGCGCCACTTCTAATACCTTACTGGAGAATGAAACAGGAATTGATAAACGACGCAGAAATAAATTTTCATGGGGACTCCACCATCCTAAGTCTACCAAAACTTAAAAGTTCCTGAGGGGGTTGCTGGTCGTCCTAGTATATTCATCGTTTCCAAAATTTGTGCTGGAGGAGGGTAAAAACGAGCAAGTGAATTATCATCTAAACCCTTACGTGCCATGTCACTCAACTCAGCAAGAAATGTTGCATATTTTTCTAAAACTTCCAAACGCTGGCAATCGTATTTTTGCCACTTCACCTCTTTACCTATCAGTGCTTGTTCTACACGGGCAAGAAATTCTTGTTGGCCTTTAGCCTTGAGGGCTTCTACTTCTAATTGGTGTTTACGCTCAGCAACTTGAGATTTAGTTCTAGGCTCATAACTATTTCCTTTTTGCTTGAAATAGACCGTATCATCCGATAGTAAACAATGAGCAGCATAAGATTGACTTGGTGAAGACTCAGAAAATAATAATAGGGCCATTTCCTCTGAGGTGACAGCTAGCCCTTCTTCTACCAATAGCTCCCAAGCTACCTCTAAGCTTGACAAATCCAGATAGGGTTCTATTTCCGATAAAATATCGGCAATTTGTGAAGGCTTGTAGGTTTCTCCAGCGATTTGATAGTTGATCTGTCGCGGCGCGACGCTGTGGGGTTGTCCCCGCTCATCAACCACTATCCAACGATTCTTACCATCTTGGCGATCTATTACTCCTAAGTGCCGATCACCTTGCAGTTTAAATTCAACTAGGGTCCCCTTCTCCACAAGCCTCGTATTGTATACAGGTAAACAGCTAACAAATATTTATATAGATGAATTTCAAGGTCAGGAGCTAAGAGTTCAGGGCTTTGAGTTTGTTAACATTTCCCCATTCTTGACTCACTAATTTTCTGATTAACCTTCTGCATTGATAAATGGCAACAAAGCCAGGATTCTTGCCCGCTTAATGGCTGATGTTAATGCTCTCTGTTGTTGGGCTGTAAGCCCAGTAATCCGACGGGGCAATATTTTGCCCCTCTCGGTAATAAACTTGCGTAACAGATCTACATCCTTATAGTCAATAGGGTCTCCTGGCTTAATTGGAGATAAACGACGGCGATAATAGCTCATAATCTACTTTTATTTAATTTCCTTGTGGATTGTATATTTGTTGCAGTGGGTACAGAACTTCTTCAATTCTAATCGCGCAGTGGTATTACGTCGATTTTTAGTGCTTGTATAACGAGATACTCCTGGCGAGCGTTTACTGGTATTAGAGCTACATTCGGTACATTCTAATGTCACTATAATACGGGCACCTTTAGATTTAGCCATATTATTACAAAGATTAAAAGGTTAGAGTAGTAAAAACAAACTCTTATTGTCTCATATTTTCTCCCAACTCACCAGTAAAACACTTCAGTTTTGATATCTAGTGAGTAGCCCATTGGGTTGGGAATAAAACGATTTTAGTTTTAGCATGTCGACGTATACATGGTCTACCGTATATTATCTTATAATTTGGATAATACTGAAATACATTATTCTAGTCTAGAATAATAAGAGTATGCTAAATTCAGAAAATTAATAATTTTGATTGAGTTGATTTAAATTAAGTAGAGCAGCGAAATAAACCCTAGTTCTTCCTTAGATTAGTAATTAGGATTTGATATTATTTTTTGCTTGGTTTGTGATACCTATAATTTAATAGGTTAATGAGATAACTCACAGAATTAGACAAAGTAATGTAGAAACAAATATCCTGATAAATTCTTACTAGAAGCAGTTTTTATGACCTCTGAAAAGACTACTTAATCAGATAATTGCTCACAAATTTTAAATTATGTCTGTATTAAGTCCTTATTAAGTCCTTTTAAATTGTAATAAGTTAATAAGTATACTTATTAACTTATTACAATTTTTCAAATAATGCTCTTCATCATAATACTTGCAATGATTTATCTCAGTATATCAATGATTTTGATATACCCTTAACTACCACCAAGTCCCAAACGCCCAGCTAATGAGGGAGTAAGAGGTAACAAAGTGATAATCATCAAAAACAAAGCTAAAAGTCCTAAAACAGCCCTTGCATCATCAGGCTCACTGATTTCATCTAAACTTGGGCGTTCTAAATTCCTCTGTAAAAATAAAATCACAATTACCCAGTACATAGCCAGGGAATTTCCTAGGCTGATTAATGCTAGCAAAATAACCGTGGCAAAAGTCGTTCTATTAGCAGTCTTACGTCCGTAAATTGCTTGCACAATCCTACCACCATCTAGGTGTCCTGCTGGCATTAAATTAATGGCAGATATTACTAAACCTAACCAGCCAATTATTACCAGTGGACTTACGTCTACCACTGATGATTGTACATTAGAACCGAGAATTACTCTTGCCAAGCTGCCTACTAAAATTGACCCTTGAAAGAATGTATTGGGCAATTGAAATAAACTACCAGGATGAGAAAGCAATAAACCAATCACCAAAATTACTAAAGAGAGGATCCCTCCAACAGCAGGTCCTGCTATTGCAATATCAAATAATACTTTTCGGTTGGGTAGTAAAGACTCAAACCTAGTAATTGCTCCAAAAGAACCAATTTGTACTGCGGGTAGGAAATAAGGCAGGCTGAGGCGAACTTGGTACCAATTTGCAACTATCTTATGGGCAATTTCATGGGCAAGTAAAATTACCATCACTCCAACTGCAATCGGTATCGTTTCCATATATCTTCTTGGATTAGAAAATAAATCAAAATATAAGATAATACCAACTACTTCCATACAAGTGATAATTGTGGCAATAAATAATATCCCAGCAAATACCTGTTGAGTGAAAGTCATCGGTTGGGGATCATTCTTGCTGGGTAAAACAATTACCACGGGTTTTCCATCTCGATTTTCTACCAAAAACAGGCGGTATTTTTCATCAAAACGTTTTTTTAAAGTGTTACTGAGAATGTTGTGAGTTTTTCCTGGTTCTCCCCGTAAATTGCCCTCAAAGATTGCCCCTTCTAAGTAAGCAGTAGTATTTGTCACAAAAAATGTGTCTATTCCGAAAATACCTTTAATACTATTTAAATCTTCACCAGGAATAGAAATTAATTTTGGTTGCAATTGACTGGGAGCTTCCGTAGATTCTTCTTTATCTCTTTGTTGTTTTTTCTCTTGGGATTGACTTGTCAACGATCTTTGGTCTGCATTCTGCTGCAAAACTTTATGTCGTCCCTCTGCCCTTAATTGTCTTCCCAAATAAATATAAATACTGGTGGCAACCATTATTATTAATAATATGCCTGCTATATTTACATAAATGCCCGCAGCAAATAAACCAAAGAATACTAGCCAGGGAATCATTAATACTACTGACTGCAACCAGGACAAGAGTCCCAATTTTCCATAGGGCTTAGCTTTATAAAAGCCCCAACCTAAAATACCTACAGCAACTAATAGAATGGTCGCTATCACAGGAGTTTCTGACGCACTAAACATTTCCCAACCCTTCGTTTTGAAATACCAAGCCTAAATTTGTCAGGTGTTATGGACTATTTATAATAATTTATAACGATGTTTGACAATAAAAAATGAGTATTACCGACCTTGCAAGAATCGGATAAATGTGAGTAAGGCTAGAATACATATAAGGGAACTATGGTTAAATTGAACTAAGAGGTTTTCTTTCATCAAAATTTAGCTATTTAAGTTATTTACTTTCATAGTTTTCTCAGTCAATCATCATTCCATAGTGCTTTATACATAAGAAAACCATCCTAACACTCAACTTAAAGATACTGAGATTAAGTTTTTTTATACTCCATATGAAATGGCCACTATTCTCATTTTTACCAGCAAAATTTATATTTTGGTGTTTCCTTTATTGACTAAAATTTGGTCTGAACATTTAGCTTTAAAAAAACTGACCTAAATAATGATTAAAGCTTGTAACCCCAAAATCAAATTTTATATGTCATCTCCTATATTTAATAAGTACTCGATTTTTCTGCCTTTGATCAACTTTAAGTAATGTAACATTTGAGTAAACCAAACTATTAAAGAAAATATTGTGAAGGCAAAACTACTTCTATACAAGAATTATAATAATCTTTAAGGTAATTATAATTCTTGTATAGAAGTAGTTTTGCCTTATCTAGCAGTTTTTGTATAAAAAAATACTAGTTCTTATGATTATTTCACTAGACAATTAATTAGCATAGAATTAAGGAACTTCTAGTTGTATTACTCCCATTTACGAAAATTCTTCAATAGATGAATTTTCTATTAGAAGAAGAGCACAAAGAACTTCTTGTCATTTAGCTCTTATGTATTCCTACAATTTCCTTGTAATATTTCAGAGGAATGTACAAGGGTTAAGTTGTTTTGTACATTCAGTGTTGATTGAAGGTCCGATTTTCACATAGCTAATGCGTTAATTTGGCTTTATTTTGGATTGTTAGTTTTTCCTCCGCCTGAAAGTGTTTTTCATATGCAAATTCTGATGCCCTAATAATAGCGCTATTGCTTATCTTTTAAAAGAAAATATTCTCTTTACCCAACTATTTGGCGGTATCTACTCCTAAACTTGCTCTAATATATGTAATATGACAAAAAAATATAAATAAACTGTTTTCTAATACTTAAACCTAAACCCATCTTATGGATAAGATATTTGGTCATTATACTCTGCTTTTCATTCTTTTATAAGTTATCGTGTGAGAATTGAATATAATAATTCAATTCTATAGATATTGACTTTTAGAATTAAGCTCATATTTCATTTATCTAGTAAGATTGCTATTAACTAGAATTTTGAGGATATGTATTAGTAAGTATAAGCATTATATAAATTTTGTGAAGTAGCTACTAATTTCCTAGTATACCAAGAATATGTACTATTAAGGCTTACTTCTACCAGATTTTAAAACTAATGACTGAATACATAAGAAAAAGTGAAAGTTGTTGTGGTGAGAGTTATGGATGAAAGTTTATACTCGCAGATATAATTAATGCATCAACCAAGTTGATTGAGGAGTATAATTATCAAACGTATTTTGTACTTTATATGGGAGATAGTTAGAGTAATTTGTTATGAATATATATAATGTAATGCAGATAGCCGGAGTATTTTGTAGCTTGCCAGAAATCAAGATTACCAACCCCATAGATAGTCAATCTTGAAAAAGAAATTTTTTAGCTGTATTATTAACTAATGATTAAGCATTCATTATACATATGTACTCTCTGCAAACTATTAATTAAATTACTTTAATAGCTTTAAAATTTGGAACATCCCATGATTAAACTAGAAAATATATTGTTTGGAGATCAATTTGGTACTATCGGAAAGTAGTAATTATTGGTACGTAAAATTTACGCTGTTTTAGCAATTTTAATTATAAATCAACTAAACAAAACTTATTTTCTGAGAGGAAGTTTATACTAAGTATTTTACTTGTTATTTATTAGAAAAGTTTTAAGGAACGAGAGAATAGACAGTAGTTAAATTAATAATACATAGTAAAAATGTTAAGTATTAATCAGTGTCTGAATTTATAGTGACTAGTTTAATCACAATGAATATATTGAGAATATAAGCCTTTGGAACTCTCCTAAAAGCTGTAGTATTTTCTATATTATTTTTCTTTTAGTCTACAGCGAAAATCTCAGTTAAACAATTAAACTTTACTTTAAATACTATTTATGATTTGAGTTTGCTAGCACTCTTATTTATAAGAGACTTTATGCTCAAAGCTTTATCTAGGTTTACATATATTGTAAACCATTTTGAATATTTTTTTGGCTAAGAATATAAACTTATTAGAATCTTCAATATAATATATTGAAGATTCTAATAAGTTTAAAAGAGTAATGATTGAACTCTTTCCGCAAAAGTTAAAGACATAATCTCAAGTAATTGGTACTAGTATATCAAAGTAAGGGTATGTTACCTTGGATTAAGGTAGGATCAGGGATTTTCTATTATGGTTTCCCAGACTTGAATATATAGTAGCAAGTGAGTATGACTATTTTCTGGTTGAAGTGTACTTGAGGTCTCTTATAGTTGAAAACTTGTACAAAAATATTTTTATGTCCTATAAAAAGCAAGGTTAGAGAATTAATCTAAAGACAAAATAATAAAAGTTTTTAAGGCTTGAATTAATCACATGTGGTTAATCCAAAATACTTTTGTCTTGATCAAGCACTATAATTATTTCAGCCCAACTTTTATGAATTAAGTTAGGGATTTTGATGATAGCTAAATTTATCGGAGCTAATGGGTTATGGAAATTTTACTTGACGAGAATCCAAAATAAACTTCCTAATTCAATTAGGTTTAAGAAGATAAACTTGAGGCTTAAGTCATTTTCTAAAAATGCTCTCCAATGTTTTATTAAACAAGGGTAATTGCGCAGTAAATTATTACTATTACATTTTCCTATAAGTCTGATTACAAAGCCTTATTTTATCAAAAATTGCTAACTGAAGTTGAGTTTAATGTCCAGTATTTAATAGGTTCAATGGATAGAAAAAAGGTACTCTTTCTACCCAACTTTCCCAATCACCGTTAGAGTATAATTTTAGATATCGAAAACCAGGCTGTTTATCATCTAAAGTGAAATCTGGACTGTTAGGTTGAAATTGAATGCAAGTTGAAGGAGTGCTTAAATAGTTAACTTGATACCGTTGATATTGGAACTCTTGATGAACATGACCACATATTACTAACTTAATATAGGAATGGCGGTCAATAATGGCAAATAAATCCTCTGGATTTTGCAGTCGGCTTTTATCTAACCATTGAGAATTGATAAGAAAAGGTGGATGGTGCAGAGCTATTAATGTTGGCTTACTATCCAGAGTAGTCAGTTGGGTATCCAGCCAATCTAGTGTTTCTATAGAGAGATAGCCATGTGCCTGCTCAGAAATGCAGGAGTTCAGCAATATAAAGTTCCAACCACCACGTTCAAAAGACTTACGCCGAGAAAATAACTTGAGGTTTAATACTTCCTTCATCACGTTCGAGCAATCGTGATTGCCTGGTACGCTATAAGTAGGTAATCGTAGAGGATATAACAAATTTTGTAGATTTTCATAGGATTCTGGGCTTCCATCCCCAGATATGTCCCCTGTAAGTAGTAGCATATCAATTTCAGTGTCTAAATTTCCGAGATGTTCTATAACGGCACAAAAGGAATCTTTTGTAGGTATTCCCAACAATTCTTGGTTTTCATCAGCAAACAAATGTATATCTGTTATTTGTGCAACTGATACAGGATAAGTATCACTCATTTTGATCAATAAAATTTCAATATTGGTAGTATTGTGAGCACAATCCCACTTAACAAGTGGTATATCTATATATCACTTGTTATTTCATCATAATTTGTTAAGACTATGGTCAGGGTGAATAAAAGATAAAGGAAAGATGTTATTGGTATACTATCCATTATGCTCTGCTAAAAGATTGGTAGTTCATTTCAATCACCCCAACTTTTCGCATCTATAATCATTCTGACATAAGTAATTAAGTTATATAAGATATTTTCTTGACTTATTAATTACGTAATTTTTACGTAATTAATAAGTTGATTGTAACAATTTCTGTATGTTAACTATATATTTATATTTTCTATGAATGCTGAAAATATAAATTAAACTGCAATCAGTCCTTTTATTTGCTTAGTTTTCTAAGTAAATATTTTTTTGGAAAAGAAAAGGAGGGAAAATTTCTAGTGGCTTAATAAGTAGAATGCCAAACATTAATTAATTATTGAATCAAGAGCAACTATTCTAGGTGAATGAAAAGGCCTTTGGAGCTATATGAGCAGTTTATTTCTACACTACTACAAGAAAGTAGAGTAGAAGAACGGTGGCATAATTACCAAGATATAATTCATGTTTAAAGCATCAGGTGATATTTCAATTTGGTAGAATTTTCAGTTTAGTATAGATATTTCCCCAGTATATTAATTGGTACATCAATTGCAATGTATTTTAGGATTGACGTGAGGTGAAAATCGAAAAGATAAAATTACAAGAATGCAAAATTAAACATTGGGGATTTAGATGGTTTTACATAAAGGTTATATTGAGCACTATCACAAACAAAAAAATTACCTTTTGTTTTTTGGTCAAAAATAAATACATGTTTGCATACACCTAGAAGCCTGATTGCCAATCAGAAAAAGCTTAGAAAAAGCTTATGATAACAATTTCTACAATTATGACAAGATGCAATTGATTTAGACTTTATAACATTCTATCTAATAATGATATAGAATTCATTTAGGATACAACATGAGTATGGCAAAATCCTTAAATTATATGGAAAATATTGAATTAAACCAAGGGCAAAACAATAAAAATCGATAGTCCAATTAATGATGAGGCTAGTGTGTATAATTTGCGAAAATGCTTTTGCATGAGCCTATCCTCTTTAAAACCATTTTCCACTTTATCGATTAATCTATAAAAGGATTCTGACCGTAGTATGGCAGTGCTTCTGACCAATGAGGATTTTGTTTCAAACTCCAGCCTAAATATGCTATTTCTAAAATGCTGTCAACAGTTTTTGCCAGACCGGATGTGGCTATAACTAATTCGTAATCTGTATGCAAACTAGCTAATTTTTTCTGCCACTCTTCTAGTAAAAATATTGTGTCATCAAGCAATACTTTTAACTTTTTTCCATCTGTGCTTGGTTTATAAATGCCAGCACAAATATGGCCTCTTTGTGCTGGCATTTGTACGGCAATTGCTCTTATGCATTTTTCTGTGAGGGTTATTTTTTGCAATGAAGAATTATCTTTACCTTTTAACTGTGCCCAGGCTATGGCACTTAAAGTGGAAATTGCAAACACAGGAATATCTAATTGCTGTCCTAAAGTTCTAGCAGTGACCACTCCAATTCGCGTACCAGTAAAACCACCAGGTCCTTTTGCTACAGCAATAAATCCTAAGTCTTTCCAGGTTTGTGGTTTGATAAACTCCACTATGTATTGGTGTAATAAGTTAGACACCTGGCGTTCTAAATTCCAGACATCATAACGTTTTGCTCCCATAAAATTGCCTATGGCTAATCCCAATTCGGGAGTAGTGGTGTGTAGTGCCAAGCCATACTTTACTGGTGTTTGTATAGTAGTAAATGAATTTTCCATACTGCAAATAATATTACTGTGTAGTTTTTAAATTCTGACTGTCTTCAGATTGGTAACAATTTTAAGAGTATTTTATATTTTCCTTTCCCTCCTGACAAATAAACTCTAGGGGTATAAATTTTAAATATAGCAGAAGCACTTTGATCTATAAATATTACTTGTTGGAATTCTCTTTTGTTTGACAATATCAAAAATATTTTTCTAATCAAAGATGATTTTATGCAGTAATAAGTAAATAGTAAAAGTTGTTTTATAATTAATATTATATCTTGGGTAAAACCATTAAGTAACAGTTATTACACTATAGCCTGAACTAAGCAATATATTTGATATTAAAGTTCAAAATACTATCAGGGGTATTAGAATCTCTAAATAATGAATATTTGACGATTAATTTAAATTTCTTGATGAAACTATTTTTCACATAATTTGAATTACAAATGGTAGGAATGAAGAATTTAAGTTTCTAGATAGATATATATATTCTCAAAATGTTTGTATGGGCTGTAGTATGTTTATTTCATATATTGAATATAGTATAGAAAAAGCAATCTATTATGCTAAATAAGTCGATTGAAATTGGAGTATACAATAAGCTCATTGTATAAATGAACTTATTCGTAAGTCATCAGTTCAAATGTGGTTAGGGCTTAAGACTTAAATATGAGAGCTTATAGAATGTTCGTTGTACTAGGAGTATACTTGGCATATATGGTTTTTATCAGATTTGATTAAATTTTCAGTATTTTTATACATAGAAGGAAAAATAAAAATACTAAATAAAAATATTATTTGGCTATGGTTTTCAATTCTAAATTATATCCTTGTACAATAATCAAGTAGCTACAAAATTAAATCCTAAATTAAAAATACTGGGCGATATAAAAAGCATAATAGTTAAGACTTTATACATGTTAGTATACAAAATAATCCAGTCAAAAATATATTTTTTATTTTTGTTTACTGGTTTTACAGAATTGACTTCTATATTCTATTTAACCCAGATTTCATAAAATTTATATTCCCTTTGATAAAACTGGCTCTCCTAGGATTCTGTTTATAAAAGTAATGTTATCTGATACTTGTACATAGCTTAATGTTAACTGACAGTTTGAGGGAAGCATTAGGAATTAGTTATAATTGTATTTACCATTTAAATCCCTTTCTAACTAGAATGATTCTATCATTTTTGATATTTCTTTTGTTTTGTTTTTCGGCTCTCTTTTAATTGTCTCCTGTTCAAAAGTCTTCTTAAAAATGATCTTTGCTAACTTCTCTTTTCTCCTATTAAAAATTATGTCAAATTTTGACTACCTAGTTGTATCAACATTTATTTTTTCGTGCTGACAATATTCTCTGAAGTCTTTACCTCTTATCAACTCACTAACTGAGTTTTACATTTATTCAGGCTTTGAACAACATAATGAAGTTATGTTAAATTAACAGACTAAGTTGAGAACCTTGTTGATTTTTATTCACCTCAATTCTGACTTGGAATGCTTCTTTTAGATGAGGCATATGGGTTACTGTCAGAATACAAGCAAAATCAGGAGCTATCGTATTAATAGCTGAAATTAGACGATCACACCCTTCCTTATCTTGAGTACCAAATCCTTCATCTACAATTAGTAGTTGCAAAGCAGCACCTGCCCTTTGTGCAAGTAATTTGGCCAGTGCTAAACGAATGGCAAAGTTAATTCTGAATGCTTCTCCACCCGAGTATGTTTCATAAGCACGAGTTCCTCTGGCATCCGCAATTAAAATATCTAAGGTCTCAATTAATTTGGCAGTTTTCTTTTTTCCTCTACTACCCCGTCCAGCTTTTTGTGTGACAAATTGTACATGTAATTGATTGGCACTTAATCTAGATAACAGTTGATTTGCCCCTGCCTCTAACTGGGGTAGGATATTCTCAATCATTAATGTTTGGATGCCATTTTTACCAAAAGCCTGTGCTAATTCCTGATATATACGATTTTGTCTACAATACTCTTGCAATTGCTGTTGCTGTTCTTCATACTGTTTTTGTAAAGCTTCCAATTGCATTGCCATCTGTTCCAAACTTCCTAATTGAGCAATTTTTTTATCAAGTTCCTTTCTACGAATAGCAGTTTGCTCCTCTAAGACTTGAATCTGGTCTAAATGGTCAGCTGTGTTTGCTAGTTGCTCCTGAATTTGATTGACTTGTTCTATTAGTCTTTGTTCCTCAGACAAACGAAAAGATAAAGATGCAGTTAACTCTTGCAACCGATCTTGTAATTCTGGATATTGACCGGTCACAGTTATTAGTTGTTGATAGCGTAATTGCCAACACTGGGCTTTACGCAAATATAATCGGGTTTTCTGGTGTTTTTCCCCATCATAACCAATATCATTAATTTGCTTCTTTATATGTTGCATTTCCTGATAAATAGGAGAATTATGATATTGGTTAATACTAGACTCTAACTTAACTATCTGCTCCTGAATTTCTGGTTTTCTTACCTGGATTTCTGCCTTTTGTTTGAGATTATCTTTCATTTGGCTAAGTCTAACTTCTGACCAGCGCCATATTTCCACTTCATTGCGAGCCAAAATGTGTTTTTGCTCATCATAGTTGAGTTTTTGCAGGTACGTATCTAATTCCTGTAATTCCTGCTGCTGTTTAGGTAAATACCCCTTAGATTGTACTAATTGTTTTAAATCTTCTCTTCCTTGAGAAATTTCTTGCAGTCTCTGTTTATTATAACTATTATTCTCTAGTTTGGCGGCTAATTGTCCCCTTCTTTCCAGTAGGTAATCATAGTGAATTAACTGCTGTGAAACTTCCCGGTATTCTTGTCTCAAAACCTGAATTTCTCTATCAGAGAAAGCTATTTGTTCACGAACTACCCATAATTGACCTTCTGTATCCCGGTACTCTTCCTTTGTTTTATCTATTACCCGATTCCAATGATGTTCATCTAAAGGATATTCGCACAAAGGACAAATAGCATTGGGAGTTTGCAGCATTTGCAGTTTTTGCTCCAATTTTTCTAAAAGTCCCTCATATTCAAGTTGTTGGGCTTGTAATCTCTCTATAAAATTTCGTCTTTCCTGTCCTTTTTCCTGTACCCGTTGCAGATATACCCGTTTTTTTTCTATTCCCTCAATTTGCATTGCCACTTCTGTGACTGATTGTTGCAACTGATGTTGGTTTTCTTGACAAGATTTCAAATCATCTTGAGTTAATTCTAATAGTTCTAATCTAGCTGCCAAACTAGCTTGTTCTCGATCTATTTGTGTCTGAAGATTTATTCGTTTTCGCAATAGGGGAGATACTTGCATTTGAAGTTGATCTAATTCTGCTAAATTTTTCCTAGCTGAATTTAATTTGGCAAATGCAGTTTCTACTTCTCCTATTTTCGCAAGTATTTTCCCAATTTCTTGTTCCTTTTGTGTCAAAATGTTTAAAGTTGCTCTAGCCTCTTGTAATTCCTGCTCAAGCACTTTGAAATCCTGGTCTAATTCCTGTTGTTTTTGCTGTTTTAGTTCTTGCCAATGGGTAAAATTTTCAAATTTTGCTGCCAATACTTCTTCTTGAGATTGAAGTTGTTGATACTGACTATAACCAACCTCAATCTCAGTTTTTTGCTGCAAAATTTCCTCCATTTGATCTAATTGAATTTGTAAACTAGATTTTTCCTTTTTTAATCTTTCCTTATCATGAAATAAGCCCTGATGCTGTTTGTAGACAAATTCGAGTTGTTCCTCCCATGTTTTGCGTTGATGTTGAATTACCAGGAGATTTTGTAACTTAGTTTGATCTAATTCCTGTAGCTGTTGCAGTTGATTTAATTCTTGTGCTAAATCTTGTTTTTGCTGGGAAATTTCTTCTCTTTCTTGTAACCGCTCTTTCATTTCTGCTAAGAGCCGACTACTTTCTTCAGCCCTGATCTTAAAATGACGGGACAAATCTTTTGAAGATTCTTCTAAATCATCATACTGGTTCAGCTTAAGTAACTCTGCCAAAATTTGTTTGCGATCACTAGGACGCTTTACCATAAATTCATCTGCACGTCCTTGGCGTAAATAAGCAGAGTTAACAAAGGTATCATAGTCTAACTTGATATGTTGCAGAATTAATTCTTGAGTTGCCCTTAAACCCTTAGCAGTAATTGCCCGAAAACCATCAGGGGTTTCTACCTGTAATTCTAGAACACTAGTTCCACCCCTAGGATGACTGCGAATTACCCGGTAAGTCTGCATTAGACTCATTTGAAATGTAAAATTTACTCTGGCTTCTTTTGCTCCGGCATGAATAACATCATCTTCTATTCCAGCTCTACTTTGCCCCCAAATAGCCCAAGTGATTGCTTCCAATAAAGAAGATTTCCCTGCACCATTAGAACCACAAATGCATACTGTGTGCAAACCTCGGAAATCCAAATTTGCCTCACTATAACTAAGAAAATTTTTTAAGGCAAGTTGTACTGGGATCATTGATGATACGGAAACACTCTGTGTTTTCTATGTTGAATACTGTGTTTTCTATTTTTAATTAGAGAAGTATACTCCACTTTCAGAGTCTACCTTTGTAAAATCAATATTTCTAGTATACTGGGTCTTGTTTTTACAAAAATTAATACTCTCTTTGTTCTGGATTTTTAACATGTAGCTTAATGTATATCTATGGTATTTAATAATAGCTAATCCTGCTTGTAAAGTGCATACTTTACATTATATTTTACATATTACTGATGATTATTCTGAATATTTAGCTTGCAGTAATACTTGATAATACCAAGCATTTCTAATAGCATAGAAATGCTTGGTATTATCAAGTATTACTTAGTTATAGAGATTGTGTTAGTTTACAGCTATATATTACCAGAGCATATTTATTATCAATTATAAAATAATCATTTAATTCATTGAATGTACTCCAACCTTGCTTTATGTAATCCTTATATGTAGAATACAAAAATAATTTTATCCAAGGTTAACTTGATGTATATACTATTATTTATATAATTTATTAGAATGAGATTATTCACAAGAATAA
>NZ_CAIY01000004.1 GCF_000350105.1 Richelia intracellularis HH01
TTAAATAGAAATAATCAATAATCTTTATATAACCGCCGTAATAAATTAATTAAATCTCAAAATATTTGTCGAGTGTACTTATTATTGAAGCATGAATATTATATTGGTTTGTGAACTTATACAAAATTATGAAATTTTAACAAAAGATTTTATTTTTCGTTTTTATATGTGAGCTATATTATAATTATAGAATTTGTTAGATTATTTATGGACAAAAAATAATAGCTGAATATAAAGCATATAACCTTACTAGGAATAATATATATTATTTTTTTTCATGTGAAGTCACGTCATGATCATTTATGATATCTGATTTAAGTCCTCTATAATGCTTCATTTTTTTCGTTTTATAAAATATCTATTTCGACTCAGTATAATACGAATCGTAATTATTACTACAGTTACAATTTGTATTTGTTTTAGAGGAACAGGAGTACTCGTAACTGATTATACAGCTTCCTGGATTGGTAATAGTTTTGGAGGTGGTGATAAGTGGGTACAAATCAAAATAGAAGATATGCAAGTTGATGGTGAAGGAAAAGTTTACACTAATAGTATTTGGGATGAAGCAGGTAGAGAAGTTGGCATTTATCACAATGGAAATATTATTGGCAAAGCTGAAGACTTGCATGGTTGGGGAAGACATGGGGGTAAAGCTATTGCAATTGATAAAAAGCATATATATGTGGCAATGCAACAATCAGCAGAAGTTAATGCAAATGGTGATTATCCAACTTCCGGAACTACTTGGTATTGTGTCCGTAGGTACAATTTAGCTGGGAAAGCTGCACCCTTTCCTATGGGACGAGGTTGGGATAATAGTATGTTGATTGTTAGTACTAAAGGTGCAATTACAGGCTTGGCTACGGCTAACCAGCGTTTATATGTGAGTGATGCAGCAGCCAACCTGATTCGCGTTTATGATACTAATAATTTGGGTAAGCAAATTATTAGTTTTACAGTTTCTCATCCAGGCAAAATTACTATAGACAGAAATAAAAACTTATGGTTAATTCAAGAAAATACTGGCAAAGTCCTTCATTACTCTCCTGAAGGCAAACAATTATCGGGAACTATTAATAATATAGGGAAACCAACTGCGGTTGTAGTTGATAGAAAAGGGAGATTATTAGTCGCAGATAATGGTATACGGCAGCAAATATTGATTTATAATATTAGACACAACCCCAATTTAATAGGCACTTTAGGTACTCAGGGAGGAGTTTATGCTGATACCCCTGGCATAATAGCTGACACGAAGCTTTACGACTTGAGTGGTCTAGGTGTCGATTTAAAGGGTAATGTTTATGTGAATAGTGGATTGCACGGTGGAACTGATCTGCGCAAATTCTCACCGTCTGGGAAACTCCAATGGCAATTACTTGGGTTGCATTTCATCGATAATGTAGATATAAACCCCTTGACTGATGGTTTGGATGTATTTGCGAAACAAGAGCACTTCCATATGGACTACAGCAAACCAGTTGGCAAGCAGTGGAAATATCAAGCTTACACCTTAAATCCATTTAAATACCCGCAAGATCCTCGATTACATACATCCCCCACTTCTGTATTCTTTCGTATTATCCAGGGTAAACCCTTCATGTTCCTTACGGATATGTACAATAGTTTTCTAGAAATTTATCGCTTCAACTCCAAGACAGATGGGGAAATTGCTATTCCTGCAGGTATGTTTGTGGGGACGAATGGCAAAGGGGGAAAGGCAATTCCTGGAGATTGGCTTACAACACAACCGAATAAAGGGGAATGGATATGGTGTGATCATAATGGTAATGGAGCTTTTGATCAGGGAGAATATGATAGCAACTATGATTACCCCTATATTGGTGGTTGGTGGGTAGATAGTAAGGGAGATATATGGAAAACTTTACGCACTCATGATGGTATGGGGATTCGCCATTACCCTTTACAAGAGATAGATGCAAAGGGTAACCCCATTTATAGCTACAGAACTATGAAAAAACAGAAAACCCCAAACATCTTCACTGATTTACGACGAATTGAATATATACCAGAAACAGATACCATGTACTTATCCGGTTTTACTAAAGAACATCCTGCCAGCCGTGATAATTCCAAGTGGTATGGCTCTGAATTAGTAAGATATGACAATTGGAATACAACATATCCTCAACAACGATGGCGATTGCAAGTACCCTATAATCCCCAAGACAATCCAGAAGTACTAACGGCAAGTATGAGTGTAGCAGGAAACTATATATTCTTAGTTACTTTTAAGCAGGCGAAAGTTTACATTTATCAAGCTAATACAGGGAAGTTAGTGAAAACTCTGAAACCAGGAAAAGAGGTGGCAAGTGAGAGTGGGTGGATTGATATCCCCTATGGTATTCGAGCAGTACGTCGCAGTAATGGAGAGTATTTAGTATTTGTGGAGGAGGATTGGAAAGGGAAAGTAGTTTTCTACAAACTGAAATTTTAGGATTATTGATAAGGTGAAGGATCTGAAGCAAAAAATTTTGCTTTATTCATTATCCAAGTGGGTTATTTTCCACCCATAAAACCTAATCTATTTATCCTAGTAGTAATTTAGGATAAAGGAAGAAAAAAGTTTGCTATATCTCCATTTATTATAATTTTAAGCTTTGGATAGTTTAATTTATGTAATACTAGTTGACTGTATCAGTGTATTATTGTAAATTTGCAACCTGTATATAATATTATTTTTGCTTCTTCACTTCTTTTTTTATTCGTGCATATTTTTATGCGAATCTGATTGGGAAAATTAAATTACCCTACTAGAAATTGTATAATTTTCAATTTGAATATAGTAGCATACAATGAATAATTAATAATAGCTAATCATCATAATCTAAAGTAAAAATAATGCTAATAGACTGGCAGACTGCTAAAACTTACAAGGATATTCTTTATTATAAAGCTGATGGTATTGCAAAAATTGTTATCAATCGTCCCCACAAACGTAATGCATTCCGTCCCCAAACAGTATTTGAATTATATTCAGCCTTTTTAGAAGCACGTGAAGATACTGATATTGGTGTAGTTCTATTAACCGGTTATGGCCCCCATACTGATGGTAAATATGCTTTCTGTTCTGGTGGAGATCAAAGTGTGCGTGGAAAATCTGGATATATTGGTGAAGATGGTATACCTCGTCTAAATATATTAGATTTACAGAGACTGATTCGTTCTATACCGAAGGTTGTCATTGCTTTAGTCGCTGGATATGCAATTGGAGGTGGACATGTACTACACTTAGTATGCGACCTCACAATTGCTGCTGATAATGCTATTTTCGGTCAAACTGGCCCCAAAGTAGGTAGTTTTGATGGAGGCTTTGGTTCTAGTTATCTTGCCCGCATAGTGGGGCAAAAGAAAGCACGAGAAATTTGGTTTCTTTGCCGTCAGTATAATGCCCAGCAGGCGATGGATATGGGTCTAGTTAATTGTGTTGTTCCTATAGATAAATTAGAGATTGAAGGAGTTAAATGGTCAAAAGAAGTCCTAGAGAAAAGCCCCATCGCCATCCGTTGTCTAAAAGCAGCTTTTAATGCAGATTGTGATGGACAAGCAGGCTTGCAGGAGTTGGCAGGAAATGCCACGTTGCTTTACTATATGACGGAGGAAGGTGCAGAGGGCAAACAAGCTTTCTTAGAAAAACGTACTCCCAATTTTAGCCAGTATCCCTGGTTACCTTGATTGAGTTTTGAATGCAAAAGACAAATACCATATGATGATTTGTTTAGTGACCCTGAGATCATACTTGTTGGTAAATAATCAGAGAATTTAATTAACTATAAAGGACTAATATTTCACAACTTCTTCAGAGAAAAATAGAATAAGCCAAGCTATGTATGCTCCTCTTACAGGAATAATAACCTATTGCAACATTCATCTTAAGAATCTGGGAAAATTAGAACAATATCTTTTTTAAAAATTAGTCGCATTGCAAAACCATTTATACATTGTCATAATTGATATGAAATTAGAAAATTTTTTTTGTAATATCTACCAGGAATAAAAACTTTGTTAATTCATAAAAATGACATAATATCTCAGGAGAAGCACTAAATTATATTAAGCTGGCATAACAATTTTTCCTTGTATGCTGCTTGCAACTCATCAAATAAAATTTTTAGCTGGTTCACATTGTATATACTTGTCAATCACTCACAGATTAACTACAAATCTTATACCTTTCTTTATTTATAAATTTTATTTTATATCATAATTAAATGAAACTTCTCTAGTTCAGTATCAGTAAGTATATTATAATAATTTTGAATTCGATTGCAGTAACATACACTTTATTAACTCAACTTCCAATTCTTAAGCAACTTACAATTATTATTGAGCCTTGAAAAGGCTACAAAAATATTACACTATTATGCGTTAGGAATAATCGAAAATATTACTAGTCAGAGGTTAAAGACCTTACCGCAATCATGACATTTAATTAATCAAAAGTAATATACAGTGATATTTTTAGACTTCCAAAAACCCCAAACACATTCTTAACAGTGATATTACCATATATATTTACTACTATATCTTCAAATTTATCTTGTCTTAAAATATGGTGGCTTATCACTTGCGATTACATTTTTACTTTTGACTATAGCAATTAAATTTTTATTTTTCTGAAAATTAATAATGACTTCCTCACGTCTACCAAAAACCTCATTAATTGACTGTATCATATCATCATCTTAGTTAAGTATTATAAGCTTTGTCTCAGTATGTATATCTATGATATCACTTAAATTAACCCTATTGAATAGGGTTTTAAAGGTATTCCTTTATATTTATCACTATTAATTTTATGCTGTCTCAATATTGAGCACTGCTGCCATTTAATATCTAAATTTCTACTTTTTCCCTATAAATTTTATATCGGAGCAATACTTTTAATGAAAATTACAAATAAGAAAAATCATGGAAGATAACCCTATAATAAACTTAAAAAGTGCTTCATCAAGCTCACATCTGATATTCATCTCATATTCCAAGAAAAACTTTAAGGTGAATATTATAAATATCTTTGTTCCTCTTATTAAATTACCTCTCCTAGTCATTTACTAACTAATTAAGATAGTTTGAAAACTATACAAGAGATTCTTAAACTGCTGATATAATTCAACACCAAGCGGGAAATACTAACAATTTAGGGAAGTATCAATAAAGCCCTTACTCTACTTGTATAAGTTATAGATAAGGTTAAGATTAATTACTTTCCTTTATGCTCTGAATATTTAAGTATATATAGCTCCTAGTAGATTTAAACAGTGCCCCTTATTTTTCACACTATTTTTAATAATTCAAGAACTCTTCGGTCATTATGTATGATTCTTATAAAGTTACTAACTAAAGATTATTTGGTTTAGGATAATCAAGAACACTTAAAAATGCACATAATAGAAGCTAGGAATGAAAAAATAGCCTATTATTATTGCTTGTATTGATATTCAACTGTAAGCTCGAAAATCAATACTGCACATTTTATGAATGGTGTGCCAGACAAAATTATGCAATTTTTAAAAGGATATCTGAAGTGAAAAACCAATAGAACCCAAAATAAAATATACTCACCGCAGTCTATCCATAACTAAAATACCAGATTGGTACTTACTGACCAATACGAAAGCCTACCTATCCAAAACTACTCTTAAGAAATACACATATCTGATTTTAAATCATTGAGAAATATTTACCATTTTCAAACTAATCACTGCCGAACAATTTTGCTTAACTAACTAAATAGGGGAGAAGTAAGATGGCTAAAAAGTGAGATCTGGTATTGTAATAGTTAAATGGCTAAACAAAGTGTTAATATTAATTTAGATTTGAAATTATAGGTTATTGTACATATTTATTTTCAGATTAGTATCTGTTGCTCATATCTTCATGTAGTAGAAAAATATCAACTTAAGAATTAGAAGAATAACAAAAAATTTCTAAATATAGTCAATTCAGTAATATTACTATATCAATGATAGGGGTAGTTTTTAAGAATTCCACTCCTATCATTGTTCATCAATCTATATTATTTGCATTTCTACATTATATTTTTTTGCAATTTCAGATAACTTATTAAACTGTTCTTGTTCAGCCTCTTCTAGTTTTTCATCAGGAAGGAGAGTATTTTTAGTGCCTTTGGGAACTAAATACTTAACATACAGTGAAATAAAATCTACTACAATTAGTACACCTTCAAGAGTGTTGGTATCTGCCTCTTTACCTGCCAGTAGTATCGCTAAACCACCATCAATAGAATTCCTGGTAGCTTTGACAAATTGATCTACCAATTCTTCAATGTAATATGTAGCTTCTAAATCAGCTAGCTTTTTAGGGTTAGGGGTAAATTCATACCCTGCTTCTATTGCTTGCTCTAAAATGCACCATTCTACAAATTCTTTCAAAGCTTCATCTGGGAAAGAATCTAAATAAGTGTGCAATTTAATTTCTGATGTTTTACTCATGTATCAAAGTAGTTAAGAAGTTAATTAAATAAGTAGGAAGAGGAAGTAAAATACTCCCACTAGAATTACCTGAACTCTAATGATCTAAGTAGCAAATCTCAATACCATTATTTACAATTTATAATCATAAATTAGACAAATAGATTTTATAACTTAGATATCTATATCGTCCGAAATACAATTTAATTTGAATATAAGTTTTATTGCTTTCTTTTTTTAATATACATTAAAAAAGTCTATCGATCAAAAATAAGATTTTAAATCATAACAGATAGGGTAAAAAGTTATTCATTAGCATGATTCTAAATCATAT
>NZ_CAIY01000003.1 GCF_000350105.1 Richelia intracellularis HH01
AAAAAATATTTGATTATAAATCAGCTGATTTCCATGACTAATAAAATGTGAAATGCAGTTTTTCTAACTTACATAAGCTAGCCATCTATTGATCAGCAACTCTATATTGTGAAGATCAATGAAGTATTATATAAGTTATTTAAACTTAGTCAAAATCTATTATCTCAAGGTTAATCCCAAAGAAAAGTTTTGTAAGTAATGACGGATTACTAGTCTTTTTACCTCTATTAAATCTTTTCTAATTTGTAACCATTACAAGTTTTATAACTAAATATAAGTATAGGTTTTCTATCCTTCATGAGTTAAATTTGTTTTGAATATCTTTGATTTATACTTATCTAATCAAGAAACGTATCTGCTAGGATACAATCTTTTAGTAATTAATTGTCTCCATGATGAGGTTCCTCATCATGGAGACAATTACCAGCTTGTAAAAAATATTCTGTTAGCTCAGAATAAAACTTGCGGAATTTTTGTGATAATTCTAAGGATATGCTTCTCCCCATAATATTAATAAAGGACACGTTAACTATTTAAGTAATACATCATTCTTTTCTCCTTGGGGAGCATTCAAAACAGAATAGAATATATCAAATGCACCTTTATCTTCTGAAGGTCGATGAATAGCTTCCACCAGTTGCGTAGTAATTGTACTGTGGTCAAGATATACCCTTTTCAAGGTTCTACGAATTACCCAAGATTGTCGAACATATTGAAACAAGAGAAATTGGGGTAATCTCTGACGAAAAGTCCAACGCAAAATACTAAGAGCATAATTGAACAATCGACTTACAATTAGATCATATTCTTTGATAGATTTTATATATGAGACCTTTTGATGACTACTAAAAGGATCTGTACTATTCAGCAATACCAAGCCTGCAAGAACTTCGGGATAATAAGCTGCAACGCATAAACAAACCTAACCATCGAGGGAATTACCCACCAGTATAGTTTTCTAACCAATTTTTTCCGAAATAAAGTCTCATATTCGATCAGACCACAGGTCAAAATTATAATGCAATTTAGGTTTTGCTGATCACCCAAATCCCAATAGATCGACTGCCCAAACTTCAAATCTATCACATAATCTACTAATATTTTTATGCCAGTAGTCTGTAGATTCACCGAAGCCATGTACTAATAGTAAGGGTGGATACTGTTGTTTTCTTCATGACTTTACGTAATAGACATTATTACTTTCCCATTGCCAATATCTACTAGTTACATAATTTATTGTATAGATTATTTTTCTCGACATATTACTAATAATTCTGAAAAAGATTTAATAAATTTACTTTTTAAGTAAAAATCGTGGGCTAGGTTACCTATTTTCCAGGAATAATTATTTTATAATATGTTTTAATTTATACTATTAACTAATATTTTATTTCGACCAAGTTTAGTCAATTCCTAGATTTTTAGTATAAAAGTAGTCGTGAAATTTGTCTTAGATAATAGGGTAGTATTTTCAGAATGTGAATTAAACATCATCAGAAAAGTAATTGAGTTTTTAACAGGATTAAACAAGTAATAATTTATAGGTCTATTTTTGTATTTATCCCACTTTACTTTTAATTAAAAATTTATTCACAAGTTGTTAGTAGTAATTCAAATCAGATTTGGATTAATTACAATAAGTAAGGGAAATATCATAACAAGAGATCCACAATATTAAAGAGTACCAACAACTGCACTTTACCATATATCACCAAAAATTGATTTGGAAATTCTGAATATCCAAAAATAGTATGATGAAATCTGACTTTAATTTTCAAAAATAATCTCAAATATTTTGATTTAATCTGGAGATATAGTGATTAATACTGAGAACTAAGTTAATCCGCTAGTATCTAGCATAAAATAAATAGAAGTGTCTGATGATTGTTTAATATTTAATTATTTTAGGTCCTATGATTTATCATTATAATTACTTCTATCTTAAGCTATCAATAAATACTATGATTCATATAACATGAGAGCGTAGATTATGTATTTTTTTGATGAGTGTAGGTCTTAAAAATATAGTCGGATTATATGAAAATGTTGATTTAATATTTTATGGATAAAGTCACATTTTAGAATTAAGTAATTGTTAATCATTAAGTTTCTTTACTGTTGACCTAGTACTATTTTCTCTATTCACAGAAATGGTAAGATATGTCAGTTTCCGATGTTGGCTTTCCTATTAATGAATAAAATATTGGATGAAGAACTTTCTCTACAAGTCAGCGTGAGTATTAAAAGCAAGGTAGAAAAGCCCTTTGATAATGCTTATAAAGCAGCATTATGTACTAAAGAGGCTATTTATGTCCAAGGCTTTGTAGTTATATGCCAAAAACCATATCACCCTATAGAGTCTGCTTGGTTGGAGTTAACAGTAGCTTCATCTATGGGAGAAACCTCTATTCATATTATTGATCCCAACTTCAAATATTTGACCAAAAAACAAAAAATATTTGGTACTTCCCCGCACAAAGTCTTAATATGAAAAAAATGAAGTCGATAATTGAAGAGTCTAAAGAGGACTATCCAGAAGATAACCCCCTGCCAATCTATGGTAAATCACCCTACGAGTATTATGGTGATGTAATGTTAGGTGGTAAAGAATATTTGGTTGCCTATGAGAAAGCCATAGCTAAATGTCAAGAATTAAGCCAGTTAGATGCTAATCATAATGGTAGGCAATAAGACATATTTACATTAATTTACCCAAATTTATTCAATCCTTAGTTCCAGATATTTAATGCTAAAAATAAAATCTCATTTTTATGGCGAATAGCTGAGTATATTTAAATCAAAATTAATAACTATTCTATCATCTTAGAATAGTCTATAAATTAGTTGCAATAATTCATTATTCAACTGTACCTAGATAAATCTAGTAGGTTTTTTCAGCTAATTTTAATTTTCAATATAAAATAAAAATATATTGAAAATTAAGCTAATATGTAGAGTATCTTTGAAGTCTTTACTCTATTTGATACCTTGTTTATTGCTGCTAAACTTATAACGAGTGAAGTCCGTTAATTATTTTCTAGTATTATTGGCATACTGCATTATTAATAACTAGGAGAAAAAGCAGAATATTTAGGAAAATTAGAATTAGGTTTGGTCGGTTAAGTGAATTTGAGTTAGATATTAAGATTACAAATATAGTAGTACTTGTAACACATAAAATTTATTGGTAAACCAATCAAAATCAAGATAGTAAATTTCGTATTTTGCTGCATAAAATACGAGGATTATCATGATAATGATGGGAAATAATATCTATCAAAATATATTGAAAGCCAGAATATAAGTTTTTTACTAATTCTTTTAAAGATATCTTTATATAGGGATATTATTCGTTATAAATCAACGAAAATATAAAATATCTGCTAGGAATATAGATAATTTAAACTATTGTACTAAGCCTATCCAGCAAGATATTCATAAATGTCATAGATTCTGTTCTATTTATTAAATGATAAGTCAAAGAGTTGTTATAGGTGTTCCCAATTTAGGTTCTATCTTATTTAATTTTGCTGATAATTATTCTCTTTATGTTTAAACTGCTTAGCTTAAACATAAAGAGAATAATTAAAAATTTTTTAGTTTGATGTGTTAGAAGAATATACTCTCTTTAAAGAATCTCAAAATATT
>NZ_CAIY01000002.1 GCF_000350105.1 Richelia intracellularis HH01
ATTCAAAATTATTGATATGTTAAATTTAAATTTAGCTAAGGTAAAAGTAACTACTACTCTAAAAATAAAACACGCCTAAATCAAAAATCTGAAATATTATACCTAATATAAAAGCTAATTAAATAGCCTGTTTTTACCAGGTAAACATTATTCTTAAATGAGTTAAAATTAGCTTTATGCACATATAAAAAGGTGGCTAAAATATTGAATAGCAGATATAACATTATTCTTTTAATATCTTTCAATTTCGAACTTATTAAATGTTATTAGGATAGGTTCATAAATTTTTATTTATAACTTATCGATTCTACACTGGAAGTATTTAATAAACTTTTCTATAATTATTTTATCGCTTTTTAGTCTGATAATTTAACTTAAAATACGAATGGTAGGTATTTAAATATATTTGCCCAGATTAATTGGCAATTTGCAAGAAGGATACCATAGTTAAGTCAACATAAAATCAAAGCCCTTTGACTTAGAAAGCAAGCATATCTTAGCTAACAAGCTGGAATGGAAAATAGACTTATCAAAAAGTTAAGTATAAATACAAGTGATTTTTGTATTGTCAACATAATATTTTTCTATAGACTACAACGCAGACATTGGATAGATATAGCCTACCCAATTTTTATCTTACTCTTATTAAGAAGATTATCCTGCAGCCTGAGCTCATAAAAATAGTTATGATACCTACTAGAGTTATAACAATACTATAATCTTATTTGAAGTGATTATAAAAGGCCATTCGCATAAAACAAAATACTATAAAAGCAAAAATAAAAATTATAAATATGTGAGTAAAATGTTGTAACTATTGATATTAATATACTTCTAGATATGATACTTAATCATATTATCTAAATATTCTGGTAATTTGTATTTTTGTTTTGAATACAGCTTGATTATAATGACCAGATATGTAATATATATAGATATTGGTTTGACTATGATAGCTATTACAGGAGTATTGATTTTTATATCTACTCGTATAAATGTAGTGAATAGGGAGAATAAAATTACCCTTACCAGGGTAAATAGGAAAGCTATTAAGTTTAAGTAAATTCATGATTTGTAATTATTTAGTATCACTTATGTATGCATATGGCATATTATTAATATAATAATTGTATCTCTTATATTATCTAATTTGGATATCATTATATTTTAATTATGCAACTAGTTACTGTATTTAATTATCTATAAAAGCCTCTCAAAATACTTATATTTATTCTACTAATAATATCACTTAAGTTATCCTGTATTTATTTAAAATAATGCTTTTTCATAATTATTTATAAAGTTTAAATTTGATTCAATCAAATTTAAACTTTATAAATAACATTGGATATAAATAAATGAAGTATCTTATTTTATAAGTGATAAGCCTAGCTTTAATCTTTTACTTTAAATAATTCATAAAGGTCATGAATTATTATAAATTCGAATATTAGAGAGTATTAATCTTTTACTTTTCTCCCAGTATGAGCCAATTTAAATTTGATTCATATGGATTACTTTTTATCACTGAATTAACTTTAGAGTTACTGTAAATTACGTAGTTGGAGATAAACTATCACCATCGTGATTCCCAACAATACAGTTGCAGCAGCAGCAGCATAACCAAAGTCAAATTTACCGAAAGCTTCTTGGTAAATGTAATAAACCAGTAAATTTGTTGAATTTAATGGGCCACCACCAGTCAGAATATAGACTTGCTCAAAACTACGTAGGGTAAAAATTACTGTGGTGATAAGGGTAAAAACAAACGTTGGTTGCAAGCTAGATAAGGTTATATACCAAAATTGTTGCCAATCATTAGCACCATCTAATTCTGCTGCTTCATAATAACTGATAGGAATTGTTTGTAATCCAGCCAGAAACACGACCATATTAAAGCCAACTTGCTTCCATATACACAAGATTATTAGAATCGGCATTCCCCAAAAAGTATCTCCTAGCCAGCTGATAGGTTCTATACCTATACTTTCCAGAATCATGTTTACTGGACCTTGGTTTTGAAATAACCAGCGAAAACCCAACCCTGCAGCTACCATTGAAATAATTGAAGGTAAAAAATATGCTGTGCGTAATATTCCCTGAAATTGAAAAGTTTGATTTAATAGAATTGCTAATCCCAAAGGGATTACTAAACTCGGTATAACCACAGCTGAGGTGAAATAAAGGGTATTACCCATAACCTCCCAAAAGTCATGGTTCAGCAGTAAACGCCAATAATTTTTAAAACCCACCCAGTAAATCCCACTATTGGTAAAGCTACCAGTAGTAAAGCTGAGATAGACTAAGTAAATAATAGGAAAAAATACAAAAACTGTCAGCAAAAGAATTGCTGGACTCAAAAAAATGCTGGCAGCAAAGGTATGGTTATCTAACCAAGACTTAGCATTTAGGTTAAAACTGGTTTTAGTATAGTAGATTTTAAACATTCAAAAATATTTTTTCCTACGGTTATGACTATTTATATCAATTCTACTCCCAACTTGATTTCTCCTAATATTAATATTCAACAAAAGAAGCCAATCTTCCTTAAATTGGGTATAATGGCATCAGGGAACGGAAGTAATTTTGAAGCTATAGCTTGCGCAATTGCAGAACAGAAACTAAATGCCCAAATTCAAGTTCTAATTTACAATAACCCTAATGCCTATGCTGCTATTAGAGCAGATGCTTGGAATGTTCCTTCAGTGTTACTAAATCATCGGAAATATACACAGAGGGAAATATTAGACGAAAAAATTGTAGAAACTTTGCAAAATTATGATGTGAACTTAGTTGTGATGGCCGGGTGGATGCGTCTAGCAACCCCGGTATTAATTAATGCATTCACGAATAGAATAGTTAACATTCACCCGAGTCTATTGCCTGTTTTTAAAGGGATTAACGCTATTGAACAGGCTTTGGGTGCTGGTGTCAAAATAGCTGGTTGTACTGCACATTTGGTCTGTTTAGAAATGGATAGTGGACCAATTTTAATTCAAGCTGCAGTTCCAGTTTTGCCTGAAGATACATCTGCAACCCTACATGCCAGAATTCAGATTGAAGAACATAAAATCTTGCCTATGGCCATCGAACTTTTGGCTATGCAATAATCAATAGTGTCATATAATAAATGACTGGAATTTAATTTAGGGACAATCCAGAAAACCTGTGAGACTTTATCCTAGAGATTAGGATAAGATATTTTATTTGTTTATTACGATTTACCATAGAAATACTACAATTCTTCTGAATTAGGACTAAACATGGAGCAATATCGTCTTGCCATAACTAACTTTGTTTTAACTACCGTATTGTATATGTATAATTCAAATACAAATTAAAAAATGAAATTAAAAAATGGTTTTTTATCACTTCTCTATGCTAAAACTTCTCAAAAAAGTTAGTCCCCGAAATTAATTTAAGGGTCCAGAAATTTACATATGAAAACTCCTTTACTTGTGTGTAGTTACAATGTCAGCCTAAAGGTAAATAATTTAGTAAGTTATGATATTACAATAAATTTTATCACCATCGCTGTTGTTCGAGCTTGAGCTACCATAACTTTGAATAGTTTAGATTATAATGCTGGTAGTAACGCGTATAATCTTCCAGGATCATATACAAATCTAAGTACCAGGAAGTGTGAGGTTTTTTAGATTTTCCAGCTATTGTATTCATTAATTCCTGGTTCCATAGCTCTTTCAAAGACTTAAACTTATTCCTTGTTAATTGTATATCTGACTAAGGGTTATAACTTTTCTATATAGTTATTTGAAGGTTTATATTTTATTCAATAACGATTGCTTCTGGAAATTTTAATTTGTGGATAAGAATTTTATGATACAGCTAGCTCTGTTCAGACATCTATAGATTATCATTTAGAATAAGCAAGAATGAGTAGTTGAGGTTATTACCTTTATGAGTCTGAAACGATTCCTAGTATAATTATCGCAAAACTTGATGTCTTCAGAGTCATTTTCAAATACGGAAATTAATTACTAAAATAATGTATGCTTCGTAAGTCAAAAATGTTAGTCATAGTTATTTATATGATTTGAAAGCTTTTATTGACAAACTATTGACTCTTGTCCCCTGTTTGAAAACAATTCAGACAGGGGACAAGAGTCATCATCAAACCAGAATTTTTTCCAACTATGTTCTATTGATTATTTTCAAGTATATCTACGTAAAAAATTTCTGTCTAATTCCAGCCTAAATATGGTAAATTTGCTGCAGTTGCTTGTATTTGTTTCCTTTGAGATAATAGCTGGCTACAAGTATCCCAAGCACCGGAAATAATCATTTTTTTAGCTTCTTCTCCCATAGAAATTTGAGTAACAAATTCACCACAGGTTACTTCCATAGTTTCTAAGTTTACTTTCATTACTACTTGGGGATTAGCTATAATAATTTCTTGCAATTTTTTGATAATGTTAGATTCTGCATTAACACAAGGAATACCTATAGCAACACAGTTACCAAAGAATATTTCTGCAAAACTCTCACCAATCAATGCTTGAATACCCCATTTTTTGAGTGCTTGTGGTGCATGTTCTCTAGAGGAACCACAGCCAAAGTTACAATTCACAATTAAAATTCTTGCATCTTTATACTGAGGTAAATCGAAAGGATGTTGACCTTTTAAACTTTCTCTGTCATCAGCAAAAGTATGTTTTTCTAAACCATCAAAGGTAACACAGCATAAAAAACGGGCAGGTATAATGCGGTCAGTATCAATGTCATTCCCTATTAGGGGAATACCGCATCCGGAAACAGTGATAACTTTTCTAACCATGAGATTTTGTGTTCTAATTTTATACTTAATATCTTGTTCTGTTTATGGATTTGGAATTTTGCTAGATATATTACAGAAACTGGATGAATATTAGCTAGATTATCTAATTGGCAATCTATCAAAACTCAGGTTTATGATAAAAATATTCTTAGCTTAATAACTTACGCACATCAAAAACCTCCCCTTTTATTGCAGCAGCAGCAACCATAGCTGGACTCATAAGCAAAGTACGCCCAGAAGAAGAGCCTTGTCTACCTTTGAAATTCCGATTGGAAGATGAAGCACTAATTTGTCTGCCTTGCAGTTTGTCAGGATTCATTGCCAAACACATAGAACATCCAGGTTCACGCCACTCAAACCCCGCATCTATAAAGATTTGATCCAATCCCTCTGCTTCTGCTTGCTTTTTTACTCGTTCTGAACCAGGAACTACAAATGCCTTTACATCCTTGGCTACATGTTGATTTTTTGCTACTCTTGCTGCCTCCCGCAGATCACTAATTCTTCCATTAGTACAGCTACCAATAAAGCAGACATCTATTTTGGTCCCTTGAATTGGTTTACCTACAGTAAGATCCATGTAATCGTATGCTTCCTCCGCAATAAGACGATCTTCTTCATGTAGTTCTGCTGACATAGGTATAAGCTGATCTATTCCTATCCCTTGACCTGGGGTAATACCCCAAGTAACAGTAGGAGGAATATCAGCTGCATTAAATTTTACATCATCATCATACTCAGCATCTGTGTTACTACGTATAGATTCCCACCAAGCAACTGCTTTGTCCCAGTCTGTTGCCGTGGGAGCAAAATCCCTATTTTTGAGGTATTCATAGGTAATATGGTCAGGATTAACATAACCGCAACGAGCACCACCTTCAATCGCCATGTTGCAGACAGTCATCCTTTCTTCCATACTCATTTTATTAAAAGTTGTACCTGTGTACTCGTATACATAGCCAACACCTCCTTTAACACCAAGAGTATGGATAATATGGAGGGCTACATCTTTAGCATAAACTCCTGGCTGTAGAGTGCCATTAACTTCAATTTTACGAACTTTTAATTTAGATAGGGCTATAGTTTGCGAGGCTAGAACATCTCTAACTTGACTAGTACCAATACCAAAAGCAATCGCACCAAATGCACCATGGGTAGATGTATGACTATCACCACAGGCAATACTCATCCCCGGCTGTGTAAGTCCTTGTTCTGGAGCAATTATATGAACAATACCCTGGTTACCGGAGCCAATATTATGGAAAGTAATACCATTTTCTTGGCAGTTTTGTTCAAGGGCTTGCATCATTTCCTCTGCTAGAACATCTTCAAAAGGACGTACCTGATTAGTGGTAGGGACAATATGATCCACCGTTGCTATAGTACGTTCTGGAAATAAAACCTTTAAACCCTTCTCTCGTAACATGACAAAGGCCTGAGGGCTAGTGACCTCATGAATTAGATGTAGTCCAATGAATAGTTGTGTTTGTCCTGAAGGAAGTCTAGCAACGGTATGTAAATCCCAAACTTTATCAAACAGTGTTCCTTTACTCATACTTTTAGATTTATTTTTTATTAATATGATTTTTAAATCCTAACAAAAAGCCTAACTATTTCTATATTTTTAATTTTGGGGGTAGAGAAAAGAGAGATTAGTAATTTTACTATATATAGGAGCAATAAGAAAAACCTGCAATAAATTACTAATATTTTATCAATAAATAGTTTCATACACTAAAGCTATATATAATAGTCTAAATTCAAAAATAAATTTAACTTTATTTAAACTAAATTACTATACTAAATTCAGTATTATTTGCCAACTACGGTTATTACTAAAAATAGTAATGAGTATATATAAAAATATCTTTAATTTAGGTATTTTTATATATTAAAAAACAATGTCGTTATTTTATTAAATTGCTTTAACTAATGCAAATCAGGTAAAATAACTAATAACTAAATCAATAAATACTACTTTGATTATAACATTAGAGTAAAATCATGAATCATGCATATAAAGTCAACAAACTGATAAATCTTCTATCTACTATAAAGATAATACAGATATCAATAAAGTCACTAAGCTACTAGATTGTTTTAAATTTATTTAGGGACGGATGATATATTATGATATGAATCACATGATTTGTTAGAGTAAAAAGCCTGAAATAATATTAACATTAGTTTGTAAATACCTCACTAACAACAAAATTATCATAGGAGTATAAGATTTGTGGGTATTGAAAGTATTTATTAATCATAGTTAAATACTTTAGATATAATCACAAATGTATTAAAAAATACTACTATTACAAACTATACAAAAAAATATGAAAATAATTGGAATGATATTAACTTATTGGGATGATTATTAGGTAAATGAAAGAATCGATTATCTAACGATAAGTCTATTAATATAACTAAATTAATAAATATATAAATTTAAGCCAATGAGATATTTTAATAATTGAGTATTATGATTACTGCCTTCAGCAAATATATCAAAATATGATAAAAGCAACAATAAATAAACGATGCTTCAACATCAGTGAAAGCCAGAATTTAGTTTGACTATTTATACAAAATTAATTAGTTAATAATAAAAGTTAGCAAGCGATATAGATGAAAAATAAAATGGTGAAATGATTACAATTAAAATACATTGATGTATTTTAATTGTAAATTATAACAAATATATAGAAATTTGGATAAAGTACTCTAGCTATATTATTTTCACACCTAATCATAAATTAAGAAAGAGTATTAGCCACCAATTAGATCCTTCAATGATAATAATAGGTAATATTTGATTATTTGAATAAAGCATCAACATAATATATGTAGATTACACTAGCACATTTTTTTATTTCATACATATAACAATTATAATTTTGTTGATTTGATATTTATTCTGTCTTCAAAATGCGAGAATACAATCAGTTATAATAATTTCAGTGGCTATAATTATTGGCTAGTAAAATATTAAAATAAACGCTGAAAAAATCTACATTGTTAATGTAAACAATCAATCAAACTTCCTGAATTGAAGAACTAAAAGATTGAGCTTATATTTATAATCTGAGAAATGAGAATTTTTAGAACTATTAAAAACCCGAAATATTGATAATTATCGTAGATAGATATCAATATAAAGAAAAGTAGTAAAACTCTATATTTTTTGGATATAGAATCCAATACAATAGTACCTTCTAGAGCTCCTATAAGTTAATATCTGGTAAGAAATATATAATATTGGAACTAGTACATGTAATTTTATTAACTTTAAAATATGAAGTATTTCTCTTAATAGTTAATATCGCACTATGCTAGTACCTAGTTTAGGTAAAAAAAAGTCAAAAGCAATACAAATTATTAGCTATTTTTTTAAGCTTTCTCAGGATGTCTTGATAGAATTAAGCTTTAAAGTTCTTATGGATTTTCCTTACATTAATGATTACAATAGAGCAAGTATAGGGCTATTTCATATTAGTATGAAAAGTATAGATATGCTCTTCCATTTTTAGAATGAGCTATAAGGGTAATATTTATTCTTGTTAGCATTGTTTATATTGTCAGCAGGCTAAAATTTCTCCTCATTGACTCCTTTCAAAGTTTCAATACAGCTAATCCTAAGTAACGAATACCAGTAGGTGATAGATCAAATCGGCAAGGTAAGACTTCTAATCCAAGACTTATCCCTTCTTTTAGCAAATCACCATATAGGGGGTCACTAACATCTCCGGAAGCAAATTCAGTGCAATCACTACGACTAATAAAGTAGAACATGACTGCCCTACTTGTAGGCATTATTGCCATCAATTCACGTAAATGCTTTTGTCCTCTGGTTGTTTCCGTGTCTGGGAATAATGCTAATTTTCCATTGCACCAAGTAGTATTTTTAACCTCTACATATATATTTCTATTGTCCTGTGTAGCACTATTTATTCGGTTTTCCGGTGGATATAAGCAAAAATCAACGCGACTTTTTCTATCTTTTCCATAAACCACCTCTGCCTTAATTTGGCTATATTTTCCTAACTCCGGAAATAAATGCTTTTCCAGTGCTGTTTTGACTACCTTGTTTGTCAAAATGGTATTGACTCCAACCCAAGTAGGTTTATCATTATCATCAACTTGAATTAGTTCTAAAGTGTAAGGTAACTTACGCTTAGGATTGTTACTTAGAGAAAGTTGTACAAGACTACCAGGAGTAGAAACACCTTTCATCGGACCTGTATTTGAACAATGTGCTGTTACCACCTCTCCAGAAGAGAGTCTTACATCTGCTAGAAAACGCTTATAGCGTTTCAACAAAACACCAGGATAAAGGGTAGGGTAGAGATAAAACCAATCAGCCATTCGATTTAAAACTACTTTGGATAGTAATAATTACTGTATATCCATTATTTCATGACTTGACTTAAAGGTTCATTAACTTAATGCCACGGAAAAAAATACTCTCCAAAATATATAAGTATTTTGGAGAGTATTTTTCTCTTTATATTTATGCTTTTAATTTATACTGAGTTCAGTATTATTTCGTGTAAATATAATGGTTATTAATATTATCTTTGATTAGTTATCCCAATATATTATTTTCAAAAATCTAGAGTTAATTATTATTGTGTAATTTCAGGGGGTTTTTATTAATAACTAGCTCTTAGTCTTTTGATCAAAATTTAACTATTTTTTATTCTTTTTAGAAAATAACGCTTATCTAGTTTAGATTCTCATATCTTGTATTTATTTTATGAAAAGTGATTTTAATTAATTTAAAAGTGTAATTGATC
>NZ_CAIY01000001.1 GCF_000350105.1 Richelia intracellularis HH01
CAGTAATAGAATTAGATAAATAAAACCCTATATTAGAAGATAATTAAGATAAGAAAAATATATCCTGCTGTTATTAGAATAGATAAAATAGACAAAGTATAATATATATCTCTTACATGGAAGAATCCACTAAGATTATGCCTAAGAGAGATTTTAAGAGAAATAACCATTACTTTAAGTTCATAACTTTGGCTTTAATCCTAAAAATAAAAGAAAGTCATAAATACATTTGAGTGAAGGCAGAAAATATAAGAGAAATTAGAATACTTAAAATTAGAAAATAAAAAGATCAGATGCTAATTATATCTACTATAGTCCTACATATGATAAGCATTATAAAAATCCTAATTCCAACTTGCCTAGGATTATTTTAGTATTTTCATACAAGTATTATTATTACCTAATATTAATTTTACATTAGAAAATGTTTTTTAATGTTTTAACAAGTAACTTAAATAAATAGTAACATGATTTTTTTAGGAAAGCATAGTTATGATTTATCACTTCTACTGATAAAGAATAAATTTTCCCTATAAGAAATAATTTTAAATCCTCATATTAAACATAGGAATAATAGTTTAATATAGCTGCTTTACAAGCATCTATCCTAATCTTATTAACTATTCTGGTGATTTTAAGGCTCGATCTAGTATATGTCGGGCTTCCTCTGCTTTGACTCGGGCTTCCTGGTAGCGTAGATTTGCTTGGGCAAAGCTTTTAAGAACTTTAAACCCCTCTCTCAAACTGATAATCCCCTCATGTGTGATAGCATCATCTGAAAACAGGATATCAATAGCTTTGCGTATTTCCAGGGCCTCAGTGCGTGATTCTTGAACCTTTAACTTTAATGTTGCCAAATTGCTGAGAATTTGAACAGCTTGGGTAACTTCTTCTTCTTCGCTGTTAGTCACATTACTGGGTTCTTTTACTTCAACTAATTGTTGTGGACTGAATCCATCCTCCAATTCACTGGGTAGTTTACCCTCTTCCATTAGTTCTATTAACTGATCCATGGCTTTATCACGGGCTTTGGCGGAATCTCTCCCAGGGACTGAGAGTATAATTTCTGGACTTTGAGCAAGAGTGTACTGAACCATAATCTAAACAAAAACTAGCCTAAAAACAGCTATTATTACCAGTTGAGGAATCCCATTGTACAGTAAATCTCTGATCCTTAAATACTATTTGGAATTAAATTGACATAATTTGGATATAAAAATAGAGATGATAATGCATACAAACAAGTATCAATTCTGAGGTATTTCATTCAAGTATTAGTATAAACTATAGATATAAAAAGATCCAAACTTATTAGATAGATTAGGTAATTAGATAACAATGGTTTTTAGCAAGTAGATAGATATTAAAAATACCTCTTATGAGGAAGAAACAATCAGCTCAGATTGAAAAACTCATTTCTATACTTAATAAGTAATAATAAAATAGCCCCCTAAGAGATTTGAATTTCTCTCATATGAGCAATAGGGTCGGTTTTGAAGACAAATATTAAGAATACACTATGAATATATGGTGAGTTTTTCCACCCTTCTCATTTCCCATTTAATTTTAGCTACTAACTATTTATTATTTCTTTGAGTTTCAGACAAAAGATATATATAGATACTAATTGATATCTTATGAATAATTCTGTATCTAATAATGATTATTTTTTGATCAATTGAGAAAATTGAGAAAATGTAAATTACCTGTAATAGCTCCACAATTATAAAATTTTGGAAACATAATGAATGAAAACAGCGTTAGACAGAATTTTAAAATCCATGATTTACCTAAGCAAAGCATAAAATAGACTAATATCTAAGTAGATATACTAGGAATATTTAAATGATGAGCTTGATTAAATAATGCTAATACTTAATAGTAGATAATTATCTTTAAAAGATATTAGAAAATGCTATTCCAGTAACCTCAACAGTAATTTTCTAAAAAAAAGAAAATTACTTAGCCGAAAGTATACTATTTCAAAACTTAATAAATATTAGAAATTATTAGAAAAATAACAGGTATAAGTAAATGCTTTTCAAGTATCAAAGATACTTATACATAAGTATCTTTGATACTTGTCATGAAAATCTAGTGTAAAGCAATTTAAATTGTTAATTATATAGTGAGAAAATACTATACCTTACTGGAAAGTAAAATGAATTGTAAAGTATTAATTTATTGGTATCACTGGTGATAATTACCTTTGGATTATAATGGATATTTATTAGTGTACAAATATTTAAAATTTATTCTTTACAGAGGAACTAATGATTACGACTTCATCTAACGAAATACGTAATATGTTTGACCAAATTGCCCCCATTTATGACGATTTGAATGATTGGTTAAGTTTCGGACAACACCATATTTGGAAAGAAATGACAGTAAAATGGAGTGGAGCAAAACTAGGAGATACTTGTCTGGATTTATGTTGTGGTAGTGGTGATTTAGTATTTAAATTAACTAGGCATATAGGTAAAAAGGGATTAGTATATGGGGTAGATTTTTCTGCTGCTCAATTAGCAATCGCACAAAAACGTTCCCGTAAAGAGTATCATGCCTCCCCCATAAATTGGATAGAAGGGGATGCCTTACAACTACCCCTTGACAATAATACCTTTGATGCAATCACTATGGCATATGGGCTCAGAAATGTGAAAGACATACCTCAATGCATGAAAGAAGTCCACCGCGTTCTTAAACCAGGCAAAAAGGCGGCCATTTTAGATTTTCACAGACCCCAAAGTAACTTAGCAATCGGGTTTCAAAACTGGTACCTTGATAATATAGTTGTTCCTGTGGGGAGTTGGATAGGATATCAAGAAGAATATACTTATATTAAATCCAGTTTAGACTGTTTTCCCAGAGGTAAAGAGCAAGTAGAAATTGCCTTAAAAGTTGGTTTTACCCAGGCAACCCATTACTCCATTGTTAATGACATGATGGGAGTACTAGTAGTGACTAAATTTAGATAGATGAATTGTTAGCTTTGTAGTTAATTGTAAGAGCGGTAATACTGAATATTAAAACTTGTAATTAACATTAATAAAAAATGCCAAACAATATCAAGCCTAAATATCAAACATCTGGTGGTGTAGACTTCCACTGTTGGTAGCCAATATGCCAATAATTAATGATATAGCCATGAAGATATTATTTTGATCCTATCCAACTATCTACAGAAGTGAACAAAAATATGGTGTAGCCATTACTAAAAAATTATCCAGTATAGCAGGATTTTATTAGGTTATTTACAGGATTCATGGAGATAACTCCTATCAGAAATAATCAAGTTAATATTATGAGGATATTCTTTCTTTAGTTTTATGATTAATCATTTGACTTGAGATGAGCACCGTATAAAATTATTGTAATTATCAGCAATTTCTTTTGTTTCCTTAATATAATAATGGTGCATAGTAAAGTTAATATTCTTTAATTATTGATTAGTATAAAAAGTCAAGGCAAAATTCTATGGGAGTCTTAAATAAAGCAAAATTGGTAATCATTAAAGATGTCTCACCAATAGTTAGAAATCAATACCATTGGTACAGTATAAGTTAGCAATCATTGTCACACAAATCGGAGCTAAATTAATCCTTGACTAAGAATATACTCTAAAAGTCCTCTACAACCATCTACTAGTAAATCTATTACCTGATCAAAACCCTCATAGTCACCATAATATGGGTCAGGCACTTCTTTGAGTTTATACTGAGAACAGAAATCACATATAAGATGAACTTTATGTTTGTGCTCTCCCCCTGTAGGATTGAGAGATAGAATATTTTTATAGTTATCCAAATCCATTGCCAATATCAAATTGAACTCTTGAAAGTCTGAAATTTGAAACTGACGTGCTTTACCTACGAGTGGGAAACCTAATTTCCGTATAGCTGTTGCACTCATTCGTTGATCAGGAGAATTACCAATATGGTAGCCAGATGTGCCAGCAGAATCGCAGATAATACGTTCTGTTAGTCCTGACTGCAAAATTAGGTGATTCATAATATTTTCTGCCGATGGTGATCGACAAATATTGCCTAAGCAGACAAATAATAATTTATAAGCCATAAACTGATTTGATTGTTTGCCATTGACCATTAATAAGAAATAAAGATCAATGACAAATAAATAGTTACTATAGTCCAGGTAATTCCAAACCACCTGTTAGGTCTTCCATCCTTTCTCGCATGGTAGCAGTAGATTTATTGTAAGCGTCTTTCATTGCTACTGTGACTAGGCTTGAAAGTACTTCTGCACCCTTATTGAGAGCATCAGGGGAGATTTCTACCCGTCTAGGTTCTTGGTTGCCACTGACAATTACCTTAATTAGGCCATTATTAGCTTCACCAATAATTTCCATTTGCTCCAATTCTTCTTGGAGTTGCTTCGCGCCTTCTTGAACCTGCTGTGCTTTTTTAAAAGCATCAGCTAATTCCTTCATTTTTCCCAAGCCAAAGCCAAATCCTTGTCCTTTTCCTGTCATAATTTTTATCCAAGTGTGCTTTAGATCACAGATTAAATTCAATTATAGATGTGGGAAGTAATTTGTTCTTTCCCCATAACGCTTTTGATTTTCACTTTATTGTGGATTGTAAATACTTGAAACACTTTACTATTTGCTTTTGAGCAAATACGTGGAGTATAACTCCATATTGTTACATACTCATAATCCCATGATTACCAACAGTCTTGATAGACGATTTTAGCTAATTGCTGAGAATTCTCCAATCATTTTGACTTCTGGTTCTAACCAAATAGACCACTGTTCTTGGACCTTGTACTGAATGTGGCGAATGAGACGAAATATGTCACCAGCAGTAGCTCCGCCGCAGTTAACAATAAAATTGGCATGACGCTGAGCTACTTGGGCCTTACCTATTTGAAATCCTTTAAGACCAGTTTGTTCAATTAGCCACCCTGCACCATGGGGATTAGGATTACGGAACACACTACCACAACTAGGCTTATCATATGGCTGGGTACTAAGACGATGTCTTTTATATTCTTTAGTAATTGCCAACAATTCAGCTGGATCTGCCCCTGGTTGTAATTGGAAAACTGCTTGGGTAACTATGCGATTACTTCCTTGCAAATTAGAAGTGCGATATCTATAACCCAACTGCTTGGGAGTCAAAGCTTCTAAAGTTCCATCAGGAGATAGAACTTGGACACTGAGCAAAATATCTGCGATGGAGCTTGCATGAGCCCCTGCATTCATTACTACAGCTCCACCAATAGTCCCAGGAATACCTACAGACCATTCTAATCCCCGCCAACCTAATCCAGCAGCTTCCCATGCCAAACTAGGAATAGACTCACCTGCAGCTACACTTAATTGACCAGTTTCTGGATCAAATTTGCTGTATCGTAAATGGCGAGTTACAAGTACTAACCCAGATATACCGCGATCACTAATTAATAAATTGGAGCCAGAACCGATTACTGTAATTGGCAATTGATAATTTCTAGCATATTCAATACTTGTCTTTAAAGATTCCAAACTACGCGGGGCAGTATAGTATTCGGCCGGACCACCAACCCGATAGGAGGTGCATCCCGATAGAGATACCTGAGTTTTAATTCCACAGTCTGTACCTGGTAAGTAAATGTCTTTCAGCCGACTTAATTTGTCTGTAGCCCGTGAACTTGATTTTATACTAGCAATTGAGCAGACACTTGCAGTTGTCTGAGAGATTGTCATATTTTGAATCAGTGTTAATTTTAACAATTTTTACCGTAGTTATATGGTTATAACGTCAATTTGTATAGCACTTGTTATACGGATAATACGTAAATTATGTGAACAAACTTGGATACAAAATCTATAGGTTTTACTTTTGGAATAAACCTAAGGCCATGTAAGTATAATAGCTCCCCTAGGATGTAGCCGTAGCCGGTTGGCGAAGTGTGTTAATGACTTCAGGAATTACCTGATTTAAATTACCCGCTCCTAGAAATAGTGTTAAATCCCCTGGACACAGTGTCTGTAATAGACAATCACACACGTTTGTCAAACTGGGCTGGTAAATCACTTGCTTATGGTATTTACCAATTTCCTTTGCCAATTTTTCCCCACTAACTAGTCCTAAATCTGCTTCTCCAGCACTGTAAATTTTAGTTATAACTACTGCATCGGCAAAAGCAAAGGATTGGGCAAATTCATATAAAAAAGTTAGGGTACGACTATAACGATGAGGTTGGAATACAACAACTATTCTCTCCCCTGGTTGCAAGAGCAATTTTGCAGCAGCCAGAGTTACCCGAATTTCGCTGGGATGATGTGCATAATCATCAATGAACGTAATACCATTGACTTCACCCCGTAATTCAAAACGTCTTCTGGCACCAATAAAAGAAGCTAGTCCTTTGGCTATATCTTCAAATTCCAAACCAAGATTACGCCCAATTGCAACTGCTGCGAGAGCATTACTCAAGTTATGATGACCAAGCAAGCATAATTTTAATACTCCTAGAACTGTTCCTTTTTCCCAAACCAATGCCGTAGTCCCCTCAGCATGGTAATCAATATCAGTTACACTATAATCAGCATCAGTATTAGAATGAATACTGTAGCTGATGGTTGGTTTTAAGCGATTACGTACTGTAGAGCAATCATTACAGCCCACAACAATTTCACACTGTTTGGCAAACTTTAGGAAAATATCCACCACTTCTTCTAATGTCTCATAGTGATCTGGATGATCCAACTCAATATTAGTAATAATACCTATTTTAGGGCTATGTTTTATGAGAGAACCGTCAGATTCGTCCGCTTCAGCTACTAAATATTGGCTTTGTCCAACTCTTGCATTTCCTTTCCAAGCATTTACTTCACCACCTACAATTATGGTGGGGTCTAGACCCGTTTCTAGCAACATATATCCTACCAAACTACTAGTGGTAGTTTTCCCATGGGTTCCAGCAACTGCAATGCTATGATGGAGAGCTATTAATGCTGCGAGAACATCAGAGCGGTGAAAAATTGGGCATCCTAATTCTAAGGCTGCCTTATATTCTGAATTATTATTGTTAATAGCTGTAGAACAGACAACTTGTGGTGTCATTCCCTGTTCAATATTATGTATTTTTCCTTGTTTTTCTAGGTATACTTCATTTGTGGATGTTGGTGTTGGTGATCGAAAAAATAGCAGATTATTAGCTTCTTGTCGATCAAAAATATTAACCCCAATAGATTCTAAACGCTTTGTTATGTGATTAGGATACTTATCTGAGCCCGAAACTGGTAGTTGCTTGTTTGCCAATACATAAGCTAATGCTGACATTCCAATACCACCAATACCAATAAAATGAAATGGTCTACCGTCAAAATCTACAGAGTTGCTCATCAATTATTCCTCAAACACCACACCACATAATGATCACAAATGACACGCGTATCATAACAGGCTTTTGTTTTCCACCGATACTGTACCCCTACAATTTTCATATTTAGGATAAATGATTTCTTTACATTTTGTATTTACTTATTCAATAATATTTTTACTGCCATATTTTAGTTGTTATTACTGAATCAGTATTATATTTATTCTAAAAAATCACTGCAGTTATGTATATAAATCCTAAGCATATTCTCAATTCAACATTTGTAAACCAGCTACTACAAGTTAACTATAATTGTATTTAAAGCTATACTTAAATAAGTAAAGAGTGTTAATTAAGTCAAGTTTTACACCTAAAAATTTAGTGCTGGGTAGTTCATAAACACAATAATTAATTACTTACAACACCTAATAATTAAGAATAAAAACACTTTATAGAGTTAAGCAGTGCGTATAAATTTCACAGAGTGAATTAAATTTATACTTTGCTTGATATTAATCAAAATATAGTAGTAATTGCTGCACATTTACTTGGAATCAGTTTGATTAAGTGCTACTTAATATTTTCGTAGTAATCACTTGCAGATATTCAATTGTACAGGCGATTAAAATCAGTATGAATTCAATCAAGAAATTGCCTTGATCCATTACCTTTAGTTATTATTCTGAGCCCACGGAATTTTTTGAATAGTTCAGTTTGATATTAAACGACTCAAAATCTACAAAAATAAAAATAACCAAATACACCTTCAGGATTCAAAATGCTTAATATTTAATGAGTTTTAATATCTAGCCCCCAACTTATGTTCAATTGGGCTTGGCCAAGACCTAAAATCCAGTCTAAACCTCAGTAGTAACTGCAAGTTTTGCAGGTATATTTACACGGAAAAATTTTTCTTTTTTCAAAAAATAGCAGTTTATGGTTATAAATACTTCTCTGTTTGCGATATGATTGGGGTCAATAAGAATTTTATTTAAGCATAATCAAGCAGAGGGCAAGACGCTGTGATTAGAGTTGCAATCAACGGTTTCGGGCGCATCGGACGTAACTTCATGCGGTGCTGGTTGGGTAGAGAAAATAGCAATTTAGACTTAGTTGCCATTAATGACACATCAGATCCTAAAACAAATGCTCTTCTGCTCAAGTATGATTCCATGCTTGGGAAATTAAAAGATAATGACATTCAAGCCGATAAAAATTCATTAATTGTTAATGGTAAAACAATTAAGTGCGTATCTGATCGTAATCCAGAAAACTTGCCCTGGAAGGAGTGGAATGTTGACCTTATTATTGAATCCACAGGGGTTTTCACTTCAGAAGAAGGGGCCCTCAAGCATGTTAGTGCTGGAGCAAAAAAAGTACTAATTACAGCTCCTGGTAAAGGTGGTAATGTTGGTACTTTTGTGATTGGTGTAAATGACCAAGACTATGACCCTAAAAAGTATCAAGTTATCAGTAATGCTAGTTGTACAACCAACTGTTTAGCTCCTGTTGCCAAGGTTTTACATGAAAAATTTGGGATTATCAAAGGTACTATGACTACTACCCATAGTTACACTGGTGACCAGCGCTTATTAGATGCTTCTCATAGGGATCCTCGTCGTGCTCGTGCAGCAGCTGTTAATATTGTGCCTACTTCCACTGGTGCTGCTAAAGCTGTTGCATTAGTGCTACCGGAACTCAAGGGTAAATTAAATGGTATTGCACTGCGTGTTCCTACTCCTAATGTTTCTATGGTAGATTTTGTAGTTCAGGTGAAAAAGCCTACTATTACTGAAGAAGTAAACCAGGAATTCAAAAACGCATCTGAAGAAAAACTTAAGGAAGTCCTTGATTATTGTGAATTACCCCTTGTTTCTTGCGATCACCAGGGGACAGATGCTTCTTCTATTGTTGATGCAAGTTTAACCATGGTTATGGGCGGTGATATGGTTAAGGTTATGGCTTGGTATGACAACGAGTGGGGTTATAGTCAGAGAGTTGTAGACTTGGCTGAATTGGTAGCTAGCAAATGGTAGTCAGAAACTATCAAGAAAGGTAATATTTTTTACCATTCTGAATCTTAATTGGCAAAGTGTTGAAATCCTCGATCACGGCTTATAACGAGGTCGGGGTATTTTTCTGGGAATTGTATATCCTGTAATATGATTTTGGAGCCTTCTGTGATTACACCGATGATGGCAGCATTTTTATTTAGTTTTTGCACTAGTTTTTGGGCTGCTTTTGGTGCCATACACAACACTAATTGAAAATCTTCTCCCCCATAAAAAACATACTCCCAAATTTTATCTTTACTCAACCATTGATGAAATACTGGTGGGAAGGTAATATTATCGATTTCTATTACTGCACCTACTCCACTCTGGTGGCAAATTTGTTGGATTGTATCTGCTAAACCATCACTGCTATCCATACCTGCTACAGATAATAGAGATTCTGAATTTAAAACTTCCCATAAGTGTTCAATAACATCTAATCTGGGCTTTGGACGCAGGTGAGAATTGATCAAAACCTGTTGGTCATTATAGGAAATACAACTCCCAATCTCAGGATTTAACAATAATTCTAAACCCCCACGTGAGGCTCCATGCTGTCCAGTAACAATAATTGCATCTCCTACTCTGGCACAATTACGGCGGATAATTCGTGTTGGGCATACTTGGCCAAAGGCAGTAATAGCAAGGAAAATAACACTCGAACGTACCAAGTCACCACCTACAATAGGAGTATTATACGCTTGTAGGCAAGCTGTCATTCCCTGATATAAATCATCTACCCAACTTATATCCACATCACCAGGTAGTCCTAAACCAACGGTAATTCCCAAAGGTGAAGCCCCCATAGCTGCTATATCTGATAAATTGGCTGCTACTCCTCGCCAACCTACATCGAAAGGGCTGGTAGTCATTTTACTGAAGTGAACTTTATCAACTAATACATCAGTTGTGACAACTAGGGAGCAATCAGGTATAGGGTTTAAAATGGCAGCATCATCCCCTACAGCATCTTTAGGGCAGTACTTGTAGATTAATTGTAATAATTTATGCTCACCAATATCTGATATTTTCATTCTAGATTGAGGGTTTAGTTATGCCAATATAGAAATAACTCAACAAAATTGACCTTGGGAATTAGGGTGAAAACACGACAATTTTATTGAGATTCATTTAAGAGTAACTTACCTATTAGCCCTTTCAATTATGACTTAACTGATAAATAAAGCCTACTGAAGTAGGCTCAAAAAATAGGGTTTATTTGTTCATGTGTAAATAAATTTGTTTAATGGGTAAAGATATCAATTTCTTGATGTTGGTACTCGTACTTCCCTGCATCCTTAATTAATGCTTAAAAGTTTAGGCTAACAAGAATACATCAAAGATCAAATTTAGCTTCATTTAACAAACTGAACCTAAACCAATGAATCAATTATCGTACATATATACTAATACTAAGCTGCCTTTGGTTGTATGAGCTTTTCACCACCACTAATAACCTTCGCGGCCATAATTTTATCACCAGCTCTAATTTTACCCAACACCTCCTTTCCTTGAGTTACATAACCGAATACAGAGTACTGCCCATCTAAAATATTACGGCCAGCAGGGGTTAGCTCTGAATCAAACAACAAGAAGAAAAATTGTGAGGAGGCATTATTCACATCTACCTCTGCATGAGCCATAGCAACTGTGCCATAAGCTGAGAAGGGTAGTTGCGGTAATTTAGTATAAAGGCCAGCTTGTTCAAAAGTATTGCCATACAACGGTTTATTATCCCCATCCACCAAAATTTCTAAAGGAATGAAACGGTACTGTTTAGTTTTGGTGTCTACAAACCCAAATTCCTCTCCTGGAGGATCGCCAGTTTGCACAACATATGATTCTTCAGCACGAGTAAACTCTAAACCATCATAAAAACCACGTTGCACTAAATCAACAAAGTTACCAGCTGTAATGGGTGCACTATAACCATCTACTACCATGGTAATATCACCCTTAATTGTTTCAATTTCAATAGTAGCACGGCCTTTTAGTTGAGGGAGATTACTATATTTCTCTGGTACTTCAAAGGGGAAATCTTGAATCATTAACTCTTCCAACTTACCTACAAGATAAAGCAGTTGAGAACGTTCTTGTAATATTTTATCTTTATTTTTCGTTGGGATGAATTTTTGTAAGTTAACGACTCCATCTTTCAATTCTTTAATTAAATCCTCCGCCTGGATATTATATATCTGAGGTATATCTCTAATAATTTCATTTGGCTTATCCAATATATTTAATGCTTTGCTTATATCTTTAGATATGGCATTCCAACGGCGATTGGCTCTTATTTGGTTGGATATATCTTCCAAATGGATTTGTAAATTTCGTATAGCCTGGTTATTAATTGGCAGAGCATAACGTAACAAAGCCTTTCCATCAGTAATTGCGTTTCCAGCTGGTAATCCAGCATAACTAGGGTTTGTCCATCCTACTGCACCCACACCTAAAAATATTATGAATAGTAGTACAATTTTCAACTTTACTACTTTAGTTCCGCTCAAAAATAATACCGGACGAAACCAACATATTAATATATCTCTAAGAAGAGATGTATTAATATTATGTAACCTGTATAACCAGAATTTTAATGATTTGAACATAAGATAGCTCAAATAAAGCATCAGATTTTATCTAGGTGAATCCATCAATAATCTTCCCATAGTATTAGCAGTATTATCACTTAGACATATAAATTGAAAATAGGGAATACCATTTGTCGTTTATCACAGTTTAGTATTTTATACAGTAGAAATAAAATTCAAAACCTTCTGTTTACTTAAAATATATATCAACAGGTAGAAACTATTACATTGTTTATTGCTATTCTCATAAAGACTTCTAAGAGATTTGGCTTATAAATTTAAATTGGTTAGGGTTTATTTATATTGAATAATATGAACTTTAGTATGGCATCATAGACTTTCAATGAATTTTGATATTCACAGTGTGTTAATTGGGCAATAGCATACCAAAAAACATAAAGAGAAATGCAAAGATACAGTGTTACGGTACCTTTACATTTCTGGGAACTTTTTAATGTTTAAGATTAGTTAGGACTTAGGCTTTTATTACTTGTTTGGTAACAGCATCGAGTTCGCCTCTGGCATACTTAATGGCAAACATATCAACAGATACTTGTTTGATCTTGCTGGCATTACCAGCAGTATCAAATTGCTGGTAGCGATCAGTACAAACCTTTTGCATATATTTAATAGAAGGTTTGAGAAAATGACGGGGATCAAATTCTTTGGAATTTGATGCTAAAGCTTCTCGTACGGCTGCAGTAATAGCTAAGCGGTTATCAGTATCTATATTTACTTTACGTACACCACTCTTAATACCCTTTTGAATTTCTTCTACGGGCACACCGTATGTTTCAGGGATAGTACCACCATACTGGTTTATCAAAGCAATTAAATCCTCAGGTACAGAGGAGGAACCATGCATTACTAAGTGAGTATTGGGTAAACGACGATGAATTTCTTCAATACGGCTGATTGCCAGAATTTCTCCAGTAGGCTTGCGGGTAAATTTATAAGCACCATGGCTAGTACCAATAGCTACAGCTAATGCATCTACTTGGGTTTGCTGTACAAAATCAACAGCTTGATCAGGATTGGTTAATAGTTGTTCCTTATCTAATTTACCTTCAAAACCATGACCATCCTCTTTATCACCCATCCCAGTTTCTAGAGACCCCAAACACCCTAGTTCTCCTTCAACGCTGACACCTAGTGAGTGAGCCACTTTCACTACTTCACGAGTAACATTAACATTGTAATCATAGCTGCCAGGAGTTTTTGCATCAGCCTCTAAGGAACCATCCATCATTACGCTAGTAAAGCCATTCTTTATTGCTGAATAACAAGTTGCTGGCTCATTACCATGATCTTGGTGCATAGCAATGGGGAGATGAGGATAAGTTTCTACCGCCGCTAAAATCAAGTGTCGTAGGAAGTTTTCCCCGGCATACTTACGAGCACCACGAGAAGCCTGTAAGATTATGGGGCTGTCTGTGTCACTAGCAGCCTGCATAATTGCTTGTATCTGCTCCATATTATTCACGTTGAAGGCTGGAATACCATAATCATTCTCAGCAGCGTGATCCAAAAGCAGTCGCATTGGTATGAGCCCCATAAATAATCCTCCTAAGTTTTGTCATATGTATTATCTGGTTGTCTTCCTAAGACAAACGTAAATAATCGTTATGCTTGTCTTCAGATGATTTTCAACTCATCAGAAATTATAACTATTCATGTGTATTTATGGTCGATAAGTTTGCTCTAAGTACCATTGAATGCAAAGGGTTTTCTGCAAATAGTATAGGACTGATTAACTTATGTAGCAATGGATTTATCAGTTGGAAAGTCATTGTTTAACCGGATAACTCGTAACTGCCAACGGCAAAATGTCTTTACTTTCTACTTCTAAATTCTTACCTAGCAATCATTTTCAACTTTGATACTATTGAAGCTTCTAACTATGCATATTATAAAAATAGTAGATTTATGGGTCGCCTGGGATTCGAACCCAGAACTAATCGGTTAAAAGCCGAGTACTCTACCGTTGAGTTAGCGACCCACCATGTCGTTATGTCCCCACTATTGTAACACTACTTCCTTGAGTTTTGTAAATAGGTTCAGAAAAAATTTGCAGTGAGCTTAATATTACTTTTGCAACTTGTTCCTGGTTCTAAAATTGTTAGTTTTTCCCCTGTATTTATGGCATTACGGGGAGCTGTCCAAGGCTCAAGACAGTAATAATATTTATTTTTAACTGTCCAAAAGACTAGAGTAGAGAAAATATAACTACTATCTAAGGTTAATTTAAATTTACGATCATAATCTGTTGTTGTGATAGAGTGGCTACTAATATCCTTAAATACAAAATCAATTTCAGACATATCAAAGTCAAATACGCCATTAAAAGGAAGAGTTTCCTTGGTAATTTGATTTTGATATGTCTGAGCGGGAATATCTAGTTCTAGTCGACTTTTATTGGTAATCAGAAAATATGGGTGAAATCCTGCTGAGAATGGCATTGGCTCATAACCAAGGTTTTTATATTCCTGATGAATTTCCAGTACATTTTGCTGAATCTTATACGTGAAAACTAATTGGAAATCAAAAGGATAAATAGCCTTAGTATGATGATTACTAGAAAGTGATAGGGTCGGCCACTCTGTTGATAGGTCTATTTCCCAAGGTAAATCACGAGCAAAACCATGCTGTTTAAGGATATATTGATTCCCTTTATAAGTATAAATGTTGTTAGGCAAATTGCCACAGATGGGAAATAGTATGGGAATTCCCCCTCTAATACTCAATGCTGGATTGGCAAAACGTTCTTCATCTAAGTAAAGTATTTCCCTGCCTTGTACCTGCCAACCTGTTATGATGGCACCTCTTTCAGGGACTACTTCTATTTGAGAATTACTCATTTCGTCCGCAATGGTATAAATTTTGTATTGTTTTTCAGCAATAGAAATAGAAACCATAGTACTTAGAGTATTTTAAAATAACACAATACATTGCATGAAGGCCCCCCAGGCAACTATTACGAAATAAATAGTAAACTTATGAGAGACATGATGAAAGCTTAACCTAAACAATGCAAATATGAATGTGTATCATCATTAATTTGTCAATGCTTCTGATTCCAGAACCCAGTTTGTGTGAGTAAAAAGCTAATTAGGCAGCCAGTTATTATTGAAATCTCTCATAATTCTGCTATAAGGAACATGGAAATTCTCTGTAACAACTTTGCTCATAATCTTCATTTGCTTAGATAGCGGCTGTTGCAGAAAATTTCTGTGTAATTGGCAATAACTGTTTATACTCTAGGAATCCAATGTGGTTATAATAAGGCAGGAACAAGCCAAGGAATTAACACCACAAAAACTAACTTAGGTAGCAAGGCATGATTGCTAGCCTATTAGATCTTGGTATAACCCATTTTGGAGTATGAATTATTTTATTATCTAAAATACTTACATACTAATATGTCATTTAGATGAAGATGAGATAATTAACATGAGTTATTACCTTTAGGGAATCTTCAAATACTACTTTTGGCTATAATTTTGGGTCTGTCCTTATATTTTACCAAGATGACCAGTAGAATCTTTAATGTTAAAGCCCTAGAAGTCTGTTTTATTAGGTTCCGTCTGTACTATAGTAATTTGAGATAGTACATTTACTGGGAAATATTAACATTCTCCAACTCGAAAGCAAGGTAAATGTATACGAGGCTAGGTCTTAAATTAGCATAAATATACTTGTTGTTCATCAAAATTAATAACTCCTTGTGTCTCCTTACTAAGCAAATACAAAACGATATAAATCTTGTGCATCTGGCTCGGGACTGCTTTCAGCAAATTCAACTGCTTCTTCAATTAACTCTTGAATTTGAATATCAATAGCCTTCAGTTCTTCTTGGGTGGCTAGACCTATCTCAGTGACATAAGCTGCAAACTTCTTAATTGGATCACGTAATAGCCACTCTTCCTTTTCCGATTTACTCCGCAACTCATCAGGATCTGCAAGTGAGTGCCCTCGAAAACGGTACGTTAAAGCCTCAATTAAAGTGGGTCCATCCCCTGCACGAGCACGCGCAACTGCCTCCTGGGCAACAGCACGAACAGCTATCACATCCATTCCATCTACTTCTACACCCGTCATGTTAAACATGGTGGCTTTTTTATAAATTTCAGGGTTAGAAGTTGCCCTTTCATGAGACATACCAATTGCCCATTTATTATTCTCCACCACAAAAATAATTGGTAACTTCCATAAAGCAGCCATATTTAATGTTTCAAAGAATTGACCATTATTGCAAGCTCCATCCCCAAAAAATGCTGCAGTAACTTGGTCTGCACTTTTATCACCCAACACTTCCCGCCGATACTTGGACTGAAAGGCGGCACCGGCAGCTACTGGAATACCCTCAGCAACGAAGGCATAACCACCTAAGAGACGATGTTCTGATGAGAACATATGCATAGAACCACCCCGGCCCTTACTACAGCCTGTAATCTTACCAAATAATTCAGACATGACCTCCTTAGGGGGGACACCTGCACTTAAGGCATGAACATGGTCACGGTATGTACTACATACATAATCACTTCCTGGCTGCATCGCCCCCCGGATGATACCACTGGAAACAGCTTCTTGCCCATTGTACAAGTGAACAAACCCAAACATTTTTCCCCGATAATACATCTCGGCGCACTTGTCCTCAAATGTACGTCCTAAAACCATATCTCGATATAATTCAATGGCTTCAGATTTAGTCATTTGCGTGTTGGAAGCGTCAAATTTAGGGGGTATGCGTTCTCTAACCATTGATTTTGTATATCCCTTCTGTAAAATTTAATAAGTACTATTCTAAGGTATGACTTTACCCCTTCGGCAAGTTAATTTTCTTGCTGAGGACAGTCAAAAATTTATTAGTTGAGACCTATACAGGCTAACACTAGTAGCTTGAGATTGGTTTTGGGTCTATTCTAGTCCCTGCCAGGACTGGTTGATTTTACCTGATTATGCCTAATTTTTAGTGTGTAAGCCCTTATATGTTTTTTCAACAAAAACCCTGTAGGCATTCACTGCGTTGGATCCTGAAACCCTATAATTTAAGAATGGTGAGACAAGCACCATTCTGCTCTTTAAAGCTAGCAGTTTGCCATCAATTATTTCTGCATAGTTACTAACATTTTCATTCGCCACTGAGAAATTCAGTATATTCCACTATAAAATTGCAATTGCTAGTTCTTCATGGTATTATGTTAATCGCTTCCTGAAAGTGAACATATCAAGTGAAAGTCATAGCATATATCTTGTTATGTAATGAATTAACACCCATTGTAATGAAACAATCAAAAACCTACAATATTTCAGAATTCTATAATTACAGATTGGGCGTAGTTGCTGACTGAAGAAACTTGCTGGTCAGTTTTTGTACCTGTAGAATCAAAACTCGGGCTAATGCTATTTTGTTTCTATTAATTTATCTGCAACGAGTAGAAGCTCCCAATGAAACACATTTATTACTGGCAAAATAAATGACATAAATCATTGACCATACAAGAGAACAACACTTAATGTTTAACATAGAATCCATCAGGTTGTTATTACAACAGCTTAGTCAGGTAAACTTGCCGGTAGAGACTATAGCAATTTTTAACATGCTTGGAATGCTATAGATGAGTTGTTATGAATCACGCTGCAGGGGAAGTAGCTGTGCATATACCATTGGATTATTACAGAATTTTAGGATTGCCATTGGCTGCAAGTGAAGAACAGTTGCGTCAAGCTTATAGTGATCGTATAGCACAATTGCCACGACGAGAATATTCTCAAGTAGCTATTGCTGCACGTAAACAAATTATAGAAGAAGCCTATATAGTACTCTTCGATCCACTAAAGCGAAGGGAATATGAGCAGGAGTATTTGTCTCATAGTAATAAGCAAAATAATAATAATATTAGTGGGGTAGTAGTTGAAGATTGCCAAACTCCAAAAAATGTAAATTCTGATAACCAAAAGTCAGGTATAGAAATCTCTGCACAACAAATAGCAGGAGCTCTGCTAATTCTGCAAGAGTTAGGGGAATATGAACTGGTACTCAAACTAGGTCATCCTTACCTCGTAAGTCAAAAAGATAATGCGAACTCCAATGAGGTTTGGGATTTATTACCAGATGTATCCGATATTATCCTTACCGTATCTTTAGCTTGTTTAGAGTTAGGACGAGAACAATGGCAACAAGTCAACTATGAAAATGCCGCGATTTCCTTAGAGACAGGAGAAGAACTATTAGTTAAGAAAAAACTATTTCCCGATTTGCAAACGGAAATTCAATCGGATCTATATAAACTTAGACCATACCGGATCTTGGAACTATTACAACAACCCATAGAAAAAAAATCTGAAAGGAAACAAGGGCTAAAATTATTAAAAACACTTATAAAAGAGCGTGGTGGCATTGATGGGACAGATAATGATCACTCTGGGCTGAATTTAGATGATTTCTTACTATTTATTCAGCAATTGCGCCATTTTTTAACAGTGGCAGAACAACACAAGTTATTTGGGGAGGAGAGCAAACGCCCTTCATCTGTGGCGGTATATTTGACTGTCTATTCCTTGATTGCACGTGGATTTACACAAAGGGAACCTGCTTTTATTTGTCAGGCAAAAAAAATGTTATTAAGTCTAGGAGTGCGTCAAGATATCCATCTAGAGCAATCTTTATGTAGTTTATTATTAGGACAAACTGAGGAAGCCAGTCGAGTGCTAGAACTTAGCAATGAATATGAAGCGCTGGCTTTTATCAGGGAAAAATCTTATGACTCTCCAGATTTATTGCCTGGTTTGTGTTTATATGCAGAACACTGGTTGGAAACAAAATTATTTCCCTATTTTCGGGATTTAGTAGGCTGCCCAGCATCTTTAAAAGAATATTTTGCGAATCACCAAGTACAGTCATATTTAGAAGTATTACCTGTAGAAGAACAAGAGCCTCTTGCTAATTCCGATAAAGCCAATTATCACCATGGAAAATTGCAATATCCTTATACTTCCTATAGTCAAAGAATTGACTATGAGCAGTCACCTGATATTTCTAATGAGGGAATAAAACAGCAATCGATAAATTCTAATATTTCATTTTCACCTTCGTTCTCTACTAGTCAGAAAAATCCCCTTACAAGCAATCAAGAATTAGGGGTAGAACAGACTAGTTATTATCCTTCTCCAAATATAGCTCACAGAAAACAAAAGCTTAGTAATATTAACTATCGAGGTGGACGTAAACGTAGGAGAATTAGCCGTTATCGTAAAAATGTAATTCGTCTTTTGTTAGTGGTACTAATATTAGTAACTAGTTTGGTATTTTTGTGTCTATTGCTCAGTACAACCTTAGGCTTATTAATAGGTCTATTTAGCCCCTTACCATCCTTACAAGGAAAACAAGTTAATGTGCAAATTAATAAGCCATTAATTGAAGTCTCTAAACTGGAAGGCCAATACAAATTACTAGAGACAAAATTAATAGAAACTATGGCCAGAAAAGTAATTGAGGCCTGGCTATACAGCAAATCAGTAGCCTTAGGGCCAAATCATGATACAAATAGTTTAGAGAGTATATTAATTGGTTCAGCTTTGTCTCGGTGGCAAGCAATAGCTCAATGGGATAAAAATAATGGTAGATACCGTCAGTTTGAACATCAGGTTAAGGATATTGAAATAGAACTAAACAAAAATGATGAGAATCAGATGATAGTAAAAGCATCTATCAGGGAAGTTGCTAACATATACGAGCGTGGCCAGAGAAATTATAAAAAGTCATATGATGATGACTTAAGAGTGAATTATGATCTAATTAAACAAGACGGGAAATGGAGAATTCAAAGTATGTCATTGCTATTTAGTACAGCTAGTTAGTTTTATACTCATCTTATTTCAGTTGTATTATATATAATCATTTCCATATCTATCAGAATCTAAATTATAGTTTTCAATAGCTCAGTTAGTATTTTCCTATCGACTTACTTGTTATTTTCTCTACCAAGATGGCTTTAAAAAATAGACCTATTATTGCGTTGGGATGGGCAGCTAACTATCAAATTATTCAATATTGTTAAGAACTTACTAACAGGAATTAATTAAGTCATATAATTTGTGAAATTTTCGTATTTGTATTCAAATTCCCTATAGGATAATTATTTTGAGTAAGTGCTATTAGGAAATTGTAAATTTTTAATAATTATTGGACTTTGTATTTAGTACTTATTCACTCAATTTTAATCAGCATAAATAAAGCCAAGTGATAATTAGTAATGTCTAGATACCCTATAAACTTTGGAATGTGAGTCTATCAGCTTCGAAATTCCTATTGTTATGGGAAGTAACTCTTACTCGAAGGTTAATTAATAACATAAACTAACCAAAAGCAGTCTTCACTAATTAATTTTCAGCAATATGAAAGTTTAACGTTAATAATAAACAACCATTGTTAACCATGGGCTTTACATTTAAACCATAGTCTGGCATTATTAATTAGCTTTATCACTGGATATTATAATAGTAAAAAATATCTAAAAATTCGTATGACAAAATATTATTTGCATGGATTATTAATCTTTAGGATCCATTACTGCTGATATTTATTCTATCCTTCAAGAAATACTTGATTCCTAGAAAAATGTTAGCTCAGACTATAATAAATAAAAATATAAAAGTTACTATCATAATTAATTATTCTATTATTTTTAATTCTTTAATTCTCAACAGTTATCTTGGTTTAATTATTGGATAGAGTTTCATATCGATATTCTGATAAAATTCCCAAAAATATTTTTTTGATTTCAGTCAGATGCTTATTCTACTTATAGAAGTACTTATCATTAGTATGTAATAGCACAGATTATTCAGGTAACCTCTCCAAACTAAATTCTTCTGAAGATAATATAGAAAATTAGTATTATGACTAATCAAATACGAATTTTCTATATTATCAATCTAGTTAATTTTTATGAATAAGATGACTTATAAATCTATAAATGGGTTTAGATTATATTTGAAAAATCAAGTTTATCATGAGAATCTATAATTCAGTAAGATATAGGAACTATATAGTAAAACTTATTAATCAAAGGGAAATAACTAAAGCACTTCATCACTAAAATATGCCAATTTAATTAAAATAGTCAAAAGTAAGTGGAAGTACAATTTATAATAAATTCCTAAATATCATTGATCTAGATAATATATAAGTGTTCTCACAGAGTAAAATAGTAGGTAAACCCTATACACTTTTAGATAAATTATTTTGCGATTAACTTACTATTGATGGATATGAAATGCTTAAAATAGTAAATCTATTTTGTGACACAATTAGTTTCAATTAATTTGATTTACTAAAAATTATTACTAATACCAAGTACCATTTTAGGATTAATTTTAAGATAAAGCCAATACCAATAATACAATAATATTTTTCTTTATTAAGATACTTTCAAAATTAAAAATATTATGTTAGAGGGCTCTTAAAAAACTCTATCTTGAATAACTAACATCCTTACAATCCATGTATAAAAAAGATGCGTGCTATCACATGAAATTAGGACTTTATCAACCAAAATTCACATATGTCTACAATTCCAAAAACCTCAGGCGAAAAAATTTAATAATCAACAAAATATAAAGTTGATAGCCATCTAGGCTTCATCAAAATAATAGCTCAGTCTCATATTTCTGTATACAGCCTGAAAAGTAGTGAATGTACCGAATAAATTTTATACAAGAAATATTACGTCTTGCATTTAATAATCTTGACAAAGTATTATGACTGATTTGCTAGAGATTAAAAGAATAATTAATACAGGGGATACTTTCAGTAAAATTTCCAGTTAAAAGCTAGGGATTTTTCAGAGTGCATAAAAGTAATGAAATACTCTATAATTTAGGAGTAAGAGCTTACTTTTAAGGTTTTTACTAGTATTTAAACAAGCAAGACAAATTATTAGGAGATAAATACGGAATTAATACAAATACTTTCACCAGATGAAGGGCGACTTTTGCCAAATTAAAAATGTGTTAAATACGATATATTTGTCAATATAAATATACATCCAAGGCATATGTGTTTTATTAGAACCCCCAACTGAGTAATTTGTAGTTTACCTTCTCTGCTCTCTTATTCCCCTGTTTTGTCTGCTGACTCTAACTATCACCCCACATCATAAAAAAATAAAAAGTAGCTATAACTGAATATCATCACATGGGTAGTATTTGGGAAATTGATTTTTACTCTCGTCCAATAGTAGATGAAAAACAGAAGAAAATATGGGAAGTGCTAATTTGTGAAGCTCCTACGAACATTAGAAAAAATATAAATTCCTTGTTTCGCTATTCACAATATTGCCCCAGCACAGAGGTAAATTCTGTGTGGTTGAAAACAGCTATTACAGAAGCGATTACCAAAGCACCAGAGGCACCAATCAAAATTCGCTTCTTTCGTCGGCAAGTTAATAATATGATTACTAAGACTTGTCAAGATCTTGGAATTCCAGCACAAGCAAGTCGCCGTACTTTTTTCCTTTATAAATGGTTAGAAGAAAGGATGAAAGAAGTTTATCCCCAAGAAACTGGTTATACAGGAAAAACTAATTCTTCATTCACGCTGGAATCTCCTCTTGCTCAAAGGTTACCTGATGCCTTAGAAGGGGAAAGATGGCAATTTGTCAGTTTATCAGTAGAGGAATTAGGGGATATGCCAGAGTGGGATATCTGTTTTGGTGAAAGCTTCCCTCTAGATATAGTGAAAATTGCCCCTAAAAATTTCATTCCTGGAATCTTGGTTTTCTCACCTCGGGCATTACCATTAGCAGCTTGGATGTCTGGTTTAGAGTTGGCATGGTTAAGGTTTGACGATAGTCAAGGTGGAAGATTAGTTTTGGAAGCCGGAGCAAGTGAAAGTTGGATTTTAGTTGGTCTTAGAAATCCTCAAGTTCTAGCTAATGCCAGGGGTTTTGAATTAGCTAAGAAGAATGCTAATGGTGTACATTTTATTGCAGTACAATCCGATCCACAGGCAAAATCCTTCGCAGGATTTTGGCTCTTATGCGAGGTAAAACTATTTTAAACTTGCCCAGCATATTGATGTAAAGAGAAATAAGTTATTCGGCTTGAAAATTTTGTATTTATATCTGGACAGTTTGATGTATGTATGTTTTTCAATCAAACTTAATTCAAAAGCCAATGATTTATTGATTTATTTGGTAACAGTAACAATTCTCTTACTCCAAATCTCTGGATAAAAATGCCCACATTGTTTTTTGAACAATCCTCTATTGCCGGTGCATTACAAAAAGTCAATGCAAATGGTGTCTAAACAGCTACCACAACAAGATACACTAGCAGAGCAATTGCTAGAATTAGCCATCAAGTGTAGAGCAGAGGCGGCTGAAGTTTATCAGTCGCGGTCACTCTCCCGAACCGTCTTTTTTGAAGGGAATCGCTTAAAACAAATAGAAACGAATGAAGCTGAAGGTACAGCCTTAAGATTATGGCGTAACGGATGTCCTGGTGTCGCTGTTGCATACGGTCCTGCAGAGCCAAAGTCAATTGTAGATAAAGCTTTAGCTCTAAGTATGCTAAATCCACCTGAATTTATTCAACTTGGTAGTAACTTCCACCCCAATTACTCAAATTTAGGTGAAGATGTACCTATAGAAAAGTTGATGAATTGGGGTCAGCAAACTATTGATACGATTCGCACATATTACCCTGATGTGGTATGTAATGGGGATTGGGAGTGTGATGTTGAAACTACTAGACTAGTTAATACTAAAGGTTTAGATTGCTATTATACTGATACAACTTTAAGCTCCTACATTTCTGCCGAGTGGGTCAGAGGTGAAGATTTCTTAAGTGTATCAGATGGTGAAACAGAAAGATGTATTCTGCAACCAGAAAAGGTAGCTGCCCAAATTTTGCAACGTCTGGATTGGGCAAAAAATAAAATAACTGCTCCTAATTGTCATGTGCCCATATTATTTACCTCCAAAGCCTCTGATATGTTATGGAGTACTGTACAAGAGGCTTTAAATGGTAAGCAAATATTAGAAAGGGCTTCCCCATGGGCAAATAAATTTGGTCAAAGAGTTACTTCTTCACAGCTGACTTTATATCAAGATCCAAAAGCTGGTCCCTACAGTTGCCCTTTTGATGATGAGGGTACTCCCAGCCAATCAGTAATTTTTGTTGAGAATGGTATTTTACAGCACTCCTATTGTGATCATTCTGTTGCGAAACAGCTACAAATGAATTCTACAGGTAATGGCTTCCGTCCTGACTTGGGCAGCTACCCTACCCCTAGTTTATTTAATTTCCTGGTTCAACCAGGTTTAGCAAGTCTCCAAGAATTGATTGTAGATATGGATTATGGTTTGATTATTGATCAAATTCTTGGTAAGGATGGAGGAATTTCGGGTGATTTTTCAATTAATGTTGAGTTGGGCTACCTGGTAAAAAATGGTCAGGTTTTTGGGCGTGTTAAAGACACTATGGTAACTGGGAATATTTATAATGCCCTTAAGCAATTAGTGTATCTGGGTGGTGATGCTGATTGGAATGGTTCATGCTATACCCCCTCTTTGGTAGTTGAAGGTTTATCTATTATTAGTAAGGAATAACAAGCATTATGTAGCTTATGGTAGCGGAAACTTTAGTGATATAAATTAATAATTACAGATATTATGAATAATGTGAAAATTTACTTGAGAGGGTATTTATTTCACAAATAAATACCCAAGAGATTAGTATCTTTTATCTTGATAAAGATATTAGTATTCAACCTTATCAGAATAAATCTAAAAGTTGAAACCTATAGGTATTAAAGTTTTTTACTTATTCACTTTTTATTTTCTACTTATATACAGTAATTTTATACCTGCATAATAATAGTGTGGTGGACGCATATAACATATATTCAAATGAATAATACTAATATCCTGAATCAATTAAATATAGGTCAGAAAACAAAATTTATTTCGTCTTGATCCTATATTTTATATTTGATTGTTTATTTAATTTTATTAGACTTAAATAATGGTTTTTTCAAGAGAATATAGTAGAGATTATTTGGTTACTCTCAAAAATCATCCATATTTAGGTAAAGACTTTTATTTAACTATACTGAGAGCACTTGTGTCTATTGGATTTGTTTGAAATAGAATCAGACCATTTGGTTTAGCATTAAACAAATAGAGTTTTTCCTCTCAACTTATTAGTGTTTACTTGAATATAACTTGTAGCAGATAAGATATTTCATATGGCTTAGCAGTCTAATGTCCAACATGACTGTCTTTTCATTTCAAGCTTAGATCATGGGGTCATTTTCAATCGACTTGCTACCATCTAATTGCAAAATGATAATTTAGTCATAGCTACTTGACATATTTCCTGTTTATAGAGTATGTGAGTGAAGTTATGATTAACGAGACGTTTTATGATTAACGAGACGTTGCTTTTGTATTATTTCTTTTTTACCAGAAAAACTAACGATTCTATTGATTTAAACGAGCAGAATAAACAATAATAGCTATGTCTTACGCCTCTATTTTCAAGAATGTGCCAGATGTTTTAAGCCAACCAGCAGGTATGGCTGCTATAGCCTCTATAGGTATCCATGGGGCTATAGCCTTTATTTTGCCATTGATGCCTATAGACTATAAACCTAAGCCTGTAAGATTATCTAAGGCTGTTGGAGTGCTTCAATTTAGCCGATCAGAACAACAACGCTTACCAAAAACTTCAATTGCTCCTAAGGTAGCACTACAGACTCAAATACCCACACCAAATATTAATTATACTTCACCCAAGCTAATTACTTTACCTCCTATACCATCAAATTCTTCCACCTTACCAATTCTCCCTCAGTTACCAAAATCAACTTTTAACGACCCTACCAATTCCTTGCCAATATTTGATTCTGGTAGTATCTATAGGCCTTATACTTTCACTAATCCTATTCTTCCAAGAGTAAGGAGTATTTATAACCTTCCTGATATCCCCAATTATGCAAACCCTAGGACATGGAAGAGTAGTAATACCTCACCAACCATTGTGAGTATCAACAGCAATAAACCTTCTACTGCTGAAAGAACTGCCAAAAACAAGACTATTAGTTTCACTAGTCAAGAACTAATGGCTCCTGTTAAATCAATCTTTAGACCGGGAGGTAACTATGCGATTGCAACAACAGGTGGTTTTCAAGAATTTAAACTGCAGTCCCCCCAAAAAAATGATGTTGTAAGTTCCAATAAAGTCCCAAAGAATAAAACAGCAATACTTAATTCACATCAAGATTTAAGACATAGGATTATCAAGAAATACCCTCTAAGTAGAGAAGAAACTTTAATCCAGAAAGTGATTCCCACTAATAAGACAGTTTTACATGGGGATATAAAAGGGATATTAGTAATGGAACCAGAAGGGAAAGTAATAGATATAGTTTTCCAATCGGATCAACCTCTTTCTCCCTTACAAATGGTAGTCGTGAGAAGGCATTTTCTCAAAAATCCACCGCCAGCAACTAAAAACCTATCTTATTATCCTTTTAAATTAAGTTTGAAATATATCTCCAATATTTCACATGCAAGTGAGCAACATCTTATACCTAGAAGTCCCCATACATCTTTAGGGGAAAAGCTCAGAAAACATACAAGGCAAAAAGAAATATTTTCTAGTCAGCCAGTAAAAATTAAAACAACATCGCGCATATTTGCTCTGCCCAATAAACCATATACAAACACTAATAATTCTCTAACAGCAAGCTCTATGATAAATAATCAGCAGAACTCACTTTCCAATCAGCCAGTAAAAATTAAAACAACATCACGCATATTTGCTGTACAGAATAATCAACAAGCTGCAGATGATAAGTCAAATAATAAAAAACTTATCAACCAACTACGCCAAGTGAGGGAAAAAAGACAAAATAAAAATAAATAGTGATTAAATTTAGTAAAATAAATTATGATTTGTAGGGGTAATGATTATATTTATCCCTATATTTTCTCGGTTAAGAAGGAAACTATAATTTAATATTTAAATACGATAGGTATTCCTCGCATAGCATCAGAATGGGGAAATACGGATTATCAAAATTAAGGTATTAGTTCCCTATTAATTACAAGTGATTATTTTTATATAAAAAGGATAAATACAAAAAATACTTATTCCTAGCTTTTAAACTTTAACTTCTATCTAATTTCCAAAATAGTATTGAGGCCCATTCAATATCAATAATAAGCAAGGGCAATACTTTTTACACTGACCTATTTGTTGTATGGTTTTACTAAACCGGAATAACAATAGTTCTGCAATATAAATATCTCCAACCAGTATTATTATATAATAATTTAGTGTGAAGTTAAAATGGGGAAAATTCAATAAGCAGAAATGCCATGAATTACAATTATTAGCCAGATTTCGTAACCTACCATTTAATTCTGACAGAATTAAATGGCAATAATATTATGTAATTGCAACAATTGTTGAATAGTCTATCTTTCTTTTTTTCTGATTTACCCAGAGCCAAGAAATAATTAAAAAACGAAGTACTCTTCAAACACCTAAATTAAATGTGGTTTCAGTTAAGACTTCAGTGTAAAAGGGAAACACAAAAAGGGATAGTGTGACTGTCTATCCCATGATAATTGCCTCGGACAATTTACAAGTAAATTTTTTAGGTTTTAAAGCCTCTATTTAGATGGATTTTCCTTTAATATCAAGTTCCAACATTCCAAGAATTAATATACTCAATTTGTTCTTCTGTTAAAGAGTCAATATTAATACCCATTCCCTGCAACTTCAGGCGAGCTATCTCCTCATCTATCTCCCTAGGAATAGAATACATTCCAGGCTCCAGTTTACCCTTGTTTTTTACTAAGTATTCACAGCCCAAAGCCTGGTTGGCAAAGCTCATATCCATTACTGCACTAGGATGCCCCTCAGCAGCAGCCAAGTTAATTAAACGTCCTTCTCCTAAAACAACTACAGATTTACCACTAGGCAGGTGATACTCTTCAGTGAATGGGCGAACATTCTTTACTTTAGTAGCCTTTTCTTTTAGAGATCTGAGGTCAATTTCAATATCGAAGTGACCAGAGTTGCATACGATCGCACCGTCTTTCATGACATCAAAGTGCTCGGAGCGAATAACGTGTTTATTACCAGTTACAGTGATAAACATATCTGCCAAGGGAGCGGCTTCTGCCATTGTCATTACTCGAAAACTATCCATTACTGCTTCAATGGCCTTAATAGGGTCGATTTCAGTAACAATTATATTTGCACCTAAGCCCTGTGCACGCATAGCTATACCCCTGCCGCACCAACCATAACCAACAATAACTATGGTTTTGCCTGCTAGTAGGACATTAGTAGCACGGATGATACCATCTAATGTAGACTGCCCTGTACCATAGCGGTTGTCAAAGAAATGCTTGGTATCAGCATCGTTGACGTTCATTGCTGGAAAAGGAAGCACACCATCACTTAGCATCGCTCGTAAACGAACAATACCTGTAGTAGTTTCCTCTGTAGTACCGATAATCTCAAATAATTGTTTTTTACGCTCTTGAACTAGGGTGGCTACGACATCGCTACCATCATCAATAATTATGTTGGGATGATGATCTAAAGCAATTTGCACATGACGATTGTAGGTTTCATTGTCTTCACCTTTAATGGCAAAGACAGGAATATTATGGTCTTTGACAAGACAAGCCGCTACATCATCTTGAGTAGATAGGGGGTTACTAGCAATTAGCAAAGCATCTGCACCACCTGCTTTTAGTGTAATTGCCAAGTTAGCTGTTTCTGTTGTTACATGAGAACAAGCTGCAATCCGGATACCTGCAAAAGGTTTTTCTTGCTCAAAGCGATCACGGATTTGCTTTAAAACAGGCATTTCCCGTGCAGCCCATTCAATACGCTGCATTCCCAGGGGAGCTAGAGCAAGGTCTTTAACCTCATGCTTTAATTTTGGGGTAATTGCGGCCATTAATTAAATAGTTCCTCTAACAATAAAAAATTACGTAATTACTACGCGCTCCCTTACTAGGGTATGCTAAAATTAGTAAATCAGGCCAGGATTTTTTTACCTATATTCTGCTTTCAAACTTGCAAGAACATATTTATATTTTTGATAGTAGAGGCCCTAAAATTAAATTAGTTTTACCACTGCTCTGATTCGTCTTTTAATAGATGTTTTACCATTCTAGGTGTTAGGTCTTGTATATTATCTATAACTACTGCTGCTCCAGCTTGTTTTAGCTTCTTTCCATACGCATTCTTTTCAGAGGGGTTTTCTTGCACATGGGGTGGGAGAACTCCGACTCCAACCCAGTTTATTCTTGGTTCTACTTGCCGTGCATTTTCTACCGTTTGCATATCTGCTACCGTATCCCCTGCATATATTACCATAGAAATATGATCAGTTCTACTTTGCAGGAGGCTAACTGTAGCAAAAAGTCCTGTGGGATCTGGTTTGCCAGGAGAATCTTCCATAGCAATTAGAATAGGTGATTGTAAGCCTAAACGGTCTTGTAAGATATAATTGGCAGATGCACGGGTTGCACCGCTAAAAAATCCCCAGTCAATATTAGCTAAACTTAGTTGTTCTAAATAAGGAAGTCCTAATAATATTCGTTCATTACAAATATAACCATTCCACTTGTTAGGATCAGTACCAAAATAACGTCTCTGAAAAAAGTCAACAATAGTCTTATAATTTATTTTTACTGCTTTGTAGGATTTACCTTGAGTTTCAAAGTAACGATGAACTAACTCTTGAGAAGCTTCCCAATCATTATTCCAAATACCTTCAGATTTAAGCTCATCAATATCTGTTAAGGTTGGGCGGTATTCCCCAGAAGTGAAATGCTCTACGGTGTCTGCCAAAGCTTTACGATAGGAATTACCAACATCTCGGATGACGCCATCAATATCAAAAATAACAAGCGTGCGGATGTAACTATTATCTGTCATTCAATTTTGGATTTTTGTTGAAGGAAGTAAGAGCGAAAAAGCTGGAGATAAAAGTTTGTGAGTTAATAAGATTAATGACCTGAAACCTCTGATACTTTTGCCCCAATAAGTATCGGCCAGATAGTCTTGAGACTTGAGTTTTTGGAATTAAAGAATTAATTCTATCTTAGGGCTTTTACTATTTTCATGTCAGCAAAGTCTTAACTGGGGGAAAATTATTTTCCTTTAGCTAAATATAAACCAACATAGATTTCAGCTTTTACATAGAAACTAAACCTCCTTAAAAATTTGCGTTCAATGCATTCAAATAGCTTAGCTACAAGAATTAGACCACTATAAACTCACTGTTATTTATGCATGATAATGTTTAGATTGCTGGTATAAGATTTACACATATTAATAATAAACAAGTATATCCCTAATTACTTATCCACATATCTACCTGTAAAGTCTTCGGAGAAGATACTGAAGGTTAAAAGAAAATTTAAGGATAACTAGAACATTTGGTATATACCTTAACAATAAATATAAGGCAAGCATGACACATAGTTAATAAACTGAAAAACATGATAGGAAAATCCTAATTGGTGAATCTCTCAAGGCCCATTTAATAGATGTTTTATTTGGGTCTTAGATTTTTAAATGACAAGATAATTAGTACTAAAATAGTATTTTCACTATGGTTACCAGTTAGTAACTTTTCTTCATGGTTTTGAAAATGTTGTAAGTTTTATGAATTAGTGTTGGAGATGCACATATAAATCGTATAGCAATCTCATTAATTTATATTTAGGGAGAACTATTCATACAAATACCTAATACAAAAAAGAAATGTAAGATTGTTAATATTATAAAATAAACTTATTTTTCAGGCTTTCCTACAAGAGTAAATTTCTGCCAATATCCAATATAAAAATTCTTTGTTATAAACATGTCAATAGTCAATTGTAAACAATACCTATTGCAAGTAAAATTGCGTATTTTTTCTTGTATCTAATATAAAACTATGAACTTCCCATATCAAAAGTAACTAGACTAACTTTATTACTCCTTTACTAACATCAAGCTTCAAGTATTCAAGTACAATAGTGCTTATATAAAATGCTAAGAAAACTGATGCTGGGAACAGCTAAATCCAGGTCCATAGGTAGCCATCATATTATCAGCAGAAAATGCAACTTCTGGAACTCCTGTACAAATGATCGTTTGGTTCAGACAAATCACACGATCACAGTGGCGATTTACCATATCAATATCATGCGAAATCTGTAATATAGTCCAACCTTCTTCTTGTTTTAGTTGGTTGAGCAAAATATAAAAGTGTGCCGAGCCCTGGATATCTAATCCTGTAAAGGCTTCATCTAGTATCAATAGTTTACGAGGTATAACTAAGCAATATGCCAGCAATACTCGCTTAAGTTGACCACAACTGAGAGTTCCTATAGCTTGGTTGCGTAGGTGATAAGCATTCGTGCGTTTTAAGGCCTGATTGATTGCTGCTGATTTTTCCTGACCTATTTGCCATAATTTGGATAGGGAATTACTATTTTTATATATATTTGCACTCCCTACCCAGCCTAAACCAACTAATTCGCTCACAGATAGGGGAAAACTTCGATTAAAGATGAAATTTTGTGCTATGTATCCTAGCAAATAACCTAGCTTCCCCATTTTTGTATTTGGACAACCAAGTATTTGCACTCTTCCAGACATATGAGGGATTAGATTTAGGATGGCTTGTACTAATGTGGTTTTCCCTGCACCATTTGGTCCTACTATCGCCATATTAGTTTTGGGCAATAATTCAAAGGAGATATCCCTCAAAATCAAATACTTACCCCGGGATACATTTAAGCCGTCTACATCCAAAATTGGGTTAGGGGTGTTAGTAATATCCATATTTCAGGTTACGAAAATTCAAAATAACAATATAGAAGAATGACAAAATAACTTTAAAACTATATGGTACATCCCGTTCACCTAACGAAGAGAAGAGAATGAGAGTTTGAAAGATTCGTGAATATGAGAATCTGATGTATTAGCCTTCTAGTATGAACATTCTAAAGAATCTACTTTGTCAGATGATGCTACCTATCAATTCTTGGCCTAGGCAATAACAATTTATAAATGGACAGAACAGTAAAATATTCCCATAAAATTGATATTAATAAGTAATTTACTTACAAGCCGAAGCCAAGTTTTCTAAATTAGCGTGCATACCTTGGAAATAATATAGGGGATTTTTATCCCCCAATTCTAAAGAATCTAGATAAAGTAAAGTAATATTTAAATCTTTAGCAAGATTGTTAAGTAATTTATTATCTATACCAAATTCGCCGAATAAGGCTTTCACTTGATACTTTTTAACAGTATTCACAACTTTTTTTAATTCGTGTGGTGATAATTGTTCTTCTGGCAGCTCCACAATGACTACTTGTTCAAGACTATATCTTTTGGCAAGATATGGAAAGGCATCATGAAAGGTGATAAATTTGCAGCTCATATCAATAGCATGATTTTGCAATCTTTGCTGAAAAGCACTATGCAGGTTCAATAATTCCTTTATATAAGCAGATGCATTGTCCTGATAGCTACTTTTATTTTTTGGATCGACAGTAATTAATCCATCTCGAATATTGTTGACTTGTTGTATTACTAGTATGGGATCTAACCATACATGGGGGTTCCCTCCAGTATGATGATGCGACTTATCATAATGTTTTCCAGTAGTTTCTAAAGGATCGATTGGATTTAAGGGATTAATTCCTCTACTCGCATCAATTATATGAAGCCCTTTGTTCTCAGAACTTTTAACAGCACCATCTAAAAATTTTTCCAGACCCAGGCCGTTTTTTACTAGTATATTAGCCAATGCCAATTTTTTTATATTTTCTGGGGTTATTTGATAATGGTGTATTTCAATACCCGGAGGCACAAGCACCTCAATTTCTGCCAAATCACCGGCTACAGCTCTTGTAAACCAATAAATTGGCAAAAATGTAGTCATAATTTTCACTTTATTATTTACTGATACAGGGACCAGGGAGTTAGATATCTTTGCGGAATAATCCTTGGAGTCACCTTCTAATTTTTGTGAACTAGATAGAACACAACCTTCAAAACCCAATAGAAACAAAGATAATAAAAGCCAGAGTATTCTGCAATTATTCTTCATCCATTTATAAACTTTGCACTTTAGTTTCATTTTTTAGATTTATCCTAGTAGACTTTTAGCTCAATAGATAAAAAGTCGGACTTTATATTTCGACTTTCTTTTTTTTGCTTTTAAGTATAATTTAAGAACAAGTATCATTATGAGAAAATACTTAGAAATAGATATCAACTACTTTTGTGCAAAACCTGAAAATCTATGTGTGGAAGGCAATGAAGAAATTCCTGGGTTCACTACTAATTAATTCTGTAGTTATGGGCGTTGTTTTATCTTTGGAAGTTATGGGGGTAGCAGCAAAGGGTACACCAACTTCAGCAATGGTGGAAGAGAATCAGAAAACAAACAAGGAAGAACAAAATGCCCAAATAAGCTCTAGACGTAAGTTATCAGATGTAAATCCAACGGATTGGGCTTTCCAGGCTTTGCAATCTTTGGTTGAGAGATATGGTTGCATTATTGGGTATCCCAATAATACTTATCGTGGGAACAGAGTAATAACACGATATGAATTTGCTGCTGGTCTTAATGCTTGTTTGGAGAGAGTTAACCAATTAATTGCTACAGAAGCAGCAGATATGGTTAACAAAGAGGACTTGGCTATGTTGCAAAGGTTGCAAGGGGAATTCTCCGTGGAAATGGCTGCACTCCGAGAACATATAAACAGTTTAATGGCCCATACTGGAAAATTAAAAACGGAACAGTTTTCAACTACGACAAAACTTCAAGGAGACGTTATTACAGCTGTAAGTGATGTTCTGTCAGGAAATACATATAACAGTGACAATACAACTTTTGCAGCTCGGACCCGAATAAAACTTCTAACTAGTTTTACTGGAAAAGATACTCTATTTACTAGGTTGGAAGCGAATAATATTCTCGGACCTAATATTAGTACACGGGAAGGGAGTTTTTCCTTTAGTGGAGAGGATGGTAATACGGATATTGCCTTAGGCACTCTATATTATCAATTTCCTGCAAATAAAAATACTCAAGTGACTGTCATGGGAAACGCAGGTGCAGCAGACTATTTTGCCAATACTGTCAACCTTTTTGATAGGGATGGTGGAGTAGTTCCTTTATCATTATTTGGTACTGGGAATCCCATTTACCACCATATGAATGGTGCTGGCTTAGGTATAACTCACCAATTTGGAGGTAAGTTAGATTTGAGCTTAGGCTATTTAGCAAATTCATCTAACAATCCTAGTAATGGTAATGGCTTATTTAATGGAGGTTATGGAGCTTTAACCCAACTAACTCTCAAACCCAGTAATCGCCTTACCTTTGGTTTAACTTATATTAATGCCTATAACCAAGAACTAGCCACAGGTAGCAATCGGGCAAACCTACGGACATTTTTAGGTGAATTCGTCCAAAATGCTACAAATAACCCTAACGACTCCTCTGTACCAATTTCCAGTAATTCCTACGGTATACAAGCATCTCATAAACTCAATGACAAAGTATTGTTAGGAGGTTGGGTTGGCTATACCACAGCTCGTAACTTGTCTACTAAAGGAGGTTTGATTGACCGTGGTGATATCGATATCTGGAATTGTGCTGTAACCTTTGGACTTCTCGATTTAGGCAAAAAGGGTAACCTTGCCGGAATAATAATGGGTATAGAACCAAAAGTTACGAAATCGAATATTAGCCAAATATCAGAAGATAATGATACCTCGTTGCACCTTGAGGCTTTTTATGAATATCAGGTAACAGATAATATTGCTATTACCCCTGGAGTTATTTGGCTAACGGCACCTGATCATAACAGTAATAACGATAATATCTTAATGGGCATATTGAGAACTAACTTTAGTTTTTAAATAGACTTTAGAGTTTTCCAATAAAATTTTTGGGAAATAACTTAAGGTTTCAGTTGAAATTTTATAAATACATTGATTCATGAAACCTTTTTTGTCCTACCATTAAGTGAGATTTTTATATAATAGCAATTATGGCCATGAAACTTTTGCCAAAGTTCTTCTATTATTGTATTTTCTGCCTGATAAAGTATTTTTATGAAATGTTCATGGCTGATATAATTCTCAATTTTAGTAATTTTGATTATTGCAATATAGGGAGTATTATTACCGTTTCATAATTATAATAAGCCCCAAATTTACTCTATCTTAACTAGAATATGATTAGGTAAAATTGCCACATTCTATCTAGGTTGTTTAGCTTTATATCATAGAGGTTTATCTGAATTGAAACGAGGTGCCCTATTTACTTGAATATGTCTAATACTAAAGTAAATAGGGCATATCATGGCTTATTAACTGAAAAACCTAATTGTTAACTTGCCTAAGCCTTGATTGTTTTTAATGGGATGTTCAAGTTCATCAACTATAATTTTTATAAGACCATAATTAAGAGGATTAATCAATTATTAATTATAGGTGCTTAATTTTGTATTATGGTGACAGCATTCCATTACGAAGTAGACATTTTAAGATACCTTATAATTTATGTTTTTAGTAATGACTTTGATCACAATTTACATAGGGCAAAGGGTAAACCTCTATTAATTAGAGTCTTGGATAAAATTCTAAGTAGCACAGAATATAAAATGATTGATATTGGGAATTATGCAGGCAGATTGTACATTGTTTCAGGGAAAGAATATCTGTAGTTAGGAAAACTCATAAGTTGTTATAAGAGCCAATAAATATTGCTAATATAAATCAAAAATTCTACAACTTAATTTTTTTATTTTCCATATCAAACACTCTCAGATTATATATGTTTTTATATCCAGTCTTTCCTAAATTTGATTGCTAGCCCTACTAGTCTCTATTATTTACAAATAGTTCTATTTGATGACTATATGATTCTACAATTCTGGCATTTACCTTATGTATAAAAAATAATTTTGATGACAATTTAATTATCAAAGCAACTACCATAGTCTATGGCAAAATATAACAAAATATCATTTAGTAATTTATTTCTTATTATTTTTATAATGTCTGTTTACAAATTGATATTATGTTCATAATTCCTAATATATCTGGTGGGTCTAAATCATATAAACTTTGTCATGTATGACATATAAACTATGATGCAAAATGCCGTGACTTTCTCTATTAATAATTGGCTTGAAAAAAAACAAGAGCTCTTACGCTTATTAAAATTACTAGATTGGTCTACTCATCATCCTGTTATAAGTTCAATTATTATACTATTTATAATTACTATCGTATTTACCCTTATTAAGGTGATTATTCGAATGGTTGAAAATACTATTTTATCAATCATTCACATACCATTGAGGGTATTTTTAGGCATTATAAGGGCTGGCTGGAGCTCAACAAATAAATTTACTAAACTAATATTTCAAAATATTGAGCCAATAGAAAAAAAATATTTTCCTGCCACATCAAAATATAACAATTCAATTATAAGTACTATGGAAGGGAAAAAAATGTCAGAGATTTATCAGCAATTAACAGAACTAAATAAACAACAGGAGAAACTCTTACAGGAAATTCATAACATCTTGGAACAAGATAAATAAAAGATAAATTATTGTATATATGATTAATAATAATTCATATTACTTCAATGCCTGCTCCATATTCGGTATTATTTTTTTCGGTTTATGAATTTTCTATCTGGTCTTACTGACAAAAGGTTATAATGAAGATAATAAAATTAAAATATTCAAAATTAGTAAGGTTAAAAATTTACTTGTACAATAGCTAATACTTACATATATATCCATAATATATTGAAATAATATTAGTCCTATTAGACTAACACTTAAAATCTAAGTTATTCAAAAGAGACATAAATAATATGCTTAAATCTAACTGAAGAATTCTTATCTCCTCTTATGTAAACCATATGATTGCACTTACAAATGTGTACCATTTATGATTAGTATATTATTGACAAATCATGTTAGACTTCTATTAACTCAAGTCCAACACTTCATAAAAATTATATGGAGCACCTTAAAGGTAATACTTTACCACATCGATAAATAGCTATAAAAATCTAAAAATAAGAGAAACATTGAATTCGCTGATAATTGAAAATACAGCGCTGCTATGGTATTAAATCCTCTCTAAAGAAAATATCATTGAGAATAACATAAAACTAACTCTAATTGACTTAAAAAATTTGTTGATTTGATTTTTATTCAGATGTACGCAACGTCTTTAAATCGGTTAATTTTTTATCCTTATTTTTACCTATAATTCAATCAGAATCCTAGTTATTTCACCAAATTTACAAGAATTTAAAAATGGTGGTAAGTAGATTTTCTCACTTACCACTAAGATAATTGTATGCTGCAAGCAACATAAAGAAAATTCATTTGCGGCATTCAAATACCAGGAAATTATGCTGAGTACATAATTTGCATTAATCGTAAGTTAATCTCTTTGGTATACAGAGTCACCTATACACATTAAGAATTGTCTTCTCACAGCCTAGTGGAATTAGAATTCAGAGATTCACACAAATAGTGAGGTGTAATGAGAAAAATACTTAAGAGAAGACAATTGTAATAGTTTTGGTAATATGCAAAAAACAATCACTCACCACTTGAATTAGGCAAGATACAGCAATTAACATCGTTTAAACAAACCTTGCCCCATTGTAAAGCCCAACGGACTAGGGCTACTCTATTACCAGTCTCCGTCTTGGTAAGAATATTGCTGATATGGTTATCAACTGTACGTTTGCTAATCTCCAGTTTGGCTGCAATTTCTTGGTTAGTTAAACCAGCGGCCACTAAATCAGTTATTTGCAGTTCTCTATCTGAAAGACTAACAGGGTTCTGAGACTCGCCACCAGCCATACTTGTTTTTGTCCTTCCTTAGTATAAGTACTTAATCACTATTTCTCATTTTAGAAGATTCTCGAATTGGTAGTCATTTCAAGTGTTAGTTGCAATACCATTATGGGAATTTTTTTTCACTATTTGCTTAAAATTTAGAATATTCTCATACAAAATAAGCAAATCTTATTTCATTGTATGAATCACTGCCAATAAAACCAAAAAATATTGTAGTTTTATACTGGAAAACTCTAAACCAAAATCTATTATCCAAAACGTAATGAGTAATCCCCAAGTTTTGTGTCTGGGTGAAATTCTGTTTGATTGTCTAGCTGATCAATTGGGACAGGGACTAGAAGATGTTGAATCTTGGACTCTCTATCCAGGAGGCGCACCAGCCAATGTTGCTTGTGCTCTAGTCAAATTAGGTACATCAGCAGGATTTATTGGCGCTTTGGGTTTAGATGAGCTAGGAAATTCTCTAATTCAAGTTTTGCAAGATGCAAGTGTAAATACTGAGGGAGTACAAAGATATTTTAATGTACCAACTCGTCAAGTTTATGTATTGCGAAATGTATATGGTGATAGAAACTTTGCTGGTTTTGGTAAATATGAGACTGAGAAGTTTGCTGATACACTTCTGCAAGCAGAACTATTACCTGAATTACTATTCCAAAAAGCTGATTTCCTAGTGTTAGGAACCTTGGAATTAGCATATCCAGAAAGTAATAGAGCTGTACATCATGCTTTAGATTTAGCAGACAAATATAAACTTAAGGTGATGTTAGATATCAACTGGCGTCCAGTATTTTGGCAAAATATTGATATTGCACCCCAAGAAATTAGAAGCTTATTTAACAAAGTTGATTTTGTAAAACTAGCTAAAGAAGAAGCTGAATGGCTATTTGATACCCATGATCCTGAGAAAATCATCTATAAAATAGATAGAGCTGAAGGTATATTAGTTACAGACGGGGGTAATGGTTGTGCTTATTGCCTAGGTAATAATGAAGGTCAATTGCCAGCTTTCCCCGTAGATGTTATTGACACAACTGGAGCTGGAGATGGTTTTACTTCTGGATTTATACACCAATTACTCACTTATGGAGTAAAAGATTTGAATAATACCCAGATAGCTAAAGATATTGTTGTCTATGCCAGTGCAGTGGGAGCATTAACCACTACAAAACCAGGAGCAATCACTTCTCAACCTACAGCAGCAGAAGTACAAGTTTTTTTGAACAGACATTTTCTTTAAGCTATTTTTATGTAGTTATATAATATTTATCTTTTAAGAATTTTAAATTACTTTAACTTCTAATATCTACCCCATAAAGAAATAAATTTACTTGCTCATAAACCCAGTTATACTTGGCATTTTAGAAAAATAAAATAAGGGAACTGAAAATTATCCAAATCGCCTCAAAATAATATGGATTATAGTTAGGTACAAACAAATATCTGATATTTTGGGTAATCACTATATATTCCCCGATTAATCGCCAGTATTACATCAACAAAACAAAATTATTCTGTACTACACTAAGGTTTTTTAGGCAATAAAAAAACTGGGTTTTAAGATATCAAAAATCTCTAGATAATCAAATCAAAAGACCAAAATCTGTTGCGCAAAATTTTCTCTATCTAGAGCATAATGAATCCGGATATTTATTAAGTGGTTTTTTACCAATCTTTCTTAAATTATTTAAAAAGTTATTGATTGCCATAAATATCCCCGTGGTTTACTAGTATAATTCGAACTCGTAGCACCAGTCCTAAATTATTAACTATGATCAATTACTTACAAACTTTAAGATTTTTATCATTGTCAAAAACTATATTTTAACTCATCACCTCTCATAGGCTAAGTATTGATTTAGCTCTAGTTACTCAAATGTACATACCATAACAATAATAGTAAATCTACAAGTTTATCCAGCCACCGTCTTAACTACTCTAGTAAAATAATGGAATTATGTGTTCATACATGATCATATATAAATCAATGCTTGAGTTTAACTAGGTTGATTTTATAAATCAGATGGATTACCAAGAAATTAACAATTAACATTGCACATACGTAAATTCATGAGATTAAACTTTATTCGTATAATTTGCAAATATATTGAATAATATTCATCTTAATTCTATACTGAGGGTGACTTTAGCAATACACCTACACTACCCGATTTTTATATGAATCTTACTTCAAATAATCATACCATCGAAAAATGTCTGAATTCGAATTTAAGGTTTAGTATTACTAGTCGTATTTTAACAAAAAATTGAACTTGTAAAGCAGAGATAGTATATTTATAAGTATTGCTAACAGGAAGTTATTTTGTCCTATACATTACAAATATAATTTTTAAGATCCAACAGTTACTATTATCCGATTTTTGTAACTGAAACTGTATTATAGAGATACATACAAGTAAGAAACTAAAATATTTATTAATCATGCAGCAGAGTTAATCATTATTTTGATTATTCAGTTTACTTAGTGATAAGTATTGAAGTCTATCCTATAAAAACAGCCTTGATTAGCGCTTATTACTTTTATTACAAAAAGTATTTTTCTAAGTTATTAGTATAGTCATATATCAAAACAGAAATAAACAATTCCAGTTTTAGGCTTTGGATTATAAAGAATGAAGAAATTTGGCTGATTATTGTTTAGACTTCTTTCTTAATTCATAAGTATATTATTTGGTGTAAATTCATAATTGCAAGATAGAGAATAATAAGAATTTATAAAAAAGACATAGATAGAATAACTTTGAAACTGATTTAATCATATTAATTAAATACTTATATATAAGGTTCAATTATCATTAAAATATTCATTATTCCTTAATTTATATAGAACAAAATTCTATACTTCATAAGTGTTTACTAGTCATTTATTTTTAATAAGTATATTAATATGGATGTAGATAAGAATTAGTA